>CBFIHE010000005.1:0-33374 GCA_965662345.1 Salibacteraceae bacterium
AAATGCCTTTTCAGACAAGCGTTCGTTACGAGAGCTCATTGCTAATCCGCTCTCTTCTCGTACTATCTTACACCCAATTACTTTAATCTGTAGCTGCTCTTTTAGCACTAATGCTTTGATGATAGCCAATTGTTGGTAGTCTTTTTCACCAAAGTAAGCCTTGTGGGGCTGAGCCACTAAAAATAGACGCTTCACAATGGTAGCAACACCTTCGAAGTGACCTGGCCGCTCCTTCCCTTCCATAATAGCGGTTAAGTCGCCAAAGTCAAAAGACTCAGACAACGCTCCAGAAGGATACATTTCATCTACGTTTGGAAGAAATACACAATCACACCCAAGTTCTTTCAACTTAGCAATGTCTTCTTCCTCATGTCTTGGGTAATCTTCTAAATCTGTAGATTTATTAAACTGGGTCGGGTTCACAAAAATAGAGCAAACGCATACATCGTTCTCTGCCATGGCTCGCTTCACCAATGATAGATGACCATCGTGCAATGCTCCCATGGTTGGAACAAAACCTATGGTCTTATTGGCATTTCTATATGCTTGAACCTTGGCTGATAATGCCGTGTTAGTATGAATGATTTTCATGCAAAAGAGGTCTGAAGAATGCCATGATAAGGTTGGAGCAAAGCAGCAAAGCTATTCGAAAACTTGAACCACGCGCATTTTTATGTTATTTTTGTGGCCATTTTCTGATAAACGTAGGGAACACATGAGCAAGCCGAGAGTTTTATTCGTGTCTCAAGAGATTAACCCGTACATTCCGGGTAGCACAATTTCTAAATTGACACGACATTTACCACAGGGGATTCAAGAGAGGGGAAAAGAAATCAGAACATTCATGCCGCGCTATGGCTGCGTTAATGAACGCAGACATCAATTGCATGAAGTGATTCGTTTGTCGGGAATGAACCTGGTAGTGAACGATTTTGATCATCCACTAATTATAAAGGTGGCAAGTATTCAACCGGCTCGTATGCAGGTTTACTTCATAGATAATGAAGAGTACTTTCACCGCAAGGCTATGTTAGAGGACGATGACGAGAAGGCATTTGAAGATAATGACGAACGTTCTATATTCTTCGTTCGCGGTGTTCTTGAAACCGTTAAAAAATTGGGCTGGTCTCCAGACATCATCCACTGCCATGGTTGGATGACAGCCTTACTACCAACGTATCTGAGAACCATGTATAATGATGATCCGATCTTTTCTGATACTAAGGTAGTGTACTCACTTTATAACGGTGAAGCAAATGGTAGTTTGGCCGCTAACTTGCAAGACAAGCTCACATTTGACGGAATGGCTGATGAAGTTACAAGTGCTATCAAAGATGCAACCTATGATAACTTGCACAAAATGGCTATACGCGATTCAGATGCGTTAATCATTGGTCCAGATGCAGAAGAGCATTCTGTTGCAGAACACATTAAATCTCAAGATAAACCGTTTATCGTTCACGAATCTGAAGAGACTTTCATTGATCAATATTCAGAATTTTACGATAAAATATTAGCCGAATCATCGGTTTTAGCGGATTAACGAATGAGTAAAAGCACATCAATAAAAAAAGGGGGCTTTATCAAGTACCCCTTTTTGCTTCTAATAACCCTTCTTCTATTCAATTGTAAAAAGGAGACAGAACTAGGACTAGAGGTCTTTCCAGAAGAGGAGCAGCTAGGTATTGCTGTTGACTCATTCACAGTTCGGAGTTATACCATACCTAATGACAGCGTTCCTACGGATGAGCAGCTTACAATGTTAGCAGGGGCTTATGTAGACCCTGTTTTTGGAAAAGTTAAAACCACCCTCTTTACTCAGTTAGTTCCTGAAGCCGAAAACCTCAACTTCTCAGGAAAAGAAGTAGTATTAGATAGTGCCGTATTGGCTTTTCGTTATGATGTATCACTGAATGGCGTATATGCTAAAAATGTAGAATCTGGTGAAAGTTTTAGCCCGGTAACACTTCGAGTACATGAACTAACAGATACTTTGGGGCTTTCTGAAAAGTACTACAGTACGTCTTCTAAGCCATTCGACCTTATGCCAATTGGTGAACTAGTTGATTATATCCCAACTCCAGCAGGATCACTGGCCGTAGATACTACTCAAGAGCCAGCTCAAGTAAGAATACCGCTAGACTCTATATGGGCGGCTGATTTACTGCTAAGCGATGAAATACGATCAACTTCGGCCTTTATTCAATTTATGAAAGGCATCGCTTTGGTTACCGATGATGCTTCCCTGATGACAGATGAAGGGAGTTTGTTGTACTTAAACCCTTACAGCACATACACTAGGTTAGAGTTTTACTACCGCACCAAAGATGTTGGACAAGATGATTCTCTATTCATCAAAGAGTCTTTTAGACTAATTATTGACGGGAATACAGCACGATTCAATCAATATGAAATTGAGAACAACGGAACACCAGTGGCAGCAGCCTTAACTGATACAACAACAGGTGCTGAACTCATGTACTTACAAGGCTTGGGAGGTCCGCACATTTTTGTTCAATGCCAAGGGTACCTTGATTATTTCATGGATAATGCTGGTATTTTGAATCTTGCCGAATTAATCATTCCAGTAAATGATAGTACACCGGATTATGCCCTACCCCCAGCTGTGTTCATTCAAAAAATTGAAGCAGAAGGTGGACAGTCAGTAGTTCTAGATCAATTAGAAGGAGTTGGTCATATAGATGGATACTACGATGATGAGAAACATCAATACCGTCTTGTGCTTACTAGACAAATGCATACTTTTATCGAAGCTTATAAAAACGGTGAAAAACTGGACTATGGGTTCGATATAGGACCAACTAATGAAAGAACCTTCGCCAATAGAACAAAGCTTAACGGGTTTGCACCAACCCAAGGAGAAAAAGTGCGTTTTAGATTTGTATATACCCCCCTATAATTAGCAGAACGTATGTGTGGAATCGTTGGTTATCTAGGCAATAAAGAAGCCTACCCCATTCTTATTAGGGGATTAAAGAGACTAGAGTATCGTGGGTACGATAGCGCTGGTGTTGTGGTTATGAAAGACCATGATTTTAAACTCTTTAAGCGGAAAGGTAAAGTGTCTGATTTGGAAGAATTAATTGGAGCACAAGATAACGCGGGAACATTAGGCATTGGTCATACAAGGTGGGCCACTCATGGACCTCCTAACGATACCAACTCACATCCACACTTGTCTGAAAGTGAAAATTTGAGCATTATTCACAATGGGATTATTGAGAACTATGATGTGCTTAAAACCGAATTATCTAAAAGAGGATATTCATTTAAAAGTGACACAGACACAGAGGTTCTCATCAATTTTATTGAAGAAGTTCAACGCGTAGAGCAGGTTGAGTTAGAAGATGCCGTTCGCATTGCTTTGGGTCAAGTTGTAGGTGCTTATGCCATCGCCATCATGGAAAAAGGAAACCCAGATAAATTGGTTTTAGCCAAAAAGGGTAGCCCAATGGTTGTAGGTGTTGGGAATAATGAGTTTTTTGTTGCTTCCGATGCATCTCCCTTCTTAGAATATACTAAGAATGCCATTTATTTAGAAGATGAAGAAATGGCTGTTTTAAGGAGAGGGCAAGACATTGAAATGCGTACCATTCACTCCAATGAAGTAGTTGATCCGCTTATTCATGAGTTGCAAATGCACTTAGAGCAAATTGAAAAAGGTGGTTACGACCACTTCATGCTGAAGGAAATTTATGAGCAACCTAGATCCATTCGCGATTCGCTACGTGGAAGACTCTTGGCTGATAAAGGACTTATTTCTATGCGTGGGGTTGACGAATATGAAGCTAAGTTTACCAACGCCAACAGAATCTTAATCATTGCCTGTGGTACTTCATGGCATGCTGGATTAGTGGCTGAGTATATGATTGAAGAGTTTGCTCGTATCCCTGTGGAAGTAGAGTATGCTTCAGAGTTTCGCTATAGAAACCCCATAATTACCGAAAAAGATGTTGTTATAGCTATTTCACAATCTGGCGAAACAGCAGATACTCTGGCCGCTATAGAACTTGCAAAAGAAAAAGGTGCAACCGTTTTTGGAATTGTGAATGTTGTTGGATCATCTATAGCAAGAGCATCTCATGCTGGCGCGTACACGCATGCAGGTCCTGAAATTGGGGTAGCATCTACCAAAGCATTTACGGCACAAGTATCCGTTTTAGCATTAATTGCCCTTCAAATAGGTAAGAAAAATGGAACGCTTAGTGAAACACGCTTTAGAGAGTTAATTCGCGAATTAGATGCCGTTCCAGGAAAAATAGAGCACATGTTGCAAAGCGATGCACAAACTGTTCGCATTTCTAAAGAGTATAAAGATGCTACCAACTTCTTGTACTTGGGTAGAGGGTTTAACTTCCCAGTAGCCCTAGAAGGCGCGCTGAAGCTTAAAGAAATTTCTTATATCCATGCAGAGGGTTATCCAGCTGCGGAAATGAAACATGGCCCTATTGCATTAATAGATGAAAACATGCCAGTTGTTGTTATTGCTACCAGACAAGGTCACTATGAAAAAGTAGTAAGTAACGTACAAGAGATCAAAGCAAGACAAGGAAAAATCATTGCGGTAGTTAGTGAGGGAGATTCCACCATTACGCAGATGGCAGATTATGTAATGGAAATTCCTTCAACAGAAGAAGCATTTACTCCATTGCTTACTACAATTCCTCTGCAGTTGGTCTCTTATCATATTGCGGTTATGAGGGGATGCAATATAGACCAGCCAAGAAACTTGGCGAAATCAGTTACGGTGGAATAAGTCAACAGCTTACTTGGCCCACATAATCACTTTGGAGTTGTCTTCGTATAATTCCAAAGAAGGGGTAGCTAGAATAGCTACAATATCTACTAGAGGCAGTATACCTAGCCCACCACCTAGTGTGAGTGTGTAAATCACTGGAACTTTTGCCTCTGTGCCCAGGTATAACCTATGCACCCCAAAAGGACCAAGTGTAATGGCTAGTAGAACAGCGTTAAGCTTGGTATGTTTGGCCTTTTCCCCGACATATGAAGAGTCATAATCATAAATAACAGTGGAATTAATCTCATCTATGAAAGCTACTTGACCCAACGACTCAAAGTAAGGTTCGCCTTTGCTTAAGAATTGCGGAGAATACGCGACTGTATTCAAGCTGAAAATCAAAGCAAAAACCACCAAAATGCAAGGAATCCAATTTTGCCTTTCCACCATGTTCGCAAAATATGATATTTTCGTACAAATTAAGTCTAACAAACTAAAACTCAATTCAAATGAAAAAAGTGTACATGTTTGCAATCGCACTTGCAGCTGTTAGTTTTACAGCATGTGGTGGTGGCGTACAAGAAGGTGCTCAAGCTGAAGCAGAAGAAGCGGCAACAGAACAAATGGAAGAAGAAGCGGCAGAAGAGCCAGCTCAAGAAGAAGCAATGGAAGAACCAGCAGCAGATTCAATGGCAATGGAAGCAGATTCAACAGCTATGGATGCTGAAGGTGATGCAGAAATGACTGAAGATCACGCTGAGGGTCATGAAGGTCACGAAGGTCACTAGAGTCTTACTCCAAACCGCAATAAATGAGCGCTGCACCATTGCAGCGCTTTTTTTGATTAAACCAAATCCTCAGATGTATATTTTACGTTAAGCCACTCTCCATCAAACCTAGCTCCATGCTTCTTATAAAAGGCAATTGCAGGTTTGTTCCACTCCAACACCTGCCATTCCATACGTTTAACGTTGCGTTCTTCAGCAACTTGTTTTACCGCTAAAAATAACTTTTCACCTATTCCCTTTCTACGATGCGCGTTATCTACAACAATGTCTTCTAAATAAAGACAACGACCTTTCCACGTACTATACTTTGTGTAGTATAGTGCAACTCCCAAGACCTTCTCTGTGTTTTCTGCCACAAAAAATTCAAAAATCGCATCTGGGCCAAAACCATCCGCGTATAATTCCTCAACTGTGACTTCTACCTCATCAGGCGCTTTTTCATATTCGGCTAATTCTTGAATCAGTCTCAAGAGTGAGGGTATGTCATTAGGTTCTCCTTTTCGTATTTTCATGATATTCTCTTGCAATTCTGATTAAAGTCAGGAGTCAATTTAGTTCAAAAATCGATATTTGGCTTCAAATACATCCGAACATGAATAAGTTGATCACCCTAGAAGAGTTCATCATTGAAAGACAGCATGAATTTCCCTATGCTACGGGTGAACTCAGCAGACTACTTAGCTCCATTGCACTTGCTTCTAAAGTAGTGAATCGAGAGGTTAATAAAGCTGGCTTAGCAGATATCACAGGAGCAGTAGGTGAAGAAAACGTTCAAGGAGAAGAACAACAAAAATTGGATGTATATGCCGATGACGTTTTCAGAATAGCCTTAGAAGCGCAGGGAGAGGTTTGTGGTATTGCTTCAGAAGAGCAAGAAGACTTTGTTCAATTCAACAGCGAGGTTTCTTCAGACTCTAAATACGTGGTGATGATTGACCCGTTAGATGGAAGCTCAAACATTGATGTAAACGTATCTATTGGTACTATTTTCAGTATTTACCGCAGAATAAGTAGCGTAGATGAGCCTGTTCAAATGAAAGACTTTCTTCAAAAAGGCGATAAACAGGTTGCGGCAGGGTATGTGGTTTATGGCTCATCAACTATGCTTGTTTACACTACAGGAAGAGGAGTAAACGGGTTTACTCTAGACCCTTCCATAGGTTCATATTACTTGTCTCACAGAGATATTCATATTCCAGAGACCAGTAAAATTTACAGTGTAAACCAAGGTAATTTTCACACCTTTCCGCAAGGCGTGAAGGATTATATCAGTTGGTGCCAAGAAACAGATGCAGTAACCAATAGGCCTTACACTGCTAGATACATTGGCTCTTTAGTAGCTGATTTCCATCGCAATATGCTCAAAGGTGGCATCTATATGTACCCCTCTACAGAAAAAGCTCCTAAAGGAAAACTGCGATTGCTGTATGAATGCAACCCATTAGCTTATTTGGCAGAACAGGCAGGAGGAGTAGCTACTGATGGAAAGCAACGAATTATGGAGGTAG
The DNA here is from genome assembly GCA_965662345.1 of Salibacteraceae bacterium. Classification (GTDB taxonomy): domain Bacteria; phylum Bacteroidota; class Bacteroidia; order Flavobacteriales_G; family Salibacteraceae; genus UBA6049. The sequence goes on from CBFIHE010000005.1 coordinate 7,056, forward strand.
ACCCAACAGAACTGCACCAGCGCGTGCCCTTTTTTATTGGTTCTAAGGCAATGCTAGAAGAGGCCATGAGTCACCTTTAATTATACTTTCGTTGCTCAATGAACAGCTTTCGTTAAGAGTTGTTGCTTTTAAAATTCCCGGAGGAAACACCCCTTCGGGCTTACTGCATTTATGGCTATGACAACCAAAGAAGAGTTAGTACAAGCATTTGTAAACCCTCAGTTAAATGAGGTATTCAAACAAAAAGAACCCATTAATCTATTTCTCAAAGGTCTGGTAGGCTCTGGTATTTCTTTGGTAACAGCAGCTGTCTTCAAAGAAACACGAAACCCCATGTTGTTGGTGGTAAATGATAGAGAAGAAGGTGCCTATCTATTCAATGATTTAGAAAATTTAATTGGAGAAAACCGTGTATTCTTCTTTCCTGGTTCCTCTCGACTTCCCTATCAAACAGAACGAACAGACAATGCCAATGTACTGCAACGTGCAGAACTACTAAGTAGACTTTCAGATACAGAAAAGCATGTAATTGTTGTTACGTATCCAGAAGCTCTAGGCGAAAAAGTAGCCACCCGCAAGCAACTGAAGCAAAACACACTAGAGATAAAAACTGGTGTAGAGATTAGCATTGAATTTATCAATGAGTTGCTATACGAATATCATTTTGAAAGGGTAGATTTTGTCTCTAAACCTGGAGAGTTTTCCATACGAGGCGGAATTGTAGATATATTCTCATATAGCAATGATTACCCTTACCGTATTGAGCTTTTTGGAGATGAAGTTGATTCCATAAGAACATTCGATCCAGCTTCTCAGCTTTCACAAGACAAGCTGAAACGAATTCGTATCGTACCCAATATTCAAGACGGTGAACTGCTAGAAACACGAGAAAACTTTCTTGAGTTCTTACCCAAGCACACAGCCGTACTGCTTAAAGACGAAACCTTTTTCAAAGATAAAATCAAAACAGAATTTGAGCGTGCAGAAAAGAACTTTGCAGAACTTACAGGTGAAGTGAAGCATCTTTCGCCATCAGAACTGTACACAAAACCAGAAGAGTTAGAAGATTTACTCTTTGGGAGGTTGGTGCTTGAATTCGGGATGAAAGCCCATAGGAATACCTCAACCACCATCACCTATAAACAAGCTCCTCAACCTGAGTTCAATAAAAATTTTGAGCTCCTAAGTGCTAATTTAAACGATAATGCCAATCGCAATTTCAATAACCTCATTGCGGCATCATCGGCAAAACAGATTGAACGCCTTCACAACATTTTTGAAGACTTGGAGAAAGAACAACACTTTACTCCGCTTCTTCTACCGCTACATCAAGGGTTTGTTGATTTAGAAAGAAAACTAGCTTGCTATACAGATCACCAAATTTTTGAGCGTTATCATCGCTTTAGGCTAAAAGAAGGCTTTAGAGATGCGCAACAACAAATAAGCTTAAAAGAACTTACACAGCTTCAAAAAGGAGATTATGTAACCCATGTTGACCATGGAGTAGGTCAGTTTGCAGGACTCACACGTGTTGAGACTAATGGTGAGATGCAAGAAGCTATAAAGCTTGTTTACAAAGACGGAGATGTACTTTTTGTTTCTATCCATAGCCTTCACCGCATTTCTAAGTACAGCGGGAAAGAAGGGGTTGAGCCCAAAATCAACAAGTTGGGTACGCAGGCATGGAAAAATCTAAAGAATAAGACCAAGAAAAAAATTAAAGAAATCGCCTACGACCTCATAAAGCTATATGCAAAACGCAAGGCGGTACAAGGATTTGGATTTTCGCCTGATACATTCTTGCAAAATGAGTTAGAGGCTTCTTTCATTTACGAAGACACTCCAGATCAAGAAAAAGCTACAGCGGCTGTTAAAGTGGATATGGAGTCAGATTCACCAATGGACCGTTTGATTTGCGGTGATGTAGGTTTTGGTAAAACAGAGGTTGCCATGCGTGCAGCTTTTAAAGCGGCCACAGATGGTAAACAAGTAGCTGTATTAGTGCCTACAACCATCTTAGCACTTCAACATTACAAATCTTTTAGCGAGCGGTTAAAAGATTTTCCAGTAAAGGTTGAGTACATCAATCGCTTCCGTTCAACCAAAAAAGTGAAAGAGGTACTACAAGAACTCAAAGAAGGGAAAGTAAACATCATCATAGGAACCCATAGAATTGTTGGAAAGGATGTGAAATTCCAAGATTTGGGCCTCTTGATTATAGATGAAGAACAAAAGTTTGGTGTAGGGGTAAAAGATAAACTCAAAACACTTCGAGAAAATGTAGATACGCTCACCTTAACGGCCACACCTATTCCAAGAACTCTGCAATTTTCGCTAATGGGTGCTCGAGATTTGAGTGTAATTAACACCCCTCCACCCAATAGGCAACCTGTTGAAACAGAGCTACACACTTTTAATGAAGAAATCATTCGTGATGCCATCAACTATGAGATGGCTAGAGATGGACAAGTATTCATGATTAACAACCGCGTTCAGAACATACAAGAAGTAGCAGGTATGATTCAGCGTTTGGTGCCAGATGCCCGTGTAATTATAGCCCATGGCCAGTTAGATGGTAAGGAATTAGAAGACCGTATGCTACGTTTTATTGATGGCGAAGGCGATGTGTTGATAGCGACTACCATTATTGAATCAGGACTAGATATACCTAATGCAAACACCATTATCATTAACAACGCACATCAATTTGGGCTGAGTGATTTACACCAAATGCGGGGTAGGGTTGGCCGCTCTAACAAAAAAGCCTTCTGTCACCTTCTAGCGCCACCATTGAGTGTAATGACTCCAGAAGCGCGTAAGCGGATGACGGCTATAACTCAATTCTCAGATTTAGGTTCAGGCTTCAACATCGCTATGCGAGATTTAGATATTAGAGGAGCAGGTAATCTACTTGGTGGAGAACAGAGCGGGTTCATTAACGAGATTGGCTTTGATATGTACAAGAAAATCTTGGACGAAGCCATGCAAGAACTTAAAGAAAACGAGTTTAAAGATCTATTTCAAGAAGAACAACCCGTTTTTGTGGAGGATACACAAATTGAAACCGATTTGGAAATCAATATTCCCCATGACTATGTGAACAATGTAACAGAGCGTTTAGCCCTATATCAAGAGCTATCGAGTTCTAAAACAGCAGGTCAGCTCGAAAGATTTAGTCTGAGCTTGAAAGATAGATTCGGCCCTTTACCCAACCCGGTTGAAAGACTCATTCGTAGCATGGAGCTCAAGTGGTTGGGTACTGAAATTGGATTTGAAAAACTCGTTTTGAAATCTGGCAAAATGCTCGCGTATTTTATCCAAGATCAGCAATCACCATACTTTGAAACCGAAGCCTTTGGCAAAGTACTGAGGTACATGCAAAACCCTAGCAATAAGTGTGTTTTGAAAGATCGCAATGGAAAGCTGTACTTGGTTATGGCTGATGTGGCCTCTGTAGAAGAAGGAATTTCACGACTAATGCAAATAAAAGCCACTACTCCCGCATCTTTTGGTGTTTAAGTATAGGCTAAACCTAATTCAATTAACAGTAAAATAGTTGCATAGCGTGCTGCTTTTCCAATAAGCATCCATCCTAAGGCTTTGAAAGGGTTCACCCTAAAGAGTCCTAATGCTACTGCTAGAGGGTCACCAATAAATGGAACCCAAACCAAAAAAGCAGCTAAACTGCCATATCGTTGTACTCGCTGTTTAGCTTTAAGAACAGTAGATTTCTTGATTCTAGCATATTTTGTTAACCACTCTGTTTTTCCGGCAAAGCCGATGTAGTACATGAGTACTCCGCCTAGCCAATTACCAGCTGTTGCCACAGTGAACAGCAAGAGCCAATCAAACGGACCTAATGCCATAGCCGCCAAAACAGCATCTGAACTAAACGGAAGGATGGTTGCTGCTAAAAAAGCAACTAAAAACATGCCCCAATATCCTAACTCTACCCAATCCATTTGTGAGCAAGATACATTGAGGAGACTACACAACTACGGAGCTACCACAATTCTTTGTTGAGACTCTGGTGTTTTCAATAAATACACCCCTGATACATTAGGCGCTTGAAGTGTGGTATTTATTCCAGATTCAATAAGCTCACCAGTGAGCGAGAACAATTGGTACGGAAGTGGCGAATCTCCCATGAAAAAAGTATTGCCTCGAACAATTGGATTGGGGTACATTGGAGTTATTTGATTATTTATTTTTTCTACTCCTGTTGTTTGATTTGAAATGAAGATTTGTACCTCTCTCAGAACGACTGTATTTGAAGAATTAATCAATTTAAACGTTCCAGTAGCCTGACCAGGAAACCCATTAGTATTGCACACCACATGGAATCCTCCAAAACCTAAGGCATCAAGCCTAACCCTGCTTGCAATGGCCTTTTGCATGTCTCCAGAGCATAACGGTTCCATTTCCCATCCTGCGGGTAACTCCATGTCTAATTCATAAAAGAATGTTTGAGAAGTAGCTTCATGATTTGTCATCCAAATAACGGCTTCTGGATTCTGTTCACTAGGTAAAACCGTTACATTGGTTTGAGTGGTGTCATCTACAGAAAACGCCACTGCTGGTGTAACCTCAATATCATCTGATGCTGTGCAACTACCGTTAGAAACAGTGCAAGAGTAAACTCCAGCTTGGGTAATAGTGAGTGTTGGAGTTGTAGAACCTGTGCTCCATTGGTATGAAGTTGCACCAGAGGTTGTTGCGTCTAGTACTGCGGAATCTCCAGGGAATAATGAAAAATCATTTCCTAAAGCCAGCGTAAAACCAGGGTTAACTACTACTTGAGCAATGGTTGTATCTGTTCCCGTAGATGTTTGAGCAACATGCGTTACTTGATAAGTTCCTGGCCCTGGGTAGATGTGTGCAGGATTTGCCGCAGTAGAACCCGTACCATCTCCAAAAAACCAGTAGTGTTGATTTGCCAAAGATGAAGAATAGAATTTTACACGATTATTCCCGCATTCAGTATCTGCTGTGAATCTTGCCACTGGAACTGTTGGGTTCAAAAACTCAATATTTACTAAGTTTTTCAAGCCGCTTGATACAATTAAGCCAGGATTGTCTATCACAGCTCCATTCTGCATGTTTACGGTAATAATTTGCTGACTATTCGGATGCCCGCGCACATAGAAATACCTTCCAGTTTGTGGATCAATGGTTGCCGTTCCAGAACTAAAAGCGTCTGCACTAGTTGGAGTTTGAGATATAATTGTAACCGCCCCAGTTGAAGGGTCAAGTTTAGCCATGCGCAACTGCCCTTGCGTAAAGTTTAAACCGTATATCATAGAGTCTGTGGGGTTCCATTGAATATTCACAATAGGACTGATTGCTTGGTTTGGGTTATTTACCCCCACAGAAGTTGAAGTGCCCGTTTGTATATCAACACGAATTAACTGCTTACTTGCGCTGCCGCGGATATAGTAGAAAATGCCGTTTACTGCATCTAACGTGGCATCACCTGATGAAAATTGATCTGCAGAAATAGGCGTTTGAGAAACCAATGAAACCGCACCCGTGGCTGGGTTTAGCTTGGCCAATCTCAACTGACTATTTTTCATATTCAACCCGTAGATCATTCCGTCTGCAGGATAGTATTGCATGCACGTTATTCTAGTATCTGCATTGTTAGGGTTATTCATGTTGCGCAGAGCCATCGTTCCGCTTACTAAATCTACTTCAGCTAAAACACTATTAGATCCATACGAGTAGTAGAACTTGAGATTTGATGGGTCAATTGTAGAGTTACCTGATAAGAAAGTAGCCCCAGATGCCATTCCAGGTATAGGGCTCATAATTCCTGTTTGCTCCTCTGCAATAACAGGTACGAGCTGGCCTTGACCAACATTATTATTGAATTGAAGTCCTGCAATTTGTCCAAAGCTTAATACAGAAGCCAGGAATAAAGCACTAAGAGATACTATAGATTTCATCAGGAATAGTTTTTAAAATAACCCAATAACTCTGTAAATTGTTCATTTACAAATTTATACAACAATAGCCTAAAGTACCAATCGCGTATCAGCTAGGCGGGGTTATCCCATTCGATGTATCTTCACGGTTCAACAATTAACTATTTTGGAAAAACCAAATCAAGAAGAGTACCATCCATTTTATGCTGATTATGTGAACCTTTGCGAAGAAAATGATGTATACTCTGCTTTGCAGAACTCTCTACAAGAGTGGCAAATGCTCATCAACTCTATTTCAGAGGATTTGAAACACAAAGCATATGGCACAGGTAAATGGACCGTAAACCAACTCTTGGCCCACTGCATTGACACAGAACGTATTTTTCAATACCGTATCTTACGCATTGCCCGTGAAGATCATGCCGCTTTATCTGGATTTAATGAAGATGATTTTGCCGCAAATTATACTGCTCAGAACCGTTCTATTAAGTCTTTGAGTGAAGAATTTGAAAACGTTAGGCGCTCTACGTTATTCCTTTTTGAGAGCTTAGATTCATCCATTCAATCCAAAACTGGAAACGCAGATGGTAAACCAATTAGCATTAGAGCGCTGGGCTTCATAACAGCTGGACACAGCAGGCATCATTTGAACATTTTGAAAGAACGTTACTTGTAGTAATCATGAATTTAAACCACATCTTTTGGCTATCCTTCATCGCAATAGCCTTTCAAGCACAAGCGCAGAAAAAGTCATTGACACTCAACCTTCATGATGAGTGGAAATCAATGAAAAACTTTGACCTCACCAGAAACGGAGAGTATCTGGTTTACGAAATAGCACCGCTCACTGGAGATGGTTTTGTTGTGATTCAACATTTAGAAAGTCAAAAAGCTGATACATTTCACCGGGCAACAAACTTTAAGTTAGATACTGAAAGTAAGTATGTAGCCTTTCTCATTCAGCCAAGGCACGACTCTTTGCGCGCCATGAAACTTAGAGAGGTTAAAGACAAAGACCTCCCCAAAGATTCGCTGGGCGTTTTTGTATTTGAAGATGACTCCCTTCGGATTGTACCAGACATAAAGTCTTTTGATTTATCTGGATCAGGTGGCTCTCTGTTGAGCTACACACTTGAGGAAATAAAACAACCGAAAGAAGAACAAGAAGGCAAAAAGAAAAAGAAGAAAAAAAGGAAAGGCAAGACCCAAGCGAAACCCAAGAAAACACCAAAAGATAAAAAAGGCGCAACATTGCTTTACAACCCCATTACGGGCACTACAACAGAAATCCCACACGCTACAGAGTCTGCTTTTGCCAAAGAAGCTAATGCCTTTGCCGTGGTACGTTACGAAAAAAAGAATTGGGATAGTGCCATTGTAGATGTCTACACCAAAGACACAACCTACACCTACATCAACCTTGGAAATGAAGCCTTAAAACTAAGCTGGAATGAGCAGGGAACCCATTTGGCTTTCTTAGCATCTTCAGACACCACAAAAAAAAAGAACCACACTCTTTTCTTGGCACACACTGATAAGGCTGAAGTTGTTGCAGATAGCTTAACCAATTACAGGTATGATGGCTTTGGTCCGTCTAAAAACAGCAGTATCTATTTTTCTCAAGATGGAAACAGACTATACTTCGGCATCGCACCGCTCAATAAAGAGAATCCAAAAGATACCTTATTGGCAGATGAAAAGGCTCAATTAGATATTTGGCACTATCAAGATCTCCGCATTCAACCAGAGCAACTGAAGGCTCTAAAAAGAGATGAACGCAAAACATTCTTAACAGTATATCACCTGCCAGAGAATAAAACTGTACAGCTAGCAGATAGCACGCTTGATAACGTGCGCATTGATACTAAGCACAATGCTATGTACGCCATAAGTATGGACAATAACCCCTACTCCATAGAACGAACATGGACGTACCCTTGGAAGAACGACTTGTATTGGATAGACACTCAAACTGGGAACCGCACCAAACTCCTTACTGGAAAAACCTATGGAATGGGCATCTCAGCACATGGAAAGTATGTGTATTGGTATGATGAAAACAACCAGAACTATCATGCGCTGCGTATAGGAACTCAAGATACTGTTAACCTTACAGGGTCACTTTCTGAAAAAGGAGAAATCTTTTTCAATGAGGAAGGCGAAGTTCCTGCTGAGCCATACCCTCTTGGCATAGAAGGCTGGAGTAAAGCAGATGAACGCGTATTAATTAAAGCACGAAACGGTATTTGGGTAATTGATCCAACTGGTAAAGCAGAAGCCTTTGAGCTTTCTGGAGGTTTAGCGAAGCGTGAAGACTTAGAACTTTCTACGTACTGGTTTGAAGAAGAATTCCAAAGCTTTTCGCTAGACTCTTCCATTTTCGTTACTGCACAAAGTAGAAGCTCCAACCGTAACTTTTACTTCCTATGGAGCAAAGTGGGCTTTGAAGAGTTACACGCTTGCGACTGCAAGTTGAGAATGCCGAAAAAAGCAAAAGATGTCAACCAATTCCTGTTTAGGTCAGAGAGCTTTGTTGAAGACAGAGAAATCTCAATATTACCTAAGGCACCATTAAGCAAAACCAGCTTCTCACAAGCAAAAATAGTAACCAACACTAACCCTCAGCAAGAAGACTACTTCTGGGGAACTGTAGAAAAGTACTATTGGAAAGATGCCTTAGGAAGAGACAGTAAAGGGCTCCTCTTTAAACCAGAGAACTTTGATAGTACAAAGGCTTACCCGCTCATGATTTACTTCTATGAAAAGAACTTTGATACTGAACATAGTCATAGAACTTTCAGACCTAGTTACTCAACCGTGTCTATACCATTTTACACCAGTAATGAGTACGTGGTTTTTGTTCCAGATATTCGATATACTCCTGGTCACCCTGCTAATGATGCGTATAATGCTATTGTGAGCGGAGCGGAAACCTTGGCTAGAGAATCATGGATTGATGGTGAAAAAATGGCGATTCAAGGACAGAGCTGGGGCGGTTACCAAGTAGCAGCCTTAGTAACCAAAACCAATCTATTTGCGGCTGCCATGGCTGGAGCACCTGTGAGTAACATGACTTCTGCTTATGGTGGGATTCGTTGGGGAAGCGGACTCAGCCGCATGTTCCAGTATGAAAAAACACAAAGCAGAATTGGTGGTACTCTTTGGGATTCAAGAGACTTATATCTAGAAAACTCACCAGTGTTTCACTTGAATAATGTAAAGACTCCTCTACTTATCATGCACAACGATGAAGACGGTGCAGTGCCATGGTACCAGGGCATTGAATTATACATGGGAATGCGCAGATTGCAAAAACCAGCTTGGCTATTGGTATATAACAACGAACAGCACAACCTAAGAAAACTACCCAACCGCAAAGATCTGAGTAGAAGAATGTTTGAATTCTTTAACCATTACCTGAAAGGTGAAAAAATGCCTGAATGGATGCAAGAAGGCGTACCCGCGATAAACAAAGCTGAAAATGAAGGTTATGGTCAGTAAGGTAGTATCGTTTACAGTTTTTACTCTTTTGGTCTATGCGGGAATCGCTCAAGAAATCGAACCTAAAAGTCCGCTTGAAGTGGTTCAAGAACAGCTAGACACTTATAACGCACAAGATATTGATGGCTTTGCAAATGTGTTTGCAGAAGATGCAGAGGTTTTCATAAATCTTGGTGACTCAAGCGCCACATTTGTGGGAAGAGAAGAAATAAGAAAAAGGTATGGAGAAATGTTCAGAGAAAATCCTACCAATAAATCCACTTTAATGGGAAGAATGGTTCATGGTAATTTTGTGATAGACCATGAGTACATTACAGGAAGAAGCAATCCGTTTAAACTCATGGCTATCTATGAAGTAAGGAACGGTTTCATCCAGCGCTGCTGGTTTGCCCGCAAGTTTACTGCCTGATGGCCTCTACAGGATCTAGTTTAGAGGCAGATAGGGCAGGTACAAATCCAGAAATTAAACCAATACCAGCTGATATTCCAAAACCCAACAAGATGTTACCTGTGGATAGCATGATGGTGAAATCTGTAAAAAGTGTCATAGCGGTTCCTGCCAAGAAAATAACAAACAACCCTAAGCCTCCACCAATCATACAAAGAAGCACCGCCTCTGCTAAGAACTGTGAAAGTATGAATATGCGTCTAGCACCTAGTGCCTTTTGAATACCAATGATGCTGGTTCGCTCTTTCACAGAAACAAACATAATATTGGCAATTCCAAAGCCACCTACCAAAATGGAAAAGCCCCCAATCACCAAGCCTACTAAATTGATAAAAGCAAAAAACTCATCAAATCCACGCGACAAAATGCTCACTTCATTTAAGGCAAAATTGCCATCTTCCTTAGGGGTTAGTCTGCGCAGCGAGCGCATAATAATAGTGACTTCATCTTTCAACTCGGTGAGACTCACACCTTCCTTCGCTTTCACAAAAATATTAGGAGATAACCAACGGTTGCGTAAGTCTACCATTGTCTTCGCATAGTTCACAGGAATAAGCACTGTTTCATCTAGGCTCATCCCAATCATGCTCTCTCCTTCTCGGGCAAAAACACCAACAATAGTTGCAGGCCTGCCATCAATCTTCACTGTTTTGCCAATTGGGTTAATGCTGCCAAATAAAACGTATGCCACATAGTCTCCAATCATACAAACTGGTCTACCGCTTCTAAATTCTTGAAGGGTAAAATACCTACCAGCCGATAACTCTAAGTTCCTCACCTGGTTGTAATCTGGGGTAATGGCTTCTATCTTTTGGTCTTCAATGCTGTTTGCGTTATACTTAATTACCTTCCTAAAATCTACCAAGAACCCAGATGCACTTGCCAAGGCACTGCGCTCTGCAATACCGTCAAGTTCTTTTAAGCTCACTTCTGGTCTGCTCACGTAATCCCACCAAGGGTAGTCGCCACCAAAAGCCCAGGGCCATTTTTGAACGTAAATTACGTTGTCTCCCAGTTCTTCAATGCTACTTCTGATCTCGTTCTCTAAAGAATCTACCAGAGTAAACACACTAATAATGGAAAAAATACCAATGGTAACTCCCGTGAGTGAAAGTAGGGTGCGCAACTTATTTACCACCAATGCTCTAACCGCAAAAAGCGCACTTTCTTTAAGCATTTGTAAGGGTGCTAACATGATTTCAAAAGTAATTTAATCCAAACGTTGATAACGTACCGCTCATCACAATTAAAAACTGTTCAAAACCCTTGAAAACAAGCCACTCCGTTCGTTGTTCGGGCAGGCTAAAATCCCTACTATTGTAGGCTTATAGCAATACACGCATGGAGTCTTCAAAAAAAATCAAAAAAGCTTTAGTATCAGTATTTTACAAAGACGGACTAGCACCCGTTGTTCAAGAATTACACGCCCAAGGCGTGGAGATATACAGCACAGGGGGTACCCGCACGTTTATTGAAGACTTTAACATACCTGTTGAAGCCGTTGAAGATTTAACTGGTTATCCATCTATCCTAGGAGGGCGTGTAAAAACGCTTCACCCTAAAGTTTTTGGTGGAATTTTAGCAAGAGGTAATAACCCTAAGGATGCTGAAGAGTTAGCAGAATTTGCCATTCCCGCTTTTGACGTAATCATAGTGGATCTTTATCCATTTGAAGAAACGGTAAAAAGTGATGCTGATCACCAATCGATTATTGAGAAAATAGACATAGGTGGCATCTCACTCATACGTGCTGCTGCCAAAAACTATGCAGATACACTCATTTTGTCTTCTAGAGAACAATACGCTCCTTTCTTGGAATTGCTAAAAAGCCAAAACGGCAGCACAACAGAAAACCAAAGAAGAACCTACGCCATGGACGCGTTCAACGTGAGTTCGCATTATGATACAGCCATTTACAATTGGTTTGCAGGCAATACTGCAGATGCGTACAAACGCAGCTACACTTCTGGCAAAACTTTGCGATATGGAGAAAACCCACACCAACAAGGCACTTTTTACGGAGATTTGAGCGGCATGCTTGAGCAATTGCATGGCAAAGAGCTTTCGTATAACAACTTATTAGATATTGATGCCGCGGTTAACCTAATCGCAGAATTTAACACCTGTACGTTTGCTATCTTAAAGCACAATAATGCCTGCGGACTAGCTGTTCGTGATACCTTAAAAGAGGCATATGCCGATGCATTGGCTGGAGACCCTGTTTCTGCGTTTGGAGGTGTTTTAATAACCAACCAAACCATTGATTCAGATACGGCAGCTGAAATAGATAATTTGTTCTATGAGGTGCTTATTGCGCCAGATTTTGCGCCAGAGGCATTGGAAATTCTTACCAAGAAGAAAAATCGCATCCTGCTCAAGCTCAAACATACCCAGTTGCAAGATAAACAGGTCCGTACCATTTTGAATGGTGTGCTGGTACAAGACAGAGACGCGAAGTCTGAAACAAGTACAGACCTAACTACTGTCACCAAAAAAGCACCATCAGCTCAAGAAACAGCAGATATGTTGTTCGCAAGCGTTGTGGTAAAGCATACGAAGAGTAATGCCATTGTACTTGCCAAAAACAACCAGTTGTTGGCATCGGGTACAGGACAAACATCTCGTGTAGATGCTCTTCGCCAGGCCATACACAAAGCCAAAAGTTTTGATTTTGAATTAGAGGGTGCAGTTATGGCCAGTGATGCCTTCTTCCCTTTCCCAGATTGTGTGGAAATTGCAGATGAAGCAGGTGTTACTGCGGTCATTCAACCAGGCGGTAGCATTAGAGATGAAGATTCTGTAAAACACTGCGATGAGCACAACATGGCCATGGTTACCACAGGAACTCGCCATTTCAAACATTAAATTGATTAATTTCACCAAGCATTACGAACGAGTAGAGGAGTAAGAACTTCATGGGGCTATTTGATTTTTTCACGCAGGAGATTGCCATTGACTTGGGCACAGCAAACACACTAATTATTCACAACGATAAGGTTGTGGTAGACGAACCTTCTATTGTTGCTCAAGACCGCGCATCGGCTAAGATTATTGCCGTGGGTAAGCAGGCTCAAAAGATGCACGGCAAAACCCATGAAGACATCAAAACCATCCGTCCGCTTAAAGACGGTGTAATTGCAGATTTTCACGCAGCAGAACACATGATTCGCGGGATGATCAAAATGATTAACCCAGGTAAACGCATGTTTCAGCCCTCGCTGAAAATGGTTATTTGTATTCCTTCTGGTATTACTGAGGTTGAAAAACGTGCCGTTCGCGATTCTGCAGAGCATGCGGGAGCTAAAGAGGTTTACCTTATCCACGAACCAATGGCTGCGGCTATTGGTATTGGCATAGATGTAGAAGAGCCCATGGGTAACATGATCATTGATATAGGTGGTGGTACTTCTGAAATTGCGGTTATTGCCTTAGGGGGAATTGTTTGTGATAAAAGTATCCGCGTTGCGGGTGATGAATTCACAGGAGACATTGAAGATTACATGCGTAGGCAGCACAACATTCTCATTGGAGAGCGCACTGCTGAGCGTATTAAAATTGAAGTGGGTGCCGCATTGGTAGATTTAGAAACTCCGCCAGATGAATTTGCCGTACATGGTAGAGACCTCATGACTGGTATCCCTAAAGAAATTAAAGTTTCGCACGTAGAAATTGCACATGCGTTGGATAAGTCCATCTCTAAAATTGAAGAGGCTATATTATCTGCTTTAGAAATGACTCCTCCAGAGCTTTCAGCAGATATATACAAAACAGGGATTTATTTAGCAGGTGGTGGTTCCATGCTTCGTGGCTTAGATAAGCGTATCAGTATGAAAACCAAATTACCCGTTCATGTGGCAGAAGATCCACTTAGAGCTGTAGCTCGCGGAACGGGTATCGCACTCAAAAACGCAGAGCGATTCAAATTCTTAATCAAATAACAAGTTAGCGGGTAGTTTACCCGCTTTTTTGTAGCGGTTCATGAGAAACCTCGTCAACTTCATAGCGCATTATCATGCTACGTTTTTGTTCGTACTACTGCAGCTTTTAGGCTTTGGGATGCTGTTTACGTTCAATAACTACCATAACATTCGCTTTTTAAGCTCAACGGCAGAAGTATCAGGAGGTTTCTATTCTGCTCTCAATAATTTCACAGAGTATATCCATTTAAAAGAGGCCAATACTGTTTTGGCAGAAGAAAATGCCGCCTTACGCGAGATGCTTGAGTCATCATACATGCAAGAGGGCAAACAATTCATACCTCTTGTAGACTCTACACTTAGTCGCAAATATGCTTTCACCCCAGCAAAGGTGATCAACAGCACCGTAAACAAAAGAAACAACTTCCTCATCTTAAATCAGGGCTCAGTAAATGGCTTAGAAGCTGGTATGGGCGTACTGCAAGGTGAAAATGCCGTTGGAATAGTAACAGAAACAAGCGATCACTACGCAACGGTTATGCCTTTACTTCATGGCAGAGCAAAGTGGAGCGGCAGGCTTAAAAATCAGCGTTTCTTTGGGCTAGTAACTTGGGATGGCTATAATCCTAATTTGGCACAACTCAATGATATACCTACCCACGTAAATGTTCAACCAGGTGATAGTGTGGTTACCCGTGGTGGTGGCGGAGTATTCCCTGAGGGGATGCTTATTGGAACGGTAGAAAGCATGAAAGAAGACCCTTCAACAGGTTTCTACATTATTCAGCTCAAGATTGCTACCGATCTCCGCAGTATTCAATACGTTTACATAACTGAGAATTTGTTCTTAGATGAAATCAATGCCCTGGAGTCTAAAGCGGAGGAACTACCATGATTGGAACCATTGCCAGTAACTTTGGGAGGTTTGTATTCTTCATTCTATTGCAGGCACTCATTTTAAACAACATCCGTTTAGGTGGCTATCTCAACCCATATGCTTATATCTTCATACTCTTGGCACTTCCATTAGAGTTCCCAAGATGGGCCAATTTACTGGTAGGAGCGTTAGTTGGTCTAACCTTAGATCTTTTTACGCGCACTCCAGGTATGCACACCACGGCTTGGATATTCTTAGGTTACATAAAGCCCGTGCTGCTGCGCTTATTAGCTCCGCGTGAGGGTTATGAGTTTGGCACCACTCCTACCATAAAAGACCTTGGTATTACTTGGTACCTCACCTATGCTGGCATTCTTACTTTTCTCCACCATATCTTTCTTTTTATGGTAGAAGCCTTTAGCTTTGATTTGTTCTGGTTCACCCTGAGTAAAGCCCTACTTAGCTCTCTACTCACCCTTCTTCTTCTGGTGATTTTTCAGTTCTTGATGGTAAGTCAAAAACAATCAAACTAATTGGATAAGTACGAAAACAGACGATTTCTAATACTCGCCATTATCTTATTGGTGGGCAGTATTTTTTTGTTCCGCTTGTTCTATATTCAGGTAATAGACGACACCTATAAAACCTCTGCAGACAATCAAGCGCTGCGCTATGTAACGCAATACCCTGCCAGAGGTATTATATATGATCGCAATCGTAAGTTACTTGCTTTTAATGAAGCGGCTTACGACCTAATGGTTACCCCGCGACAAGTTTCAGCAGATATAGATACCCTGGCATTTTGTGAATTGGTTGGGGTTGATACAGCGTCATTTGTAGAGCGAATTACGAAGGCAAAGAAACATTCACGTTACAAGGCATCTGCTTTTGAAAAGCAAATTCCAGCAGATCAATGGGCCGTTATTGCTGAACAGCTTTATCGCTTTCCAGGCTTTCATGGAGAAAAACGTACGTTAAGACGCTATCCTGAACCCGTAGCAGCTCACGTTCTGGGTTACATTAGCGAAGTAAGTGATAGAGATATAGAGCGTGATTCATACTATGAACCTGGTGATTATTTGGGCGTATCGGGTTTGGAGAAAACCTACGAAGGCGATTTACGCGGCATACGCGGTATGAAGGTGTTAATGGTAGATGTACATAACTCTGTAAAAGGCAGCTACCGCGATGGTGCTTTGGATAGTATACCTGTACCGGGTGAAAACCTTGTTTCTACGCTAGACCGAGAATTACAACTCTATGGAGAACGTCTTATGCAAGGCAAAAAAGGCAGTATTGTAGCTATTGAACCTAGCACGGGCGAGATATTAGCCATGGTATCTGCACCCAGCTACGACCCAAATCTACTCGTGGGTAGGGCTCGATCTGGTAACTATACCCTTTTGGTAAAAAATGATTCGCTAGATCCATTGTTCAACCGGGCAATTAATGCGGTATACAGACCAGGTTCTATTTTTAAGCTGGTACAATCACTCATCGCTCTGCAAGAAGGTGTAATAACACCCAATACGCGTATCCTTTGCAACCGCGGCATTATTGCTTGCCATGGCTCTCACACCAACGATGATTTAAGAGGAGCTATTCAGCACTCCTGCAACCCATACTACCATCAAGTGTACAAACGCTTAATTCAAGGCGGAAGAGCAAACAGTATTTTTGATGATAGTCCGCTAGGACTAACCGTTTGGCGAGATTACGCATTAAGTTTTGGGTTAGGAACCAAGTTGAAGACAGACATTACTGGAGTAAAAGCAGGGTTTGTGCCCGATGTGAATTTCTACAACAAGTGGTATGGTGAACGCAGATGGGCATTTTCTACCATTTATTCCAATAGTATTGGTGAAGGCGAGCTAGGCGTTGTACCCATTCAAATGGCTAACTTGGCCTGCATCTTGGCCAATAGAGGCTATTACTACACTCCTCACCTGGTAAAACAACGAGGTGAACACCCCAAAAGAGAAGAGTACCAACAACGCAATTACACCAAAATAGACAGCGTTCATTTCCAAACCGTTTTAGATGCATTGGAAGCCGTGGTGAACGAACCAGGAGGTACGGCAAGAAGAGCTCGAATTGACAGTATTGTGGTATGCGGAAAAACGGGTACAGTTCAAAATCCCGATAGACCAGATCACTCTGTATTTATGGCTTTTGCTCCCAGAAACAATCCCAAAATTGCGATTGCTGTTTATGTTGAAGAAGCGGGTTTTGGAGGAACATGGGCTGCTCCTATTGCTAGTTTAATGATGGAAAAGTACATCAAAGGCAGTATCTCTAACCCAGCAAAAGAGGAACGCATCTTTGATGCAAATTTTATTAACCTTCCCAAAGAAGAAAATGCAACGGAATAGAGCCAATATATGGGGTGATATAGACTGGGTGTTGGTCATCCTCTTCTTGGTATTGGCGCTAATGGGGTGGGTGAATATCTACGCGGCTTCTTACAATGAAGAGCACAGCTCTATTCTAGACTTTTCCATGAATTATGGAAAGCAGCTCATTTGGATTTTGGCAGGCTTGGTCATTGGCTTCGTAATTATGTTGGTAGATGTGCGCATTTACGAGCGTTTTGGCTACGTCTTTTACGGAATTACCACCTTTCTTTTGCTCTTGGTATTGGTGGTGGGTACGGAGATTAAGGGTGCGAAAAGTTGGTTTACCATTGCGGGAGCGGTTAGCTTACAACCCTCTGAATTTGCCAAAATGGGTACGGCATTAGCCGTGAGTAAGTACATGTCTGGCATAAACGTAAAAATATCAGACATACGCTCTAGACTCACTTTATTTACCCTTTTGGGAGTTCCAGGAATTCTTATTACCCTTCAACCCGACCCTGGTTCTACCTTGGTTTACCTCTCCTTCATTTTTGTAATGTACAGAGAGGGATTATCTGGTAATATCTTATTACTCGGACTCATAAGTGCCGTTCTCTTCATTCTTACCCTTATTCTCAAACAAACCGAAGTAGGACTTCCTTTTACAGACTTTGCCCTAAACGGAAAATACGGTTTGGTCATTGCCCTGGCGCTCATTGGCTTTACGGGCTATTTGCTCATTAAACGCTACAACAAAAAAGCATGGCGTGCCCTACTTTTTGGCACCTTGCTGAGCATTGGCTTTGTGCTGAGCGTAGATTATGTATTTGATAATCTGTTCAAAGACCGCCACCGCAACCGTATTAATGAGTTGTTGGGTATTATATCAGATCCAACGGGAACGGGGTACAACCAACATCAAAGTAAAATTGCCATTGGCTCCGGTGGGTTTAGCGGTAAAGGGTTCTTAGAGGGTACCCAAACCAAGTTCAATTTTGTACCGGAGCAAAGCACAGATTTTATTTTCTGTACCGTGGGTGAAGAGTGGGGTTTTCTTGGCTCACTTACGGTAATTACACTCTTTGTATTTCTACTGGTGCGAATCATTTTTATAGCAGAACGGCAACGCTCCAAGTTCTCACGCATTTACGGGTATAGTGTGGCCTCTATTCTTTTCTTTCACTTTACTATTAACATTGCCATGACCATTGGTTTGGCACCTGTAATTGGTATACCGTTGCCCTTTTTTAGTTACGGGGGTTCTTCGCTTTGGGGCTTTACCCTATTGCTCTTTGTATTTATAAAACTAGATTCTGAGCGCAAGAATGTGTTGAGCTAGGCACCGTTCTCCCTACTCCTTCACAAACTTCACCCGCTCTCCCGTTTCTAGTTGAAACACATACATGCCTTTGGTGAGGCGCGCTACTTCTATGCCTTCTCCGGGGTTTGCTCTGCCTGTTTGTACCAAGCTGCCTTGCAGGGTGTAAATGCTGTAGTTGCAAGGTTCTTCTATGCCGTTTAGTTGCAGGGTATTTTGGGCCGGGTTGGGGTAAAGCTGTATTTCAATTTGTTTTAGTGATTCTATGCCTGTAGCGTAAAGGTCATTGAAATATATCTCAGAATGATATTGAGAACTTGTTGTCTCTAGTGTGTTTATTGACAGAAATATATCTACATCTAAATCATTGTCACAATCAAAAAGGTGTACATTACCAATCTTGTCATTACGGCTTGGAACCAAATGGCCTATATCTAATAGCACAAAGCTTCCATTGCCATTATTCAATGCTACATCTGCTCCACGCCCAGTACCACTTTGATAGATAACCATATCTATATCTCCGTCATTATCCATATCGGCCGCGCGAATATCAGTAGATGAAAAATAGCTTGGGAGGTTCGTATTCGTTTGTAAATTGAATATGCCATTTCCCTCATTGATGTATAAAGCGGTTATGGCAGCATTTAAGCCAGCGTACAACAGTACATCCGTTCTACCGTCTCCATTCGCATCCAATACTGCTATTCTAGAGCATCCATAGGCAAAGAGATTGGTTATGGAAGGCTCAAATACGCCATTGCCTTTATTCTCATATATCGATAATGTATCATTCAATAAGCGCGGTATATCTATGTATCCATTGCCTGAAAAATCTGCATATTGAACAGCATGGTCTGAATTATCTGCTCTTGATTTAATATGATTCACATGTGTAAAACCTCCAGCTCCATCGTTTAAATAAATTATTTGCCCATTACCATCTATTGTGCCACCACCTATGCCAATTAGGTCTTGATCACCATCATTATCAAGGTCTAGACTAGAGAAGACTTTTGACGGAAGCGAATTGTAGGTTGTACTAAAGTTGAGCGATGTTGAATCTACATTGAAACCTCCCGCACCATTATTCACATGCAACAAGAAAGAATGTCTTCTTGGATTATTTAAATCTACAGATTGAACCAAATCCGGGTAACCATCACCGGTAAAATCATCTAATAACACATAACGGGCCGTTCTTGCTAACATGTAAGAGGCATTGCCTTTTGAATACTGCCCCAAACCATTGTTCAAATAAATGGCGTAAGAGAATGTTGCGTTCGCATCAAGCTCAGAACCTACAATATCAATATCTCCATCTAAATCTACATCTCCAACCATAAAATCATTGAAACGAGCAAGATTTAGATTTTGCGGATATCTGTTCTCAAAAGTTAATTGAGCGGTAGAACTGTATGAAAAGACGGTGTCGACTAGTAGAAAAAGTAGTTGTTTTATGGGATGATGCATTTGTTGAGGTGTGAATATAGTAAAAACCCCGGCTTAGTAATCTAAACCGGGGTTTTGGATGCTCGTTGTGGCTGTCTATTTCAACACGCCCAATTGCTTACCTACTTTGGTAAAGGCCGAAATGGCTTTATCTAAATGCTCGCGAGTATGAGCAGCGGAAAGCTGCACACGAATGCGCGCTTGCTCTTTAGGCACTACCGGGTAAAAGAAGCCAATGACATAAATGCCTTCTTTCAACAACTCGTCTGCAAATTTCTGAGATAGCGCTGCATCGTATAACATAATGGGTACAATGGCAGAGTCTCCGTCTTTAATGTCGAACCCTGCTGCTTTAACGCCTTGCTTAAAGTAGTTCACGTTGCCTTCCAAGGTATCGCGCAGCTCTGTGGTTTCATTCAATAAATCAAACACGGCTATGCTTGCACCCACAATGGCCGGTGCCAAAGAGTTGGAGAACAAATACGGGCGAGAGCGCTGGCGTAAAAGCTCTATAATTTCTTTAGGTCCTGTTGTAAATCCACCCATGGCGCCACCCAACGCTTTACCCAACGTTCCGGTAATAATGTCTACCCTGCCCAATACATTCTTAAGCTCCACAGTTCCACGACCTGTTTTGCCAATGAATCCGGTAGCATGACATTCATCTACCATCACCAAGGCGTTGTATTGATCTGCCAAATCGCAGATTTTATCCAATTGAGCCACATACCCATCCATGGAGAATACGCCATCTGTTACAATGATTTTGAATCGAGCGCCTTCTGCTTTCTTCAGCTGCTCTTCCAAATCTGCCATATCGTTATTGGCATAGCGAAAGCGCTGGGCCTTACACAAGCGCACTCCATCTATAATAGATGCGTGGTTCAATGAATCTGAGATAATGGCATCTTCTGCGGTTAGTAAAGGTTCAAAAACCCCACCGTTTGCATCAAAAGCCGCAGCGTAAAGAATGGTGTCTTCCGTATGAAGAAAATCGGCAATTTTTTGCTCCAACGTTTTGTGAATGTCTTGCGTTCCGCAGATAAAACGCACAGAGCTCATACCAAAACCATGGGTATCTAAGGTCTTGTGCGCAGCTTCAATCACTTTAGGGTGAGAAGATAAACCCAAGTAGTTGTTGGAACAGAAGTTTAATACCTCTTCGCCCGTACTAATTTTAATAGAAGCATCTTGCTCTGTGGTAATTACACGCTCCTTTTTAAAAAGTCCGCTTGCTTCAATGTCTTTAAGTTCGTTTTGCAGGTGTTCTTGTAATTTTCCGTACATCGTTCAATGTCTTTTTGGTGTATAACAAATATGGCAATTAGAAGTTACAAAAAAGGCGAACCCATGGTAGGATTCGCCTCATTCTGTTCGGATGGCGGGACTTACACCACGCCTTGGTCTATCATAGCATCGGCTACCTTCACAAAGCCAGCTATGTTGGCTCCTGCTACGTAGTCTACACCATTGTTGTTAGTTCCGTACTTCACACAAGAAGCATGGATATCTTTCATAATGTTATGCAAGCGAGCATCTACCTCTTCTCTGCTCCAGTTCAAACGCAATGAATTTTGAGACATCTCCAAACCTGAAGTTGCTACTCCACCTGCGTTAGATGCTTTACCTGGTGCAAACAAAATATTGTTGGTCTTAAAAATCTCAACTGCTTCTGGTGTGCTTGGCATATTTGCGCCTTCTGCAACGGCTTTCAATCCACAAGCTACCATCGCTTTGGCATCGCTTTCGTCTAATTCGTTCTGTGTAGCACAAGGCAGTGCCACATCAATAGATTTAACTACTTGCCAAGGGCGATGTCCTTCAAAGAACTCAACACCATCATACTTGTCTGCATATTCTTTAATGCGACCGCGTTTTACGTTTTTCAACTCCATCAAGAAGGCCAATTTATCGGCATCAATTCCTTTAGGATCGTAAATACAGCCAGATGAATCAGATGCGCTTACAACGGTAGCACCTAATTCTGTTGCTTTTTGAATAGCAAATTGCGCTACGTTACCTGAACCCGATACCGCAACTACTTTACCTTCAAATGAAGTACTGGCATGATTCAACATTTCTTGTGCAAAATAAACCGTTCCGTAACCTGTAGCTTCTGGTCGAATTAAGCTACCACCCCAATTTAAGCCTTTACCAGTAAGTACACCCGTAAATTCGTTGGCCAATCTTTTGTACTGACCAAACATGTAGCCTATTTCACGACCACCAACGCCAATGTCACCCGCAGGTACATCTGTATTCGGGCCAATGTGGCGGAATAATTCCGTCATGAATGATTGGCAAAAACGCATTACTTCGTTGTCTGATTTTCCTTTTGGGTTAAAATCAGAACCACCTTTGCCACCACCCATAGGGAGAGTGGTTAACGAGTTCTTGAAGATTTGCTCAAAGCCCAAGAACTTCAAAATACCCTGGTTTACAGATGGGTGAAAACGTAACCCGCCTTTGTATGGACCTATTGCCGAGTTAAACTCGATACGGTATCCGCGGTTTACCTGTACCTCACCGTTATCATCTGTCCAAGGCACTCTAAAAGAGATTATGCGCTCAGGCTCTACGATACGTTCGAGAATGCGATGTGTTTTGTACTTCGGATTCTCTTCAACAAATGGGATAATTGTTTCTACAACTTCCTCAACAGCTTGCAAAAACTCAGCCTCGTGCGCATTTTTCTCACGAACTGTGTTCATAAACGCGTCAATCTGAGCTTGATACTTGTTTGCTGACATGTATTAATGTATTAGGTTGAAATTTTGGAACAAATGTAATTTTTTAACCCTCTCAAAAAGGGGTTTTGGTAAAACTTCCAAAAGCCTATAAACAAAGGGGTTTTAGTGTATTTCGTACACTTTCCCTGGTAGGGCTCTAATTACGGCATTTAGCTCTAAATTGAGCAATGGAATACTCAGTGTACTAACGGGCACACTCAAGATACCTGCAAGCTCATCTAGCCCTACTTTACCTCGCTCTTTTAGCACATCTAGTACTTTTTGTTCTTCTGGCGATAAGTCAAAGAGTAAAACAGGTTGTTTGGGTATGCCTTTATTGGTCTTTTCAGGTCGGAGCTCCCAGCCCATATGATAACAAATGTCATGTGCACCTTCAATAAGTCTAGCGCGGTCTGTTTTTATTAAATGATTACAGCCCTCAGAGAGTACGTCACTGGGCCTGCCAGGAACAGCAAAAACATCTCGGTTATATCCAAAAGCTAAATCTGCCGTAATCATGGAGCCGCCCTTACGCTTAGATTCAACTACTAGAACGGCATCGCTCAACCCAGCTACAATTCGGTTACGCGCTGGAAAATTCCCCATATCTGGGTTGGTACCAGAGAGGTAGTCACTCACCCATCCACCTCGGTCTAGCATCTGTGCAGCCATGCCTCTGTGCTCTGCAGGATAAATACGATCTAAACCATGAGCCAACACACATGCCGTATGCAGGTTTTCATTAAGCGCGGCTTGATGCGCTTGCCCGTCTATACCATGGGCGAGTCCGCTCACAATGAGTACATTCAAGCCTGCCAACCCTTTAATAATTTCATGTACCATTTCTTTACCACGTTGGGTGGCATTTCGTGTACCAACAATACCTAAAACATAGGGTACATTTAAGTTAAGCTCGCCTTTGGTGAACAAGCAAAGTGGTGCATCTGAGCAATGTTTGAGTCTGCGCGGATAATCTGGATGAGTCCAACTGAGCACCTTTATGCCCTCTCGTTTCGCAAAAGCTATTTCTTGCTTAGCACGCTCCGTCTCCTGACCTGGATTTTGAAGCAATACATAAAGCTTCTCTGTGGCTAAAGGAATGGATAAAAAATCAGCTTTAGGAGCAGAAAATACCGCCAGGGCACTTCCGAAATGTTCTACGAGTTTCCTGCCTACTTTATCGCCCACCCCGCGCATGAGACGTAGCGCTACAGTGGCTTCTTCTTCAGTGGTTGGTTTCATGCGTATAAAAATAATTAAACCTTTAAGCTAGGCAAAGGCACATAGCTATCATCACCGGGAATAAAAGTGAAGTTCTTGGCCTTCCAATCCGCTCGTGCCTCTTTTATACGGTCTTTAGAAGAAGACACAAAATTCCAGTCAATAAAGCGCTCCTCTGGCATGGGTTCACCTCCAAATAGCAAAAGTTTACTACCTGCCTCTACCTCCACAGCGCATACATCAACGGTTTTAGAAACAACCATATTTCCTGCTCCAATTTGTTCATTTTCACAGGCGGTAATGCCACCATTCACCACACAAATTCCTATCTCGCCAGTGAGCTCTCCAGCTATTCTAAGTGTGGCATTTCGTTTAGCATCAACCTCAACCAAAAAGCCAGGAGAAAAAAATGGAACAGGAGAAGAATGGTCATATCCTTTACCAGCAATTAGTGAAAACGAAAAATCTTCTGTATTCCATTTTGGCAAAGCCGATGCAGGTACATGATGAAACGCTGGATTGATCTCTTCTTTTTCTTTGGGAAGAGCAATCCAAATCTGAAAGCCATGCACATTAAACGTTTGGCCTTGGCGAAGGTCTAAAGGTGTTCGCTCGGTATGAACTATTCCGCTTCCCGCCACCATTAAATTTACGGCACCAGGAGTAATTCGCTGCTCGGTACCCAAGCTATCGCGGTGCATTACTTCACCTTCAAAAAGATACGTGAGCGTGCTTAACCCTATGTGTGGATGTTGGCCAATATCCATGTATTTTCCAGGACCAAATTGAGAAGGACCCATATGGTCTATAAAAATGAATGGGCCCACCATCCGCTTTTTGCGAAACGGCAGTAAGCGCCCCACCAAAAAATCACCAATATCTCTACTGCGCTCTTCAATAATTAGCTTTTCATTGCTCATTGTGTAGGGTATTAAAAACCATAGTTTGGGTTATCTGGACTAAAAGTAGTTTCATCAATTGGTGGATTAAGCGAGATACGGGTATATCGGTAGGAGCTGAAAAGCCCTTTCTCATCGTAGTTTTCCATAAACCATGGCATGTGATGGGTAGCATCTAGGTATAAGACTGTTTTCTTAGAGTACGAGTTAGGAATACGCAGAGTGAGTCCCTCTATATTCTCATCAAAATCATCTACCTCATCGTTCAGTTCAACAATCTTATACTCTGCCACATTAAGCGAAAAGGCTATGCTTCTAACCGTTTCTCCTGGCTTCACTTTGTAGGGAACCAGAGCATACTCTGGATTTTCTATAATTACTTTGTGGCAACGCTTCCCTTCAAAATTCTCCATACCGGCATACCTAACAGAACGATAGAGCAAGGAGCTATCTTTCTGGTTCAGCATTAGCTTAATAACAGATGCTAAATACGTTCCCCCTGCCTCTAAAATGGTATTGTGTCTATTGTTACGCATGAAAGAAGAAAGCGGGTCTAAGCTTACGTTTACATAAGGGAAGCCATCAGGCGCCACAAGTACTTTATTGTCGTTCTCCCCTTCGCGATATAGAATCTCATTTCCTGGCTCTCCCTTCTCATCATAAGCCAAGGCATACAAGTTGCGTGGGTTAAACCTGATAATCATAGAAGATTGAGACTTCACCAATTCTCCATCTACACGCTCTACCCCGTGCATCTTTCCAGAAAAAGAATACAAGGATTCTATGCGTTCTATCATCGCCTCTAACAGTGATATGCCTTGGTTAGGAGTGTTGCAAACTCCTGTAAGCCCTACGGCAAAAAAGGCACCTAAAACCAAAAGTCTCTTTTTCACGCAATATTTATTTTCTACAAAACCAGCTTATGCCGAGGCATCTAAATTACGATGTAAAATGAAGAAAATGCTATTTTAGCTGCGATGTACGGACTTTCTACCCATATCGCATCTCTTTTGGTGCAGCGTGACTGCGTAATTGTGCCAGAATTTGGAGCATTTTTAGCTAATCCTGTATCGGCTAAGTGGAACACTGTTTCGCATAAATTTACTCCTCCACGAAGACAATTCTCGTTCAATGCCAAGCTTTCACAGAATGATGGACTTTTAATTCATCATTTTGCAGAAGCTACTGGAGTGGACTATGAAACTGCGAAAGCACAAATAGCTACTGAGGTGAGCGAATGGGAAGAAACGCTGGAAAGTGATGGCTCCATTGCATTAGTGGGACTAGGAGCTCTTACTAAACAGGCCAATGCTACACTGCGTTTTGAACCAGAGCAACAGGCTAATAATTCCTTGCAGTCTTTTGGTTTACATGCGTTTCATCGTATTCCGGTGCTTCAAGAAAAAACTGAGCAGATTGCTGATGCTGATGATAAAAAGCAAGATATTCCAGTTATTCCTCCCGTGCGCGATAAACGTAGCTATTGGAAATATGCAGCAGCTGCTTTGACTCTGCCGCTTGTAGGATATACACTTTACCTAACTACACAAACTTCACTGGTTCATGGAGGCGATTCTTTTGCTCTTGCAGATTTGAATCCGTTCACAGAAAAGGTTTGCCCAGAATACACGCACAGAAAACAGACGTTCTTATTGGATACGCTATCTATTGAAAAGAATGTTCCTTCTGGAAATAGT
>CBFIHE010000005.1:33628-34135 GCA_965662345.1 Salibacteraceae bacterium
AGCAAACGACCTTCGTAGTTCTTTCGTTTCTGGTGCGTGGACACTCAAAAAGTAACAGGTACCCTAATGTAGGATACCTGCTTTCTCTGCTTTTAGTCGAATGATAACTCCGCTTCTCCAAAAGAAACGGTAATATTTACAGGGCTGTACGGTTCACTGCCAGCATTTCCTTTTACTTCTTCAGAAGTTAGTCCCTCTGTGGTTGAGACCTCCATTCCTTCTACACTTATTTCTCCGTATGAAGATTTAGCGCTTAGTATTAGAGATGAGCCTTGCTCAAATGTTAATTCAGAGTCTGTGTATGACGTTACCAAATCAACCTGCTTGAAATCCTTTGAGATTTTGTTCACCTCTAAGTCTCCAAAGCCAAGATTAGCATCTAGCTTCATGGTTACAGCTCCAACTTCAATATCTGTGTAATTCCCATCAACAATAAACTCTGCCACCGCGGCAATTTCAATATCATCATACCCCGTACTTAATTTCAATCTGCCAATGCTAACCAGG
>CBFIHE010000005.1:34145-126706 GCA_965662345.1 Salibacteraceae bacterium
CAATAAACTCTGCCACCGCGGCAATTTCAATATCATCATACCCCGTACTTAATTTCAATCTGCCAATGCTAACCAGGCTCGCCTCGCTATACATGGAGTTGAGATTGAGCAACTTTACCTTTCCAATGAAGTCCATCTCAGAATACCTCAAAGTGAGCGAAAGGTAATCTGCACTTTCAATCGACCCTTCTCCATACTTCAAAGAAATCGTGTTCTCCTTACTTCTAAGGTTTCCTAAACTAATTTTACCATAGGATACATTGATTTCTGTTTTGGCATTGGCTTCATTCAACTTCAAATCTCCATAGCGAACACCCAGCTTTAAGTCATTACCCATTGGAAACTTTACTTTCCAGTTGATATCTAAATTCTGGTAATTCTTTCCGCTAAGATTGATGTGTGCATACACTTCACGTGCCGTAGCGCGGTAATCTAATTCAACACTTCTCAATAGTTCATCAGCTTTGTTTTGGTTCTTGGCTTCCAAGCCGATGGTGATTTCTAAAATAACTTCACTTCCATCATATGCAGTCATTTCAACATCACCAAATTGGTTATAGATATCTAGCAACGCATCAGGATTCACCGTAGCTTGCTTACTGATGGTTTTCTTGTATACCTCTTTCGCTTGTGCAGAAATGCTTGCTATAAGTGCGAAGCATACTACTAGGCTTAAGAGAAACACTGATTTTTTTACTTGTTTCATTGTTGTGTTTTTAACTGTGTTGTTGTTTCATTCGTTGCGTAGATTGATGCTTTAAAAACATCTGCTCCAGCAATTCTAATCGTAGGCGGTAGTTGTGGATCATAGCTGCTATAATTTTCTCATTGTTGTTTTGACCCAGTGCCAGTTCAAGTGCTGTATACTCCTCTTCTAACGTGTGGAGTTGTTCCAAAAAGCCTTTGAGTTCTGGGTTATCTTTCAAAAGACTATCGGCCTTATTTTGCTTTGCGCTTAGAGATTCTGCAAGGAAACGTTCTGCATCACCCAACTCTGCGCTCACTTCATTCAAATGCATAGGCTTAAAAGCAGTTTGGGTATTCTCTGTAGTACTCAGTTTCACATAGAATGTGCCAATTAATATCAAAGCAGCTACAGCTGCCACAGCACTAACCCATGTTCTACGATAAAATGGAACTTCGCTTTTCTGACCCGCCAGCTTCTGTTCAAACCTTTTGCGGTGGCCCGCTGGTATGGGATCGTTTCCTGTTTTGTGGTTCGCATCTTGAAACCGCGATCTTAATTTATCTTCCATAACCCATTGCTTTTAACTGAGGGCGTAACTTAGCTTTAGCCCGAGTATACTGACTCCTAGAGCTAGAGCATGATATCCCTAAAATTTCACTTATTTCTTCATGGTCATACCCTTCTAAGAGGTAGAGTTTTAAAATAGTGGCGTAACCCTTGGGTAATTGATCTATAGCCTTCACTATTTCTTGAACCGATGGCCCAGACCAGAATTTCTCATCATCTTGTGGTAGTTCTTTGGGTAAATGATCTTCTTCTAACCAAGATTGAAGCTTTAGCCTATCGAGGCATTTGCGAATCACTATCTGCTTAAGCCAGGCACCAAAGGCGCTTTCTTGTTTGTAAGAATCTAGCCTGTTGAATGCTGTTAAGAACGCTTCGTGCATTAACTCTTCAGCATCCATTGCGTTTTTCACAAAACGGATAGCTGTTGCGTAAACCATACCATGATATAAGTTGTAGATCTCTAGTTGTGCCTTGGGGTCTTGTTTAAGGCACTTTTGCAGTAAGTCTGCATGGATATGTTTAAACGAATTGCTCACGTCTTGTTTTCAAGATTTCGGAAATCCCGAATCGCTCTTTCAAACTTAAAGACGATGGCACTTTCTCAAGTGCTGCATGCGTAAACAAAAAGTTTAATTCTTTGGGAAGGTTCTATCGAAAAAGTGAAGCGTACGTTGATTAAACTCAACGGCTTTTTCAATATTCGCTACATGACCACAACGATCGATTACCTCAACTAACACATTCGCGTATTTGCGCGCGAAGTCTAACGCAGGCTCTAAAAAAACATGGTCTTGAGACCCCATAACAATAAGGTAGGGCACATGTGGCTTTGTGCCAAAGAGTCTTCTTAAGTTCGTATTGATTCCGCGTGTTAATCGAAGCCAGTTCTTAAACTCTTGCTGGGTGATCTTCTTGGCTTCTCGCATAAAAACATTACGAGATTTTTTGTGATTACCGCGTGGTAAAACGATGTGCGCCAATAATTTATATAAAGTATGAAAGGGTAGCACATTAGAAAGAGCCACTCCAGACTTTAGCAATACATTTAGCTTGTAGTCAATCTTAAAAATTCCACCTACCAAAACTACAGAGCGAACTGCATCAGGTCTGAGTTCTTCTATGGCCCTAACAATTACGGAACCCAATGAGACACCCATAAAGTGGCATTTCTTGATATTCAAATAATCTAGTAGGGCCACTACATCACCCGCAATTCCGCTTATTGAGTATTCTAGACGATGTCGTAAGTCGCGTACTTTAGATTTACCATGGTCTCTTAGGTCTACCACGATTAAATTAAAGCGCTCTTTGAAATCATCTATTTGTTTATACCAAGTTTGTGTACTCCCACCAGCACCATGCACCATTACCATCCAATCCAAATCGGGATGTGTTTCATAGCGCTCGTGATGAAGAATGAATTGCATGTTGAGTAAACGTTCGGGAAGCCGTTGAGTTTAAAGGGAACAAAAAATCCCGCTTTTCAGCGGGATTTTGGTTTTATAGATAATGCTTTAATAGATTAGAATTGGCTTTTTTACGAAGGCTTCGCAACGCCTTTTCTCTAATTTGTCTGATTCGTTCTCTTGTAAGACCTAAGCTGTTCGCAATCTCTTCAAGCGTCATTGGTGTTTCACCATTAAGCCCAAAGCTCAAGCGAATAACATCTGCCTCTCTTGGCTTTAAAGAAACCAAAACGCGCTCAATGTCTCGGCAAAGGGATTCGCGCAATAAATCGTCTGAAGGGTTACTGGAATTATCGTTAGAAAGAACGTTCAGTAGGCTATTCTCTTCACCTTCAATCAAAGGAGCGTCTACCGATACTTGCTTTTGTGCATAGGTGAACAAATCAGCCACATTTTCTGAAGAAGACTCTAACAATTCAGCAATTTCAGTATTAGATGGTGCACGCTCATGCTCTTGCTCCAATCTGGCAAAAGCATTTGCAATTTTTTGGATCGCGCTTACCTTATTCAAAGGCAAACGAACAACTCTAGAGTTCTCTGCAATTGCCTGCATGATACTTTGACGAATCCACCATACAGCATATGAAATGAACTTAAACCCTTTGGTTTCATCAAAGCGTTTTGCTGCCGTAATCAACCCTATGTTACCTTCAGCAATCAAATCTTCTAGGGTTAGACCATGTCCTTGGTACTGCTTTGCAACAGAAATTACGAAACGAAGGTTAGCATTTACCAAGCGATTTAACGCCAATTCATCGCCTTGCTTAATGCGGACGGCTAACGATACTTCCTCATCTGGAGTAACCATTTCCTCTTTGGAAACATCACTCAAGTATTTATCAATTGATTTTGAATCTCTGTTAGTAAGCTGCTTGGTAATCTTTAACTGACGCATGTTCTCGTTTAATCGTTAAGGTACAAAATGTATAAAGTACAACTTTTTTTAAAACCTGCAAATTTTAAGAATACTTCCCCCAAAAAAGGAAATGCGAAAATACAATTTATTCTTCTTATGAAATTTTTATTTCACACTTCCCTACCCACGCAACTTATCTAGAAGCGCACTAAGGGTTTGGGCTTCTTCAACGGAGAGGGTGTGAAATTGTTGCTCAAAACCCAACATTTCAGCACCTAACTTCTCTAACAAGGCGAGTCCGTTAGAGGTTATGAGGATATCTTTTTGCCTGCGATCTGTTTTGCTTACAGTGCGTTCAACCAAATTCTTAGCTAAGAGCTTGTCTACTAAACGTGAAGCATTGGAGTTTTTATCAAGCATCCGCTCTGTTATGAGCCCTATGCTGGCTGGCTTTTGTTGCTGACCGCGCAAAATACGAAGCACATTATACTGCTGCTGACTAATGCCATGCGGTTTTAAAAACTGATTGTGAAGATTACCCAACCACCCCGAAGTGAAAAGTATATTAACGATTACCTCTTGGTGTGCAGATGTAAAATTTTTCTGCTTAATTTCCTCTCCTAAGTGCATGGCGTATCTATTCATAGCAAATATATGTATAGACATTTATCTCAGTTAAAAGTTTAGAATTCAATTAAAAACATGAAACATTTCAAGATTACCGTATTAGGTAAAGTACAGGGAGTTTTTTTTAGAAAGTCTACACAAGAAGAGGCGTATAGGTTACGTATAGCGGGTTTCGTACAAAATGAATCCAACGGAAGCGTGTACATAGAAGCCGAAGGAGAAGAAGAAGATTTAAATGCATTTATCAAGTGGTGTAAAATAGGTCCTGAAAAAGCAATAGTGAGCGAAATCAAAGTCACAGAAGGACACTTCCAAGATTTTGAAGACTTTGAGATACACTACGGTTAGGCGCTTTCCAGGGTAAGGCAGGTGATTTCTGGTGGCATCCCAACCCTGCCTGGAAAACCAATATACCCAAATCCCCTGTTAACGTATAGGTGCTGCTTGCCTTCTGTGTACAAGCCGCCCCATTGTCTGTACTTGTACTTAACTGGACTCCATTTGATATTGCCTAGCTCAACACCAAATTGAGCCCCATGTGTATGTCCGCTTAAGGTGAGGTCTACATCTGGATGCTCCTTTAAGGTTATAGCATCCCAATGAGAAGGGTCGTGAGAAAGTAAAAGTTTGAAAGGGGCTTTCTCTGCTCCCTGTTTTGCTCTGGTTAAATCGCCTTTCTGCGGAAATGGTGGAACACCCCAATTTTCTACTCCTAAAATGGCTAATTCGTCTTTTCCTTGGTTAAGCTTAACATGCTCATTTCTGAGTAAGGTAAAACCCATTTCTTGATGAATTTGATACAGGCGCTCTAAATTGGCTCTTTTTGCTTCATCGCTTTTCCAGCGACCATAGTCGCCATAATCGTGATTCCCTAAAATGCTGAACTTACCTCTTTTGGCTTTGATGCGTGAAAAGGCTTCTATCCAATCTTCTGCCTCTGCACTAAAATTGTTTACCAAGTCTCCCGTGAACACCACAACATCAGCTTCAAGTTCATTGATAATTTCAATGGCTTTATCAACGGGTTTTGTGTTATTAAAAAAGCTGCCTAAATGTGCATCACTAATTTGAACCACCTTAAGGCCATTGAAAGATTTAGGTAAGTTAGAAAAGCGTAAGGTTTCTTTTATAACCCTAAAGTCAAATCTACCTTTAATCATTCCATAGGCCGCGCCTATGAATGGAATGCTCGCTAACACGATGCCCGTTTGGTACAAGAACTTGGCCCTGCTAATTAGCTGCTCACCATCATCAGCTTTGCTGGGAGAAACCCATTGAATTGCGTAACGTATACCCAATTGAATATCATCTAATAGCTGAAAAACAGCGAGTACCATTTTGGGCATATAGAACAAGATTGTGAGCCCAAACAAGAAGTAATAATATTTGTAGTTCTTGTAGTTAGCCATGGCATCGGTATTCAAGAAAGCCAGAAGGGTCCACACAGCAAATACTATAAAAATCAACCAATGACCATAAGCAAAACCTTTGCGCAAGGCGGCATTCCAATCTTCAGTTAAAATTCGCACCCCTCTAAAGGTATACCAATCAATGAGCAAGAAGAAACCAACAACTATGAAGATGGGCAAGAAAGAAACCGTTCGCATGTGTTTTGAATGTCTGAGTTAAATACAATCCAAGTAGCTTGAATGTTTGAACGGCATCTATTTCTATCTGAGTTTTTTGTAGATGCGAATAGCCAACATTAATACCACAGTGAAAAGGACCAAGCCAACCAAGCCATAAATCCAGTTGGTAAGGTCTTTTAATACAATGATAAAAACGATAGCAACCAGGAATAAAGTTGCAACTTCATTCCAAATTCTGAGTTGGGTACTGGTATAAGACACCTCTCCAGACTGTAACTTATTGTAGATGAACTGACAAGAGAAGTGGTACAAATACAAGAAAAAGACAAAACCAAGCTTTAAGTGGATATATGGCATACTCCAAATATTCATGGTGTGAAGCACCCAAAAGCCAAACACAGCCGTAAGTACTGCACTTGGCCAAGTGATTCCATACCACAATCTCTTCATCATGATACTGAACTGCGCTTGCAGAATACCTCGCTTGGGTTCTTGTTCTGCATTGGCTTCTGTAAAATAGATGAATAACCTAACTATGTAGAACAGCCCCGCAAACCAAGTAACCACAAAAATGATATGTAGCGCTTTTAAGTAAAGCATGGGCGCAAATGTAGGACTTTGAACACCGTTAAAAGTCATGGTTTCTTCAGGTGAAAATGAAATACCTTCGCCTCAAAGTGTAAATGATGGAAGCAAAGAAGTCCCAAGAATCTCTAACCATGTCTACGCATATAGTACTACCCAATGATACCAACACACTGGGTAATTTAATGGGCGGGCAACTTTTACATTGGATGGATGCTACTGCGGCCGTTTGTGCCCATCGCCATGCGGGAAGAGTTGTAGTAACTGCCTCTGTAAATCATGTGGCATTTAACCACCCCATTAAGTTGGGCGACTTTATAACTCTAGAAGCCAAAGTTTCTAGAGCTTTTACTTCTAGTATGGAGGTTTACATTGATGTAATGGTAGACGATCACAGATCTAAAAAGCGAATAAAATGTAATGAAGCCATTTACACCTTTGTTGCTGTTGATCAATATGGCAACCCTATTGATGTTCCTCAAATAAAACCAGAATCCGATACGGAAAAAGAGCGTTTTAACGCTGCCTTACGAAGAAAACAGTTAGCCTTGATTTTAGCGGGAAAAATGAAACCAGATGATGCTACGGAGTTAAAGGCATTATTTGATTAGGCATCTACTGCCTCAACCACTTCACTCAAATCAATTTTTAGCATGCCTTTGAAGTTGGGCTTATACCATTTATTATCTCCCAATTTAGAATAGGGTCGGTCTTTTACGCCCTTGGGTTCTATGATTTTACTGCCCTCACCCGGTAGGTACGGATACATTCCAAACTCGGGCACGGTAGCCCCCCAAAGTGAAATCACCTTCTTTTTTAAAGCTGATGCAATGTGCATAAGACCGGTATCATGGGAAATCACTACATCAGCTTGGCGCAGCAACGATGCCGATTGATTCAGATTAAACATACCTGCCGCATTGAAAACGTTTTCGCCTACCTTTTTAGCAATGTATTTTCCGCGAAGCTCGTCTTCTTTACCACCCAACAGAATGATGGGTCGGTTTAACAACTCACACAGTTCTATGATTTTCTCATCGGCCAAAATCTTACCAGGATGTTGGCCGCCAATAGCATAAGCCACATAGCCGTTATGGTGGGTTACAGGGAGGTGACCGATTGGAATCTCATCGCATTTAGGGATGAAGTAATCCAGTCCTTTGCCGTCATTCTTAATGCCAAAAGCTTTGGTAGTAGACATATAGCGATCTACAATGTGAACATTAGGCATGCGGTTTACCTTAAAATTCACGTACATCCATTTTTCTACATTAAACTTCTCAAACGAGAAAGAAAGCGCTCCAGTAGCTTTCTTGGCCTGATTGGACCTCAAATTTTTATGCAGATCAAACACATAGTCGTACCCGTTATCGCGAAGCGTTTCAGCTGCCTCACTCACCTTATTTTCTATGGTAATGAGCTCGTCTATGTAAGGGTTATCGTTTAGCAATGGGATAAATTGCTTTTTGGTAAGAAAGTGAACTTCTACATCTCCATCATTCAGCTGTTGTTTAACGCAACGTATAACTGGCGTGGTAAGCACAATGTCGCCAATGCTGCTAAAGCGAATGATAAGAACCCTTACCGGCATGGTTTATTTGTAGAAATTCATTTCTGTGAGGTACTTGTGTACAGACTCTGTAAGTAGGTAACGTACATCTTTCTCATCTTGAATAGCCTTGCGAATCAAGCTAGAAGAAACCTTCATTATAGGTGCTTTTACCATGCGAATCTTTTCATGGCGTGCAAAGCGATTCTCTTTCTTCTGCATCTTTTCCTGTTCTTCCTCGGTTAATGCACGAGGGTATACATAGATAAAGTGATTATCTATGATTTGCTCATAGTTTCTCCACTTATGAAGGGTACGCAAGTTGTCTTCTCCCATGATTAGTGAGAATTCTTTATCAGGATATTTCTCTTGCAATGCAACTAAGGTATGGGTAGTGTAAGATGGTTTGGGTAAGTGAAACTCTATATCTGTAACTTGAAGAAGCAGGTTATCGTCAATAGCCTCTTTAACCATGGCTAACCGATGATAGTCTTCTAACAAATTATGGTTTTTCTTCATGGGGTTTTGCGGAGTAACCACCAGCCAAACTTGGTCTAAATCTGTATACTGAGCCATGTAATTGGCTATAATCAAATGGCCAACGTGAATGGGATTGTATGTTCCGAAGTACAGCCCTACTTTCATCCTCTTAATTTAAAAAACCAGAAACTGCATCAATGGTTTCTGCTACGGCTAAGTCTAAATCGTCATTGGTAATTACCAAATCAAAGTCACACTTTACAGCCAATTCTTTGTTCGCTTTTTGCAGACGCATGGCGATTTTTTCTTCCGTTTCAGTTTGTCTACCACGCAAACGGTTCTCTAATTCTTCTATGGATGGTGGTTCTATAAAAAGCGCCAATGCTGCATCACCAAATTGGCTTTTTAGATTTAACCCGCCAACCACATCTATATCAAAAATTACAGCACTTCCTTTTGTCCAAATACGCTCAACTTCACTTTTAAGAGTTCCATAATACTGGTTGGGGTAAACCTCTTCATATTCCAAGAATTGTTCATTGGCAATAGCTTCTTTGAAACCATGAACACCCAAAAAGTGATAGTCTACACCATCTTGTTCTGAGCCTCTAGGGTCTCTGCTGGTTGCCGATACAGAAAACTCCAGATTCTGAACTTTCTTCAGCATACGGTGAACAATGGTGGTTTTACCAGATCCGCTTGGTGCAGATATGATTATTAACTTACCCTGCATTACAATACGTTGAGCACTTGCTCTTTTATTTTCTCCAATTCGTCTTTCATCTGCA
Source organism: Salibacteraceae bacterium (assembly GCA_965662345.1). Lineage (GTDB taxonomy): Bacteria > Bacteroidota > Bacteroidia > Flavobacteriales_G > Salibacteraceae > UBA6049. Next base: position 43,341 of record CBFIHE010000005.1, read on the forward strand.
CCACTGCCTTTTGAATGGGTGCATGATATGCCTTAGAGCCTATGGTATTAATTTCTCTACCTATTTCTTGTGTGATAAAGCCAAGCTTTTTTCCCTGCCCCCATTTACCTTCAAGGGTTTCTAAGAAATACTCACAATGCGCTTTGAGACGAACCTTTTCTTCTGTAATGTCTAACTTTTCTATGTAATAGATAAGCTCCTGTTCTAGCCGGTTGGTATCTACTTTATCTGTTCCAGAAAGATCTTCAAGACTTTTCGCGATACGCTGTCTTACAGAATCTATACGCTCATTCTCGTGTGCCTTTACCGTTTCAAAATGGGTGAGAATACCCTCTATTCTTTTGTGAAAATCAGTGGCTAACTTCTTACCTTCTTGAGCACGAAATTCAGTTAGCTTATCACACGCCTCAACTGCCAAAGCCTCAATTACATTCCACTCATCTTTATTCAACTCTTCTCGCTCTGCGCGAATAACCTCTGGTAGGCGAATTACTGTATCTAATAAAGAGCTATTGGTTTCTCCTACCTGGTTGGCTAATGCTTTAAGGTTGTTGTAGTAATTAAGTGCTAAGCCTTGATTGATGGCATGGTTAGACTCGGCTCCATTATTCTCAACATAAAGATTGAATTCAATCTTGCCTCTTCCTAACTTATCATAGACCAATGATCTCAGAATCATTTCCTTTTCCTTATACAAAGAAGGCATCCGTACATTTAAGTCGGTTTGCTTACTATTTAAGGATTTAATTTCAAGAATGAATTTCTTATTCTCAAACTGACCTACCGCCTTACCAAAGCCGGTCATGGATACAATCATAGTCTTTCTTTTAAGGCATCAAAAGTAAGTAATTCAATGCGGAGAAGAGCTTATTCAGCTTTAGGTGAGCGAATGGGTTTACTTACCAAGTAGACACCGGAGAAAATGAATAATGCGGCAATAATCTTTAGTAGATCTAAGCTGTCTTTTCCCCAAAGCATTGCAACCAAGGCGGCTAAGACTGGCTGCGAATAAATGTATATACTCACAGTAGATGCGTTTACCCGTTTTAATGCATAAATGTTTAACAAATAGGCAAAGAAGGTAGTGCCAATTACTACGAAAGCCACAGCCAAGCTAACTTCTAAGGTAAAAGAGCTCCACTCAACATTCGCTACATCACCCCATCCAAACGGTAAAACGTAGATTAAGCCAAATGCAAAGACGGTTTTAATTACGGTGAGCGGACTGTATTTTCCCATAACTGGTTTCACCAAGACTAGGTACAATGCATAGGCCGTGGCATTTAGGAATACCAAAATATCTCCTAACCAATTTCCTGCATCATAACCAGGTGCTACATTGGTGTTGAACAAAATCAGTAATAATGCTCCCGACAAGCCTAGTGCTATACCTATGATTTTCATCCAATGAATGCGCTCTTTCAAAAAGATGGATGCTATTATCAAAACCAAAATGGGGTTAACGGTCATGATTATGGCGGCATTTATGGGAGAAGTTAAATTAAGGCCTTGAAAGAATAAGAGCTGGTTGCCTGCCACTCCAAACAAAGCACAAACCGCTAAACGTAGTAGGTCTTTTTTTTCGGGGAGTTCATTATTTCTGAGCAAGCTTGCTACTAGCCAGAACAGCATCACAGCTCCCGATACGCGCAGTAGGATAAAGCCATTAGGAGCGACATAATCTGGCATCACTATTTTAGCAACAGAATAATTAATGCCGTAAATAAGGTTTGCACCAAAGAGCGCTAGATGCGCTTTGGTTCCTTCAGTTAGAGAAGAAAGAGACATGTTATTTGCTCAGTACCTTAGGTACCTTGAAGTAATCTGAATCTTTAAGCGGTGCATTTTTCAAGGCTTCGCTTCCAGAAACTGGATTGGCGCCTTCGTCTTTACGAAGTGAAAGATCTTCATCTGTCATGTAAATTAGGGGTTCTACACCATCCGTATCTACTTCGTTAAGTTTTTCAACAAAGTCTAAAATGCGCGTCATGTCTTTCTTGATTGCCTCTTTTGCATCACCTTCAAACGAAAGTTTAGCTAAGCTAGCCACCTTATCTACTAATGCATCATCTACCTTCATGCCTCACTGTTTAATGCGATACAAATGTAATGCTTCCTAGTGAGGAGCATTACATGAAGAATGTTTGTATTCTATGCAATTGATTCCACTATTTTTGAGAAATAACCCAACCCGTTGTCTGCACAAGAAAAATCTAACTATTGGGTTCGATCGGGAATCCTAACATTGGCTCAAAGAGCTGGAATGCTCCTATTTGGTACAGGCGGGTTTATGTTGCTCATACGTATTTTACCTACGAAAGAGGACTTTGGGATATGGGCTCTATTTTTAACCGTGATCACGATTTTAAGTGTACTTAGAAATGGCTTTATCAGAAGCGGTTTGGTTAAAGAATTGGCGTCAAGTGAAGATGCTAACGAACGAAAAGAGATTATTGGCTCCTCATTCATACTTAACGTATTTTTCACGCTATCCCAAGCGCTTCTTGTTTTGGCTTTGGCAGATTTGCTAGGTAGATTTTGGGATGCCCCTGACCTAACCCTTATGCTCTACGTTTATGCAGTAGGGTCTGTTTTTATGCTTTTTCTCACTCATATGGAGTTTGTTCAAGAAGCAAATTTTGATTTTTTAGGCATTTTTTGGTCGTACATTGTGAGAAGCGGGTCATTCTTCTTCTACCTGGTTTACCTCTTCCTGTTTGAAAGCACTCCTGGGTTTTTGGAGCTATCATCAGTCTACTTTGGCACCATGGTTTTAGGTGGCATAGCGGGTTACATACCATCTAGAGCTATGTTGTTCTTTACTAGCTCTTTCAGTCGATCCAGAATTGTGGAGCTATTTCACTTTGGGAAATACACTTTTGGCACTACACTCAGCTTTCAGGCTATTCGCAATACGGATCAATGGATGCTAGGAAGAATGGTCTCTCCAGAAGGTGTTGCACAATATAACCCCGCTATTCGGATTGCTAATTTGGTTGAAGTACCTACCCTCGCCATAGCCCAAGTTATTTTTCCTCAAGCGGCTAAACAAGTAGCGCAAAAAGGATTAGATGCCGCTAAAGACATGTATGAAAAGTCTGTGGCAAGCATTCTTTGTTTCATCATTCCACCGAGTATAGTAATGTATTTCATGGCTACAGATATTGTAGTGCTGTTGGCTGGAGAACGCTATGCTGATACAGGTAATATCTTGCAAGTGACCTTGTTCTACTCTTTGTTCATACCATTCGCTAGACAGCTTGGAGTTATCCTTGATACCATTGGCAAACAAAAAGTAAACTTCTATTTCGTTATACTTACTGGAGTACTTAATGTGGGCTTCAACTAATTCTTTATCTTGGATTATGGTGTAATTGGAGCGGCTTATGGAACCTTGGTAACCTACATTATTGGCTTTGTATTAAATCAATGGTACATTAAGCGTTTTATGCATGTAAGCCTGCTGAGAATTCCTAAATACATGCTCTTCTTTTACAAAAAGGTTTGGGACATGGTCATGAACAAACTAAAACGCTAGCCTTGAAAATAGGCAATACCCAGGGCTATAATAGTAATGGCTACTATTTGAATGGTGAACCTCATAGTTTCTCTTGTGTAAAGTGGTTTAATCTACTTCAACATATTCTTTGCTTACGTTCAATTAGCAAAATTATATCGTCAAGATTAGTTGAGCCACCCTTTGTTGTAACCTAAATGTATTTTTGATGTTAAATATCATTGATAGAATGAAACAGATTCCAAAATCGCTTCTTCTTTTCTATGTGTTGGTACTGTACATATTCTTGCAGTTCTGCTGGTGGGCTTACCTCATTATAACACTCAATATAGACTTGTCTGCAGCAGTAGCTGAAAACGCTGAAGCTGGCAATAATCTCTCACAAAAGCTGATGATGGTTGTTGGAGAAGGTTCCGTTTTCTTACTGCTACTCTTCGTTGGCTTTTACCAAGTTAGGAAAAGCTTTATGAGAGAGGTTGCTGTGGCAAAACAGCAACGCAACTTCTTGCTGTCCATTACTCATGAATTGAATTCACCACTAGCCTCAATTAAACTCTACCTTCAAACGTTACAACGCAGAAAACTTTCAGCAGAAAAGACAGAACAAGTGCTGGAAACTTCGCTTGTTGAAGTAGAGAGACAAAGCAAATTGATAAATAATATTTTAATGGCGGCTCGGGTTGATGACAGCACCTATAATCTCACTTTAGAAGAAGTAAATGCAAGTGCCTTGTTAACGAGAATTTGTAATCAGCAGGCGGCACACTTCTCGCATGAATTTGATTTATCAATTTCTGCCGATTTATTAATCACAACAGATGTAGGAGCATTTGAGTCTATTGTAACAAACCTGATTGAAAATGCACGGAAATACTCTCCTGTTCAGTCTGTAATTTCAATAGGCCTAGTGCCAAAAGACAACGGAATTGAGTTTATGATTCAAGATGAAGGTCTTGGTATTCCACAATCAGAACAAGATGCAATCTTTAACAAGTTCTACCGAATAGGCAATGAAGAAACACGCAAATCAAAAGGAACGGGACTTGGTTTGTACCTTGTTCGATTTTTTGTTGATGCCTTAAGGGGAAATATTAAGGTTACCAACAATTCGGGAGCTAGGTTTACCGTGTTTTTACCCTCACGCCCGTAGCCTACTGTACAATGTTTACGGTACCTGTTTGCTCAATTTTCTGCTGGCTGTAACCTTCAATAAAAATGGTATACACGTACGGCCCTGTATTAACAGGTTGACCCTTGTAGCTTCCATCCCATTCAAATGCGGGTGAGATTGATGAGAACACCTCATTACCCCACCTATCAAAAATGGAAATGCTGAACTTCTTGATTTGATTGATATCTCTAATACCATCTCCTTCCATTCTAAAGACATCATTCACCCCATCGCCATTTGGCGTAAATGCTGTTGGAATATATGCTCTTAAAGGAGGTGTAAACTCTTTGCTCAAACTATCTACGCATCCGTAATCATTATAAGCGAATAAGGTTACACCATACACTTGAGACTGCAAGTATTCGTGCCAAGGGTTCACAGTATCGCTCTGGTTACCATCACCAAAATCCCATAGGTAATAAGAGGCATCAACACTCAAGTTTGTAAAGATTATGTTGTTTCCATCTATGAATTGGCCTTCAAAATTAGCCTCTGGAACAGCAACATCTATGAAAATCTCATCGCTGGCCTTTGACTCGCAACCATCTGTAACGGTAATTGTGTAGTTGTTTGTCCCTAGCGGACTTACGGTAAGCGTGTTACCTTCTCTACCATTGCTCCATCGGTATGTATATTCACCGTCACCACCAGCTGCCGTGGCCACTAATGGAATGTTATCATCTGGACAAGCAAAAGTGTCAAATGGTAAAGTCACTTGTAACGGATTGTAGTTAGGAACTGCCACAATTACTTGGGCAGATGCAGAATCTAAGTTGCAGTTATCTGCTGCTTGTATTGTGAAAATACGTGTAGAATCCGCTATGCCCCAAAGTATATCTAACTCATCTTGCCAATTGGTCCAAGACACCACATAGTCTCCTGAACCTCCGATAACTGTAGCTTCTCCAAATTCAAAAATATCACCAACACAATCTACCGTATCGTTTTCAAAAGGAATGATTTGCAGAGGATCATATGTTTGAACCGTAACCGTTATTTGTTCAATTGCCGTATCTGTTCCGCAGATATCTGTTACGCTTACCGTAAATACACTCGTATCACCAGAAGTAACCACTTGACTGCTATCGGTTACTCCATTACTCCATTGATAACTGTAAGGATAATAACCTCCAGATACCTCTGGCCCTATAGTTACCACATCACCTGCACAAGGGATTGACTTATTCTCTCTACTTGTTACAATTGGCTCATTAATCACCCAAACCGTTACTGTATCCACAACAGTAAGCTGTCCGCAAGCGTCTGTTACAGAAACATAATACTCAGTGCTAACTTGCGGTTTTACGCGTTGAACTGAATCGGTTACCCCGTTATTCCATTGAAAGGTAAAACCTGGAGTGGTGTAGCTTACATCTACCCAAATATCAATACTATCACTAGTACAGTTGATTGTATCGTCTACCGTGTTTAACGTGAAAGGAGGATTATCAACTACCAAGGTAAACGTATCTATAAGGTTGTAACCCGCACAGTTTTGACTAACCGTAACGTAATAATCTGTTGTTACAAATGGGTTCATTTCATAGAACTGGGTAGAAACAAAACCCGTACTCCACTGGTAGCTCAAGCCAGGCATTGGGTTATTCACATTCACCAGCACTACCGCTCCAACATCTTCACAATCAATGGTGTCTCCAGGAGCATCAATACTAGTTGGTGGGTTCTGTATGACTACTGTTGCTGTATCTACATAAGTATACAACGAACAAGCATCAGTTAATGTAACATAGTAATCTGTAGTTGTAGTTGGGGTGGATACAAAAATGCTATCTAGCGTATCTCCAGTAGACCATTGATAGGTAAATGGTCCAATGCCCGTAAGCGGATTTGCTAGTAGGTTTACTGGTGCATTGGTGCACATGACTGTGTCTATTGTGGGGTCTGCCGTTATCAGCGGAGCATCTTCAATGGTAATCATCAAGGTGTCTCCTTGGAAGCTTCCACATCCTATTTGGATAGTGGTATCGTCAATGGCAACGTACAGGGTTTCACTTCCTTCTACCAGTCCGTCATCGGGAATATTGAAGTACACCGCTAAACTGTCTTGGCCCTGTGCAAAAAACAGAGTATCGGGGATAGGATCAGTATCCAGCCCAGCTATTGCACTACCAAAAATATTCAGTGGAATGGAGTCTGGCGCAAGAAGTGTATCATTCCTCTCAAATACAATTTCAATACCAGCGCAGCCTTCGTAAATAATGCTATCTCCCCCTATTGTATTGTATGTTGGTTGTATAACCGCATTAAATGGGCTCGTACCTCCAAACGAATTTCCTTCCATGAATACTGCAGACTGCAATCCCACATCACCCGCATTGGCAATTGCCATGGTAAAATTATAGGTCTGACAAATCTGAACAGGGAACTTAATTTCTATAACTGTTGTCTTGGCATTCATGGTGAGTCCACCAGAGTTTCCAGCTAAATAATATTGCGTATTGTACGCTTGATTGCATGAACCTGTTTGGGTTGGATGCGTAATAGAAGAAATAGTGATTGGAATATTTGTTCCAGGAACAAAAGCCACATTTGCAGAATTAGGGAATCCAATAGGTGAGTTAAATGTGCCCGTGATCCCTGGACCAGCCACAAAAAATCCAAATACATCATTAAATTGTGAGCATGGGTAGGTGTTCCACTCATCACTGGTGAAACAGAATTTAAATGCCATAGTATCTTGAGTAGGCACAAAGTCGAAGGAAATGGCACAAGCAGAATTCACATCAGAAGCTGGACCAAAGGATGCACCCAACAATGCAGGTACAGAAGCAGATACCGACAATAGGTTATTAGAGGTAGCTGTTCCCATCCAAGGGAAACCAAAGTTAAGACCCGTGGTGTTGTTTACGGTACCAGGTGCCGGAAAACCCCATGAAGGCGCACTTGGACTACTAGAAACTGAAGCTAAATCCCATGTGCTTAAGACGATTCCACTATCCATACCAACAGCTGTTAAACCGTTGTTGAAATATCCATATTGCCCTGCCTGACCGAATACTTGAATATTATTAATGGTAACCGTACCATCCGAGAATACATTGTTTATCAAATGGTTAGCAGTGTTATACGGAGCAGCATTTGTCACCAGCATTTGGGCTTTACCAGTATGCACTTTCAATAGCAGTATAGCTGCAAGTAAAAGTGTTAAATGCTTAAGCTTAATCATATATTGTCTCAATTGGTCTCTTTATAACGGAAACGTGGGCAATGACTACCTTTGGTTTCCGTTAACTAAACGATAAAAATACAAACGGTTGCCAATATAAACACTTGTAAATGATGAACAAAACGCAAGAATACATTCACGCAAATAAAGAACGCTTCTTAAACGAATTGTTTGAGCTGCTTCGTATGCCATCCATAAGTGCAGATTCTGCATACAATGAACATACACTTAATACAGCAAAAGCAGTAAAGAAAAGCTTGGAGCATGCAGGTGTAGATAAAGCAGAAATTTGCGATACCGAAGGCTATCCTGTTGTGTATGGAGAGAAAATTATAGACTCAGCCCTACCAACAGTAGTTGTTTATGGCCACTATGATGTTCAGCCCGCTGACCCCATTGATTTATGGACCACCCCTCCATTTGAACCTGAAATACGTAAAACAGACATCCACCCAGAAGGTGCCATTTTTGCGCGTGGTGCATGCGATGATAAAGGCCAAATGTTCATGCATGTTAAGGCTTTTGAAGCGATGGTGAAAACCGATACGTTGCCTTGTAATGTTAAATTCATGATTGAAGGCGAAGAAGAAGTGGGTTCTCCTAGTTTGGAAAAATTCTTGGCAGACAATAGAGAGAAATTAGCTGGAGATGTCATTCTCATTTCTGATACTGGAATGCTAGGAAATGAAACTCCTTCAATCACTACAGGATTACGTGGGTTAAGTTATGTAGAGGTTGAAGTATCAGGGCCAAATAGAGACCTCCATAGTGGTCTTTATGGTGGAGCTGTTGCTAATCCCATCAATGTGCTGAATAAGATGATTGCGTCTTTATTTGATGAAAACAACCACATCAGTATTCCTGGTTTTTACGATGACGTAATTGAGTTGAGTGTAGAAGAAAGAACAGAAATGGCTAAAGCTCCTTTCAGTTTAGATACTTACAAGGGGCACTTAGATATTGATGATGTCTACGGTGAAGCCTATTACAGTACAATGGAGCGTAACTCTATACGCCCAACATTAGATGTAAACGGAATTTGGGGTGGCTACACAGGTGAAGGCGCTAAGACAGTAATCGCCTCTAAAGCATACGCCAAAATCTCTATGCGATTGGTTCCAGCTCAAGACCCTGATAAAATCACGGCTCTTTTCGCTCAACATTTTGAAAGTATAGCACCCAAAGCGGTTAAGGTAAAAGTTACACCTCATCATGGAGGTCAGCCTTATGTATCGCCAATAGATACGCCAGAATACCAAGCTGCAAGTATGGCCATGGAAGATGCTTTTGGTAAGAAGCCCATTCCTGTTCGTTCAGGAGGGTCTATCCCAATTGTTGCTTTATTTGAGCAAGTATTAGGAATGAAATCTATTTTAATGGGATTTGGGTTAGATTCAGATGCCATTCATTCACCTAATGAACACTACGGAGTATTTAACTACTTCAAGGGTATTGAAACCATTCCTAATTACTACAAGCATTACGCTAATTTGAAATAATGAGAGGCTTTATCATAGGACTAGTTGCTTTAATCTTTCTTTCAGGTTGTGGCAACATGCAAGATGTAACGGTTAAAGAGGTTACAGGAATTAGGTTAAAAGACCTGAACAACGAGAGTGTAACTGTAGATGTTGATTTGGTGATTTCAAATCCCAATCCCGTGCCTTTTCACGTGAAGAATGCTGATTTGCTGATTTCATTGAATGGAAATAGATTGGGCAAAACCATTCTAAGCAATGGGTTTGATATTCCTGCCATATCTGAAAAGGAACACAGTATTACCTTAACCGCAGAAACTGGTGACGCGCTACAGCAGCAGTTACCTGGTTTGTTAATGAGCGCTTTAACTCAGTCGTTTGATGTTGAAATTGAAGGAAATATCAGAGGTGGTGTCTTTATCTTCAGTAAAGATATACCTGTAAAGCATAGAGAAGAAGTTGACTTAAAAAAGCTCAATTTAAATGGGCTTTTCTAATTGAATTTAACTTCTTTAATCACTTTATGTCCGAATAACCCGTTGGCGGTGCGGTAGGTTACAGAATTTGCCACACTGGCCTCGGGCGTTTGGTATACGTCAAAAGAGCGAAGCTCTGGATATTCTTCAAAAGCGCTTCCCTCTAAATGAAGTTTAACATCAAACTTGCTTAAAAAGCTGCGTTTGGTTTGCTCTATGTGTACTACTTGAAAGGTTTGAGTTTCATCAGGACCAGCAAACAAAAAATTCATTGACATGAGAATTCCCATGAGTAACGGCCCTACTCCTAAGAGTGAGCCCAAAACCAACTCCCACACTTCAAGCTTCAGTTTCTTCCTGTAGAACCTGTAAGGTAGAATTAGCGCACCAGCCCCGCATAATACGTACAACCTCAAAAGATCTATGGTGGTTACTACAGTGTAGTTGGCTAATACCAATACCAATACACCCCCAATGAATAAACCAACGAGTATTAGGGTATGTGACCAATGATGCTCTCCTTGTCGAATATCTCCATTGAGTTTATTCTTTCCCAACTTGATTTTGCGACCTCTTCTGCGGGCTATTTCATTTCTTCTTGATGCCAATAGATTCTATACTTTTCACATTAATCCAACCAGGAAAGTGATGTTCTGTTTTAAACCTAACCTTCAAAGAATCCTTTGGGTTCACGCCAATGCCTTTTATGGTTCCTAACGGAAGTTGAATGGGATTAAATTTAGCATGGTCAAATGGCAAACTTTGATTTCTTGTTAAAAAAACACGTTCAGATTTGGGGTAAACTTTATGAATTTCACACCGCGTTTCAAAAATACGGTGTTCTCTCATCCAAACATTATTCAAGGTCATGAAAACCGCCATAATCATGGGCGCCAAGCCCAAGAAAGAGTATGCAGTTAACGTAAAGCTAACCATATAGCCGCTAGATATATACTTACGATACCCAAAAGCCACTGTTGCTAGTCCTCCTAAAAGCCACATCAACCAAAATGATATTGCCTTTTCATGAAAGCCAACATACAGATAGATTGAAATAGGTAAAGCCAAAAAGAAGCCAATAATAATTGCATACTGTGGCCATTGGTACTTATCGTTCAATAAAAACTTGGGAACAGATGCTGGAATGGGTTCCGTGCTCATATCTCTATTACTTGCATCAACAAAAGCGCGATCTAAGATATAGTCAGTTTCCGTAGCTAAGGGGTTTAAATTCAATGCTACGCTAAGGTGCACGTACAAGTTGGAGTAGGCTTCAAAAAGGTACATGGGCTTTTCAAAAAAGTACTCCATGCTCACTGCAAAAAATTCGTTCCTATTGGTTCTTGCATATGCCCTCAAGGTGTGCTCATCTGAAGAAGACAGGGCTGAAAAAGCATCTGATTCGATTTCATCTAATACAGCAGCATAAGCCAAGAATCGCTGATCGGAGTCTTGTTCATTCCTTAGGTTCAACTCAAAAGCATGGGCAAATTCATGAATAGAAAGATTCAAAGCATCTTCGCTATCATCAAATCCTGCCCTCAAATTATTCCAAGAAAGCATCACTTTGTTCTTTGTAGCACCGCCTTTCAAGAACTTCCCTATTTGCGAAAGATAGAACTCAGCAGGATAGACCCAAATTTCTCGTATCCCTGGAAGCATGAACTCTTTCAATCCAAACGTAATCATAATGGCCCCACTGCATAAAAGCCATTTATGTTCTTCTTTTAGTGGAAAATCATTCATTGGCCTAAACCGCTTATCTTCTACAAAAAGTTCTAGGCGATGAATAAATTTAGCCCTGCCCTCAAGGCTCAACCGTTTGTAAAAATCTACATGACTCTCTAAAAAAATCATCCATCTTCTTAAAATCGGTTCTGGAAACACTATTATGAAACAATACCTTATTGAGGTAGAATTCATGGAGTGGCCTAACCAGAGCATACTTAGGATTGTAGGCATGCACCAACCAAGCTATAATTAAAACAAAGGTTACGTAGGTAAACATGAACAAAGGGCTTAGCGATGCGCAAACGTAACTTAGCACACCAATTTCTTGGTTAAAATACCTTTTTTTCGCTTTTTCATTCAGCACGCAATTCAGAACCAACAAAACATGGAACATCCATTCACAAATAAACTCGCCACAGAATCTAGCCCTTATCTATTGCAACACGCACACAACCCAGTGGACTGGCACCCTTGGGGAGACGAAGCTTTGGATAAAGCCAAGAAAGAAAATAAGATGTTACTCATTAGCATAGGTTATTCTAGTTGCCACTGGTGCCATGTGATGGAACATGAAAGTTTTGAAGATCCAGCAGTAGCTGAGGTTATGAACGAGCATTTTGTATGTATTAAAGTAGATAGAGAAGAGAGACCAGATATAGACCAAATTTACATGGAAGCAGTTCAGCTACTAACGCGCAGTGGTGGATGGCCGCTAAACTGCTTTGCGCTGCCAGACGGGAGACCATTTTACGGAGGCACTTACTACAAGAAGGAGGATTGGGTAAATATTTGCAAGAGAGTAGCACGTGAATACCAGGAAAAACCTGATGAGGTAGAAACATTTGCGAACAAACTTACTGAAGGAGTTATCCAAAGCGATGACATTGCATTAAATGATCATGCACCTGCTTTTCACAAAGAGGTTCTGGAAATAGCCGTACAGGAATGGGCTAAATCATTCGATAAGGTTGATGGTGGAGGAAACCAAGCTCCAAAATTTCCGTTGCCCAATAACCACTTGTTTTTATTGAGATACGCTCACTTAAATGCTGATTTTGATACCTTAAAACATGTAAAGCTTACCCTAGATAAAATGGCTTTAGGGGGTATAAATGATCAGCTAGGTGGAGGTTTTGCACGTTACGCAACAGATATGAAGTGGCTCATTCCGCACTTTGAGAAAATGCTCTATGATAATGCACAACTTCTTTCTCTTTTTGCTGAAGCCTATCAAAAGCTTAAAAAACCGCTCTACAAAGAAGTTCTATTCAACACTATAGAATTTTGCAATAGAGAGTTAAGTGATGAGGAAGGACTTTATTACTCTGCGTTAGATGCAGATTCTGAAGGTATTGAAGGTAAGTTCTACACATGGAAAGCAGAGGAGCTAAAGTCACTGTTAGGAGAAGATTTTGAATTTGCCAAGTGGTATTACAATATCAATGAAAATGGCCATTGGGAAGACGGAAACTATATTCTAATGAGATCAGAATCTGATGAAGACTTAGCTACTGAAAAAGACATTCCGCTCGCAGAAATTAAAGAAACTGCTAAACGCATTAATGCAAAAATGCTGTCAAAAAGAGCAGAGCGCGTAAGACCTGGATTAGATGATAAAATTCTAACCTCTTGGAATGGATTAATGCTTAAAGGAATGGTAGACTCGTATCGAGTAACAGGTCACACTCCATTTCTTGAAACAGCACTAAAAACAGCTCTTTTCTTAACGGTTACTCAACGAATGGTTGATGGTGGCCTGTATCACTCTTACAAAAACGGAAAATCGTCAATAATTGGATTTCTAGAAGATTACGCATTTGTGATTGAAGCCCTTATTGCCCTGTATAGCGCCACGGGCGATTCGCATTGGCTACAAGAAGCTGAAAAGCTCACCAACTATGCGGTCAAGAATTTTATGAATCGAGAAAATGGCATGTTCTTCTTCACCTCCAATCTTGCTCCAGAAAATGTAGCCAGAAGAACAGAAATACAGGATAACGTGATTCCGTCTTCAAATTCAGCAATGGCACGTAATCTCTTCTATTTAGGTCACCTATTGGAACAAGGGGACTTTTTAAATATGACAGAAACAATGTTGAACAATATTCAGAATGGTGTAGCAAGATATCCGGCTGGCTTTTCAAACTGGGGAATACTCATGATGCATTATACCTTCCCATTCTATGAAGTGGCTATTTCAGGAGAAAATGCCATGGCTAAGCTTCATGATTTGGAACAACACTACAACCCAAACAAATTAGCCGTTTCATGTACCAAATCTTCTGATGTTCCGTTGTTCGTCAACAGATTTGTAGAAGGAAAAACACTACTCTATGTTTGCCGCAATAAAGCATGCAAATTACCAACGGAAGAAGTAGTGGAAGCACTAAAACAATTGAATTGAAGCATTTAACGGTAATTACACTACTCTTTTCTCCTTTCTTTTTATGGGGCCAAGTATATAACTTGGAAGGAAGCGTTTTTTTTAATGAACCCTACCTTGAGGCTGCTTTTGTGAAAGAAAACGCTATTCGAAAGGTTACTGCAACCATAGCGTTTAAGGATGAAGGGCAACCCATTAAGAGAAAGCGCTCTCGTTGGAGTTTTTCATTCAATAAGAATGGTCAATTAGTTAACGTGCATAAACTCTTAGATAAGGGTTCTTGGCTAGATTCCGTAAATCTATCAATACGCTACAACGAAAGCTCCAAACCCATTTTTAGGCGAGAGCGCGATTTATTTGGAATTCACTTTTACAGATTCGAATACAAACAAGACGGCTCCTTATTCAGAGAAGTCTACGAGCGCCCTGCTGCATACAAAAAGAACCCTAAAGTAGTTTTCTTCAACACAGATTTCTATGGAGATACCGTAACCATAGTGCACTTTCTGAATAAACTCAATTTAGAGTTTAAGCAAGAGTTACGTAAGTTTTCATCATCGGCCTTGCCGTTACATTACCGTGATAAAAGACATATAACGGGAACGAATACTGAAAAGTATTGGGTGTACAATGATTCCAATAGGCTAGACTCCTTAATTATTGAAGAATACATTCCTGAGCGAAAAAGCCATGTATTTACGTACACATACAACAGCAAAGGGCTGCTAACACAAGAAGATTACCTTTTGAATGGTAAACCCAAACATCATGGTGAGATTTTGTATGCCGATGGTGTTCCAGATGCTTACTTGAAAAGAGATGAAGAGACGAAACGAATTACGATTATTCGTTTTTCCTATGAAACAGGGGATTAAACCTTCTTCTTAGGTGTAGTGGCTATGAAATCTTTTAGATAGAAAGGCTCATAGTAAGCAACATCTACAAACTGCCTTTTTTGATAGGCAAGTGTTGCAATAGCTACCATTCCTGCTACAGAGGGGTAAACTGCTGGAAAGAAGCTAGCATTAGGATGCTCCCCTATTAACACTTCAAACTTTGCCGAGCCATCTCCTATGAAGGCTATCTTTTCTTCTTTCAATAGGTCTGAAAAAGAAGATTCTTCCAAAACCAAAGCCTCCGTTTCACGAATCGCCTCTCCTTTGGTGTTAAAGATAGCTGTGTACACTTCCATTCTTCGTGCATCTAGCATGGGTACTAGCAGTCCATCAAATTCTTCTAGCTCTTGCTGAGTCGCTAGCGTTTCCATAGTAGGAACGGCTATTAAAGGCAACCCACAAGAATAAGCTAACCCTTTAGCAGTAGACACCCCAATACGTAAGCCAGTATATGAACCGGGACCAGCTCCTACTGCAATTGCAGCTAAATCTGAAGCTTTAATATTTGCCTTGGCCAAGCAAGACTCAATGAAATCACCTAGATTTTCTGCGTGGGTATACCCATCATTTATTTCCTCTTTAAAGAGCAGTTCACCATCTTTACAAATGCCAACAGAACATAGGGTTGTTGCTGTCTCTATGAGTAGAATGTATGCCATTATTCTTCATCAACGAAAACCTCAGTTCGGTCTCCTTTTTCAACATCGGTATTTGGTTCAAGCTTCTTACTTACTAGTGAATATGGCCCTGTAATAATCATATCATTGGTATCTACTCCAGACACCTCCACATACTTATTGTCTTGCAGGCCGCGTTTTACAGGCTTTACAATGGCTTTACCATTCTCAATTACAAAAACACATTCCATTAAGTTATCGTCTGGTACAGAAGAGAAATCGTATTCTCGACCCTTGCTTTGCTCTACAGTACTATCTGGTCTTATGGTAACAGCCTGAATAGGCACCGATATCACGTCAGATGCGGTACCTGTAAAGATTTCCACGGTTGCAGACATTCCTGGTCTAAAGGGTGAAAGATGCGGATTGGTTGAATCGATCAAATCTGAATAAGAGCTGCGTAAAATCTCCACCTTTACATTAAACACAGTTATTTGATCGGAACCTTGAAGTGCACCAGACTGACTGGAATTGGCAATTTCTGTAACTTTTCCTTTGAATTTACGGTTAACATAGGCATCCACTTCTACCTCGGCTTTATCACCTAATGAAATTCGTACAATATCACTTTCGTTTACCTCTGCATTCACTTCCATATTGGTGAGATCTGCTACAACCATCATTTCGGTACCAGCCATTTGGGCGGTACCTACAACGCGTTCACCCTGCTCTACCACAAGTTTAGACACTGTTCCTGCCATTGGCGAATAGAGCGTGGTTCTCTTGAAGTTATCACCTGCTTCTTTTAAAGTTGCTCGGGCACTTCTTGCATTGTATTCTGCAGCACTCAAAGATTCCTCTGCCGCTTCTACTTCTGCCTTTGCCACTTCATACTGTGCTTTACTTTGGTCGTAATCAGCATCAGAAATCACATTGTCTTTGTGCAACTTTTCTTGGCGTTCAAAAGATGCCTTGGCATTAATCAACTGGGCCTTAGATTGCGCCAAACGAGCTTTAGCGTTACTTACATTGGCAAGAGCTCCATTAAGCCCGGCTTCTGCTCTATTTACTCCAGCTACATACAGATCTGGGTTTATTCTCACCAACAACATTCCGCTATCTACCTTTTGCCCTTCGATTATAGGTAGATCAATAATTTCACCAGGTACTTCAGGAGATATTTTAACCTGTTTTACAGGCTCAATTTTTCCGTTTGCAGCAACAGTTTCCACAATGGTTCTATTAGCCGCTTTCTCTGCAGTTACCATCGTAGTTTTAGAGTTATTCTTACTTCGCCAAATGGCTCCAGCAATAAGAGCAGCTAAGGCTACACCCACCAAAATGAATATTGTTTTCTTCTTCATGTCTCCGCTCATTACTGCGTTAAAGTATCCAGAAAAGTGCCCTTGTATACCTCTAAGATGGTTATTCTAAAAAGGTATTCATACTTGGCCTGAACCAACTGACTCTGAGCACGGGTTAAGTTGGTTTTGGCTGCATTAAAGTCTACCGCATTAATAGCGCCAACATCAAAGCGCTTTTGAGCATATTCAAAAGACAACTCCAACGCCTTCATACTCTTCTCTGTTGAATAAAAGCGTTTTTCAGCTGCCTTTGCATCGGCATATGCCTGCTCTATGGTTTGGCGAATTCGTTGCTTTTCTTGTTCAATGGCAACATCTGCTTGTTCCATCCTAATTTTAGCCTGACCAACCATGGTTGAGGTCCCCATCCTGTTGAATATTGGTACGCTTAAATTAAAACCAACCGTTCTATTTAGGTTGAGGTCTAATTGCTCTCCAAAAGGAACCACATCATCGGTTGGAAAACCATTGTCATCGGTTTGGAAGCGTACTCCAGAGTACCCCGTACCTAAGCGGCCTGTTAACGCTAATGTTGGACTATAAGCTCCTTGAGCATTACGAAATGCAGATTGTGCTGAAAGGCGCTGAAACTCTGCTGCCCGCAAGCTAGGGTAATTATCATATGCAGATTGAATGACCACTTCAGGAGAAGGTGGCAATTGTAGCTCATCTGGCTTTACACTATCTGGAGCCATAACCTGTATGGGAGAGTCTCCCGGAAGCTGCAATGTTTGTAATAAGCCCAGTTTACTTAATGAAAGTGCATTCTCTCTATCTACAATATTTAACTCTTCTTGTGCCAACTGCGCTTCAACATCTAGGAGGTTGGCTTTAGGGGCTGCGCCTGCCTCAACTAATTTAGACGTACGCTGAACCTGCTCTTTAGTAATCTCCGCTTGTGCATTTGCAATTCGCAAATTCTCTCGATCGAATAAAATCTGTAAATAGGCGCCTGCCACATTCAAGGCAATATCATATTTGGTGTTTTCTAAAGACTCTTCAGCCTGCTTGAGCGCATATTCAGACTGCTTGTAGTTATTTACATTGCGCAAACCACTAAATAGAACCCAGTCTGCACCTACACTAAAGTTATTTGATTGCACCCAATCTGTTGCAAAAGTATTCGTGTACGGATCAATGGTTTGCCCGTAATTAAACTGATGATACGCATTAGCGTTTACTGCAGGTGCAAATCTACCCACCGCCTCTGTTTTTTGCTTTTCGCTTATCTCCAGCTCTAGCTCGCTTTGTCTAACCTGTAAGTTATTCTTTGTTGCGTAGATTATACAATCTTCTAACGTCCAAACTTCTTGAGCGTACGTACTGCCAAACCCTAAAAAAACTAAGAAAGAAAGAGAAATGATGTTCCTCATGAATTACCTATTAAGTTTCAAAGGTAATGGATATACCGGGTGAAACTTCATCACACTAAACAAGAGGGAAATAAAACGGACTAACGGAAATACTACTAAGCGGCAGGCTTTCCAGATTTGTATTGATACCTAAATAACAACGTGCCTACAATAATCATTATGATGTACGGAAAGCCCATTAAATATAGAATCCCATTATTCAACCCTTGACCAAGGTTATCTGCATTGTTTTCAACTACAGCTCTACACATGCTACATTGTGCTTGGCCATCTACTGCGGCAATGAACAAAAAGAACGCTATGAATAAAACTCTATTCATTAGGAACCGTAATAAGGCGCTAAAAACAGATATACCAAAACACCTGTGAACGTAACATATACCCACATTGGATACGTAAACCTAACGAGCTTTCTGTGACCGTTTAGGTCTCCAGCATACGCTTTATAGTAGGCCATGAGTATGAATGGTAAACTGATTGCTGCGAGAAGGATATGGGATATGAGCACAAAATAGTAGAGTGCATTCAGGTCACCTCCATAAATAGTGTCACCTGAGAAATAGTGATTGGTCACATAAGACAACAGAAACACTACAGATAGAATCATTGCTGCCGTATTTAAACGTTGATGCAGCCCAATCATTCGTGATTTGATAGCAATTAAAGAGGCGATTAAAAGCAAAAAGCAAGTACCGTTGATAATAGCATTTAAGGCTGGTAAAAAATCTATGAATGCTGGTCTAAAGGCTGCTTCAGGGAGTTCGTGAAGAAGAATCACTAGACCATAAACTACAGCCGTAAAAGCATAAATGCCATAAACGATTCTTTTGTCTAGATAAACTACGTTATTGCTCATTCTTTTTGTCTTTTGAAGGTCTGTAATACTGAAAACGCAAAGCTTTCATTGCATCCATTAAAGCATTCGTTTCTACGTATTGTTTACCATCGTAGTAACCACGAATATGCCTGTCTCCATCTAACAAAACAAGTGTGCCAGGGTTTACAGCAAAGTCAGAAAATTCTGTCCCTAATAACAAGTGGTCCTTCGCAAAAATTTTCCAGTCTCCTGAAAGCTCCCAAATCTCCCAGCCTGACGAACCCATAGGATATTCATCCATCGCATCTGGAAGGCTCGCCTTGTTGACTGAATCGATGAGAACAGATAGAAGTGTTACCTCTGGTTTGTCTTTAAAGCGGGCATGTAGTTTGCCCATTTGTTCCAATACGCGGTAGTTCTCTTCATAGCAATCTAGACAGAAGAAGTTAATCACTACAACCTGACCTTCTAAATCTGCTAGGCTCTTAGATTCACCATCTAATCCGAAAAAGGTATAGTCTGGAACAGCATAGAATACTGTGTCTGGAATATCTCGCTTTATATTCTTCGTTGGATGTAACTCCTTTGGACCAAAAAAAGGAGCACGACCGATTTGATGTTCGCCCGTGCTCAATATAACGTAGAATAATGAAGGCAATATGAGGATACCTAAGAGTATTCCCGCTTGCTTAAATCTTTTGTTCATGTTTAACCCATTACAACTGCAGACGCCTCTGTTAACAAGATGAATAGGAGATAAACTATAAATAAGGCATATGGCGCTAATATCACCCACTTGAGACCCTTACGCTCGTCTCCTAAGTGCATGAATATCATCACAATATATCCAGCTTTCACTAAGGTAAGAATCACGTAAGACAGCTTGATGCTGCTCCAAAGAGCAGAGTCTGCACCTACTGCAGTTTTTGATAAGAATACACCCATCAAAACTTCAACTGCCGTTACAAAAGATAGAATGGCAGTAACCATCCAAATCTTCTTACGAATTTTTTTTCCTTCTTCTTCGCTATGATGAGCGTCTAAAGAATATTCTATGATATCATCTCTTTCCATTTCTAGCGTATTGATTGATTAGATTAAGTAGAAGAAGGTAAATACGAATACCCAAACCAAGTCAATAAAGTGCCAATACAACCCAGATTTTTCCACCATCTCATAGTGGCCGCGTTGCTGGTACACTCCCTTCATTACATTAATCAAAATAATGAGGTTTAGAACTACACCACTGAGAACGTGTGTTCCATGGAAACCTGTTATGAAAAAGAAGAAGTTGGCGTACAATTGGTGACCATACTCATTTCTTGTAAGGTTAGCACCTTGTACAAATTCTGCTTCTGATTTTAATTGGTCTGCATTGGCACCAGTTATCATGCTGCCATCTTTCATTTCTAATGCACCATCAGCCATCAGTGTTGCTGTGGTTCCATCAGCCATTCTATAAGAACCGAATTCAGAGCCATGAATAAACGTTGACCACTCCCAGGCTTGAGAACCCAAGAATACAGCTCCACCAACTACGGTGAGGCCTAACCAAAGGATAACACCCTTTTGATCCATTCTATGACCCGCTTCCACTGCTAACACCATAGTTACAGATGAAACTATAAGTATAAATGTCATTAATGCAACATAAAGAAGTGGTAAATGCGCGTGGGTTAAAGGAAAATGAAAGAACACTTGTTCACTCACAGGCCATACATCGGCAAATTTGTGACGCATAAACCCTAAGGCACCTAAAAGGCCCCCAAATGTTAATGCATCTGAGATGAGGAAGAACCACATCATCATTTTACCATAACTCACACTGAATGGTGAACGACCTCCACCCCAAAGAATTTTCGCGTCAATCGCTTTTGTAGCTTCTCCTGCCATGATTGGTTAAGTTCTGATTCTAGGACGTCTGCAATGTTAACGAATAAATAGTAAAAATAACAACAAATAAATCCATAGCACATCTAGAAAGTGCCAATACATTGCACTAAGTGATAAGCCAAGATGGTCTTCTGCTGTATATTTTCCTCTTTTCGCATTCACGTAAGACACTCCCACAGCAATTAAACCACTAATAATGTGTGCCAAGTGAAGGCCCGTAATTACATACATGAAAGAAGATGAAACATTGGTTCCTACAAAGTATAAACCAGATTCAACCATGTAGGCGTACGAATAAAATTGGCTGATAACAAAACCTAAACCAAGCAAAAAAGTAAGCCCTGCCCCGTACGCCATAGATTGCTGATTGCCACTTTTGACCGAACGTGTAGACCAAACCATTGTCAAACTACTCAAAACAATGAACAGCGTGCTGATGTAAAACGGCATGGGCATATCGAAGGTAAGCCAGTTTCCATCTGCCTGTCTTACTATGTAAGCGCTTGTAAGCGCTGCAAAAATCATAAAAATGCTCACCATCCCCACAATAAGGAGTGGTTTCCCTACTTTTTGACGTATTGCCTTTCTCTCTTCTAATTCTACCGCTGATGCCATAATTTTTAAACTTTATCTAACCAATAAGCTAATTGAACAACAGGTAGGTATACAAATGAAGCAAACATGAGACGTGTTGCTGATTTATCATCTAAATTCTTAAACAGCCTGTAGGCTTCAAATGCGTAGTAAGATCCTGCTATTAAAGCAACTACAGCAGCTATACTTCCTGTAATACCAAAATACGTTGGTAAAAGACTCAATGGAATTAGAAATAAGGTGTAGACCAGTGTCTGAAATGCACTAGATAAATCTTTACCTCCCTTTGATGGCAGAAGTCTGAAGCCTGCTTTAGCGTAATCTTCATCTAACTTCCAGGCAATAGCCCAGAAGTGAGGGAATTGCCAAATAAACTGAACGGCAAATAAGAGACCTGGAATTAAGCCAAACTCTCCCGTTTCTGCAATGTAACCAAGCATAGGCGGAATTGCCCCAGGAAAAGCACCTATAAATACAGCAATTGGAGAAATTTTCTTCATGGGTGTGTAAACGCCCACATACATGATTAACGCCATACAGCCTAGTAAGCCGCTCAATGGATTCAATGCGAACCATAGTATACTTACTCCAAGAACCCCTATGATGAGGGCCAATATCATTGCCTCACGAACAGACATTTCGCCAGCAGGCAAAGGTCGGGTTGAAGTGCGCTTCATCAATACATCCAGATCCTTTTCAATAACTTGGTTGAACCCGTTAGAAGACCCTGTAACCAAAAAACCGCCCAGTACCAGCCACATGAATTTGAGCCAATCGATTTGGTCTGCAGCCATAAAATAGCTCACCCCAGCAGAAAAAACCACGAGTGATGCCAGTCGCATTTTTGCGAAAGCCGCGTAGGCGGATAATTTACGGGCTATTAAAGACCTAATTGTTATTGTATTTGAGTCCGTGTATCCCACAGATTTGAATTGGTTGCAAAAGTAGTACTACCTAGTAATCTCACAACAAGCAATACGCGATGGTGTTCTCAAATTTTAAAAATCTCTGTATTGATTGAATAAGCCTATTCGAATACCGATGTTCGCCATGAATAATTCAGGATTATACGTGCCGCCTTGATTCTGACTCCACCAAGACATGCTTGCTTCTGCCCGTAAATTTGCTCGTGAACTGAGAAGCCAAGAAGCAAATAACCGAGTATGTGATGTGGTATATAACAGGCCCTGACCTACCTCGTTACCATACTCTTCGTTTCGTGTGCTATTTGGCGCAAAAATATTCCCTCCATTATTGTCTCCGTCACCATTGTCTTTGCCTTGTTCTCTGTATATAGTTTTAAACTCAAAATACCATCTGTTGCTGTAGTAAGAAGTCAAAAAGACACCCTCCCATAAATTAGCTCCTGATGGATGTGCCATAGGTTCATTCCAATGTCCAAAAGCCTGAACACTGTTTGTGTGAGAGTACGTGTACGGTCTAACATAGTTGGCCTCTCCTTGTAAGGTAAGACCATCTACCTTGAAGGCATCATAATACTTCATTCCCAATTGCAAACCATACTTATTACCCCACCAACCTTCGCGAGAACGCAATTCATCTATCTTGAACTCATCTAAAACCAACTGACCGTAGGCTTTCAATCTATTTGAGATACGAAAGCTTGAACCTACTCCCAGTAAAACATTATCGGGAGACCCGATGGAGAACTCTACTGGTCTGTAAAACACAACGGGATTTAGGTAGTGAGGGTCGAACCCGCGTCTTACCAAGCTATCTTGTGCCTGCCAGACTACGGCTTCAAAGAATTGAACATTCCATCTTTTCCCCAGATTCCAGCTGAGGTGATGAAAAGCCATATACTTCTCATTATACTGATTTGGTGCATCGGGCTCATTGTATATGTCTTTCATATACGCCCACATCACATTATACTTAATCTTCCAGAAATCAGCGCTTAGTTTAAGATAATCATAATTGAAAGCGAAGTCTGATAACATCATAGACCGATATCCTTCACCCCAGAAGTGCTTTCCTCTACCCAATGTGAGGTTGAAGTGATCGCCTGGGTTGTAACTCACATATCCTGTGGAATTTCTATAGTGATAACCCCAATCTGTTTTGTACGCATAACCTTGGCCTGGAATTACGCTCTGTTCAAACGCATAGTTTTCAATATATAAAGGCAATCTTGAGTGAGATCGTAAGAAGTTGATGTTTATATCTAAAACATCACTTAGCATTCCACTTACATTAAATCCGATGGAGGTTTCATACGTTTCGCTCACATTTGTTCCCGTTTCAAACCCTGCCATGAATGAACCAATAGGATAGGCAGCAAGTTTGACTTGGGTAGAGTCTTTAATACTTCGCGAAAAATTCAAGAAGAAGTTATCTACAAAGAAGTCGCTGCCATAGGTGTTTTGATACCAATCATCCGTTTTCAAATTCTTGGTTCTGTATGGTCGTACAGCTACATGAAAATTACTCCCCAATGTATCTACACTATTCATAATTGGGTAATTCACTGCGCGGTACAAAGGTGCGTAATGATGTTGTTGACCATAGCCATTGAAGAAGAGCCAAATCACCGCAATCAAGCTCAAAGCCGCGTATGAGTTCTTTTTAGAAATCATAGTATGCATTTAAGATTGATGTTTTAATACCTGCATATACCCATTGGGTATTGCCTGTTAAATCACTCTCTCTAAAAATAGCTCCCGCATAAACGGAAAGGTTGTAGCGCGGATTGAGCAGGTAACCCCCTTCGGCCGACACCAAGGATATTGCCTCTAACTCCCTTTCAACTCCATGAACTCTTACCCTCCCGTAAAAACCCTTTAGAGAATAGGAGGCACCAGCAATCCACTCACTGCTATTATCTCCTTGCACAAATGCCATGTTCTGTCCGTAGTGATAGAAATCTGTTTGAACCGAACCGTTTCCGTAGGCATCTTTTGCCTCATTATACTCACCCATGAGGTGGAGTCCGTTTACCCCAAAAGCATCGTAGGCTTTAGCGCCAAATTGAAAGGCATTGAATCCTTCATTGGTATAAAGTGCTTGACCAAAAATCACATATCTGTCAATTGGTGTATACGAAGCATTCAAACCTATGTAGCCTTGGTTAATTGTATCCTTATTCACAAAAGAATTCACAAACGGAACGGGGTTTAAGAACAGCGGCTCGTAGGGTAAGGTACCCGTACTATCATCCCAACGCTGCCACATTACTACCTCTGAAACACCCACTTCCAATCTTTTGAAGGGCTTAAAGCCCAAGTAGTTGACATTGGCCAGTTTTCTGCGGTAGATTGGTTCAGATTCTAAAGCGGATGATGACCTTTTCAATTCTTGCAGCAAGGCATAATTCACTTGATAAATAAGCTTGTTCTTAAACAAAGAGATCTCCGCTTGTAAAAAGGGGAAATTGAAAGCGTTATCACTAAACAATACAGAGCGATATCCTTCTCCTATAAAGAGCTTATCATGGCCATACTGCAAACTCAGGTTCTTATTGGGTTTAAAGCGAACAAAGCCAGTAGCCATATTGTAGTCGTATCCTCCTTCTCCAAATCCCTTGGGTGTTCCCTGCCCAGGTGCAGCCCTTGTAGAGCGAATTTGAGCGTTCATGTATTCTGGAAAGAAAGATTGGTTTTCGTAAAAAGACGCATAAAAATAAACCTTAGAAGTAATGAACCCTTGTACTTGAATACCTCGGGTATTGGTAGATAAGGTTTTAGTTGCGGTATCTTCTAAATCTATTCCGCCTTGAAAATTCACCAATGGATCAATCCAAATGCGTGTATCCTTGTGTTCAAAACGAATAAAATGTTCTTGAAAAATCTTTCTCCCTAAGAACCTTGCCTTGGGTTGGCGCTTAAATTTTTCATTGTAATAACTGACGTATGCAGTATCTTCAGCAACAGTAGCTCGTGTTGGTCTCAATGCAAAATGGCGAAGGCTATCTGCTTCAAATCGCAGCCAAGCATCTTGTTCTTGTCTAAAATCATAGTTAGTTGGCCAAAACACTTCTTGGGTAGCACCAGCAAAGCCGATGAATAAAAACAAAATGCAGATGAGCCAATTTCGTTGCACGAGTTAAAGGTAACGTTTATCTGCCTGCGGATACAAAGATGATTCAAGACTAGCTGCTAGACTACTTGCTCCAATTCTAAACAGTGATGGGCTGAGCCACTCATCTCCTAAAACACGTTGTAAGATACTCCTGTATAGCCAAGCATCTTCTGCAGATCGAATGCCACCTGCGGCTTTTAGTCCAACTCGTTCTCCTGTAGCCTTATGGTGAGCATCAACGGCTAAACACATGGCAAAAAAGCTATCTGGTGTAGCACCTTGCTTTCCTTTTCCTGTAGACGTTTTTATGAAGTCGGATCCACTCTCAATGGCCAAACGCGAAACTTCCATAACTTCGGTTGCTCCTGGTAAATCACAAACTTCAAGAATAACCTTGAGTTTAGCGGATCCGCAGGCTGCTTTTACGGCCTTTATTTCTTCTGATACCTTATCTAAGTCTCCTGCCAAAAAAGCGCCTCTGTTGATAACCATATCTACCTCATCGGCACCTGCCTGAACAGCCATTTCGGTTTCCAACACCTTGATTTTGCTGAATGTTTGCCCTTCAGGAAACCCTGTACTCACACAAGCTACTTTCACGTGATCAAGTAAGGTTTTCTTGGCCGTTTCTACTAAATGCGGAAAAACACATACCGCAGGTACTTTATACTCTACATGCTTTTCATGAAAACGATTCAAACCTGTACAGAATGACTCAATGGTGGTAGCCGAGTCTGTGGTGTTTAAAGAAGTGTAATCAATGTACGTAAGTAGCTCACCTAAATTGGGGGAGGTAAGCTTATTACTCAGATGTTCAACCTGGGCTCTAATTTCTTGTTCCATAGCTCATCAAACATAAAAAACCCTCCGCATAAAAAATGCGGAGGGTTATAGTCTATTGTTGTTTTTGTTACCTCAGAATAAATCGTATTGGTAAGTTGTACTGAACCCGCACAGGTTTACCACGCTGCTTACCAGGCGACCATGAAGGCATGTTCTTTACAACACGAACAGCTTCTTCATCACATCCACCACCAATACCACGAAGTACTCTCACATTCTCAATGGAGCCATTTTCCATAACTACAAAAGTTACGTAGACAACACCTTGTACACCAGCATCTTTTGCCATAGAAGGGTATTTGGTGTTCTCTCCCAAGTACTTAAACAAAGCTTGTTCACCACCTGGGAATGACGGCATATCTTCCACTATAGTAAAGATTTCAGGTTCTGCAACCTCTTCTTCCTCTACAATATCGATGATTTCTACTTGGGTATCTTCATCAACCTCAGTGTCTTCAATTTCTAATTCCTCTTCAAGCTCCTCGTCATCTTCAACTATTTCAAGGATTTGAGTTTGGGGGGGTGGGGGTGGCGGGGGTGGGGGTTGTTGTTGAGTGATGGGAATCATTTCTTCCTCATCTAATTCAATGATCAGGTTGCCTAGGTCCATGTTAGATTGATCGAATATCTTCCATTCAAAAGCTACCAACACAAGAGCTAAGGCAAAAACCAACCCTGTGAAGAAAAAGAATGGCTTCTTTTTCTCTACATCTACTTCAGGATTCTTTTTTAACTCCATATCTTTAGTCTTTCCTTGATTAATCGGAGGCTGCTAAAATACGAACTTATTCCAACCGGTAAAGCCGTAAGTGAGGAACCTTCCTCAAATTTCACATCATGATAACGCTTGTTCTAGCGAATAATTGAGCAGTACATTGAATTACTGCTATACACCACTGGCATCTACCAGTAATTTGTAGCCACTGCCTTGTTTGAAAAAGCACCTTCAATAATACTGATTTGGTGCTCCATAAACTACTCTAAACAAGGCGGCTGAAAAGGTTGAACCTACTGAATTTGCCAGAATATCCAACCCGCTCATACTACGAGTTACAAAGACCGTGCCTTGAAGAAGCTCCATCAAAAGACCATATGCTACTGCAATAGCAAAAGCTACTAGAACTGGATATCTGCCAATCCCTGATTGTTGTATGGCTCTGACGTTTGCTAGGGCAAGAAACCAAACCAATACACCATAAAAAAAGAAGTGGATAACTAAATCTAAGCCATCCACTTGTTTATTATCAAAATCTTGAGCGGGCAGGAGGCTCAATACAGCTATCACTCCCATCCATAGAAGTGCGTATTTATACCATCCTATGTAGCGAATCACGCGCTAATTAACCCATTGTAGTCATCTGCAGACATCAAAGATTCAATTTGCGAGACGTCTGATAATTTTACTTTAATCATCCAACCAGCGCCATAGGCATCTTCGTTCACTGTTTCTGGTGCATCTTCTAAAGACTCATTAACTTCAACTACCTCACCGCTAACAGGCATGAATAAATCTGAAACGGTTTTGACTGCTTCAACCGTACCAAAAACTTCTTCAGAATCTAATTCTTCGCCTTCGGTTTCAATCTCAACATATACAATATCACCAAGCTCGCCTTGTGCGTAATCGGTAATACCAATGGTAGCTACATCGCCTTCTACACGAACCCATTCGTGGTCTTTGGTGTATTTCAATTCTGCAGGAATATTCATCTTGTTTGCTTTTGGTTCAAAGATAATTTCTTCTGTATTCCTTACAACTTTTAATCTCCTATCCGCTAAGCGTAAATCGAATACTGAAACCAACGTTGGTATTGGCTGTAGGAAATGATAAGGAAATTCGTGGTGTAGTCATGATTCTATCAAAGAAGAAGCGGATATTTAACTTGTTACTGAGTGAATAATCTGCGGTAAGCTTAATACTAAGTACACGCTGACCTGCCGTAGCTTCATTTGGCCTAATCTGACTATCTAACTTGCGCAGAACGGTATAATTATCTCTGATACTGAAATCTGCACGAGTTCTTAAATCACTCTGGATTTTATTCCGCTTTGATTTAACGGTGAATGGCAATGGAATTTGCTTAAAGTTATATCCCAAACCAACTACATATTCATTGCCTCGTACCTCGGTTACCTGACCGTTGATTAAACTTAATGACAAGGTTCTGTCTTTGCGGAACTCAACTTTGGTGATTAAGCTGTTATTCCAAGTCATGTCAACATTAAGTAACGGACTAAAAGACTCACGTATGGTTACGGTTTGGTAATTGAACTCAGGAACAAAATTAGCACCTGTTACTGGGTCTCTAATATCTGTAAAACCGTCACCATCGCCATCTGCCCAAAGCACGTTCGTGGCATATGAGTTCACGCTGTAAACAGATTTGTAGGCATGACCAAGCGTTACCGTTTTAAAGTGTTTTTTAAGTGGTTTAAGTTTACTTAAGCCCGTATAGGTTACGCGCCAATTAGGTAATGGAATTTTGGTAATAGCATCTAGTGTTTGGGAGCCAGCGCTGTTTCCAGAGTACGCTGCTAGAAATGCAGGTATGAGAACATCAGGATGCGTGGGTCCGTAACCATCAAAGTAGGTGCCATCATAAGTAATAGAATCACTCTGATATAACCCTTGAGAATTCGGGTTCTCACTTGCCAATCTTCTTGATATTATCTCTCGATTATCACTAAACGCTTCAAAAGCCTCATTCACATAATTGTCTCCATCATTGGAAAATGCAGTTCTGATAGAGTTAAATGACACTGTGAAGTTACCAGTAAACATTGGGCTTTCACGCAAGAAGTCATTGACTATAATGTCATTGTCTAAATCTAAGGTATCGTAAAACCTATTGTACGTTGAATAATTATAACCGTGGTTCCAGTCTCCCGTTAACTCTATTCGCAGGTCTTTTATAGGTTCTATATTGACTCGAAAGTTAGCGCGCTCAGTGAAGGTCTCAGAATACATTCGATTGAATGCTTCTTCTTTTACCAACCAGTTCTGCTGCATGGCATAATCCAAAAAGTCTTCGCTGTCACCAAAGTTATCTTGCTGCCCTATGATGAAACCAAAACCAGGAGCATTGAACTGCGGATTCATTCCAAGGGCCACATGAGTTGGCTCATAGCCAGGCAGCAATATTCCGCGATTTAATGAGTATGAAGCAGAAGCATTTTTCACCATCATTAAGAACTTGGCCGTATGGTCTAAGAATGTCATTGCATTCTCATCTTTGTTTTTCTTTTTGGTGCTATCCGCTACTTGCCTGTTATTTCTACCGCGATCATTCCGATCTGTTCTACCTCCCAGTCTGCTTTTCCTATTAACATCACGTAGAAATTTCCACTTGTTGTAAAGTGTGGTCATGTTAAAGCTTGCGTTAACCTGCCATTGCTGTGAGTTTTGAATAGTGTTGCCCAAAGAATCTGCAGCAAAAGCAGCACGCTCCCACCCATAAGTAGCGGTATATCTTACATTCGAATTAATCCAATCTGTTAGTGGAATTTTATCTAGAGGAACCTTGTACGTGAGGTTAACCTGGTGGTTGTACCGCATGTTGGTTCCAAAGTTTGCGATGTTGTTCCAAACAGAATCGCGCCACCTATCGTACTGATCTTGGTAAATGTCTTTATTCACAGGGCCATCTGGCTCCTCTACAAGTGCTTGATTATTGGCAGAGAAATCCATTTTAAGCGATCGGGTTAAGTCCCAGCGCAATGAGTATCGTCTATTCCAGTTAAATGACTTATTGTAAAACGGAAGGGGTTCTGCAATAATCCCAGGTTGGTTATTCCTGAGTTTTTGCTCGTTATACAAACGATCCATATCTGTGCTGAAGCTTACCTGCTTTGGCAATAAGTAGAAGTTGAAATCGCGAATTAAGCGTAGGTACTTAGACTTCCTAAACGGCTTCATTTTAGCGAATGGCTTGTAGTTCTTGGGTGAGTTGTTGAAGTTGTAGTTGATTCCCCCGCGATAGGTTTTTGTAGTGTTGTATTCTGTATTAAAATCTCTTTTAAAGTCTTCTGAGTAACTTACCGTTGCAGAGAAGTTTGATATATCATAGAAAGCCGGTTTCTTCTCAGAATTCGTTCGTTCTTTCCTCACATTCGTAAGGTTTATAGATCGCCTTATTTGCCGCGTTTCTTGAACTCTTCTTACAGAGTCTTGATCTTCTTGTGACTCATAACTCTCTTCTACAAAATCATCGAACTCAATATCTGGTGAAAGTGGTGCAAATTGTGGTTTACTCACGAATTCTGAATACCCTACATACATTGGTATTTTAACTCCGCTTTCTTTTGGGAGGAATTTACCCAAATCCATATTTGCGGAAAAATCAAACTGTTGAATAGTCTCTCTCTGCCTATCGCTTACTTTATCTTCAAGCTGACCCCAACCAGGTGTGCTCATTGACCCCGATAAGCTTACTGTTGCCAAGTCTGCAAGCTGAGTGGTAACCTGTGCTACAGCTGCCCACCCCGTTCTTCTATCAAAGTCTGATAATCGCAACTCGTTGAACCACACCTCAGCACACTTATCCATTCCATCATCTTCACCTCCCAAAACCGCTTTAGGATTCCGAACCCCAAGCATTATGTTCTTGAGAGTACTCAAGTTTGGATTACCTACCACGTAGATGGTAGCTTTTCCATCATTATAAGCGTACCGCGTTCGGTTATTGACTCGGTCTGGTGTGGATATACTCGCCCTATTCCTGCTGGTTTTGGCTGCTTGTAATCTACCAAAATCTATTTCTATATCATTTGCCTGAGGCCATACTTGTTGTCTTGCGGCATCACTCTCATTAGAATACTGCCCAGGTGGAGTAACTTTTAGTGGAATCTCGTACTCGTAATAATTATTGGTGAAATCTGTACCCAAACGAACGAATACAGTCATCTCACCATCGTCTATAGGATTGGCAGGATCTCCCGATTCTCCATGGACATACATCTTAATCTTACCGTAGTTTCGTAGATCAAGGTCAACGTTTCTATATGCGGCTCTCGCGTCTCCGTCTCCTAAGTCACAGACTCGTACACTTAGCGACTGCTCGTTTAACTGCTGTAGGTTGGTTGTACCCACGTTAATCTCTCTTTCAATACCTGGAGGAATTACGTAGTTAACTGGCTGTTTATCACTATTCTCTTCAATATTTACAGCCTCTACAACAAACTCGGTAGAAGCATCGCCTTGGATAAAGTCTCCTGGATTCTCTAAGCTACCATCATATCTACGCCATTCTCCACGAACTAGTTCTAGCCTAGCAAAACGCAGAACCACAGGGCGACTAAAACCCTTCATAAACATTCGCATAAAACGAATAGATCTAAAATCTTGGATGTCTCCTACTGGAACCCCTTGATCAATTGGTATACGGAACAAGTACCAGTCAATATCTCGGGTTCTGCCATCGGGGGTGTTACGCTGAGCCCGCTGAACATCAACTATGAAGTTGTTTCCTACATTAGCAGGATTTACTTGTTCTGGAGAGAAGTTAACCTCATATTGCCAATAGGATTCTGCTTCATCAAGGTTATTATCTTGATTAATATCCTCAACATTTGGTCTGGTAGACCCAACAGCAACATTTCCGCCACCATCATTTATAGGAGAGTTCCCATCTGGGTTATTGAAGTCTTTATATCGCTCTAATATATCTGCTTCCTCGCCATCGTAACCTGCGTCTAGGTAGAAGCGGAAATTATCTTGAGATGGATCGGTAGCTAATTCTACTGGTGCATTGGGTGCAACAGATATGAGTTGATTCACATAATCTTCAAAAAACACCTGCTCCTCTTGGGTGGTTAGTCCATCTAATCCAATATCTTGAAACTGCCTAGCATTGGGGTCATTATCAAAACCATAAACATAACTCTGCCCTGGAGTAAACCTACCAAAGGCACTGGTGAACTGCTCAGTGGCAATATCGCTTGCCTGCGCAGGAAGTAGATTCTCATAGATAAGCTGTCCATCTTTCTGTACATCTTCAGAAACAGTACCCAAGTTAAAATACAACTTACCTTGATCGCCTGCTATTCCTGCTAGATCTTGATAATCATCATTAAATGGATCCATTACCCAAAACTGGATATACTCGATATTTGCGTCTTGAAAATCTTGCTGAGTAATCTCGCGCTGCACACCAGCCCAACGGGTCTCTGGGTCATTTAATTCACCATTAGGGTTTACCCCAGCAGCATACTGTACTCCATTCTCATCAAAACCGTTGACGTCATAATTGTATGGTCCCTTTTCTTGCGGATAATAGGCCATATCTAACGTTACTACATTTTGCAGTTGGAAGTTAGCCGCTTGCCTGTTGGGGAAAACTTCGTTTAACGGAACCTCGCGCATGTAGTGGTTAGACTGCATTTCAGGGTCATTCTGAATATGTGCTGGTGTACGTTGATCGTTTCGCCAGAAACTAGGGTCGATATTATACCAAGCTAATTTTGCTCTATTGAAACCAGATGCCAAATTATTCACCGTAGATGCCTCTGGAAATAAACTTGCCTGACCTTGTGGTACAGAGGCATAGGTCCAATATTGAATGGCTCTAAGGTCTATGGTGCTTTGACTCCCTTCAAAATCATCAATGTATGAATTACCCTCATCGCCAATTGCCTTGTTATGTCCTGGAATGAGTTGAGCAAATTCACCTGATGCTTGAATAGTTGACTTCTCTTTGGTGTCTATTAGCGGTATTTTATCTACTATTCTGGTTAAGAAGGGTGATTCCGTTCGGTAATTCGCATCTACTCCCCAAATGGTATTACTCATAGGCTCCTCACCAACATTTACCTTTTGAGTAAGTGGCCTTTCTGTTAAGTTCATTACAGTACCACCAATAATGAAATCTTTATTAACCGTATAATCAAAGCGAGAGCCTACCAGCGTCTTAGTTTGGATATTGAAGAACGCGTTACTTTCCAATGATATTTTTATAGGCGTACCAGACTCTAAAAGCCCTTGATTAATAATCTTAACTCTACCTAAGGTATAATCTACGGTGTAATCTATGTTCTCTTGTAAGGTTCTTCCGCCTGCCGTTACACGAACAGAACCTTCTGGAACATTCAAGGCATTGAGAGAAATTTCGTTAGAGCTTGAGCTTTGATACTCTCCCTTAATCGTAAATCGATTCTGCTCTGGATACCTCACCTGCGCATTAACCTGGGTATTGGTATATAGGCTATCAAAGGCGTATTTATTCCCAAGCAAGGGATCTTGTAGTTTTTCTCTAAGCGTTTTGCCAAATGGCTCTAAGGTGGGGAAATAGACCCTACCGTTTTGCGGGTTAATAGTAGGTACAAACTGGTTATCGGTAGTGAGGAAGTCAAAAATACCATCCTTTCTAGGGTTATTATTTACATCCAAGCGGTCTAAATCCAATACCTGAATCAAAGGTCTTCCGTTCACATCTGGCGGACCTTCTGGCAAAAAGTTTGTCTCTATTCCTTGTTCCCTATCTAAGTACCAAATATCTAGTCTAAAATCTTGTGGTTGTACCTGATATGCACCTAGTGAATACACGTTTTTCATCATCAAATCCCACATGGGGTATTGCGTGTTTAACTGAGTACTCTTGAGCATTTTCAAATAAAGGGCCTGGCCCTCTTGAACATCTGTTGAGAATTCTCCTACCTGATAAGTTCTTCCTCTGTATGTATATTGAAATGATACGGCTAAAACTTGATTGGGCTGCAACTGCTGGTTCGTGCTTAAGAAACCTAATTGGGGGTGGAAATAATATTCCGTTTCTTCTAGCTTTCTGGCCAAGCCTACCTTGTGATAATCTACACGCGGCACGTAACCCTGACCATCTAGTGCTTGACTCGCTCCTAAAAAGCCTCTAACGGCAGATTGACCCTGCATTTCTGCATATAAGCTGTTGGCTTTATTATCAGAAACACCTCTGAACGAACCATCTACAGAGATAGAACCAGCTCCATTTTTATTGTACAACACATTGGCATCACCCTCACCTAAATCTTGGAATGCAACAATATCTCTGGTGTTTTCAACCGTATTATTTGTATTGGTAACCCATACCTCTATTCGGGTGATGTTCACCCCACTATTCACATAAGGCGGAGCCGATGTTGCTTCTTCATATTGATCTCTAAAGAAGTGACTTAAAAAGTAGTGTTTGTTGTCTTCGTAGTTATCTGCCTTGATTTCAAATTCGGTTACCTGAGCACCTCCTTGAACTTCAATCTCTTGGCGCTGACCTCTTTGCTGAGAAAAAACAGTGGTTACATCTAACCTACCAAATTTAAGCTTGGTCTTAAGTCCAAATAAACTTTGAGAGCCATTAATGAGCTGACTATTTAGCGGAAGAGAAACATTCCCGGCCTCAATCTTTTGAATAATTTCATCTTCATACCCCGTATAATCAACCTTCACTTGATTCTCAAAGTCAAATGTTGCTTCTGTATTATAGTTGGTAGTTAACCTTAGCTTATCTCCAATATTTCCGATAACATTCAACTGAATGCGCTGATCAAAATCGAAAACCGAAATTCTTCGTTGCTGAAGGGGAATAGCAGGATTATCTGTTCTTGAAGTATTCACCCCAAATATCAACTCTGCAGAACCAGATGGGCGTATATCAATTGAGTTCCCACCAAAAATTCTATCAAAAAGCTCATTTTCAACTTTTATGGGCGGAACACTAAACCCATTTTTTTTGTTGAATTCATTCTCAGTAGCTACCTTATCCTTCCAATAATCGTTAAGTGAGTTGTTCAGATTATACTCTGAATACTCATCAAACGTCATGTAATTGTCTGGCCTATACTCGTTGTTGTCACCAAGTTTTTGACGATAGTAATAGTTACCAGTAACTGGGTCGTAAATGAGCTCTTTAGAAATGTTTCCAGGATCTTGAAGATCAAACCTGTTTTCTTCTTGATTAAAAGGCGTTGTAGAGTTGTCTTGAATGGGGTACTTCAAGTCTACGTCATTGGAATCTGTATCTGTAGAATCCAATGCACTCATCACTGTACCATCCCTCCCTGATGAAGCTCGTACGGAAAATACGGACTTCACCGGGTTGAAAAGCAGAAGAGCTAAGGTTAACGCGATATGGCCGGTAAATCGCTTATTCAATCCAATTTTCTAACGCGCTCTATTAGAGCTTTTTCAACGCGGCTTTAATAAGATCTTCTATGCCTGAATCAGGTGCGTCTTGTACTAGTTTATCTAGCACTTTATTGGCCTGAGCACGGTCGAACCCTAAAGCAATTAGTGCACTTAACGCTTCTTGTTTAGCTGTATTGTGCAAGCCACCTGATATTTCGGGGATAATATCCTCTTTACCCATTTTATCTCTTAGGTCTAGGATTACCCGTTGGGCTGTTTTGGCGCCTATTCCTTTCACTCCTTTCAAGGTTGCTACATCTTCGTTTAAAATGGCGCTTCTCACCTCATCTGGACTCAACGAAGAAAGCATCATCTGTGCCGTAGCAGTGCCGATGCCAGAAACAGAAATAAGCTGCCTAAAAACTTGTCTTTCGTCTTTGCTTTTAAAGCCATACAAGTTTTGAGCGTCTTCTTTCACTTGAAAATGAGTTAGCACTTGTATAGCCTCTTCATCTCCAATCTGGCCATATGTATGTAAAGAGATATTTACATAATACCCCACTCCATTGCATTCTACAACAATGTAAGAAGGGGTTTTTTCTATAAGTCTACCCTTTAAAAACTCAATCATTATTATTAAGGCTTTGGGCTTGAACCGCTGAAATGGATACCATATTAACTATTTCTCGTACAGAGCTACCTAACTGTAATACTTGAAAGGTTTTCTTCATACCCAATAGAACTGGGCCAATAGAGTCAACCGTTCCACCCATTTCTTGAATGAGTTTGTAGGCAATGTTACCTGCTGATAAATTTGGAAAGATCAGTACGTTTACCTTTTGGTCTACCAAATGAGAGAACGGGAAGTTCTCTTTGAGCAATTCTGGATTTAATGCAAAATTCGCTTGAACCTCACCATCTACGTGAATATCTGGGTGGTTATGATGAAGCGTTTCTACTGCTTTACTAATAAGCTTTGCCTCATCTCCATCACTTGATCCAAAGTTGGAGTACGATAGCATGGCAATCTTAGGTTGAATCTTCAACCTCTTCACCTTTTCATGAACGAGTACCGTAATATCAACCAAATCCTCAACAGTTGGATGGAAGTTAATGGTCGTATCTGCCAAGAAAAGAGGACCCTTATTCGTGATTAAGATGTACATCCCTGCCAACTTATTCACGTGATCTTCTTTACCTATCACTTGTAGAGCAGGTCTAATTGTAGCTGGATAGTTTCTAGTAAGTCCTGAAATGGCGGCATCTGCATGGCCAGACTCTACCATGGCAGCTGCAAAATAATTACGCTCACGCATGAATCGGTATGCCTCACCTTGTGTAATTCCTCGCCTTCTGCGCTTTTCAAAAAGAAGTTCTGAGTACTCTTCTACCAATGCCTGTTTAGCTGGGTCACGCGGATCAATGATATCGCAGCAAGAAATATCAATTCCATTTTTTTCGGCAATTGCCTCAATCTTCTCTTTTTTACCTAATAAAACCGGTATTCCGATTTCATCATCTTTTATGATTTGAGCTGCTTTAAGAATTTTATAGTTGTCTGCCTCTGCAAAAACAATTCGTTGAGGATTTGCTTTTGCACGCTGCATAATACTCTTAACCAGCTTATCATCATTACCCATGCGCTTGTTGAGTTCATCGCGGTAGGCATTCCAATCGGTAATTTCAACTTTTGCAACTCCTGATTCCATTGCCGCTTTAGCAACTGCTGGAGCAACCGTTGTAATCAACCTGTAATCTAATGGCTTGGGTATGATATAGTACCTTCCAAATTGCAAACTACGCACATTGTAGGCTTCATTTACTTCTTCTGGAACTGGCTCTTTCGCTAGCGCAGCCAATGCATGAACTGCTGCAATCTTCATTTCCTCATTAATGGATGTAGCGCGAACATCCAGTGCGCCACGGAAGATAAATGGGAAACCCAGTACGTTATTAACCTGATTAGGGTTATCGCTTCTACCCGTGGCCATAATAATATCTGTTCTTGCTGATACAGCCTTAGAGTAGCTTATCTCTGGCTCAGGGTTAGCCAACGCAAAAACAATAGGATCGTTAGCCATGCTTTTAACCATCTCTTGAGAAACTACGTTTCCTTTGGAAAGGCCTAAGAAAACATCTGCACCTTTCATGGCGTCTTCTAAGGTTCTTAGCTTGGTTTCAACAGCAAAGGTCTCTTTCTGAGGATTCAAATCTTTGCGAGAAGTTGAAATCACCCCTTTGCTATCTAGCATTACTATATTCTTAGCCCCGAGAGATCTGTACAGCGTAGCACAAGAGATGGCAGATGCTCCAGCCCCGTTTACGACAATACGAACGTCTTCAATCTTTTTCTCGGCAAGTTCTAAGGCGTTTATTAATGCTGCTGCTGAGATTATGGCTGTTCCATGCTGATCGTCATGCATAACAGGGATATCTAACTCTTCTTTGAGTCTTTTCTCAATCTCAAAAGCTTCAGGAGCTTTAATATCTTCTAAGTTAATTCCTCCAAACGTTGGAGCAATATTCTTTACGGTTTGCACAAATTGATCAACATCCTTACAGTCAACTTCAATGTCAAAAACATCGATATCTGCAAAAATCTTGAAAAGCAAACCTTTTCCTTCCATTACAGGCTTAGAAGCTTCAGGACCAATATCGCCTAATCCCAAAACCGCAGTTCCATTAGAAATTACAGCTACAAGGTTACCTTTTGCTGTGTAACGGTAAACATCATCATAATTATCGGCTATATCCTTACATGGCTCTGCTACCCCAGGCGAGTAGGCCAATGATAAGTCGCGTTGTGTACTGTAGGGTTTTGAGGGGATAACCTCGATTTTCCCTGGTCTTCCTTTTTCGTGATATTCAAGCGCCTCTTGTTTCCGAATCTTAATCATACGGTTCCTCCTTTAAAAAGTCGGTAAAAATAGTAATTTAAATAGGCGCTATAAGGTAGTTTTGAATTGGTTTTAAATGGCGATAATGCATTGATAATGAAGAAGAGATTGGTTGTTTTTTCAGGTGCCGGTATGAGTGCTGAAAGTGGATTAAAAACGTTTAGAGATTCAGGTGGTCTTTGGGAGCAATACCGCATTGAAGAGGTAGCCACTCCTCAAGCTTGGGCTGCAAACCCAAGACTTGTTCTTGATTTTTACAACCAAAGAAGAGCTCAAGCCTACGCTGCAGAGCCAAACAAAGCTCACATTAGCATTGCAAAAGCTGAGCAGGATTTTGATATTCACGTAATCACACAAAATGTAGATGCTCTGCACGAAAAAGCTGGATCAAGCAAAGTGCTGCATCTCCATGGCGAATTGGATAAGGCAAGAAGTACTCTCGATAAAAACTACATAGTATCCCAGAACGGGGAGCCAATTCACTTGGGAGATAAATGCCCAAATGGGGGTCAGTTAAGACCTCATATTGTATGGTTTGGAGAGGCTGTTCCTGCTATGGATGTTGCGCTCGAAATTGTTGCAGACGCGGATGCAATGATTGTAATAGGAACCTCACTACAAGTTTATCCTGCGGCAGGTTTGGTTCACGCATTCAACGCAAAGAAACCTGGGTTTTATATAGATCCTGAAGCTACTTCAATAGGAGGAGCCTCTCACTTTAAACCCATCAGAAGTGTGGCGTCTAACGGTATTACTCTAGCCTTGAAAGAATTGTCTAAATAAAAAAGGTCACCTTAAATAAGGTGACCTCCAATATACTGTTCTTGCGGTTCTTAATGTACTACCTGTACTTTATTAGTACTAATCAAACCACTCTCAGATGATAATCTGTATACGTACAATCCAGAAGGAATGTTAGTTAAGTCTACCGTAAACCGGCCTTCACTACCAGAGCGCACCATTGTAGTAATCACTTCTCCAGTAATGCTAAGTATTTGAAGCTCTACTGATGCGTCTTCTACTTTATAATCCACATTAAAGATTGAACCAGCAGGATTGGGATAAGCATACACTTCTGCAGTTTGCTGCGTGTAATCCACGCTTGCAGTTGAACTTGCAATCCATGTTAAGGTATCCCACGCATTATTCGTTTTATCGTGTATTGCAATTCTCCACACTCCTGTATTGAGTGATGCAGCTTCAGGATCTACTTGCAAATACCATCCCTGATCTGCAATATCAAAAGCGTTACACTCCGCTGAGTCAGGAGCACCAAATTCAAAATCAAAACAGGTAGAGCATTCACAGAATTGGGTAGCCCAATCAACATTCAATGAATTGTCTGTGTTATACCACACCAAATCAACAGCATCTCCTCTATCAGCAGTTACATATATATATGATTTCTTCTCAACATTGGCCTCAAGTAACATGTATGCCGTGTCTGCGCTAAAAACCAATTGACCAAAAGATGGAATCACGAACAACCCAGTGGCTAGCAAAAAAGTAACTATTTTTTTCATATGCATTCACTTAGAGAACAAAGTTAAACAAGTTATACTATCTAAGGATACGATGAATTTCTGTAATCGGTTTGTAACCTAGAGTTCTTTTTTTCTTAATGAACCATTAAATTTTGCTACATTAGCCCCTCTGATTCGTAAAACTTAAAAACAATCGTATGAAGAAGACTTTACTTTCTGTATTGGCAATGGGTTTTTTAGCCTCATCGGCTATGGCTCAAGTGCCAAGAATGGTTATGCTAGAGGAGTTTACTAACGCTTCTTGTGGACCATGTGCTTCACAAAACCCAGCTTACAACCAACTAATTATGGCAAACCCAACAAAAGTGGTTTCCCTAAAGTATCAAACAGCTTTTCCTGGTTTTGATCCAATGAACCAGCAAAATCCAACTGAGGTTGCGAATAGAAGAGGTTTGTATGGTATTTCTGGTGTTCCGACTTGTGCCATGAATGGAAGAATTCCTGATAACAACAATGCCCCAGGTGGTGGTTGGACAGGATATGCAGGTGGTCCTTACGGATTCAACCAAGCTGTTATTGATAATGAGTATGCTACTACAACTCCTTTGGATATAGCTATGTCTCATACTATTTCTAATAACTTGGACTCTGCTTCTGTTAGAATCGCTGTTAGAAACGTAACAGGTACAGATTTTAATGCTCCAACAGCAAACCAGCTTAAGTTGATGGTTGCAATGACTGAGCAAGAAATTACTTTCATTTCTGCTCCAGGTTCAAACGGAGAAACTGAGTTTACTGAAATTATGCGTAAGATGTATCCAGATGATGCTGGTACAACTATGCCTAACGTAATTGCAGCTGGTGACTCTGCTGTTTACACGTTTGATGTTGAAATTCCAAGTTACATTTACAGCTTGACCGAAATTGCGTTTGTTTCTTTCGTTCAAGATATGGGAACAAGTGAAGTTCATCAAGCAGGTCTTTCAGGTCCAGTACCTGTTAATGGTCCTGATGCAGGTATTGCTGATAATACTACAGCACCATCTGATTACTGTGCTGCAACAGTTACGCCTGAGTTCACTCTTTCTAATGACGGAACAGAAGACATCACTTCTGCAGATATTACTGTAGAGTTGAACGGTTCTCCTGTATCTCAGTCTTGGACAGGTTCATTAACACCAGGTCAGTCTACTACAGTTACCTTTTCATCAGTATCTCTTGCTGATGGTGTAAACGAATGGTTTGCTACAGTTGACAATGTAAATGGTGGTGGTGATGTAAACGGAAGTAACAACACTACTCCAACAACTTCAGCTATTAAATTACCTGGTACACCAGGTACAGCACCTTACGCTCAAACATTTGAAGGTACACCATTAGGTGGTATTCCTACTAATGCTTATGCAGAGAATCCTGATGGAGCACGTATGTTTACAGTTGATCAAGGAATCTCTTCTGCAGTTACTTGGGCGTTGGGTGGCTTTGGTCAATCTGAGTCTTGCTTAAGATGGGATTACTATGCGATTTCTGCAGGTGTTGAGTCTTCAATGTTGATTGAAAATGTTGACTTGTCTTCTTTCCAGTCTGCACAATTGACTTTCTCTCACGCGTATGCTCAGTACTCTACTGAAAATGATCAGTTACAAGTTTTTGCATCTTCTGATTGTGGAGCTACTTGGACTAACGTTTGGGATAAAGCAGGTTCTGATTTAGCTACTGTACCTCCAGTTGGTACAGGTCGTTACTATCCTCAAGCTGGTGAGTGGGCTAGCGATACTGCAGATCTTTCTGCATTTGTTGGTGGCAACGTAACAATCAAGTTCACTGGTGTATCTGATTTTGGTAATGCGCTTTACTTTGATGACGTAAACGTGAGTGGTGCAGGTGCTTCTATTGAAGAAGTATCTTCTTTGAATGCTATCAAATTGTTCCCTAACCCTGCAGGTGATAATGCAACCGTAGAGTTAGATTTAGCTAACAATTCTGAAGTAGGTATAATCGTTTACGATATGGTTGGCAAGGTTGTTGCTCAAGTAGCTCCAACTGCGCTTAATGCAGGTGTGCAACAAATTGCGTTGAACACTTCTAACTTTACAAATGGTATGTACTATGTTAGCATCCTAGCGGGTGAAAACGTAACTACTGAGAAATTAGTAATCAAGAAGTAAGCTACACGCTATACATTTTGAAAAAGCTGCCTGCACTCGTGCAGGCAGTTTTTTCTTTTTAAAATCGAATAACTTATGAAGTCCGTATTCAAATCTTTTCTCTTAATCTCTTTTGTTTCTCTATCAATTATTGCTAATGCACAAGAAAGCGGTTGGGCAATTCCCCATGTTCAAATTCAGACCGTTGATTTTGAAAATTTCAATACAGCCGATATTGAGAATGATGGGAATCCAATTATCATAAGTTTTTGGGCAACTTGGTGTAGCCCTTGTAAGAGAGAGTTGAATACAATTGCTGAGGAATATGAAGATTGGATTGATGAAACTGGCGTGAAAATAATTGCTGTTTCAATAGATGACTCCAGAAATATGGATAAGGTTCCTGCATACGTAAATGGACAAGCTTGGGAATACCAAGTCTTACTAGACCCTAACGGAGAATTTAGACGCGCCATGAACGTTAATAATGTACCTCACACCTTCTTACTGAATGGTGACAAAGAAGTTGTTTGGCAACACAATTCTTATAGCCCTGGAGATGAAGAAGAGCTTTACGAGCTTACTTTAAAGGTTT
This sequence comes from Salibacteraceae bacterium, assembly GCA_965662345.1. Classification (GTDB taxonomy): domain Bacteria; phylum Bacteroidota; class Bacteroidia; order Flavobacteriales_G; family Salibacteraceae; genus UBA6049. The sequence goes on from CBFIHE010000005.1 coordinate 85,933, forward strand.
CTAAAGGCGAAGCGCTGCATTAATCTATAAATTCCCTTCCCGAAAGTTCCATTATGAATTTTAAGTTCTCAGCATGGCTTGGATTAATAGTATCCATGCTTACGTTTGGTGTTCGCGCACAAGAAAAGAAAATTGACCTTGGAGAAATCCATGGAAACTTCGACTTAAGAGGCCAGTTTTATCAACCAGATAGCGCAATTGGTGCTCCAGATGTACCTGAGCAATTTCTATTTAATGGCTTTGCGAATATCAATTATCACAGGGGGAACTTCTACGCGGGGGTGAGATATGAGTCCTATCAAAACGTATTGCTTGGCTTTGCTCCTGAATATGAAGGAAATGGTATTACAAATAGGTATGCCCAATATAACGATGGTCAATTAGATATTACGGTAGGTAACTTTTATGAACAGTTTGGTAACGGCCAAATTTTACGCGCTTATTTTGAACCAGCACTTGGTATTGACAATAGTATTGATGGTGCAAGGCTAAAATACAATATCAACGGAATTTACTTCAAAGGACTTATTGGGCAACAACGTTGGTACTTCAACCAAAGCCCCGGAATTGTTAGAGGAGGTGATGTAGAATTCAATTTGAACGAAATGTTCAAGGAATCCATGCCTCAAAAGACCAGAGTCTCTCTAGGGCTAAGTCTAGTGAGTAAATATCAAACTGATGATAATGTAGACCTTACTCTACCTGAAAATGTACTTGCATATGGAGGTAGAGTTCAACTTACACGAAAAGGGTTCATTTTGAAGGGTGAATACACGTTCAAATACAACGATCCAAATGCAGATAACGGCTTTATCTACAAGAATGGGCAGATGCTGCAATTAACGACTGGCTATTCCACAAAAGGATTTGGAATTACACTATCTGCACACTCGTTAGACAACATGTTCTTTAGAAGCGACAGGAACAACAATTCGCAGTTTCAAGACATGTTCATCAATTACATTCCCGCTCTTACCAAACAGCATACCTACAATCTTATGGCCACCTTATACCCTTATGCTACACAGCCACTGGGTGAAATTGGTTTTCAAGGAGATGTGATTTATAAAATTAAAAAGGGAACTGCCCTTGGCGGAAAATACGGCACTTCTGTTAGTGTGAACTACTCCTTTGCTTCAAATATTGATACTACAGCGCTCAACGATGTTAACCAAGGAGAGCCTAGGCAAGGATATACATCTAACATGTTTAAAATTGGGAGAAGAGCAAATGGGGATATAGATCAATACTTTGGTGATTTCAACATAGAAATTAGTAGAAAGCTGAATAAAACCTACAAACTACGTGCAGTTTACCAAAACCTATTATACCGTCAAGAGCTACTAGAAGGGAAACCAGGAGCAGGTGATGTACATGCAGATATTGTGGTGCTCGATTTATTAGCGAAAATCAATAGAAAGAATTCCATTAGAACTGAATTACAAGGGTTATTTACAGAAGATCACTTAGGAGACTGGGCTACCATCTTGGTTGAATATACTTACGCTCCACACTACTTTGTAAGTGTGATGAATCAGTGGAACTATGGTAATCCTGTTGAAGATGAAAGATTACAGTTTCCTATCCTTTCAGCAGGGTACATTAAAGACGCTACCCGCATAACTCTTAGCTACGGAAGGCAACGAGAAGGTATTTTCTGCGTTGGTGGAGTGTGTAGGGTAGTTCCTGCTTCTAATGGTTTAACTATTAGTGTAACGTCAAGCTTTTAACTATGAAAGGATTGTATAACATTTTATCAGCCACACTCATTTCAGGTTTACTTTTCACAGCTTGTGATGAAGTTGAGGATCCTTATGAGCATTTAGATGAGTTTATCTCGGATACAGGTGATGTTCGCTTCAATGATACAGTATTCAATGATACTACGCTGACTACCAGAGGAATGTTAATCGAGGATTTCACTGGTCATACATGCCCTAACTGCCCCATAGCACAAGATGAAACGAAGCGTCTTTTGCAAGATAATCCAGGAGTTGTTTGGGCTGTGGCTATTCATGCTGGTAACTTTGCAGAACCTGATCTACCAGACTTTCCTGCTGATTTCAGAACACAAACAGGTGAAGACCTTCGCGTTAAATTTAGAATCTCTAGTTTTCCAAGCGGTGTAATCAATCGTTCTGAATGGAATGGGAGCATTTCACAAGGCTATCAGCTTTGGGAGAACATCATAAACTCCCAAACTGGCGATGCGAGCTATATGGCTCCACGCTTTAAAGTGAGAAGTACCAATATTTACAATACAGAATCTCGTATTCTGCGAGTTATCCCTAAGATTGAGGCTTTGCAGAGCATAACTGGAGAAGTCTTCTTCATTATAATGCTTGCTGAAAACAATATTGTTTCACCTCAGATTGATAATAGGCTACCGGCACCTTCCAAAGACAAAGAATACGTTCATAATCACCTTTTAAGGAAAGGTTATCCTGCTGATGGAGGAGGTAGAAGAGTTTTCACAAATCCGTCTCCTGGCGATGTGTACAATGTAGATGCTGGCGATGCTGTGTCTGAATTCAGATTCAAAGTGGAAGAAGACTGGGCGCCTGAAAACTGCGAGCTACTATTCTTGATCGTAAATAATGATACAGACGAGTTGTTACATGTTGAAGGTATGCCACTGGTTAATACAGGTGGGTAATAAAATCTACAACGAAATTCAAAATCCCTCCATTTAAGAGGGCTTTTTCATTCCTCAATGAATTTGATGTTTCTACTCAGACCTTCGTATCCTGTGCGCTTTAAAGCAGAACCAGCGAATAACTCGTCAAAGACCTCTTTGGTAAGCTCCTTCCATTCGCCTTTAGTCATATTCAACAGTTCATTTTTAGGATTGAAGTCCGTTTCTGCATGTGGCCTCGATAACTTGTTCCAAGGGCAAACCTCTTGGCAAATGTCACAACCATATGCCCAATTATCCATTTTCCCACGAAAATCATCTGGGATAGCCTTTTTAAGCTCTATTGTTAGGTAGGATATACACTTGGATGCGTCTAGCTTATAAGCTTCGTACAGCGCTCCTGTAGGGCATGCATCTAGACATTTTGTGCAGGTACCACAATAATCCTTCGTAGCAGTATCGTACGCGAGGGATAAGTCAATAATTAGCTCTGCCAAGAAAAAATAGGACCCCGCTTTTCTATTAATAAGATTTGTGTGTTTTCCAACCCAACCTATTCCCGCTTTCTTTGCCCAAGCTTTATCCATGACAGGGGCAGAATCTACAAATGCCCGTCCTTCTATGCTACCAAATTCAATGCGCAAATCATTGAGCAGTACCTTCAACTTCTTTTTAACTACTTTATGGTAATCGCGGCCATACGCATACATTGAAATCTTGGGTGATTCAGGATCTACTTGCTTCTCGGGATTAAAATAATTGTATGCTAAGGAAATAACAGATTTGGCCCCAGGAACCAATAATGTAGGATCTAATCGCTTTTCAAAGTGATTTTCCATCCACCCCATATCACCATGTCTATTCTCACTTAGCCAATTCTCTAGACGGGGAGCTTCTTCTGATAAAAAGCCTGCCTCTGATATCCCGCAAAAGAAGAAACCATGATTACTTGCCAGCTCTTTTACTTTTAAACTTTTCTCTTCAAGCGTCATGAAAATAAGGTGTGCTTATCAAAGCCTCTATCTCGCCCAAGATGTTTGTAAGCTAGTTCTGTTACTTCTCTCCCTCTTGGTGTTCGCATTAGAAATCCTTCCTGAATAAGAAATGGCTCATATACCTCCTCTATAGTTCCTGGATTCTCCCCTACTGCAGTAGCTATTGTATTCACACCAACTGGTCCGCCTTTGAACTTATCAATTATGGTTGCCAATATCTTATTGTCCATTTCGTCAAGTCCGTGCGTATCCACATTTAAAGCATCTAGAGCAATCTGACTTATTTCAAGATCAATTGCTCCCGTACCTTTGACTTGAGCAAAGTCTCTAACTCTTCGCAATAAAGCATTTGCAATCCTAGGAGTCCCTCTGCTTCGTGAGGCAATCTCAAATGCTGCTTTATGGTCTATTGCTATGTTCAGTATCTCTGATGACCGTGCAACAATGCCAGATAACAGTTCAGCATCGTAATAACTTAGTCTTGAATTGATGCCAAATCGAGCTCTTAACGGAGCCGTTAGAAGCCCAGAACGTGTTGTTGCTCCTATTAATGTAAAAGGGGCCACATTCAACTGAACAGAACGGGCGTTTGGGCCAGACTCAATCATGATATCAATCTTGTAATCCTCCATAGCCGAATACAAGAATTCTTCTACAATTGGGCTCAACCTATGGATTTCGTCAATAAACAATACATCTCGCTCGTCTAGGCTTGTTAGTAGACCTGCAAGATCCCCTGGCTTATCAAGAACTGGACCTGAACTAATCTTAATACCTGCACCTAGCTCATTGGCAATTATATTTGCCAATGTTGTCTTTCCTAGACCTGGCGGTCCATGTAGCAAGACATGGTCCATAGCCTCTTGGCGTTGATTAGCAGCTGCAACGAAGATTTTGAGGTTTTCTAATACCTGATCTTGTCCAGAAAAATCATCAAAGGATGCTGGACGTAACACCCGCTCAATATCCTTATCACTTTGAGAGAGGTTATCAGGGCCCGCATTTAAATTATCGTTCATCTTTTCAAAAATAGGTTAAACTTCATGGTTTAGCTACTGAACAAAAACACGGGTATGCTGCTATATTTGTTAAACATGTTTTTACTTGTTCCTATAGTATACCTCTTTGGCTGTTTAGTATCGGCATTAATCATAAGTGCACTGCGCAGAGTGGTCTTCTGGAAGGCATTTCTCCTATCGCTATTCTTTACACCTATACTGGGTGGTATTATAGCCATGTATCTTAAAGCAAGACCTAAAGCATATTGTATGAGTCCGTATATGCATTTTGAAGTAGGTTTCGCATATCCTTTTAGAGAAGTAGTGCCACAAAATAACGATCAAACCCAAATTTGGGTCTATAGCGATCAAATATACCGGATGTCTGAAAAAACATTTAACCGCCATTTTTCCAGAGTGATTTCTACCGCACCTCCTTCAGGCAACCACAACTACATCAAATCTTTATAAAGGTCTACCAAGTAAAGCCTAAATTTCAAAACATAGATTGGCGAGTTTAACCGATTTCGGCTGAATTTATCCTCAGATAGGGCAAGCCTATAACCAACTCCTGCACCTACTCCTATATATTTGAACAAACGATACCTTGCTGTCATATATGGCTCATAGACCACTACTAAATCTGGATTGGTAGTTGTGTGCACCCAATACGAGTCAAAATATGAAAAGCTTGCTCTTCCAAACCCAAGCAATGCAGATACCGAAATATTCCAAGGCTCTTTCTTGTAGAAAACGTATTCCGCATATGGAGAGATGTAGTTAAATGCATATTGAGCTTTGACCTCTTCTAATTCGCCTCTACTATTCGTAATGGTCATGTTACTGAAAACATCACTGGATAACCAATTATAACCCAACCCGAAGTTAAACGTACCATTATAATCTAAGCCTACCTTAACACCATATATCCGTGCATAGCGAGAACCGATAAAGCTATTTCTACTGTCAAACTTTACTTCTAGCCGCGGTGGATATTTAACAGCCGTTTGGATAGAATCAAAAAACTGCGCTCTTGCTTCACCCCCATTAGAAAAACAGAGTACAAAAAAAAAGCCCTTCACAAGGAAGGGCATTCGGTATTTAATATGTCTAGATATTTTAGTGTTCACCGTCCACTTCACCTTCTTCCAAAGGTACAGTTTGAGGAACAAAATCCTCTTCTTTACCTGGCTTTGAGTAGTCATAAGCCCATCTGTGTACAACTGGAAGTTCTCCAGGCCAGTTTCCGTGTATGTGTTCAACTGGTGTTGTCCACTCTAAAGAATTGGCTTGCCAAGGATTTTGTTTTGCTTTTGGCCCTCTATACATGCTGTAAAAGAAGTTAAAGAAGAACAAAACTTGTGCTAATGAACCGATTATTGCAAATATGGTAATGAGTACATTCATATCAATAAATGCATCAAACATCGGAAACTCAGACAATGTGTAGTATCTTCTAGGAACTCCAGCAAGACCCATAAAGTGCATCGGGAAGAATACACCGTAACCAGAAACAAATGTGAGCCAGAAGTGGGCGTATCCCAGTTTGAGGTTCATCATTCTACCATACATTTTTGGATACCAGTGGTAAACACCTGCAAACATCGCAAGTACAGCTGAGAGCCCCATCACAATATGGAAGTGAGCTACTACGAAGTACGTATCGTGTAAATTAATATCCAAAGCACTGTCTGCCAATATAATTCCTGTTAAACCACCAGATATAAAAGTAGAAACCATACCTACTGAAAACATCATTGCTGGTGTAAAGCGGATGTTACCCTTCCATAAGGTAGTGATATAGTTGAAGGCCTTCACGGCTGATGGAATAGCAATTAACAACGTTGTGAACGTAAACACAGCTCCAATGAATGGATCCATACCTGTTACAAACATGTGGTGACCCCAAACAATGAATGATAAAAATCCAATAGCAAGAATTGAGCCTACCATAGCTCTGTAACCAAATATTGGCTTTCTAGCGTTATTTGAGATAATCTCAGAAGTCAAACCTAAAGCAGGCAAAAGGATGATATACACTTCTGGATGTCCAAGGAACCAGAACAAGTGCTGATACAAGATTGGAGAACCACCCGAATTTTCCAATGCTTCACCCGCCACGTAAATATCAGATAGGTAGAACGAAGTACCGAACATTCTATCGAACATCAATAGCAATACCGCACTAAATAATACTGGGAATGAAAGTAGTCCTAGGATGGCTGTAACAAACAAGGCCCAAACAGATAATGGAAGACGTGTCATCTTCATTCCTTTTGTGCGAAGGTTTATTATGGTTACAATGTAATTCAAACCACCTATTAGTGAACTTACAATAAACATTGCCATTGAAGCGATCCAAAGTGTCATTCCCATTCCAGAACCAGGCATGGCTTGTGGCAATGCCGATAATGGTGGATAAACCGTCCATCCAGCTGAAGCTGGACCCGATTCAACGAACAATGAGGCTAACATAATTACGGATGCCAATGCAAAGAACCAATAAGACAACATATTCATGAAGCCAGATGCCATATCACGAGCACCAATTTGCAATGGAATTAATAGGTTGGCAAACGTTCCTGATAACCCTGCAGTTAACAAGAAGAATACCATAATGGTGCCATGTATGGTACCTAGTGCTAAATACATATTTGGATCTAACACTCCGTCTGGTGCCCATTTTTCACCTAAGAAAAAGCTTAATATTTTAAAGCTCTCTCCAGGATAAGCTAACTGCAAACGGAATAGGATTGACATAATCATACCTATCGTTGCCATGAACATACCTGTTACCAAGAATTGCTTGGCAATCATTTTATGGTCATGCGTGAAAAGGTATTTTGATACAAATGATTCTTGATGTGCGTGAGTACCCATAATCAACAACTGTTTCTAATCTTAATTAATTCTGAGCTAACTGCCCGTTTTCCTTAGTTCTAGCCTCTGCGGTTTCAACACTCGTGAAACGAGGTTGTTCAGCCAACCACTTTGCATAGTCATCTTCGCTTTCCACGATAATGTCCATTTGCATATTGTAGTGAGCTGCACCACAGATTTTGTTACACAATAAGATGTAGTTGAAATCGGCATTACCCGTTTTCTTCCGCATCTCTGCCGTTGTTATGGTAGGAGTAAAATGAAATTCTGTAATTGTTCCTGGAACACAATTCATTTGTGCTCTAAAGTGAGGCATATATGCACTATGAATCACATCCTGCGAACGGAAATTAAAGTTCACAGATCTATTCACAGGTACATGAAATTCAACTTTAACCAACTTGTCATCGTCTCCTGCTGAGTATTGCTCAACTTGATTCTTACGTCCGTAACCATTGATGCGTGAAAGCTGTCTTTCTTTTCTACCTAATTTGTCCGTAAGCTCTTTTTCTTTCAACCCACCTTCTGGAGCCATTGAAAGATCTGCTTTGATTTTATCTATTTCGTTCTTAATCTCTTCTTGACGAGCAGAAATAGTCTCTGGCGTAATGAGTCCTAATGGATTCATAGCACTTATAAAGTGCACATTAGCTTCTCCCAACATGTTATCTTCACCAGCATATCTCGCAGTCCAACCGAATTGCTGCGAGTACAACTCAATATTTACACCATCTTCTGGTGGTGTTCCTGTTATATCATTCCATGCGCTAAGGCCATAAATGATAATAACAGCCAATACAATTGCAGGGAATGTTGTCCACACCAGCTCCAATTTATTGTTGTGAGTAATAAAATCCGCTCTGTGGTTAGGTCTCCAGTAATACTTAGCTGCAAAGTAAAAAAGCAATACGTGGGTTATTGCGAAAGCAACGATTAAGATAACCCAGTTGAAATTAATAACAGTGTCAATAGTACCACCGTGTTCACTTGCCGCTTCTGGCAACATAGCTGGACCATACTTTACACCTAACCAAATAAAGAAAGCAAAATACGCAACACCGAAAACCAGCCATAGTCTAGCTCGCTGCTTATTACTGCGATACTCAATGCGATCTTGATTGTTTCCGCTTAACTTACCTGTTAATTCGAATACTCGTACCAGTTGCACAAGCGCAACAAGAACAAGAACTGCTAATATCCCAAATAGAATTTCCATCTCTTTATTCTCTAAATCGTATTAGTTAATGTGATGATGTAAACTTTCATCTAACAAAGCATGGTGTTTCACCATCAAAGGAGCCTTTGCTAAAGCATTGAAAACAACAAATAAGAAAAGACCTAGATAGCCAAGCATAAAACCAATTTCAAAGATGCCAATTACTCCTTGATCTTTCATGGTTCCTGGAGTAACAATAAAGTAAACATCCATCCAGTGACCAAAGAATATGATCACACTAACGAATGACAATATACCTGCATGCCTTTTCATGTCCTTTGACATTAATAACAACATTGGTAGAACAAAGTTGATTAATACCATCGCAAAATAAGGAACAGTATAGTCTTCTATTCTGGCTATAAAGTAGGTAACCTCCTCAGGTATATCAGAATACCAAATCAACATGAACTGCGAAAACCATAGATAAGTCCAAAGGAATGATATTCCAAACACCCACTTACCCATATCTTGAATATGGCTGGCATTCACTTCTTTAAGGTAACCTTTAGACTTCAACCAAAGCGTTAAAAGAAGAACCATTACCATTCCGCTAATCCACATTCCAGAAAATATGTACCATCCATAAAGCGTGGAGAACCAGTGTGGGTCAAGTGACATCAACCAATCCCAAGATGCTACCATAGATGTATAGCCGAAAAAGACTAAAAATATAGCCGCAAGAACTCTATTCTTAAAGAAGAAACCTTTGGTGTCACCCGTTTCATCTTCTTTTAAGCTACGTTTACGAAATGCCAACGTCATGAGTACGTAAACACCAATGAAAACGACAGTTCTTCCTAACCAGAAAGGAATATTCAAAAAGGCTTTCTTCCCTTCTATCAAGGGATCTCCCTCTGCATGCATCCAGTGATACAAGTGATTCATTCCAAAAGCTGCACCTAAAATTACGATTAACATGAGTACCGCTCCAATTGGAACAAACATACTCACCGCTTCAAATACTCTTTTGTAAACCACTACCCAGCCCGCTTGAGCTGCAGCATTCACGGCTATAAAGAAGGTTCCTGTTAAAGCAATTCCAAAAAAGAACCAACCATTAATCAAAGCACTTGCCCAAACACGCTGACCAGAAATATCTGGGTTTATTATTCCGTACGCCAAGGAAATGATTCCAACACCCATAAGGGCGTAAAAAATCTTCTTGGATTTGTCTGTAAATGTAAACTGCTCCATTTTGTTACTCGATTACAAAGAAGCTGTCATCTCTTCAGATGCCTCTTCGGTTGATTCAGGTTGAGAGTTATTATCATCTGCTGGCTTCTCTGCATGCATTGCTTCAAGGTCTTTTCCCTGTAGCTTTTGGACGTAATAAACCAGCTTCCAACGATCTTCTTGAGATATTTGAGCCGAATGAGAGCCCATCAATCCCTTTCCATAGGTAATAGAATGAAATATTTTGCCTTCAGGCAAATCTGCCAATCGACCATTGTAGGGCGGTGGTGGACCTGGCCATCTTGGATTGTTCGCTACTGGGCCGTCTCCTTGTCCTTCTTTTCCATGGCATTGGATACAGAACTTCGTATACACTTCTTTTCCCTCAGACACTAAATCGGCATGATAGGATAAAGGATTCTTAAGCTCAGCCCCAGCCGCCTCATACCCTTCAGTTGTGTTGGCATATGGGTAAGGCATAAAACCTCTTGGTACCGTGTTCTCAGCTGGCTTTCTCGTTGCCATGCTATCTGCATAAAACGCATTACCTGAGTACGCCTCTAAAGCCGGAGAGCGGTACATATCAGGCATGTATTCAAATCCCGGACTATTGGGGTCTGATTTACATGATGAAACCACTCCTGAAATAGTAGCAACTACTGCTACAAATAGAATTGTCTTCTTCATCCTTATATGAATTTCGTAATGCGTTCTTTTTCAAAAATTTCTACCACTCCAGTTTCCTTCAGCATGCCTTTAAGGTCTTCTAGACTATGGTTACCGTTTGCTTCAGGAGCTAGCTCAATAGCAAAGTGATCATCCGTTGTTCTAGGATGTGGATTACGAGCAGGCATTCCTGGCAGGGTCATATTTCTCAAGAAATATGTAATAGCCATTCCATGACCAGCACTTAGCACGGTGAATTCGAAAATAACTGGAACGAATGCCGGAAGGTTCTCGTAAAACGCAAAGTTTGGCTTTCCACCAATATTCATTGGCCAGTCGGAAATCATAAAATAGTTGATTGCAATTATGGCCAACATCAACCCTGTAAGTCCGTAAAGGAAAGCACAAATGGCTAATCGCGTCCACTTGATACCTAATACATCCTCTAATCCGTGCACAGGAAAAGGGCTGTATGCATCATTCACTTTAACTCCCTTAGCTTGGATTGCTTTAATGCCAGTAATCATGACATCGTCATCATTGTACAAGCCGTATAAAAACTTCTGTGTTGTCATATTAATCCGGGATTTAAGCAGCTAATTCTTCTTTCTTTTCTTTCTGATTGTCATCACGATATGATTCGCCTGATGACTTAAGAATCGACTTCAACTCATTCAACGCCAATACTGGGAAGAATCTCGTAAACAACAAGAATAAAGTGAAGAACAATCCAATTGTCCCAACAAACACCCCTATATCTACCCAAGTAGGGTGGAACCATGTCCAATTTGAAGGAATGTAATCTCTGTGTAGTGAAGTAACGATAATCACAAAGCGCTCAAACCACATACCGATATTCACGAAGATCGAAAGTATGAAGGAAGCGACTAAACTAGTTCTCAACTTCTTAAACCAGAAGAACTGTGGTGTAATAACGTTACATGTCATCATTGACCAATAAGACCATGCGTACGGCCCAGAGAATCGATTAATGAAGGCATAAGATTCATACTCTACACCTGAATACCATGAAATAAATAGCTCTGATAAGTATGCGATACCTACCATTGAACCTGTAATTACAATCACAATGTTCATCAACTCAATGTGTTGAAAGGTGATGTAGCGTTCAAAGTGAAGTACTTTTCTCGTAATTAAGAGAAGCGTTTGAACCATCGCAAACCCAGAGAAAATCGCACCTGCCACAAAGTATGGAGGGAAGATAGTTGTGTGCCATCCTGGAATAACTGATGTGGCAAAGTCCATGGATACGATTGAGTGAACCGAAAACACCAATGGAGTAGCCAAACCAGCTAATACCAACGAAACCTCTTCAAAGCGAATCCATGCTTTAGCATTACCCGTCCATCCAAAACTTAGCAAGGCGTAAACCTTTTTTGCGATTGGCCCCTTCGCTCGATCGCGAATGGTAGCGAAATCTGGAATCAATCCGATATACCAGAAAACTAAGGATACCGAGAAATACGTTGAAATGGCGAAAACATCCCACAATAGTGGTGAGTTAAAGTTCACCCACAATGAACCAAATTGATTCGGAATAGGCATTACCCAGTAACTCATCCATATTCTACCCATGTGAATACCAGGGAATAAAGCTGCCATCATCACAGCGAAAATGGTCATTGCCTCTGCCGCACGGTTAATTGCCATACGCCACTTTTGACGGAACAGTAGCAACACAGCAGAAATCAAAGTTCCTGCGTGACCGATACCTACCCACCATACGAAATTGGTAATATCCCAGGCCCAACCTACAGTTGTATTTAGACCCCAAACACCAATACCTCTGCCGATGGTGTATGTGATACATCCAAGACCCCATAGACCAATCAATACAGCGAGAGTAAAAACTCCCCACCATAATTTGTTGGCCTTTCCTTCTACTGGAGCACATACCTCTTCTGTGATTTTGTGATAATCAACATCCTTTCCCAGAATGAGCGGCTCTCTTATTTCAGCTTCTTTAACCATGAAAGATCTAGTTTATGCGGATCAATTAATGTGCGTGTTCTTCTTCGTGTGCTTCCTGTTCACCTTGGGCCTCATCGCCATGTGCATGCTCATCTCCATGGCCGTGGCCACCTGCATGCTTTGCGTGAACTTCTAATACACGATCTTCATCTAAATTCCTCACTTTAGTTTGGTACCAAACATTTGGCTGGGTACCTACTTCTTCAATGAGGTTATATGCTCTATCTTGTTTTGCAGCTTTCGCAACTACAGTGGCTTCATCATTCAAATCACCGAAGTTAATTGCGTTGGTAGGACATGCGTTCGCACAAGCACTCGTTACCTCACCATCTTCTACTGGACGTCCTGCTTTTTTCGCAGCTAATTTACCTGCTTGGATACGCTGAACGCAGAAGCTGCATTTCTCCATTACACCTCGTGCACGAACCGTTACATCTGGGTTCAATACCATTCTTCCAAGATCGTCTTGTGATGGGTTAATACCAGTGAACTTAGCGTCACCTATGTAATTGAACCAGTTGAACCTTCTCACTTTGTACGGACAGTTGTTTGCACAGTATCGTGTTCCGATACAACGGTTGTATGTCATTTGGTTCAACCCTTCATTACTATGCGTAGTTGCCGCAACCGGACATACCGTTTCACACGGTGCGTGGTTACAATGCTGACACATTACGGGTTGATAAACTACCTCAGGGTAAGCAGAAGGAATTTCCATTTTTCCGTAAGTCTCGATAGATCCAAGACCTTCTTCCTTCCCTTTATTCTTTGTCATATCAGAAGAGAAGTAACGGTCGATACGCAACCAGCTCATTGTGCGCGTTCTTCTTACTTCATCTTTACCAACGATAGGAACGTTGTTTTCTGAGTGACATGCAGTAACACATGCTCCACAACCAATACAGGAGTTCAAATCAATTGACATCCCCCAGCGGTGACCCAATGCAATATCATGTGCATTCCATAAATCCAATTTGCTTATATGCTTGGATTTACCATAAGCATCTTGCAGGATGTGATCAGGGTTCCACTTATCTTTTCCAGACTCCTTGAATGTTTTCAAAGAAGTTTCATTCACAATCTTACGACCCATCATTGTATGATGCGTCTGTGTCCACCCTAGCGGATAAGTTGCTTCGGTTGGCTCAATCGTTGCCCCAGTTGCAATGTACTGCATGGTACCTGCTACAGCAACCATTGGAAATGCATTAGCTCCTACTGTTTTGGTTTCTCCAAAAATAGTATCGCCCTGCTCAACCACTTTACCAGCGTTTGTTCTTCCATACCCTAAGGCAACACTTACTGTACCTCTTTTTTGACCAGGAAGCGGAACTACTGGTAACTCAATACTTTTACCACCCACGGTTAATTTAGCGACAGATGCTGGAGTTTGCTCAGCAATGCTAATATTATAGATTGCATTACCATTTTCATCCTGCATATCCATAGGGTTCATGGTAATGTAGTTATCCCATGTCACCTTGGTTACTGGATGAGGCAGCTCTTGCAACCATGGATTATTTCCTTGGTTACCCACGCCCATAGCTGTTTCTAAATAAAGCTCAACATCCCAACCGTTGGAGTTAGCTGACTTTGCAACTGCAGCAGCTGTAGAAGTAACGTCAGCATTGAAGGCGACTTCTGGTGCATCAGTTATTGTTGTACCATTATAAACTCCATCGTGTACGGCACTATTCCAAAACGCTTCAAAATTGCCATACTTCGTTTGACCAGGGAACATGTTAGACTCCCACTGCTTACGCATGTAATCGTAGTATGTCATATTCATGCCGCTCCAAGCTAATAAACAGTCTTGCATCTGACGCGTGTCAAATAGAGCTGTAATAGTAGGCTGAGCAATGGTAAATTCATTTCCACGAGCATTGAAGTCGTTCCACGACTCCAAGAAATGATTCTCTGCAGCAAGTATGTTACACATATTGCCCGTTTCATCTGCACGGTCACCAATGTATACACTTGTTTTTGCCTTAGCTATTCCTGTGCTAAATTGTAGAGAAGCAGGCGCACTGTACACTGGGTTAACACCATTGATGATTAAAACATCAACAGAACCAGCATTTAACTCTTTGGCCAAAGCAGCAAATTCTGCATCTGAACCTTGACGTGTTTTAAGCGGGCTAGCTAAATCTACAGTTGTACCGTAAGCACCCAACATATTGTTGATTGCGTTAACAAGTACTTGAATGTTTTTGTCGTTAGATCCTGAAACCACTAAACCATGCCCCTTAGCCTTCCAAAGGTCATTAGCAGCAGACTTCACCTTCGCAGCAACGTCATTGTCGTCTTCGAATGCCTTAGAAGCAACTGTCATAACACCAGCTTTCTTAGCTAGCTCATTGTAAAGCGCTAACAATACAGCTCCTGTTTCTGCGGGACGAATAGCTCCGCGCACATCGGCATTTGAACCTGTTAACGATAAGTTGCCCTCGAACTGGTAATGTCTAGACATCCATTCTCCATCAGGATTCCTGCGTGTTGCGTAATCGGAAGCATATTCAATATTGTTTAACCATGTAGACAAGAAATCTGCTCCAAAGCTTACAATGGTTTTCGCCTCATCAAAATTGTAGTTTGGAACTACTTCCATTCCAAACGACTCCAAGTTAGCTTTCCGAATACCATCGGCAGAAGCCGCATCATACATTACATGTTTGAAGTCGGCAGATTCACCAAGACCTGCCGCCATCTCATTCACCAATGCTTTTGTGGAAGGAGATATAACCGTGTTAGTTAATAAGCGAATTTTACCTCCGCGGGTAGCTGCATCTTGTATTGCACCAGAAACTCTCTTATCAACAGAAGCCCAATCACTAACATCTCCGTTAATGGTTGGCTGCATTGCTCTACTTGAATCATAGAGTGATAGTACACTTGAGTTTACCCTTGCGTTAACACCTCCTCTAGAAACACGAGAAAGTTTGTTCCCTTCAATATGAATTGGTCTTCCCTCGCGTGTTTTTACCAAAACACCAGCAAAGTCAAAACCATCAAAGTAGGTAGAGGCGTAATAATTAGCTACACCTGGAACCACTTCTTCTGGACGAACCACATAAGGAATGGATTTAACCACAGGCGTTTCACATGCTGCGGCAGCCGCTGCGGCAACGCTGAAGCCTACAAACTTTAAGAAGTCTCTTCTTGAAGTTGTGGTTTCGCTCAGTTTATCATCACCCAAAAATTCCTCTGTGGGAACTGGTGACTGAAACTCTGCCTGAGCTTTTTCAACAAACTCAGGAGTGTTGTTGTACTGCTCTAAGCTATTCCAATATTGTCTTGAGTTGCTCATATCTATCCGTTCTGTTTCTTAAGACAGGTCTGATTCTTTTTAATTAGTAGTGGCACTTAGCACATTCCAAACCACCGATTTGAGAAACCGTAAATTTCTCTAACCCTTGATCTTTATACTTTTCAACTAGTTCAGCATGCACTTCTTCATAGTAATCGTTCCCTGCCATCTTAACTTCCGTTTCGCGGTGACAGTTGATACACCAGCCCATTGTTAATTCAGCATATTGCTGCATTGGGTAATCATACTCTTCTACTGGGCCGTGACAAGTCTGGCATTCAATTTCACCTACAACAACGTGCTGAGAGTGATTGAAGTAAACGTGATCAGGCAAGTTGTGAATACGAATCCATTTCACTGGCTTTCCAGGACTATCATAAGAACCTGTTTCTGTGTTGTACCCTGCTGCATCGTGAATTTTGGAAATCTCTTCTGTTCCCCAGAGAGAACCTTCTTGAATTCCCACGTGACAATTCATACACACGTTAACAGAAGGAATTCCTGAATGCTTTCCTTTCTCGGCACTTGAGTGACAGTAAACACAGTTTATTCCATTATCACCAGCGTGGATTTTGTGTGAGAATTTAATCGGTTGCTCAGGGGCATAGCCTTGATAAACACCCACACCGAGGAGTGACTCCCACACTATATTCAAACCTCCAACAAGTACTAACACCATCACCAACATCACAGCGATTTTGTTCTTACCCATCCAAAGGTTAATGCGCTCTTTAGTAGAAAGACCAAAATCAACGGACTCACCTGCTGCTAAGAAGCCCTCTTCTCCTTTAACATCATACAGCAAATGCCTTACCGATGATTTTACATCAACTAAAACCTTAATGATAATCAAGAAAACTACCAAGAAGCCCAAGAGCCAATACATGGTGTAATCTTTTGTAGGCGCTGCAGCCACTGGTGCCGCATCACCTCCACCAGCTGGAGTTTCTGCTACAGGCGGATTAGCGATGTAATCAAGAATAGCATTCACTTCATCATCACCCAATGGCATTGCCGGCATGATAGACTTGTTGTACTCTTCATAAAGAGCGGATGCATATCCATCACCAGGATTATCAGCTAGATACTGCTGAGAATTCTTAATCCAGGAGATTAATGCCTCTTTAGACTCCCAACGATCTTGCACTCCAGACAAAGCAGGACCAACCAGCTTCTTGTCTAACTTATGACAAGATGCACAGTTTGCACGGTACAGCTTTTCACCATCTTGAGCTTTGGATGTGAAACTAAAAGCGACAAATAACGTTAGCACTAATGTGTGCAGCCAAACGGAATAACGTGTAGTTGTATTCATGAATTTTCTCTCTTTGCGAGGCAAAAGCACTTTTTACCTACAAAATTCAATGGGCAAAAATAGCAGAATGGCCAAACCGGTATGAATAGCGGTCCTGTTTTCGGATAGGTGGCAAATAATTTAGACAGCTTCTAAATTAGCGAGACGAAAAGGAAGAATCGCTTAATAAAGAACTGAATATGAGAGCACTGAAGTAGTATTGTATCATGAAAGTATTAGTTACATATTCATCGACCTTGTTTCTTTTTTTGGCAAATATCCCATGTGCTATGAGTCAAAGTGCGACTCCAAACACATCATATTCAGACAGTACCGAAACAAAGCGTGGCATTAAATACACAGAGAGTTCATCCATAAAACAATTGATGGAGTCTTACACAGATTATCACAAGGATCATCCTCAGTTAAGCGGTTATCGGATTGAGATTTTTTCCAGCTCAGGTGCAAACAGTAAACTGAGAGCGAGAAATACCCGACTCAAGTTTCAATCGAGTCATGATTCAATTCCTGCTTATGTTGTTTGGGAATACCCCAACTTTGAAGTCCGTGTAGGCGACTACCGCACCAAATTAGAAGCTGAAGCGGCTCTAGAGGAAATTACAACAGAATTTCCTTTTGCTTTTATTACCAAAGATCAAATAGAGCTTCCTGCTCTAATTACAGAGAGTCAGGAAAAAGAACAAGAATAAAAAAAGCCCCAAGGAATCTTGAGGCTTTGTAACTAAATATGGTTGAGCTATCTGCTATAATTTCTGTTGTACTTCAACTTCTTCAAATCCTTCAATGATGTCTCCTACCTTAATATCATTGTAGTTCTTGATATTCAAACCACACTCATATCCAGCAGCTACTTCTTTCACATCGTCTTTGAATCGTTTCAATGAACCAAGTTCACCGGTGCAAACCACTACTCCCTCACGAATCAAGCGAACTCTTGTATTTCTGTTCACTTTACCGTCTAGAACGTAGCAACCAGCAATTGTACCAACTTTTGAGATCTTGAATGTCTCGCGTATCTCAATGTTACATACAACCTGCTCCTCAGTTTTTGGTTTCAACATGCCTTGCATTGCCGTTTTCACCTCATCAATTGCATCATAGATCACAGAGTAAAGACGAATATCAATATCTTCTTTCTCAGCCAATTTACGCGCACTTCCTGATGGACGAACTTGGAAACCAACTATGATTGCATCTGATGCAGTGGCGAGCAATACATCTGATTCTGAAATCTGACCAACGCTTTTGTGAATGATATTTACTTGAATACTTTCAGTAGACAATTTCAGTAAAGAGTCTGCTAATGCCTCTACTGAACCATCAACATCACCTTTAACAATCACGTTAAGCTCTTGGAAGTCACCAATAGCTAAGCGTCTACCAATTTCATCTAGTGTAATATGGCGTTTCGTTCTAAAGTCTTGTTCTCGCGCCAACTGCTCTCGTTTGGTCGCCAAAACCTTAGCTTCTCGCTCGTCTTCATATTCCTTAAAGGCGTCACCAGCATTTGGCGCTCCACTAAACCCTAGGATGGAAACTGGATGAGCTGGGCCAGCCTCTTGTACAGAATGGCCTCTTTCATCAAACATTGCCTTAATTCTTGCAAAATGACTTCCTGCAACAACCATGTCTCCAACACGTAAAGTACCAGTTTGAACTAAAAGTGTAGTAACATAACCTCTACCTTTATCCAAGGAAGCTTCAATTACAGTACCCTCTACTTTTCGTTTAGGGTTCGCTTTGAGCTCTAGCATTTCTGATTCAAGCAACACTTTCTCGAGTAGATCATCTACTCCTTGGCCACTTTTTGCTGAAATTTCTTGAGCTTGATATTTTCCACCCCAATCTTCAACTAGGAGATCCATCGCTGCCAATTCTTCACGAATCTTATCTGCATTGGATCCAGGCTTATCAATTTTATTGAAAGCAAATACAATTGGTACATCAGCTGCTTGCGCGTGATTAATCGCCTCCTTCGTTTGAGGCATCACACTATCATCAGCAGCAATAACGATGATTACCAAATCGGTAACTTGAGTACCACGGGCACGCATGGCGGTAAAAGCCTCGTGACCTGGAGTGTCTAAGAAAGTGATACTCTTTCCGCTTTCTAACTCAACATTATATGCTCCGATGTGCTGGGTAATACCACCAGCTTCACCAGCAATAACGTTTGCTTTACGGACGTAATCTAGTAATGATGTTTTACCGTGATCTACGTGCCCCATTACCGTAATGATTGGGGAGCGATCTACGAGATCTTCAGGATTATCAACCTCTTCTACTACTACCTCCTCTTCGTCTGCAGCTTTTATGAAGTCTACTTCATATCCGAACTCTTCTGCTACAATACTCAAGGTTTCAGCATCTAAACGCTGGTTGATGGAAACCATTAGACCTAGTGTCATACAAGCTGAAATAACTTGTGTAACCTGCACATCCATTAGAGAAGCCAACTCATTCGCTGTAACAAACTCTGTTACTTTGATGATTTTTTTCTCCGCTTCTTGTCTTGCTAGTTCTTCTTCTCTCTGCTCTGCTTGAGCTTGTCTTTTCTCTCTTCGGAATTTGGAAGATTTTGATTTTCCTCCACCACTTAAACGGGCAAGGGTTTCTTTGATTTCCTTCTGGATAGCTTCCTCATTTGGAGCTTCTTTTTGGCCTCTTCCTTTCGCGTTTCCACCTTTGTTGCGCAGCTGCTTGCCACCACCTTTGCGGTTGTCTTGTTGCCCTTCTGGCTTAATGCGTTTACGCTTGCGTTTTTTGCCTCCAGCCGCTTTATCGTCTGATGATGAAGCTACAGGTTCTTTCTTACGTGGTGTCTCAACAGGAAGCTCAATTTTTCCGACCACAGTTGGCCCTGAAAGCTTTTTCGCTTCTGCTTTTATTGTTTCTGGCTCTTTTGGAGGCTCAGGCTTTTTCTCTTCCTTCTCCTCTTTCTTAGCGACTGGTTTAGGCTCTTCTTTTTTGGCTAACGGCTTTGATTCTTCAGCCTTAGGTTTTTCAGACTTAGACTTATCTGCTTTCTTAGGAGCGGGTGCTGGTTTCGACTTTTTAGATGGTCTCGTTTTAAGATTTAGACTATCTAAATCAATTTTACCCAATACCTGTGGACCTTCTCCAGACTCATCATTCTCTACAGGTTCAAGTGCAGGAGCTTTAGACTTCGCAGGCTCTTCTTTAACCTCCTCTGCTTTCGGTTCTTCGGCTTTTTCCTCTTCAGCTTTTGGCTCCTCTTTTTCTTCCACTTCGTGCTGCTTAAGAGCAGACTCTTGTGTAGGAGAAGGACCTTCTGCTGGCGCAACTACTGGTGAGTCGGCAACATTCTTAATGAAGATGTCATCTGAATCATCTTCTGCGTCTGAATCATCGTCAGCGCGCTTTTGATCTTCAAGGGTGATGGTTTCTCTTACCACCTTATTCTTAGCCAGTTCTTGCGATTTTTCTTTCGCAGCTTTATCGGGCATAAACTGGGTAAGCAACGCCTCATAGGTTGAATCATCTATCTTGGTATTGGGTTTGGCATTTTCTTCCAATCCTTTATCAGATAGAAATTCTACGAGGGTTGATATACCTACATTTAGCTCTTTGGCTACTTTACTCAATCGCTTTGGTGCTCCTGCCATATGGTCTTACTACGGTTTTAAGCAAATTAAAGGATTCTTAGTTAAAGCTTGATTACTCAAACTCAGCCTTAAGAATCTGCATTACCTCTTGTATGGTTTCTTCTTCTAAATCTGTACGCTTCACTAAATCAGCAGCGGTTAACTCTAATACACTCTTGGCTGTATCGCAACCAATTGCTTTGAGTTCATCAATAATCCAGTGATCTATTTCATCTGCAAACTCTTCAAGATCTACATCTTCTGCATCTCCATCAGATTCACGATAAACATCTATTTCATATTCAGACAGTCTACTTGCCAGCTTAATGTTGTGACCACCTTTTCCGATAGCTAGTGAAACTTGATCTGGCTTAAGGTAAACATCTGCTCTACCCACCTCATCATTAATTTCAATGGAGGTTATTTTTGCTGGGCTCAACGCACGCTGAATAAACAAGCTCGGGTTAGCTGTGTAATTGATTACATCAATGTTTTCATTGCGCAACTCTCGTACGATACCATGTATACGTGAACCTTTCATTCCAACACATGCTCCAACTGGATCTATACGATCGTCATAAGATTCTACAGCTACTTTAGCACGCTCTCCAGGCTCACGAACAATCTTCTTAATGGTAATTAGACCGTCAAATATTTCTGGAACTTCCAATTCAAACAAACGCTCCAAGAATACAGGCGCGGTGCGTGAGAGAATAATTACTGGAGTGTTATTTCTCATGTCTACTTTAGCAACAACGGCTCTCACCGTATCTCCCTTTTTGAAATAGTCAGAAGGGATTTGCTCAGACTTTGGCAGAATCAATTCATTTCCTTCATCATCAAGAATTAGGACTTCTTTTTTCCAAACTTGGTAGATCTCTCCAGTGATAATATCACCTACTCTATCCTTGTAAAGTTTGTAAAGACTATCTTTTTCTAGTTCATGAATTCTTGAAACCAAGTTTTGACGCAAGGCTAAAATAGCACGTCTACCGAAGTCTTCTAACTTGAACTCTTCAGATACTTCTTCACCCACTTCAAAATCGGGCTCAATACGTATGGCTTTGGAATATTCTATTTCTTCATTCTCGTCTTCAACTTCACCATCTTCCACAACTACTCGGTTACGCCAAATCTCAATATCTCCTTTATCAGGGTTGATAATGACGTCAAAGTTTTCATCTGTACCGTATGTTTTAGCCAATGTGGCTCTGAACACTTCTTCCAAAATGTTCATCATGGTAACCCTATCGATGTTCTTGAACTCCTTAAAATCGGAGAATGACTCTATCAGTTCTAGCGTATTCATTTTCGCATCATTTGAATGAAATCATCACTTTAGCTTCTTTAATTCTATCGTAAGTGACGGGGATCCTCTCGGTTATTGTTTCTTTCTTTTTCCTTCCCTCTATTCGCTGCTTGAAGGTGTGCTCCAACACTATTCCTTCATCAGTAGCTTCTACGAGTTTTCCTTCTAAAGACTTGTCTTCTAAGGTTTTTACTTTTAGCCCTCTGCCTACATTTTTCTTGTATTGCCGAGTAACCTTAAGCGGGTTGGTGAGACCTGGGGAGGTAACTTGAAGTTCAAAATCTTCAACCTCTCTATCTAATCTCCCTTCAATACTTCGACTAACTGCAACGCATTTATCTATGGATAATCCTGAATCTGAATCAGCAACCACGTGAATACGGTTTTGCTCTGAAACATTGAGTTCTACAATGAAAACATCTGTTCCTTCAATACCTTCTTCTATGAATTTCCGTATGTTGCTTTTCGCTATCAATTAGTCAACAATAAAAAAGAGGGGTACACCCCCTCTTCACGAATTGTGGTGCAAATGTAATGATTTTGTTGATAGACACAATTATTAAAAGCGTCTATTTCACGCGTTTACCCATGTCGTAAACTGCTTCAAACTCTAACTTACCACGTTTACCATAGCTTTTCCATGCTCCGTGCTTATATCCGTTTTTGTAGTGAGATTCTGTCATAAGCTTTCCGCCTCTGAACCAAATTTTGCTTGTGCCGTGTAGCTTGCCATCTTTATAAGATTGGGTGCGCTGAAGGGCACCTTCTGGGAAGTAGTACTCCCACTTTCCGTCTTGCTTACCCTTTTTGTATGAACCCTTTGAATCTAAAGCACCCGTGTTAAGATAATATTCCCATTCTCCGTGCTTCACACCTTCTGCGTAGCTGCCTTTTTCACGGAGTTTACCTGTGCTAAATTTAAAGATCCAGTCGCCTTGGCGGAGTCCATTCTTCAAATCGCCCTCGTAATTGATTACTCCGTTTGAAAAGTACCCAATCCAATGGCCCGTCATTTTTCCTGCCTCATAATAGCCTTCATCTTTGAGTTGACCCGTTACATACCAAGCCTTCCACAAGCCCTCCTCCTTGTCTTTGCTAAAATTACCTTGGGTTAATTTCTCTCCATTCTCCCAATAGCTCGTCCACTCGCCTTCTTTAAGATCATTCTCATAATCTCCTTCTTTAAACAGTTGCCCCTCTTTATAGTACATTTTCCAAGTACCAGAACGCATGTCATTCACGAAACTTCCAACTGCATCTGTATTTCCGTTTTCGAAAAAATACTCCCACTTGCCATGTTGTTTACCCTCTACAAATTCTCCTTTTTGCCTTACGACTCCAGTGGAATCATACCACGTCCACTCCTTATGATTCTTCCCGTTAAGAAAAACTCCTGCAATTGCCGTATCCCCAGATGGATAGAACTCAATATAGCTTCCAGTTAGGTTACCAGAATCATAATGTTCTATTCTAGCTATTTTACTGGGTAAACCATAAAATTCCCACTTACCATCTAGCTCACCTGAAACAAAACTACCCGCTGCCTCAACAGAGCCATTATCAAAATAATAGCTGGTCTTACCGGAGCGCAGACCCCCTGCAATTTCAGAATGTTCTTTGACCTCTCCGTTTTCGTGATATTTAGTGATTTCTCCTGTGCCTTCAATAACCGTTTGCTTTCCAGTAGAGTCATAATACTGCGTTGTGTAAGCGATACCATCTTTATGTTTTTCTACTTTTCTTAGCTGGCCTTGCGGGTAATAGTATAGCCACTTACCTACACGAACGTCTAGCTCAAATACACCTGTTAATTCTTTGGTTCCGGCAGGATACCAAGCGTTGAATAATGAGTCTTGATATCCTCTTTTGAAGTAGCCCTGGAACTCCTTCTGCCCATTTTCATAATAGGTAATGTTGGTTCCGTGCCTTGTTCCGTCCCAGAAGTTGGCTACTTCTTGAACTTGACCAGATTTATAAAAGAACTTCCACTCACCATGCTCAACTCCATTTCTAAAAACACCTTGAGAGCGGATTTGCGTACTGTCTTCATCGTAGTAGTCTACATAAGCTTCTGCTAGCTGAGCTTGAAGAGATGTTGCTACAACCAAGAAAACGACTGAAAAAAGGGTGAAAACGATATGCTTCATGTATTCAAAACTACAATCCGAAGCTTTGACTGCGCTAAGAGAAAGCCGATTTTATCAACAGAGACAGCGGCAATAAAAAAAGGAGACTCACTGTTGTAAATCTCCTTTTTATTGTTGGCCCACTAGGGCTCGAACCTAGACTCTTCTGAACCAAAATCAGACGTGTTGCCAGTTACACCATGGGCCAATCTCCCGCTAACGGGGCGACAAAAATAGTATTTTTTGCAAATTCACAACATTAAACCGATTCGGATTGCATTTTGTTCCTTGACTACCTTTGTATCGTGTATTTAAGCAAGACGCCAGGAATAATAAAACCCATTGCCAAAAACCTCGTTTGGAGTGGAAACTCAACCAAAAAAGTTGTCTATCTCACATTTGATGATGGCCCTATACCCGATGTAACGCCTTATGTGCTTGATCTGCTAAAGGCTTATGATGCCAAAGCAACTTTTTTCATGGTTGGTGAGAACGTTATTCGCCACCCTGCACTTTATCATAAAGTTCTATCAGAAGGCCATTCTGTTGGGAATCACACTTTAAACCACCTAGGTGGCTTTCATGTAGACACGTTTTCTTATGCAAAAAATGCGCTTTTAGCAAATCAATATATAAACTCCCCTTTGTTCAGACCTCCCTATGGGCGAATGACTCGCAATCAATCTAAATGCTTACGCGATAGGTACACGGTGATTATGTGGGATGTTCTTTCGGGCGATTTTGATCTAAATATATCCTCAGACAAGGTGCTTTCTAATGTGACTCGCAATGTAACCAATGGGTCTATTGTAGTTATGCACGATAGTCTGAAAGCTGAAAAGCATCTTAGAAAGGTACTTCCAAGTGTGCTTGAATTTCTTACAAAGCAAGGTTACACTTTGAAAGCTATACCTATGAGGTATTGGCAACCGTGCACAGATCAAGCTCCTATTTAGAAATAGAAGATAGTATTTCTCCTGCTTGAGCTACACCCGCTTTTCGCCAGATGGACTTTCCATTTTGAAAAATCATTAGGGTAGGGATGTTCCGAATTCCGTATTTCGCAGCTAGTTTAGGGTTTTTATCTACATCTATTTTCAGAATCCTCACTTGGTCTCCTTTGGTATTCTTCACCTCCTTGAGAATTGAAGGCATCATACGACAAGGAGCGCACCAGTCTGCATAAAAGTCAATTACCACGGGAATATCTCCAGAAACTAAGTCACTAAAACTAGCCATAACTAAAAGGTGATTTTCCAGAGTCCGCGCAAGTCACCAGGAAGAAAGCCTATTGCCTTGTCATTTGGATAGCTCTCGTCTATCAACTCTTTTGTTGAGCCTGATATCTCATTATGGCTTCCATGGCAAGTAACACACATACCTTTAAGTACAATAGGTGCATAAAATACGGTAGCACCTTTTTCTTCTTTAAGAACAGGGCTCAACTCTCCACCGTTTTGCAGTATGGAATTCATCTCATCAAAAACTGCCAATGAAGCTTGATTTAGACCATTGTTTGGGTTGCGATTACGCTTAGCTACTCGTTGAATAGTAACTCCAAATGCACTGGATAGCGAATCTGTTGTAGGGATAGCTGATTCGGAGCAAAATGAAACTGCATTTGGCGGACCGCCTGCTTTCATAGCTGATTTAAGCTTGGCCCCAAGGGCTTTTGCTGATTTGCCCGCAATCTGCTTCCCAAGATTTACTAATGAATCTTGGTTCAGCTGAGTAACTGCAGCTGTACGAACAGATTCTCCTTCTGAGGATTTCTCTGTACTGGTAGGTGTACAGCTATAAAAAAAAGTACTCCACAAAAGAAACGCTGCAGGTAGACTAAGTAGTTTCATTGTTCTCTTTTTTCTTTTTGAAAAAGTAATCTGCGGCCATTCCCGCAACTAAATACCCCATCAGGCCACCATAAGCTGTACTATTATACCATACCCCAGTAATAGTGCAACCATTTACACAACCATAAAAGTGCCAGTATGAATACCCAGCAGCCAGTCCTAATAGGATGAACGAGGTATATAAGCCAATCTTAGATTTAACTAACTCCATTACTTCACCGTTGGTTTTCCTGCGCTGTTCCAAGCGCCAATACCTCCATCAAGGTTCACCACCTTCTTAAAGCCCATTGCTGCAAGCTTCTCTGCAGTTTTATAGCTTCTACCTCCAGATCTGCAGTATACGTACACTTCCTTTTCTGAATCTAAGGTCTTGAGCTTGCTGTCAAAGTCTGCTGAATAGAAATCCATCACTTCAGCTCCTTCTATATGACCTTGTGCAACCTCTTTGGGCATTCGAACATCCAAGAGAATCACATTCTCACCATACATGCCCTGCTCGAAGGCATTCACGTTTGCGTTCTCAACAACTCCATTTGAATGTTGGGCATTACCGCATGAGCCAAAAAGCAAGGCCACTAAAACGGGTAAAAACGTTAGTCTAAAAGTTTTATTTAGCATGACTGACAATTTTTAATACAGTTTAAAAGATTGTTTAACTCTTTGTTTTTTATGTAATAAAAGCAATGCTTACCATCTTTTGAATAGTCTAATATGCCTTTATCTTTTAATATTTTCAAGTGCTGAGAAACTACGGCTTGCTCTGTATCCAGAGCTTCATGAATCTGTGATACGCACATCTGCTCGTTCTGTGCATTCAACAACTCAATAATAGCCAGCCGTATTGGATGCGCTATAGCTTTGAGCATATCTACTGCATGAGGTAGTTTAATATCAGTAACAGTTGCCGTGTTCATACTTGCAAACATAGAGATTTCATTATATAGTAAATGTGCTATGTATCACGCAAGGAAAAAGCTCGCCAAGGCGAGCTTTTTATTATCCAGCTTTATTTAAATCTTCTTCTGGT
Source organism: Salibacteraceae bacterium (assembly GCA_965662345.1). Classification (GTDB taxonomy): domain Bacteria; phylum Bacteroidota; class Bacteroidia; order Flavobacteriales_G; family Salibacteraceae; genus UBA6049. Next base: position 113,030 of record CBFIHE010000005.1, read on the forward strand.
TGACTTTTCGCTTTCTTCTCTTTTTTAGGTTTAGGCTCTTTAGCATCCTTATCCTGATGGGATTTACGCTTCTGTTTATCTTGAAATTTGATTCCTAGCATAATTTCATGAGAACCAGTTGTATGATCTATAATGCCTGAAGTAGCCATATCATATGAGTAACCAATCATGAGGTTGTCTTTATAATTATACCCCATCATAAAACCTATTGCGTCATCCATACGATAACTAACACCAGCCCACACCGTATTCTTGTATATAGCCCTTAAAGTAGCATCAAATTGCACTGGTAGTGGATCTACATACTTTACAAACACTGATGGTTGAAGCACCAAGTCATCCACTACATCGAGATTATAACCCGCAGTAAGAAAATAGTGCCTAGTTAAACGTGCTGTTGTTTGGTCATAATCTTCAAAGAACTGAACATCATTGTTCAATAACTGTGGGGCCGATGCACCAAACCAGAATTTATCACTGTATAGGTGTAATCCTGCTCCCGCATCTGGCTCAATTACTTGCTGGTTCAAATTACTCATTGCAACATCTGCCTGATCTTTTAAAGAAATTTGACTGCCGTCTATAGCGAATGAAAGTACACCAAAGGTTAAACCTAAACTCAGCTTGATTTCCTCTGTAATTGGAATATGGTATGCATAAGATATAGATGCTCCTGCTCTTCTAGTAGGACCTGTAATATCATTGAACACATATCCTCCTATTCCCATGTTATAGGACCGTATAGGACCATGCAAACTCAATATATATGTTCTAGGTGCATCTGTAATTCCCACCCACTGAAAACGATTATTTGATTGAGCAATCCATGCATCCTTGGTTCCAGCCACAGCTGGATTTATCGTAAAATCATTCAAAAAGTACTGTGTGTATTGAGGAAGCTGCTGGGTAAAGCCTGCAATTCCTAACAAACAACTGAGTACGAGTAGTTTTAGATTCTTCATAGCTCGTTCCTCCTTATCTCATGATGGTTATAGGACCTGTTATTGGATCAGAAATATCTTCCCTACCAAGGTCAATTACATAATAGTATGTTCCTACAGGAAGGTCTTCGCCTTCAAAAGTGCCGTCCCAGGCTTCTGCGTATCCATCGGAACTAAAGACTAGCTGCCCCCATCTGTTGTAAATATCTACTCTACAATCTGGATACTTCGACAAGAAGTCCAGCTGCCAAGTGTCATTTGCACCATCACCATTTGGACTGAAGCCTGAAGGATAATCAAATCCTGTGCTTACGTTCACCGTCATGGCTTGAGTGTTTGTACAACCCAATAAGTTCGTGACCAAAACCGTATAAACCGTTGTTACTTCTGGTGATGCCTCTGGGTTAGCCGATGTTGAATCATCTAGGGTATTCCCTGGAGTCCACAAATAAGTGCTGCCACCGAAATCTGAAGTAGGGCTACCACCAATGGTAACAGATTCACCAATTACGATTGATGTATCAGGACCTGCATCAACCAATGGGGTGCGTACCGTACTTACCGTAGCTGTATCAGATGCAACGCAACCTGCAGCCGAATTCACTTGTACAGCATAGTTTAACGTATCGTTAGGTACTACTGGTAAGGTTTGAGAAGCTTCTGTACCTAATGGGATTCCATTTTCATCAAACCACTGGAAAGTAAATGGCGCTGTACCCGTTACCTGAGCAGATAGTGTTAATGAATCTTCATTGGCACAAAGAACCGTATCGCTTACAGATACTAATAAAGTATCTACAACGCCAACTTGTACTGTACGAGTAAGAACACATCCCGTAGCATCGGTTGCTTGTAGAATGTATGTTCCTGGCAGCAAATTATTGATGTCTTCTGTGTTGGCCGTAAAACCGTTACCCGACCAAAGGAATGAGTAAGGTGTTGCGCCTCCATTTGTAGTTACCGCAATAGAACCATTTGATATACCTGTACAAGTAGCATCTACAACTTGATTCACCGTAACCTCAAAGGCTGGATTATCATTTAAGGTTACAGTAGCTACCTCACTACACCCGTCTGCACTGGTTATGGTTACCGTGTAGGTTCCACCACACAATCCGTTGATCAACGAATCACCAGCAGAAGGCACACTCCATACATACGTGTATGGTCTCGCCCCACCGCTAGCGATAGCCGTAATGGCTCCTGTGCAATTCGTTCCACAAGGTGTATTGTCTACCGTAAGTAAATTCAACGATAGGCCTGGAGGTTGATTAACAACAGCAGTATCAACGGCTATACATCCCGAACCGTCATTTACTGTTACAAAATAAGTGCCAGGGCAAAGACCTGAAACCGTTGCATTTGTATCATTTGGATTACCTGTTGACCAAACTATTGAATATGGACCACCCGCTGGTAAAGCTACAGTGGCTGTTCCAGTACAAGACCCATCACAATCAGCATCCGTTGCTGTTGTAGAAATGCTTGGTGCTCCTGTATTACCGAGTGGAACTGCAATTTGTTCTGAACAACCGCTTGCATCAGTTACAGTAACCGAATAACCTCCAGCTAATAGATTGGTTGCTGTTGAGCCCGTTTGACCATTGCTCCAAGCATAGGAATATGATGGTTGACCGCCAGTGACGGACACAGATATACTTCCATCTGCAACTCCGCAATTTGCGTCAGTAACCGTAACATTTGAGAATAGGATTGGGGCAGGTCCAGAAATTTGCACTGTATCAATTGCTTGACACCCCGTTGACGTTTCTGTTACAGTAACTGTGTATGAACCTGTACAAACATTAGATAAGGTATCTGATGAAACTCCAGTTGACCAAGCGAAAGCATAATTCGTAACTGGGCCAGGCACCAAAGCAATCGCTTGCCCATCGCATATATTTCCACAGGTAAGGTTAGTCACCAAGAAAGTTACATTGATATTCCCAACATCTTGTAAAGCAATGGTATCACTAACAGTACAACCTGCAGCATCCGTTACCACCAAGACATAACTTCCAGCACTTAGTCCTGTGTTAGGGTTAGGTCCAATTAACCCATTCCAGTTATATGAATATGGTGCTGTACCTCCAGTAATGGTAACATCTATTGCACCATTGCTTCCCCCACAACTTGGAGAAGTAAGAGCCACATTTGAGATAACAATTGGTGTTGGTGAATTTACTGATACTGTGTCTATTGTTGAACAACCAGTTGGAGTACCTGTAACTGTCACTACGTAATTACCTGCACAAAGACCTGATACCGTAGCATTGGTATCATTCGGGTTTGTAGACCATTGTATTGAATAAGGCCCTCCCGCTGGTAAGGTTACTGTTGCAGTACCATCACAAGCTCCGCTACATGACTCATTTGTAGCAGTTGTTGATATAGATGGGCCTCCAACCTCACTTACATTGAAAGACTGAACTATGCTACATCCAATAGCGTCTGTAATGGTTACTGTATACGTACCAAGTCCAACATTTACTAGTGGGTTAGCGGATGTACCGTTACTCCAAGCGTATGTATATGGTCCCGTCCCACCACTAACAGCAAGTGTAACAGAACCATCTTGAAGACCACAAGAAGCATCCTGTACTTGTACGTTATTGACCAGAATGGCTGAAGGTCCAACTACTGTTGCAGTATCCACAATAAAGCATCCATTTGCATCTGTAATTGTAACCGTATTTACTCCAACACATAAGGCTACAGCGTTTGGTCCTGACTCTCCGCTACTCCAGCTAAAGGAGTAAGGAGCGGTTCCGTTAATGGCAGAAGCGGTTCCTGTACCATCACATGTATTGAAGCATGAAGCACCTGTAGTTCCAACGCTACCTACAAGTGGTGCTGGTTCTCCTATTGCAATTGTGTCTATTGCAGTACAACCATTCGCATCTGATGTTGTAACGAAGTAAACCCCTGCACACAGTCCTGTACGCGATGTTCCAGTACCACCATCACTCCATGCAAAGGTGAATGGAGCCGACCCTAGTGTGTTGGTAATGATTGCTGTTGCATCACAAGAACCATTACAACTTGCAAAGGTCGTATCAATGCTATTTGTTGGACCAACTGGTTCAGTAAGCGTATCAGATGCTATAAAGGCACAACCAGAGGCATCGGTAATGGTTACGTAGTAAATTCCTCCACAAAGGTTTGTAACTCCTGCGAGTGTATCATTAGGGTTACCGGTAGACCATGCATAACTGAAAGGTGGTACCCCACCTACATTGGCTACTGTACTTCCCCCATCGCATACTCCTGAACAGCTTGGGTTAACTGTTGCAAAGTTGGCATTGGTTATACCTCCAACCGAACTAACAGGAATATCTAATGTATCTGAACATCCACCCGCATCTGTAACAATTACGTTGTATACACCAACGCAAAGGTTAGATACCGTTGCCACATTACCTGGACTTGGGATAATTGTAGTCCAGTTATAGCTGTATGGAGCTGTCCCTCCAGTTGTTGTTAATGAAATGGAACCATCACAAAGACCACAAGAAGCTGTACCAACTGTGAAAGATGTTACCAACGGTGTAGGCTCTGTCAGCTGAACTGTATCTATTTCTGAACATCCGTTTGCATCGGTAATCGTTATATTATATGTACCTGCACACAAACCAGACTGAACGGATCCAGTAGAACCATTGCTCCAAGAAATATTGAAAGGTGCTGTTCCTCCTGAAGCTGCAACCGTAATCTCACCTGTACAACTTCCTCCACACAATATAGCTTGAGAAATAGAAGAGTTGACCACTATAGGAGATGGATTGTTGATGACAATAGTATCTTGAACACTACATCCAGCTGCATCTGCTATGGTTACTACGTAAGAACCTGCACACAAACCAAACTGAGTTGCTCCAGTTGAGCCGTTGCTCCACGTGAAAGTGTAAGGAGCGACTCCGTTTGAAGCAGTAGCCGTAACAGAAGCATCACAAACACCAGAGCAAGACACCCCATTATTCAAGGTGATAGAAGTAAGTATATTTCCTGGTTGATTTACGATTGAAGTATCTGTTATCGTGCAACCGTTAGCATCTGTAATTGTAGCTATGTAAGTTCCTTGGCAAAGGCCCGTTAATGTATCACCAGTAGAGCCATTACTCCAAGCAACAGTGTAAACAGGTGTTCCACCAGTTATACCAAGATTTATTTCGCCCGTGCAACCACCTGAACATGATGCATCAACAATGGATTTAGCAACAGTAAGAGCACTAGGTTCTGTCAAAATCAAGGTATCAATTACTACACAGCCAGCACCATCAGTTACTTGAACGATGTGTGTATCGGCACATAAACCAGTCTGTGAAGCTCCATTTAGTGTTCCGTTCCAAACAAAGGTATAACCAGCAGCTCCGCCAGTTGCAGTGGCAGTAATAGCTCCGTCACAAACCCCATTACAAGAAACGGCTTGCGTAACCGATGTTGTAATTACAATTTGTGTAGGCCCACCAATAGTTGCCAAAGCAGTATCTACACAAGAGGTATTGGTATCTGTAACTGTAACGATGTAAGTCCCTTGACTTAACCCTGATGCAGTAGGAGTAGTTTGACCAGCAGCAGGAGCTGGTGACCAAGCATAAATGTAATCTGTTCCTGGAATATTTACAGAAACCGTTGCACTTCCATCTGAAGCACCAAAACAGCTTTCATCAGTAGTCCCAGAAATGGTAGCTGTGAAGCCAGAATTCGGGATAAGATTTAAAGTGTCGAATACTTGACAACCATTAGCATCTGTAACCACTAGTGTAAGCTGACCCGCGCAAACAGAATCTGCGAAAACGCCTGTATCGCCATTAGACCATAAATAGCTGTACGGTGCAGTTCCACCGATAACAGCAGCAGTAGCTTCACCATCGCAACCAATGGAAGAACATGAAACCTGCTGAGTTATTGTTGAAATTACTGTTAAGGCTGTAGGTTCTGTGAATTCAACACTATCTACTACACTGCATCCAGCTCCTTCTGTAATCGTTACGAAGTAAGTAGTACTTGCGCAAAGCGATGATGCAGTATCAATAACAGATCCCGTAGACCAAAGGAATGAGTAAGGAGCTGTTCCGCCAACAGCACTCGCCACCGCTACACCATCACATATTCCGTTACAGGAAATGCTGTCCGTAATAGTCACTGAAGTAAGAATTGCGAGAGGTTCTGTAATCACAACCGTGTCGAGTACAGAACATAGGTTGGAATCTGTTACTGTTACTATATACGTACCTGCACATAGTGAAGTATCTTGAGCTGTTGTTGCTCCTGAAGGCCATGCAAAAGAATAAGGCGCTGTTCCGCCTGTTGCAGATACAGTCGCTTTTGCATCACAGTCTCCATTACAGGCGTTCTGTTGGTCAATGGTATTACTAGCAACTAACGCAGCTGGCTGAGTTAGTGTAACCGTACTCGTAACTAAACAACCATTGGCATCTGTTACAGAAACTGTGGTTGTACCATCGCAAAGCGCTACTGCAGTATCTGCCGTCTCACCGTTACTCCAAGCTATGGTGTATGGTGATACGCCACCTGTTATAAGCACTTCTGCACTTCCATCACAAACTCCATTACAGCTAATTGTATTCAAAATAGCAGTATTCACTAACAAGCTGGCTGGGTCCGTTAGGGTTGTTTGAGCTGTTGTTGTACATCCAGCTGTATCTGTTACTGTAACGGTGTAAGTGCCCGAAAACAAGCCGTTGATTGTTGGGGTTAATGCTCCCGTACTCCAACTAAAGCCATATCCTGGAGTTCCACCAAGTGCACTTGCGGTAAGCACACCGCTATTGTCTCCGTTACAGTTGATAGCAGTATCTACGTTTATACTTGCTACTAGAGCAGAAGGATCGATAAGGGTAACCTGAGACGTATCTGTACACCCTGAATTATCTGTAACTGAAACTGTGTATGTGCCAGGTGCTAAACTTGTGATTGATGCAGAAGTAGCGCCAGTGCTCCAGTTGAATGAATAGCCAGGTGTTCCTCCCGATCCTGTTGCGGTTAATTCACCGTCATTTGCACCATTACAACTGATTTGCTGATCTACAGTTATACCTGCTAGTAAAGCTACTGGTTCTGTAATCACAACCGTGTCGAGTACAGAACATAGGTTGGCATCTGTTACTGTTACTATATACGTACCTGCACATAGTGAGGTATCTTGAGCTGTTGTTGCTCCTGAAGGCCATGCAAATGAATAAGGTGCTGTTCCGCCTGTTGCAGATACAGTCGCTTTTGCATCACAGTCTCCATTACAATCGTTCTGTTGGTCTATGGTATTACTAGCAACTAATGCAGCTGGCTGAGTTAGTGTAACCGTACCCGTAACTAAACAACCATTGGCATCTGTTACAGAAACTGTGGTTGTACCATCGCACAGCGCTACTGCAGTATCTGCCGTTTCACCGTTACTCCATGAAACTGAATACGGTGCCACACCTCCAATTATCAAAGCTTCTGCACTACCATCGCAGATTCCATTGCAGCTAATCTGTGAAATGACTCCAGTTGCAACTAATAAATTTGGTGGGTCTGCCAAGGTTACCTGAGCAGTTGCCGTACAAGTAGCAATATCAGTTACCGTTACGGTATAGGTTCCAGCAACTAGGCCATTAATAGTGGTTGATGTGGAGCCAGTATTCCAGCTATATGTGTACCCAGGGGTACCTCCAGATGCTGTTACTGTTAAGCCCCCAGTGTTATCCCCGTTACAAACTATTCCATTGTCTACGTTAATAGAAGCAACTACTGGAGCAGGCGCGGTAATCGTGTAAACTGCAGTATCAGTGCAGCTATTGGTATCAGTAACCGTTACTGTATATGTACCAGCAGGCAAGCCAGAAATAGTTGCCGTGTTACCGCCCGTACTCCACGCGAACGAATAGCCAGGAGCACCACCTGTAGCAGAAGCCGTTAGCTGCGCAACAGGGTTTCCACAAGTTACTCCAGCGTCTTCTGTAATCGAAGCTAGTAAAGGAGTAGGTTCTGAAATTGAAACCGTATCGGTATCGCTACATCCATCAGCTGTAGTTATCGTTACAAAATAGTCGCCAGCTGGAAGCCCTGTAATTGTATCTGATGCTTGACCCGCAGCTGGTGCAGGGGACCACGCATAGGTAAATGGCTGTTCACAATGGCCAAATCTAACATTGGGTCTAAAGCCTGATGGCGTTCCCGCAAAGCCATTATTGTCACAAACGGGGTTTCCTGTGTTATTAGTTGTGCTATATCTTGTAGAAATAAAGGTTGTAGTAGTGAAGCGTGTTTGTGTATTTGCATTGGTGAAACCTCCACCATTGGAGAAGCATACATCTATTACAATATTTGAAGTACCATCCCAGATATAGCTGTTATCCAATAGATGTGTGTTCCAACCTGTAGCAGTGGTATGATCAAATGAATTTTTAACCGTGATTAGTCCAGACTCCCAACCACTGCTCAGATTACCGGAGGAAGTACACCCCATTTTAATCTGCATGTTTTGGTAAACAGTTACAAAGCTTTGGGTCTCAACAAAAAATGATATTGAGTTTATTGGACCTGCATTTAAACCTGCAGCCGTCAATTCCGCTGCAGTGAATAACATTTGGTGTCTGGCACTACTTTGAGAACCCCCATAGATTGCAGGAAAAGCGTTAGCAGCATTTGTAGTAGTGGCTGTACCAATGGTGTCTAACTCTGAAGCACCTGGACAACCTCCAACAGACAAACCGCAGCTTGCCAAAGAACCAACTACCACCGCTTCTCCTGTGCTATCACCTGCACAAAGCACATCTGTAGTTGAAAAAACAGAAGACGTAACGGGTACTGGTTCAATAATCTCATACGTTAAAATCGTATCACAACCGTTTGCATCTGCGGCTGTAACTGTATAAATTCCAGCACAAAGACCTGCAATAGATGGGCCTGTTGACCCATTGCTCCAATTATAGGTTACCGTACCAGTTCCGCCAATTGACGACAAGCTGATTGAACCTACACATTGACTCGGATCACAATCTTCTTGAGTAATCGTTTCAGTAACAATTAACTGTGTTGGATTTAGTATACTGAACGACTGACTCCAAGATGTTCCGTTCCCAATATCATTCACTACCAATTGGTAAGGTGTTGATGAAGGACAAACATCAACCGTATCTGTTCCTTGACCACTTACCACAAAACCAGGACCACCAGACCATGTGTAGGAATAGTTGCCTGATCCACAGAACATCTTCACAAAGGCTCTCCCATCACAATTATTGGCACACGTAACATCTTCAGTGCGCAGAACACCAAATGCATTTTGACACTGTGGCACAACCACATTTAGTGAATAAGATGCAATTCCAGTAATAGGACAAGCACTATCTGACACATTAAAAATTACGGTGTTATTCGTGGGTAGTCCAGTTGTTGCCGTCCAACAAACATTTACTGTTAACGGGTTCTGGCCAGAGACACTCAAGGAGGCTCCAGGTAGAACAGTGGAGAGGTTTGTGGCTAGTGTTAAAGAGTCTAGAGAGTTGCCATCTGTGAATACCAAGTCTAGACAGAAATCCATCCCTGGATAGGCAGTCACAGTTGTTTGATTTGTACTATCTGCATAACCAGAGAAGTTGGTAAATGTAGCAGGAGCCACTGGGAATAAGTTCGTACTATTAACGATAACCACTTGTATATCACGTAGTACTTCACCAATTAAGTTTCCTGTGGCGTCAAACTCCTCAACTTTCACCACAATAATGAAATTACCAGTAGTAGTTGGTTGAGCTACCAATGCACCTGTAAACTGATCTAGAATAACACCTTGGATGGGGCTTGTAGCACTATAACCCGTGTTATAGGTCATGTTTGAAGGAGTACCTCCAAGAAACCCTCCTATTGATTGAGCATTGACCAATGAATACTTCAAGCTATCACCATCACTATCAAAGGCACCAAAACTGATATTCAGAGGTTGACCAGGTACACCGTAAGCAATTGGATCAAAAATGAACCTTGGCGAAGAATTTGATGAGCCCGAAGTCCCATATTCTAAAACTGTTTCTATGTAGAAGCGCTGATTAATGGAGTTATTTACATTTACCGTAGCATTTCTATTAGCAATAGAATATCTAAACTCAATTTGACAGTTGGGGTTGGTGAGTGTGATTGTGTCTTTGTACGTAAATCTCAATAACCCTGGTAAAGTTCCACCATTACAAGTTGTACTGTTCAAACTTGAGGGACAAACCTGACTCACTTCTGTACCACCAGGGTTTTGCACCTCCATAGAAGCGTTAATAAATCCAAAACCGGGCAAACAAGTACCTTGAACACGCACAGTTTGATTGTTATCTAGGTTATTTATCGCACCTGCGTTACCAGCACAATCCGCAAAAAGATTCATTGTAATCTCATATTGCGTTCCGCCTAAATGTTCTACTGAAATATCTCCTCCAGAGACGTGTGTAGCATGCCCTGCAAAACTGACTGATAAAAGAAGAGTAATCAGGGATAAAAAACGAGTAACCAATGTATTCATAAGCCGCAATCGGTTGTTAGGTTGTCCAAATTTTTCGGGTTAGCACCCTCTATAAACGCAAAGGAATTTTCATAGCTGCCTTTACAAGGCGTCTAATTTATGAATTATTTAACTCAAGTGTCGGATTTTCAACCGTATTCAGTAAAATATCAATAGAATTTACCGAATATCTCCGCCATGAGGAAAATCATGCTCGTCTGGATTCACAAATGACAATATTCCAGTTTCATCTTCTGCCATTAATATCATCCCTTCTGAAAGCACACCCCTAATTTTACGAGGAGCCAAATTCAGCAATATGCTCACTCTTTTACCTGGGAGTTCTTCTGGTGAATAATGTTGCGCAATACCAGATACTACGGTTCTTGTGAAGTTTCCTACCTGAACCGATATTTTTAACAGCTTGTCTGCTTTGGGCACTCGCTCTGCGGCTACAATTTCACCAACGCGAATATCTAGCTTAGAGAACTCTTCAAACGATATTGTTTCTTTCACTGGATTACTTTTTTCAGTTGCAGATTTAGCAGCGGCTTTTTCTTCAAGTTTCTTCACTTGTATTTCAATACTCTCATCTTCAACTTTTTTGAAAAGCAGCTCTGGTTTATGAACATGTTTTCCTGCTACTACAGGCGATTTCCAGTCTAAGACAAAACCAGGAACATCAAATTGAAGTGCTGCATTAATCTTGCTACATGTTTCTGGTAGGAATGGTTTGAGATAATGACCAATTCTCGCGGCAACATCCAAAGCATTAAATAAAATGGTAGCAGCCCTCTCAGGATTGGTCTTTTGCACTTTCCAGGGTTCGGTATCTGCTAGATATTTATTCCCCACCCTAGCAATTTGCATAGCTAACGTTAATGCATCTCTGTATTTATGCGCTAATAGCTTCTCCTCAATTAAACGCGGCAAAGCATCTAGCTCTTTCATCAACTTGTCGTCAACTTCTTCAGTAGCTGTTGGTTGTGGAATTTCTCCTTCATAGTATTTGTTAATCAATACAAATGCACGATTCACGAAGTTCCCTAAAATCGCAACTAGCTCGCTGTTCACGCGTGTTTGATAGTCTTTCCAAGTAAACTCACTGTCTTTGGTTTCTGGAGCAATGCTCGTTAGCACGTATCTAAGTTCATCTACTCTCCCTGGGAAGTCTTCCATGTATTCATGCAACCAAACCGCCCATTCCCTAGAAGTACTGATTTTATCCCCTTCTAGATTCAAAAACTCATTAGCAGGCACATTAACAGGCAGGTTAAAGCCCACGTGTTCTTTGAGTAAAATTGGGAAAATGATACAATGGAAAACAATATTGTCTTTAGCTATAAAATGGGTGAGTTCTGTTTCTTCGTCTTGCCAGTACCTCTTCCAGTCATTCGCAGTATTGGCTGCCCATGCCTTGGTCGCAGAGATGTACCCTATAGGTGCATCAAGCCATACGTAGAGCACTTTTCCTTCAGCTCCTTCAAGCGGAACCTGTACTCCCCAATCCAAATCTCTTGTCATGGCTCGCGGAGCTAAGCCACCGTCTATCCAACTTAAACACTGGCCAACCACTTGTTTTCTCCAGCGAGACGAATCGTGTTGAACAACACCATCTAATTTGCCTTCGGTTATCCACTCCTTTAGCCATGCCTCGTGATTTTGCATGGGTAAGTACCAATGTCTTGTTGATTTTAGAACGGGAGCTTTTCCAGATAAGGTTGATACAGGGTTAACCAAATCTGTTGGACTAAGCGCTGAGCCACATTTCTCACACTGATCTCCGTAGGCATTCTCGTTGCCACATTTTGGACATGTACCTGTTATGTATCTATCTGCTAAAAATTGGTTGTGCTCCTCATCAAAATACTGTTCTGACTCAATAAGCTCAAAGGCACTTTTTTCATTCAATACGTTGAAAAAATCTTGAGCTGTTTCGTGGTGCAAAGATTCACTTGTGCGGTGATAAATACTAAAGTCTATACCAAAATCAGCAAATGCTTTCTTATTGATAGTGTGATACTTATCTACGATAGCCTGTGGAGTAATCCCTTCTTTTTTGGCGCGCATGGTAATTGCAGCACCATGCTCATCGGATCCGCAGATGAATACGACATCTTCTCCTTTCTGACGAAGAAATCTCACGTAAATATCCGCAGGTAAATATGCCCCCGCTATGTGACCAATATGAAGCGGTCCGTTTGCATAGGGTAATGCTGCCGTAACCAAGTGTCTTTTAGCTCCCTCAGAACTCATGCGCAATTGAAATTAATGCACAAAAATAACCAAGTAAACAGACCATAAACATCATGATTAGGCTAGTCTTGAAATGACCTTTTAACAGGGTATTGTGCAGGAAATGAAAATTAGTTGATTAAGCACACAAAAAGGCGAATTATCTTCGAGGGTATGCAACCTCAAAAACTTATTCAGGGAGATATTGTGGCTATAGTTGCCCCTGCCAAGAAAATAGACAAAGCCTACATTAAACGAGCTAGCCGTTTTTTGGAGTCACACGGATTAACCGTAGTCTGCGGTGAAAATGTTATGCAAACACATCATCAGTTTGCTGGAACAGATGAACAAAGGGCTAAAGACCTCAACATAGCAATTAGCAACCCTAAGGTAAAAGCTGTTCTATGTGCCAGAGGCGGCTATGGTACGGTTAGAATTATTAATAACATTGATTTTTCACCACTAAGAGAATATCCCAAGCATATTATTGGTTTCAGTGATATAACTGTATTACACAATCACATTCATACGCATTTAGGTATGGAAACACTTCACGCCACGGTACCTGTGAACTTTCCAGAAGCAGGCACAAACAAGAACCTGGAAAGTCTTATGAACGCCTTGTTTACAGGCAGTGTATCCTATGCTTTTCAAGCACACCCGCTAAATAAGCGAGGAGAAGCCAAAGGTCAACTAGTGGGGGGGAATTTAGCCATTTTGGAAAGCCTCACGGGTACAGATTCAGACATTGATACCAACGGAAAAATTCTATTCATTGAAGAGGTGTCTGAATATGCGTACAGGGTAGATCGGATGCTTTATACCTTAAAAAAGTCTGGCAAGCTAAGCGCTCTTGCAGGTCTTGTAGTTGGGTCGTTTACGGATATAAAAGAAGGCAAAGATCACTTTGGAAAGGATGGTTATGAAATGATTGAAGCCATTGTTTCTGAATATGATTTTCCAGTCTGTTTTGGATTTCCAGCTGGGCATGGGCCAAATAATCGCGCTATT
>CBFIHE010000006.1:0-3412 GCA_965662345.1 Salibacteraceae bacterium
CCAGACCCCAAGACTATTGCTGTTTTAGGCCTTATCGGTGTCTTGGTTTTGAGAAACGTTGCGGTGGATTTGATTTTTTCTAACATAATCAAGTATTTGAGCGTCTAAATCACTGCCATCGGTACCGTGAAATTCAACGCTAATAGGTAAATAGAAAAATGATAAACCTTTAAAAGCGTCCAAAAGTGATGTATCTCTCAAACGCATAAAATCTTTTTCGGTGGTGACTAGTAAACTATCATTGGTGAGGTTCATCGTGTTGAACTCATTCACAATACCCGCAATATCGTCAGCGGAGTAGTCATGATGGTCTGGAAAAGACTTGTGTTCGTAGCTAACATTATTCACATTCAAGTGGTCGAGTAGTGGACCATTATTCGCAATGCCAGTAAAAAGATAGATTTTACGTTCATTGGTTAGCATAGGGCCCTGGTTTCCAGTTTGGCAAGAAGTTAGCCTTCCATACTTGAGGAAAGAAAAGTAGACATTTTGATAAGAGAGTGGTTTAAGGTCTGCTTTTATAGCCCTTCTATCAAGTGGAGACAATATATCTGGACATTTGCTGACAATAATTATGTCTGCTCGCTTATACCCGCTCTTCCATTCCCTTAACCTACCAACGGGAAGAAGGAAATCATTTATGAATAAGTCACTGTAAGGGGTAATGAGTATTGAGAATTCAGGTTTAACAGCTCTATGCTGGAAAGCATCGTCTAGCAAAACGAGGTCTGTTTCAGGATGCTTTTCTAAAAGTTTCTCAATACCATGCTTACGTTTTTCATCAACTGCCACGGGTATTTCTGGAAACTTGCATTTGAATTGCTTAGGTTCATCTCCTATATCTGTGTAAACGGAATTGATTGAGGCTAACAAAAAGCCACTTGTTTTTCTTCCATAGCCCCTGCTCAATGTTGCCACGTTCACATGGTCTTTAAGCAAACGAATAAAATACTCTGTATGAGGTGTTTTACCCGTGCCTCCAACACTTAAGTTCCCGACACATACAATAGGGATATCGAATGATTTAGACTCTAACAACCCCAAGCTGTATGCCCAATTACGTATGCCTACACCTATGCCATATAGTAATGCAAAAGGAGCGAGAAGAAGTTTGGCTGGATGTCGTTTCACCCTGCGAAAATAGCATATGAATAGTGGCTACCCATATCTTATTGTCGCTAATATCTTTGCAGCATGAATTCTAACGCAACAATTGGAGATATTACAGCCAAACTAAATGCATGGGCACCACCAGTATATCAAGAAGGATACGATAATGCTGGGCTTATAACTGGTGACTCAAACGCTGCAATTACTGGTGTTTTAGTTTCATTGGATTGCACAGAAGAAGTTGTGCAAGAGGCCATTGAAACAGGATGTAACCTAATTGTATCTCATCATCCTATTGTATTTAAAGGGTTAAAAAAGCTAACCGGTAAAAACTATGTGGAGCGCACGGTAATAAAGGCAATTAAGCATGATGTTGCCTTGTTTGCTATTCACACCAACCTAGATCATGTTCCTACTGGAGTGAACAAACGCATTGGTGATTTATTAGGAGTTAAGGCTACTAAAATTCTTAGACCAAAAGAGCAAACGATAAACAAGTTGAATGTCTATGTGCCTACAGATCATGTAAACTCAGTATCCAAAGCTATGTTTGAAGCTGGCGCAGGCACTATTGGGTCGTATGATTCGTGTAGCTTCAGAACGAAAGGTGTAGGAACGTTTAGGGGTGATGAGAGTACGAATCCTTTTGTGGGGGAGCCAGGCAAACTGCATGAGGAGGAAGAGGAGCTCTTGAGTATTGTTGTTCCTAATCATGTTTTGGGTAAGGTAATTCAGAATATGATAAAAGCTCATCCTTATGAAGAGCCAGCCTATGATATCTTTCCACTCATAAACGATAACCCTTCTCTAGGTTCAGGAATGATTGGTGAACTAGAGTCTACTGAAGAGATTTACACATTCTTAAATCGAATTAAAGCTACCTTTAACTGTGAGTCAGTTAGGTATACGGCTCCAGTAAAGAAGAAAGTGAAGCGAATTGCCTGGTGTGGAGGATCTGGTAGTTTTTTACTGGCTGATGCAAAAGCAGCGGGAGCAGATGTGTTCATCACAGGCGACTTTAAATACCATGAGTTTTTTGATGCAGATGGAGCTTTGGTGATTGCTGATATCGGACACTTTGAAAGTGAGCAGTTTACGAAGGAGTTAATCCTTGAATTCTTGGAGAGAAATTTTTCTACATTTGCAATCCGTTTATCGGAGGTAAAAACAAATCCGATTCATTATTTGTAACACACTATGGCTAAGAAAAAGGAGACCGATCCAAAGTTACTTTCTGTAGAAGAAAAACTACGTGCGCTTTATCGCTTACAATTGATAGATTCTCAAATAGACAAACTGCGTACCGTTAGAGGTGAGCTTCCATTGCAAGTTCAAGACCTAGAAGACGAAGTAGGTGGTTTGGAAACACGCATTGAGAAAATTAACGGTGAGATTAGTGATTTAAGCACAGAAATCACGAATAAGAAGAACGCCATAAAAGATTCTGAAGCACTTATAAAGAAGTACGAAGAGCAGCAAAAGAATGTACGTAACAATCGTGAGTTCGACTCCTTGAATAAAGAAATTGAGTTCCAAACATTGGAAATTCAACTTTCTGAGAAGCGTATTCGTGAGTATAACGCAAAGATTGAAGCCAAGAAAGAAATACTTGAACAGGCTGAAGAAAAAAGAGCGAGCAGACAAACTGAATTAGATCACAAGAAAGCTGAGTTAGACGGTATTATAGCTGAAACTGAGAAAGATGAGAAAAAGCTTTTGAAGGCATCTGAAGAGGCGGAGCAATTAATAGAAGAGCGTCTTTTGGCCGCATACAAGAGAATTCGTAACCGTGTAATCAACGGTATGGCGGTAACTCCTATTGAGCGTCAAACTGCTGGTGGTAGTTTTATTCAAATTCCACCGCAGCGTATTTTAGACATCAACGCTAGAAAGAAAATTATCGTAGATGAGCATAGCGGAAGAATCTTAGTTGATCAAAATTTAGCTGAAGAAGAAGCGGATAAGCTGGCTGATTTATTGGCGTAAACATAAGCTATACAAACTATAGAATGAATCCTCGGAGCTCTGCTTCGGGGATTTTTTATTTCCACTTAAATCCCAATGACACTAATACGCTGTGAGAGCGAAGCTCACTACTTGCTGGAGTGGCAAAGATGGGGTCGTACATATACATACTCTCATCTCGCTGTGTCAATTGATACGTTACATCAAGAAAAACGTTTCCATTGCGGAAACCAATTCCAGTTGAGTACATATACGTATCTCCGTATTGCCTTGTGTCTGTGAATGGACTCATGTAATATCGAATGCCCCCTCTAAATGTTAACATTCCCATTCTATA
>CBFIHE010000006.1:3443-18697 GCA_965662345.1 Salibacteraceae bacterium
TTTAATTCGCTGGATATATCTTCATTTTCAGATGCGTAGTCATACAATCCATCAGGCTGTGTAAAGCGTACTTTACTAAAATCTGAATATTCATATTCCATAGCGAAGGCCGCTGTTTTCCTTAGGGTTAAACCAAGAGACGCAATAACTTTTCCAGGATTCCTCATTGAATAGCTCCAATCTCCTGGTAAAGAAGAACTCTCATAAGTGTCTCCATTATCAAATCTCGAATCCATCCCATATTCAAACCTGTCTTCGGTTCGAGTTATATTGGAAAAATGATAAGCAAGTCCCATCCTCAGTAGATCATTCGCACGGTATATAGCCCCAAGCCTTAAGCGTGTAGAAGAACCAGAAATATTGAGTTCTGAGTCATATCTAAAATCAGTTAATTGAGTTGTTGAAGAGGTTAAAGGAACCTCTTCTTCATAACGTGTGTTTAGCGTGTAGTTATAAATGGCTAAGCCCAGCGCGGCTCCTACGAATAACTTATTGTCGTAGTTAATTGCCCCTGAAAAGAGGTAGTCTGCGGTAGAACCTTCAATTTCTACAGTGTAGCGCTGAGTCCCCTCGTAAAACGGATTAGCATGGTAGTATTGCTCGGTAATAGCGTTACTATCAAAATCAATTAGGTAGGTGTTCCAAGCGAGTGCAGACGAAAAAGCGAGTGCAGGATCTAGATTAATTAAATCGGGTTCAATGGGGCTAGGATAATTCAAGTCAAAAGTCATTTCATCCAAAATGGAACTTCCAGGATTATCTCCTGCTATTTCAAAGCTCTGATGGTAAGTAGCCGTTCTATTGTATCCAAAACCCCATGAGTATCTCAAAAGGCTGTTGTTTTGGTTGGGAGGTGATGCATGCACAAAGCTCAAAGAATTGAGGTTTAGTCTAACATCATTCTCGCTATTTTTACTGCCATTATAGGCAGTTTGAGTTGCATGTGTGTTTAATGCGGTACTTACGCTAATTTCCGAAGTCCTGTAAAAACCAAGACCAGCGGGGTTAACCGATGCGTGAGAAAAATCAGCACCTAATACTGAGGTAGCACCCCCCATTGCATTGAACCTTGCGGTTCCTTGAACATATTGAGCATTGGATCTAACCGCATCAAAATTATTTTGCGCATGTAGACTCAAAATGGTACAAGCAAAGCTACAGATAACGAAAAGGTTCTTAATCGTCATGTTTAAGTGTATTAACGCGGAGAACCAGACCGTGAGCCTCCAGATCTAGGAGAGCCAGACCGTGAACCTCTAGAAGGCGAAGAAAATGTACCTCTACTGCGAGTTTCAGTGGAAGATGGTCTTGAAAACCTTTCATTGTTTAGCTCATTTCGCTCCCTGCCATAATCGTATCTATTATAGTCTCTACTTTGTCTTGGATTAGAAGCACCCGTTTGCCCTCGTTTGCCAGAATTACCTGAGCCGTTTGTAGCATTGGTATAGGGGTTACTTTGTTGATTGTTCTTTATGTAACGCGGGTCTCTATCTACATTTCCTGGTCTTCTGGTTCTGTAAACAGGTCTATCTACTGCAGGGGTAAACCTGTTGTGTGGATTACCCCATGGAGACCACATGCCATATGGGTTGCCCATAAACGCACCATAGCCTCCAGCTCCCCAATTGGAATATGCCCAAGGATCGTTATACATTGAATAGCCACTATACATTGGGTAATGAATAGGTTGTGATATTCCAAAAGGTGAATACCATGGGTCGTACCATGATCTGTGAGAAGCAAAACCAAATGAGCTTCCAAAACCTGTTCCAACTCTATACATTCCAGCCGTTGGATTTGCGAATGAGGGCGCATTAAATACGGGGTCTCCGTATGAGTAAACGGTTGAAGATGAATATTTTCTGTTTAAATCTGCAATATAGTTACTGTCGTAATAGTCAGCTTCTTCAGCATCGGAGTAGGCTACATTCTCATTTGATTCGCTGAATGGCCCTTTGGTTTCCGTAGGTGAAGGGGCTGTATTTCTTTGCTCATGTCTAATATCTGCAGAGGAAAAGTACATGTCGTCATACTCCTCACCCGCAGTAGGTTCCGTTACAGTGCATTGTACCGTAAGAAATGCTAAGAAGAAAACTGAAGTAATTAATGTAATAGGTTTCATGTCTTTCAAATATACAACCTTAATCAAGGCTAATCAAGTATTATAAGTGCAGCTGCTCGGGCGAATAACTACATTTGCGGCTGCGAATCCAACACATCTTTTATATAACGCAGAATCATGGCAAAAGATTTTACAAAGCGATCGGAAGATTACTCAAAATGGTATAACGAATTGGTTGTTAAGGCTGATTTAGCTGAGACTTCAGATGTTCGAGGTTGTATGGTGATTAAACCATATGGATATGCCATATGGGAGAAAATGCAAGCTGAACTAGACAGAATGTTCAAAGCAACAGGGCACAGCAATGCCTACTTTCCTTTGTTTATACCAAAATCATACTTAAGTAAAGAAGCAGACCACGTTGAGGGTTTTGCCAAAGAATGCGCTGTAGTTACCCATTACCGTTTAAAAAACGATCCTGATGGAAAAGGCGTTGTGGTTGACCCTGATGCCAAGCTAGAAGAAGAGTTGGTTGTTAGGCCTACATCAGAAACTATTATTTGGAATACATACAGAAACTGGATTCAGTCTTATCGTGACCTACCTGTATTGGTTAATCAGTGGGCAAATGTTGTGAGATGGGAGATGCGTACAAGGCTGTTCTTAAGAACAGCAGAATTCTTGTGGCAAGAGGGGCATACTGCCCATGCTACTAAGAAAGAGGCAGTAGCTGAAGCTGAACAGATGTTAGAGGTATATGCCGAATTCGCAGAGTCTTTCATGGCCATGCCTGTTGTAAAGGGCATTAAATCGCCAGAAGAACGTTTTGCGGGTGCCTTGGAAACGTACTGTATTGAAGCGTTAATGCAAGATGGTAAGGCATTGCAGGCAGGAACTTCGCATTTCTTAGGGCAAAACTTTGCAAAGGCTTTTGATGTAAAGTTCGCAACCAAAGAAGGAGGCTTAGAACATGTTTGGGCTACTTCTTGGGGTGTGAGTACACGGTTAATGGGTGCATTAGTAATGACACATTCTGATGACCATGGTTTGGTGCTTCCACCAAAACTAGCGCCTATTCACGTAGCTATTGTACCCATATATAAAGGAGAAGAACAGCTTGCCGCAATAACAGAAAAGGTTAACACCCTAAAAAAAGACCTTTTCAAGAAAGGAATCAGTGTGAAGTTTGATGACCGAGACACACATAAACCTGGATGGAAATTTGCGGAATATGAGTTTAAAGGTGTTCCCGTTCGAGTTGCAATTGGTCCTAGAGACTTAGAAAACAACCAAGTAGAAATAGCAAGAAGAGACACCCTTGAAAAACAAACGGTGAGCTTTGATGAAGCATCCACTTACATTGAAAGATTGTTGGATGAAATTCAGGAGAATTTATTCCAGAAAGCAAAATCATACCGAGATGAGAAAATCACTGAGGTGAATTCCTGGGATGAATTCAAGAAAGCTCTAGAGTCTGAAGGCGGTTTCTTATCAGCTCATTGGGACGGTACTGCAGAGACTGAGCAAAAAATTAAAGAAGCCACAAAAGCAACCATTCGCTGTATTCCACTAGATCAAGTTAAGGAAGAAGGAGAGTGTATCTTCTCTGGAAAACCTTCACATGGAAGAGTGCTATTTGCGAAAGCCTACTAGTTCTTAGGCTCCTGTTGATAGATTCACGAGATGACAACCAAAAAAGAAATATTCGATGTCTTTCACGTTAAGGCTTCTACAAAGCAAGACGTAGTAGTAGAAACCGAAAAAGCCTTTCGCATGGTTAATGAAGTGCTTAAGGAGCTTTGCTTATCATATGCCAAGACGCATAAAGACAAAGATGAACGAGTAGTTGTAGAGTTCAATGAGGTAGGTGCTCATGAATGTAGGATGCGTTTTGGAGGAGATGTGCTATTATTTCATTTGCATACCAATGTTTTCAACTTTGATGATTCACACAGTATGAGAAATTCATCTTACGTAAAAGAAGATAATCTGCGATCGTATTGTGGAATCATCAATATTTACAACTTCTTGAACGACTCCTTCAAGTTTGATAGAAAGAATGATTTAGGATTTTTAATCTCTAGAATCTTCATTAACAAAGAGGGACATTTTTTTGTGGAAGGCAAGAAAACTCTAAATACCCTCTACAGAGATTTTATGCACCAGACTATTTCAAAGGAGGCAGTGAAGCATGTGGTTGAACAATCTATTATATATGCTTTAGATTTTGATTTACAAACGCCTGCCTTCCAAAAAGTAGAGCTAGTAAGCATTGGGCAGATGGAAAAGCTAACCGAGAGTAGTAGGCTCAAAACGGCCAAGAGACTAGGTTTTAGAATGAGTTGGGAGAATGAAGAATACAGTAGATAGATTTTCTTTTCCTACGCTTTGTCATACGTATATTTTTTTACATTTGCAGTCCTCTTAAAACGAGGGTAGTTCATTGGTCCGTTCGTCTAGGGGTTAGGACGCCACCCTTTCACGGTGGAAACACGGGTTCGATTCCCGTACGGACTACAATATTTTAAGAGACCTTTTTAGGTCCGTTCGTCTAGGGGTTAGGACGCCACCCTTTCACGGTGGAAACACGGGTTCGATTCCCGTACGGACTACATTTAATGAATTGAATTATATAGATTATGGCAAACCATAAGTCAGCATTAAAGCGTATACGCAGCTCAGAAAAAAAGCGTGTTTTGAATCAGTATCAGCATAAGAGCGCAAGAACTGCGATTCGCAAATTGCGTGGAATGACAGCGAAGAAGGATGCGGAATCTTTCTTGCCAACAGTTGCTTCTATGATTGATAAATTGGCTAAGAAGAACATTATTCACAAGAACAAAGCGGCCAATCTTAAGTCAAAGCTTACTAAGCACGTAGCTGCTCTAGGATAAATTTTAATGCATAGCATTTTTACCCTGTCTTGCCTTGGCGAGTCAGGGTTTTGTTTTTTGCGTACGTTTCTTAATTTTATCTAATGAAAGAAACTTACCACCCATCTTCAAGCTCCATTAAAGCGTGGGCAGAAGACGATAGACCTAGAGAAAAACTCATTTCAAAAGGTAGAAGTGCACTAAGTAACGCAGAACTAATTGCAATTCTAATTGGCTCAGGTACAAGAGAGCAAACCGCAGTCGATCTTTCCAAAGAAATTCTAGCGAGATACGGGAATAATCTTCACGAGGTGGGGAAACAAAGCATCGCTGAACTGACGCGTTTTAAAGGTATTGGTGAGGCGAAAGCAATTACAATTGCGGCTGCCATGGAATTGGGCCGCAGAAGATCCGATGAAACCCCATTAGATAAGTGCAAAATTTCTTGTAGTCAAGATGCGTACAAAGTACTTAGCCCTCATTTGTCTGACCTTCCACATGAAGCGTTTTATGTGATTTTATTAAATCGTGCAAATAAGGTTCTTGAAGTTGAGCTAATTAGCAGGGGAGGGGTTTCAGGTACTGTAGCAGATACAAAGATTATCTTCCAATCCGCTCTGCTAAGACTGGCATCCGGTATAATCTTGGCCCATAATCACCCGAGTGGAAACCTAAAGCCTAGTGAAGCAGACAAGAATTTAACGCGAAAAATTGCACAAGCAGGCAAAACCTTAGACATCTCTGTGTTAGACCATATCATCGTTGGTGACAATGCTTACTTTAGCTTTGCTGATGAAGGTTTGATGTAGTCCATGATTGTAGTTTATTCCCCTTTAGATTCACCTCGGTTGAGGTTTGCCTTAGATGTGGTGTTTACCAAAGTTCTTAGAATAGGCTATACGTTAGTGAATGATGAATCTGTACTAAGCCATGGACCTGTTCACATTACATATGCCACTCAGGCACCCACGAAATCTGGTTTGCACATTACACCCACAGGTCTTCTTGACGAGAGTGGAATACGAGAACTGAAGCTAGTTGTAAAGCAAGGAGAGTTGCCCATCATTTTTCCCACGGGCAAGGGCGATATGTCTTTTGATATTTTTAGTGCAGTTTTTTATATGGTTTCTAGGTACGAGGAGTACTTACCCCATAAGAGAGATAAGCATTCAAGGTATTCGCCTGAACAGAGTTTAGCATATAAGAATGGATTTCTTAAGCGTCCTGTTGTGGATGAATGGTGTATATGGTTACAAGATCAGCTCCTTCATGTTTTTCCTGAACTGACTTTTCCTAAAAGAGAATTCAATCATATAGTTACCATTGATGTAGATACAGCTTTTGCATACAAAGGGAAGGGAGCCGTAAGAACATTGGGTGGCTTTTTAAAAGACCTGTCATCGCTCAATATTGGCAATTTCGTTGAACGTTTTAAGGTGGTTTTGGGCTTAAATCCTGACCCTTACAATGTTTTTGAGTGGGTGCTTGAATTGAAAAAGCGTTACGGCTTTGAGCTTATTTTCTTCTATCTGCTGGGAGATTATGAGGTGAATGATAAGAATGTTTCACATAGAAGTACTTCGTTTAGATCATTGATAAAGCACGTGAATGATTATGCTCTATCAGGGCTGCATCCTTCCTATGCTTCTTCCAAAGACTTTTCAAAAATTAAAATAGAGCGAAATAGGCTGCGCGAAATCACGCATATGCCAGTTACCAAGAGTAGACAACATTTTCTTAAATTCTCTTTACCTCAAGGATACCGTGCTTTATTGCATGCAGATATTACAGATGATTATTCCATGGCATATGCTTCTTCCCCAGGATTTAGATCTGGAACATGTACGCCTCATCCTTTTTTCGATCCAGACTTGAATAGAATAACAGCACTAACCGTTCATCCATTTGCGTTTATGGAAGCAACTTTTAAGTATTATGAAGGCGTGTCACCAGAACATGCACTTAATGCCATGAAGGAGATTACTGATTCAGTGAAGCGGGTAAATGGCACTCTATATTCTACTTGGCATAATGATTCTTTAAGCAATCATGGTGAATGGAAAGATTGGCAATCTGTTTTTACTGGTCTACTCTCCTACGTCAATGGGAAATCATAGCTTTGAATAAAGGAAAGAATCATGACCTTAACCGTAAAGCAACTGGGCAAAAACCCTGGAATTTTAAACCAGTACATCGCTGAGATCAGAGATGCCTTAGTACAGAAAGATCGTATGCGTTTTAGATTAAACCTAAAACGCATGGGAATGTACATAGGGTTCGAAATTAGTAAGGAGTTATCTTATGAAGAAGATGAGGTGATCACTCCTCTTGGAAAGGCTTTTGTGCCTGTCTTGAAAGATAATCCTGTATTAGCAACCGTATTACGGGCAGGTCTTCCACTTCATGAGGGGCTTCTAGAGGTCTTTGATAAGGCAGATAATGGATTTGTATCTGCATATAGAAAGCACCATAGGGATAATGAGTTTGAGATAGAAGTGGAGTATGTTAGTTGTACTTCACTAACAGGTAAAACACTAATTCTTTCAGATACGATGCTCGCCACAGGAAGCTCCATGGTATTGAGTTTTCAAACGCTTGTAGAAGAGTATGGTATGCCAGCTCACACGCATTTTGTAAGTCTACTTGCCAGTGCAGAAGGTGTTCAATATCTAAAAGAATCTATAGATGCTCCTTCTACGCTGTGGGTTGGGGCAATTGATGATGAAATGACCGCACAATCTTACATTGTACCTGGATTAGGAGATGCGGGAGACTTGGCCTTTGGTCAAAAAGCTTAAAATGTGGTCTGAGATTTTAAAAGTATTCGGTCTTTTTCTTTTTAGTGGAACCAAATTTTTAATGGCTCCTGGAGCAGTACTTGCCTCTGGCTTTGATGTATTGGGAACAATTATTATCACCTTTTCAGGTGGGGTAGCGGGGTCTATTTTCTTCTTTAAATTAGGTGGTTCAGTGTTTAACGCTTGGGATCGATATTTCCCATCCAAGAAAAAGAGAAAAGCATTTACCAAAAGAAATCGATTAATTATTCAGTTTAAGAACAGATTTGGAGTCATCGGGTTGGCTTTTCTGATTCCTTTCATTAGTATCCCCGTTAGTGCATTATTAGCTGCGAAATACTTTAGATTTGATTCCAAGGCTATTCCGGCATATGTAGCTGCTACTGCTTTTTGGTCTATAGTTCTCACCATTTTTTCAGAACCTGTAATAGTCTTTTTTCAACAGTTATTTTCATGAAGTATAAGCACATATTTTTCGATTTAGATCGCACTCTCTGGGACTTTGAAACCAATTCTTTGGATACCTTAACTGAAATATTCAATGAATATGAGTTAGAACGAATTGAAGGGTGTTCGCTTAGAGACTTCATCAGCAGATATAAGAGACACAACGCTGAACTCTGGGATGCATACAGAAAAGGTACGCTAGAGAAAGATACCCTTCGATCAGAAAGATTTAAAAGAACCTTGGCAGATTATGGGGTAGACGCTCCAGAATTAGCTAGACAAATTGGCTTTTTCTATGTGCAGCGCAGCCCTGAGAAAACGGCCCTCTTTCCGTATACGATTGAAATGTTGCGTACGCTTGATGAGCTGTACAGCCTTCATATCATAACTAATGGCTTTGAGGAAGTACAGCATGTTAAGTTAGATAAATCAGAAATGCGGAAATACTTCGATCATATAATCACCTCAGAAAAAGCAGGTGTAAAGAAACCTGAACCCGCCATATTTGAATACGCCATGGTAGTTACAGGTGCAAAAACAGACGAGAGCTTAATGGTAGGAGATGACCTGCCTGTAGATTTATTAGGAGCAAAGCGAGTTGGAATGGACCAAGCTTACTTCAACCCTACGGGAGCCATACATGCAGAAGACCTTACATTTGAATATAAGAAGCACGAAGAGTTAGTAGATTACCTTACTGATTAGGAAGTTCTGCCAATGGGGTGCGATTTCCAGTTACTTTATCATCTAAGGCCACAAGAACCTTTGTGCCAACAGGTAAGAATACGTCTACTCTAGAACCAAACTTAATGAACCCCATTTCGCTGCCTTGGCTTGAAACATCACCTTCTTTCGCATAACAAACAATTCTTCGGGCCATTGCACCAGCTATTTGGCGTAAAAGGATGCTATATCCATCATTACGCTCTACTACTACCGATGTACGCTCGTTGTCTGTAGAAGCTTTGGGATGCCATGCTACTAAGTATTTTCCAGGATGATATTTAAAGTACTTAACTACACCGCTAAGAGGAAACCAGTTGATATGTACATTTAGAGGCGACATGAAGATAGAGACTTGAATGCGTTTATCTCCATAAAACTCGGTCTCCACAGTCTCTTCAATAACCACAACCTTGCCATCAGCAGGAGCATAAAGAAAAGCATCATTTGGAATGAGATTACGGTTGGGCTTTCTGAAAAATTGGAGAACTACAATAAGCAGAAACAAGGAAATAGCAACCGCTAAACTCTTTACTACCTGTAGCTCTGGAAAGATATAATAGGCCAAAGAGATTAAAATAATACCAATGGCGCTGATAAAAATAATGCTAGGTGTACCTTCTTTGTGTAATGTCATATCGGGTCAAACAAGGGTCAAAAATAAGGGAGAAGATGTTTAGTACGGCCAGAAGAGCAAAATATAGTTAAGAGGAGCCGCTAGATATAAGGCATCAAACCGATCTAAAATACCACCATGCCCTGGAAGTAGGGCTCCAGAATCCTTTACACCAGAAAGTCTTTTGAGCTTAGATTCAAACAAATCGCCCAAAGTGGCTCCAACACCTGTTAAAATACCAGCTACTGCATAATGAATACCGTTCAGGTTAAAAACAAAAGTTGCCAAAGAATAACCTATGGCCCCTGCTATGAGCAAACCGCCAATGGTTCCCTCCCAAGTTTTTTTTGGAGATAATTTTTCAATCATCTTGTGCTTACCTAAAGCTCTACCTACTAGATAAGCTCCTGTATCATTTGCCCACACCATAAAGAAAATCATCAAGATAGGAATGGGGTTATAGCTTTCCTCATTCGCAAAGCCGATACCATACAGAGCTATAAATGCTAAGTTGAGGTAAACGAGACCAAATATGTTTTTCCCTAAATCTTGAAGGCCTAACTCGTCTATGAAAATGAATCGAATTAATTCTGAAACAAAATACAATGCGAGTAAGGGTAGTAGCCAATCAAAAAGCTGTAAATAAAGAATCAGCCATATTAAACTCAAGAATATGGCATAGACGAGAACGGAAGTAGAACCCGATTTAACATTAGTTAACCTAGTGTATTCCGGATAGCCAGCAATACCTACAAACAAAAACAAAACCGCTGCCGTTGCGGAATTATACCACACGGCACAGGTTAAAATAATTACGAATACAACACCGGTAAGTGCTCTGGTTAACAGATTACTCAAGCCTTATTGTGTTCTGCAATGTACTTCTTAGCTTGTTCAACATCTTTAGGGTGAACAAGCAGGTTCACTTTTAACGAGCTTTCGTTGAACATTTTCAACATGGAATCTTGATGATCAAGTATGATACTTTCGATATTCATTTCTCCCAAGTGCGACTTAATTAAGTCAACATCAAATTTATCGTTAGACTGATAAACGGGAACCCAGTTTTCAAATTCACTCATGACTCAGACGTTTTTGGTTCGGTATTGGTTTCTTCTTCTTTAGTTTCCTTTTCAATTTGGCCATTTGAAGACTCCGCCTTTGGCTCTTCAATTTTAGGTTGTTCTGGAATTATTGGTTTTTGACCATTTTTTCTCAATTCCATAGCTGCTTTTCCAGCATCCTTTTCTTCCTGTCTTTTTCTGTCAGCGTCTCTTTCTCCAAATATGGTTACCAAATCTTCTCTAAAGATAACTTCTTTTTCTAGGAGTTCTTCTGCTAGTTCTGTAAGTTTTTCCTTGTTCTCTTTAAGTAATTGAACCGTACGTTGATACATTTCTTCAATAACTGCAGATACTCGCTTATCAATGAGTTCAGCTGTTTTCTCGCTATATGGCTTTGAGAAGGAATATTCAGATTGACCCGTAGAATCGTAATAAGATAAGTTGCCTACTTCTTTATCCAACCCGTACATACTAACCATTGCGTAAGCTTGTTTGGTTACCTTCTCAAGGTCGCTCAAAGCTCCTGTGCTAATTTCACCAAAGATCACTTCTTCTGCCGCTCTACCTCCAAGAGTAGCGCACATTTCATCTAGCATTTGAGCAGTAGTGGTGATTTGGCGTTCATCTGGTAAGTACCAGGCTGCTCCTAAGGATCTACCTCTAGGTACAATGGTTACTTTGACTAACGGGTGAGCATGTTCCATAAGCCAACTAGTTGTGGCATGTCCTGCTTCATGGTAAGCAATAACCTTTTTTTCTGAAGGTGTAATAATTTTGCTTTTCTTCTCCAAGCCCGCTATGATGCGATCTACTGCGTTCAAGAAGTCCTCTCTTGTAATTTGCTTTTTCTTTTTTCTTGCAGCTATGAGTGCTGCCTCATTACAAAGGTTTGCAATCTCTGCCCCGCTAAAGCCAGGTGTTTGATGGGCGAGAAAGTCAATATCTAAGCTTTCGTCTACTTTTAATGGTTTTAGGTGTACTTGGAAAATAGCCTTTCGCTCCTCCAATTCTGGAAGGTCTGCATGAATTTGACGGTCGAAACGCCCAGGTCTCAACAAAGCTCTGTCAAGAACATCGGCTCGGTTTGTAGCGGCAAGAATAATAACACCTGTGTTGGTGCCAAACCCGTCCATTTCGGTAAGCAACTGGTTTAGGGTGTTTTCTCGTTCGTCATTAGAGCCCTGCATCATATTTTTACCGCGAGCTCTACCGATTGCATCTATCTCATCAATAAATATGATTGAAGGAGATTTTTCTTTTGCTTGTTTAAATAGGTCACGAACTCTTGAAGCTCCCACTCCCACAAACATTTCAACGAAATCTGAACCTGAAAGCGAAAAGAAAGGAACTTGGGCTTCTCCTGCAACAGCTTTAGCCAAAAGGGTTTTACCTGTTCCTGGAGGTCCTACAAGCAAAGCTCCCTTAGGTATTTTAGCCCCAAGTGTTGTGTATTTCTTTGGGTTTTTGAGGAAGTCAACAATCTCTTGAACTTCTTCTTTAGCTTCTTCAAGGCCTGCAACATCGTCAAAAGTTACTTTAACGGAAGCCTCCTTATCAAAGAGCTGTGCTTTACTTTTTCCAATGTTGAAGATTTGACCTCCTGGGCCACCGCCACCGCCCATTCTGCGCATAAGAAGCACCCAAAGACCTAGCATCAAACCAATTGGGATTAGCCAACCTAGTAAATCCCTTGTCCAGTTTTCTTGTTTAACATAATCGTAGCTAATGCCATACTCTCCCTGCCACTTGTCTAGGTTCTCTGTAAGCAAATCGCCTTTTGGAGTGGTAAACTGAAAGTGGGGTCCTGTTTTTACAGAGTTACCAAAGGCAGGGTCTTTCAGCTTGTCCTTATATTTTTCTAGCGATTCTTGTTTAATGGTAACATGGGCCATTTCATAGTTGTAGATAATCACTTTTTCTACATCTCCAGACTCAACCATTTTTTTGAACTCTGGATAGGTGGTTTTCGTTGCTGTTGGTCCCATTTCCATTAATGAAAAAGAGATAAGCACCACAGCTATGATAGCGTAAATCCAATAAAAATTAACTGGACCTTTTGGCGATTTAGGCGCTTTTGGAAATTTGCCCTTCATTTTGGGCGATTTGTTGTTATCTGCACTCATGCGGATGTGTCTTTTTTAATAGTCTTCATCAAAGGAAGTTATGGTTGCATCTGCCCATAATTCTTCCAGGTTGTAAAATTCACGTGTACTTTCTTGAAAAATGTGGACTACTACATTAAAGTAATCCAACAATATCCACTCGGCATTACCAACACCTTCTTTATGGAAAGGTTTTTCATTTAGCACTTTTCTAACTTCATCTTCCACAGATCTTGATAAAGATTCAGCATGCGTTGACGAAGTTCCATGGCATACAACGAAATAATCACAAACGGAGTTTCCGATGTTTTTAAGATCTAGAACTTTTATGTCTTTACCTTTTCTTTCCTGCAGTCCTCTCACTATAACATCTGCTAGTGCTTTAGAAGATACAGGTTTGATTGTTTGCGTCATTCGCGGTTTTTCAAGTAAAGCGGCAAAAGTAACAAAAACGCTACCTATTTGAGTTATTTTGCCAAGGTTAAACGCATGCGTGATGAATACACTTTTTATCGGAAGGTACCTATCAAAATTAGACCATGTAGATTCTACCAATAATTATGCGTTTGAGTTGATGAAACAATCTGAACTGCCTGAAGGTTCGGTGATTTGGGCAGATGAACAAAGAGCAGGTAGAGGACAACGCGGAAACACTTGGTATAGCTCTCCTTATTCTAACCTCACAATGTCTGTAGTACTGAAGCCAAGATTCTTGGAGGCAGAGGAATACTTCTATCTTACGAAGGTTACAACACTTGCTATTGTATCGTATTTGGAGGATTTGAACCTTACCGATGTTAAAATCAAATGGCCTAACGACATTTACATAGGAGAAAAAAAGGTTGCAGGCCTACTCATTGAGAACCAATTGAAGGCAAATAGAATAAATGCGAGTGTGTTGGGTATTGGTCTCAATTTGAATGAGATGACATTTCCCAAAGACTTAGTTAACGCTACATCAGTCAAGAGAGAGACTGGAACACACCAAAGTGTTCAATTGGTTATGGAAAGACTCTGTGAAGAGATTGAAGGCAACTACCTGCGCTTGAAGTCTGGATTACAAAATTTAGATAGGCCATTTGAGACCTATCTATGGGGGATGAATAAATGGCGTACGTTCTCTTTAAACGGTCACCCTACTGAACTAATGATTACAGGAGTGAGCTCCCATGGCCGTTTAATGGTGAAAGGCAGAGATGATAAACTTAGGAAATATGATTTCAGGCAGCTCTCTTTTATGCTCTAGCTATGAACTTCCACGAGTTTATCTGCTAGCATATTGAAGAAGTTTGTGAGAGGCTTCTCAGCCATCATCTTCATAAAAGGATTCATGTTCCCATCAAATACTAACTGTGCTTCTGTTTGGTCGCCAGATTCATTTAAGTGCACATCTAATGTGAAATCAAATGGATTGCTGCCGTGGCTAACAATATGAACATGTGTTGGCTCATTCACAGAATCTACTTTCATACCAATTTTTGCCAACCCTTTGATGCCAAAAGCGCAGGTTTCTTCGGTAGAACTCCAATTCTCAATTTTGCCTTCGGGCATTAGCTTCTCTAAGTTATTTAGATTGGCTAAAAAGGTGAATACGTCTTTCGACTGGGCATTCACGAGTACTTTTTTTCCAGAAATTTTTGCCATGTTTTAACTTTTCATCCAAGAAGAAGGATTCGCTCTCCACTCTTCCAATGCTGTAACATCGTTTTCGTTGATATAGTTCGTTTCTAAAGCTATTTTGAGAAGTGCGTTGTAGTTAGACAGTGTGTAGTAAGGGCATGCAGCATTTTTCATGTTCTCTTCTGCCAAGTCAAAACCATAAGTAAAAATAGCTACCATTCCTTTTACGGAGCAACCCACATTTCTAATCGCATCAACGGCTTTTAAGCTGCTCTTGCCTGTTGAGATTAAATCTTCAATGACAATTACACTTTGGCCTTCTTCTATAACACCTTCAACTTGGTTGGTAAGACCGTGACCCTTGGGTTCTGGCCTTACATATACAAAAGGTAAACCCATTTCTTGAGCTACTAAAGCACCTTGAGCAATACCACCCGTAGCTACACCGGCAATTACATCAGGTCTTCCAAAGTGTTGGTCAATTGTTTTTACAAACTCTTGACGAATGAAGTTTCTGATTTTGGGATATGACAACGTTTTTCTGTTGTCACAATAGATAGGGGATTTCCAACCACTAGCCCAAGTAAAAGGTTCGTTGGGTTGTAAAACAACTGCTTTGATTTGCAGTAAAAATTCCGCTACTTTTAGGGCTGATTCTTCGCTCAAATACATGCAGCCAAATGTACAAAGTTTTCATCAACGATACCCCGCTAATACTCGCCTCAGAAGATGAGGGAGTTAGCCATATTCACGACCTGCAAACCCTTAGATTTAAGGGTAAAAAGAAACTGAGGAAACTCATTCACTCCATCCGTGAATCAGAGAAACATCCACCAGTTATCTTGAGGCACTATGATTTAGACGATCTTTTTTATGTTCTTAAGTGCATTACCCGAAGTGTTCCTGCAGCGGGTGGAGTGGTTTGGAATGAGAACAAAGAGGTGCTTTT
>CBFIHE010000006.1:18706-42110 GCA_965662345.1 Salibacteraceae bacterium
TTATGTTCTTAAGTGCATTACCCGAAGTGTTCCTGCAGCGGGTGGAGTGGTTTGGAATGAGAACAAAGAGGTGCTTTTCATTTTCAGAAAGGGAAAGTGGGACTTGCCAAAAGGAAAATTAGACAAAGGCGAACATCCAAAACTTGCGTCTTTAAGAGAAGTGAAAGAGGAGTGCGGTTTGAAACTAGTGCACCTGTCAAAATTCGCTGGTAACACCTATCACATTTACAAGCAAGGGGGAGAACTTTGTCTAAAGAAAACGTATTGGTATCATATGGTTTCTGGTGTAAGTGAAACATTGAAGCCTCAGCTAGAAGAAGACATTACGGCTGTTGAGTGGGTGAGTCTTCAGGATATTCCCGAAAAACTAACAAATGCATTTAGCGCAATTCAAGAGCTATCAGAACGAGTGGTCATTCATCATACGTTCGAATAATCTCGTAAGATTTAACACCATCAATTTCAGATGCATTTATTTTATCAAAGAGCAAATACATTCTGTTTGGTCTTTCTGCTGGTGACCTGAACAAATACCCTTCTGGATCAATGAGGTAGTACATAGGAGTGGTTTGAACGGCATAGTCTAGCAACAACGGGTGATTCCTTTCTACATGAAAAATGGGCCATTTGTAATTGTGTGTCTCCATGTATTGGTGAAAATCTTCTTCAGATCCATAACAGTGGATACTTACGAAGGCAATCTTTTTTCCATATGTTTTTCTGATTTTATCAATCAACTTCATATCCAGTAGACCTGCCGTATTCTTTTGATTCCAAAACTGAAGGAAAATAAATCTTCCTTTTAATAATTCTAAGGAAACAGTTCTCCCCTTATTATCAGAAAATTGGAAATTGGGCGCTTTGGTGTTTGGTAAAAGCTTATTTAGTTTTTGGTAGGCACTTTTACACGCTTCTCCAATACTTGCGAAAGAAGTGGATTTTCCTAGCTCTTCTAATGCTGTTATTCTCTTCTCATCTGTGAACCCTGGCAATTTTTTATCGTAGATCAGTTTGAATAAAATAATCTCTACACCAAAACTATTCACAGGATCAATATTTTTCTTTAGCTCTTCTTTTAAAGGTTGAATAAGACTGTCTCCTGCAGAAATAGCTCTTACTGTGTCTGCCTTTTTATATAGCCAAGTATTAATTATAGGTTCATATGAAGCTAAAAACACTTCAATTTGGAGTGGCTTACTCACATCTTTTGGTGCGGGAAGGTCCTGCTTTAGGTAGCCTCTATATTGGGCTACTGTATTGGCAAAAAGTGCAAACCTGTACGTAGCATAGTTTTGAAGTTCTGGATAGTCTTCAAATGCAGTTTTCAGTTGGCTCTTTAGGGAAATTCCCAAAGAATCTAGTTTTTTTAAAGCGACTGAATCTTTCTGAATGCCTGGGTTATCTGTGATAAAGCGAGAAAGAGACTTATTAAATCGGCTAATATGGTCATGTAAGTAAGTTTGTTTTTCTCCGTTTGCTTCAAAGTGCTTAATTGTGAACTTTCCAAAGAGAGACTCTTCAACTTTAGGTGGTTCAAGAGTTATTGAATAATCTGTATTTGGCTCTAGCGGAACGGGAAGGTGTTTATTACCGATACTTAAATAGTAGAATCCAGATGAGTTTCCTTGGAAACTAAGAAAGGCTTCATCTTTGGCTGAAAGTGTATCCATGGCAAGAGTGTCAAAAAGCGGAACGAGCGCATTGCTCATTTTTTCCAAAGCTATGGTTGACCCTGCATAACCTTTAACGGAAACAGTAATGTTCCCTTTTAATAGGGGTGAAGTCGCCAATAACGCTATGAACAACAAGTAGTTTTTCATTCATCTAGAATTCCGTGGGGTAGAAAAGGAGTGGCGTCACCACCATTTCTCAAAATGTCACGCACAATGGTAGAAGAAACAGCAGTATACTTTGCAGCACTCACTAGAAAGATGGTCTCTAATTCATCATGCATAGCTTTGTTCATTAGGGCAATGCTTCTCTCAAATTCGAAGTCGTGCTCAGACCGCATTCCGCGGAGAATGTAGTTTGCACCAATGGATTTACAGAAGTCAACTGTAAGTCCAGAGTAAGTACTTTGTTTTATATTGTTGTATTCTCCAAATGCCTTGGCTATGTGCTTTTGGCGTTCTTCTAAAGAAAACATGTACTTTTTTGATGAGTTTTCTCCAAGTGCAATTACAATTTCATCAAATAAAGGAATGGCTCTTTGCACAATGTCTAAATGACCTACGGTTATTGGGTCAAACGACCCTGGGAACACAGCAATTTTTCTCATCCGATATTGTTTCTAAAGAAGCTAAAGTTCACAGAACTATAGGTTTTTGTCTTGTCAAAGTTAGGATGTTGAGAATAATCTGTATCCTTCCCATGTTCAACAATCAGTATACCATCTTCTCTTAATATGCCTGCACTAAAGATAGCAAGTGGTAATTTATCTATGTCTTTGAACGCGTAAGGCGGGTCTGCAAAAACTACATCAAACTCATCATTCGTCTTGTTCAGATACTTGAATACATCACTTTTTACTGCTGTGAAGTTCTCTAATTCCCAATCCCGAGCTTGGTGCTTTATAGCACGGATGTGGCTGAAGTTCAAGTCTACGGTTACAACAGAAACAGCGCCACGCGAGGCAAATTCAAATGCAATTCCACCAGATCCACTAAACAAGTCTAAAACGCACGCATTTTCTGTATTTATTTGATTTTGAAGAATATTGAATAGTGCTTCTTTGGCAAAGTCTGTTGTGGGCCTTGCCTTCAAATTTTTAGGCGGATTGATCCTTCTACCTTTAAAATTCCCTCCAATTACGCGCATAGCATCAAGCTCAATAAATGAATGTGCTCTCCATTATCCAATTCTGGGTCTACAGGAAAACCTGGTGTAGAAATAGAAAAACTATCCTTTTTTGTGCTTGGGTGATACCCAGAGAGTATTGCAGATGCTTTTTCATGAATAGGATCACCACCCATAACCAACTGGCCTACCGCATCTCCTTGCATGTATTGTTCTATAACATTAAATGTGAAGTAGGCGATATCTTCTGGTGTTGTGATATTTTGTCTAGTAAATACTTGAATTTTTCTATCCTTCCAAAGCGAAACATAAACATGGTCTTTAAACCAATGAACAGCTGTGAATGTATGGAATTCAGTTTTTTTACTCAGCATGCTCCAATGGTTCAAAAGGCTTTCTGCTGGCACAGTAATATATGCGCTAGGATATTCTGATTCTAGTTTAGAGAGTAAATGCGCATCAACTCCATACACTAACGTAGCATGTAGCGAGTTAATCTCAACATACCTAGCCACTAAATGGCTTGGAGTCTCAGTCAATTGTCCGCTCAGAAAAACGGATGTTGAATCTGCATCAAACAACGTATTCGGAACAAGGGTGCATTGTATATCTGGTATAGAAATCAATAGTTGGTCTACATTCAACCCTTTACTCTGGTCTATACTGTTGCTATAAGAGAATAGGCCAGTTTTTCGGTTAAAACTCAATAGATCAGCATGTTTGCCTGAGTGGTGCAACATTGCAAAACGTGAAAAAGCAGTTTCGTTTCCAAAACTGCTTTTTACACGTTGATTATTATTTGTATCCGCGTTACTATTCACGGGCTTACTTCTCTTCTTTCCAGTTTCCTGAGGTAGACGGATCGCTCAAAGAGCCAAATTTCATTACATCCGTTTCATCAAAAGGAGAGCCATCTTTTACCTCAACCACAGGTACAATAATACCTCCTGTACGCTCAATAGTAGAAGCTTCCATGGTGAAAGTTCCATCAGAGAAAGGAACTTTTTCTAGTGAATTCACGTCTAAGGGATGTTTTTCAAATCGAGTTGCTACGTAATCGTCATTGTAAATAACGTCCATTGCTGGTACTAAGCTAGTGTCTAATCTTAGGTATCCGCTATCTAATGCTTCTTCTTGTGTTAATCCATCTGGAACGGAACCGAACTTCTTTACTTGAGGAATAGAATCACTCAAAACAAACGTCTTTAGTGTATCAAAAGACCCCGTGTACATGCCAGAGACTTTCTTGTAAGCAATTTGTGCTTCACGAATATCTTTCAGGCTTTGAACAACGTATGCATAGCGTCTCTCTTTCTCCTTTAAGAACTGTATTGGGCCGTTGATAGAATCGTAATTCATGTAAGTTAAACCTAACCCCACAATAATGAGAACGGCTGATGCTATTAGGCTCAATTGATTGGTTAAAATCTGAAGTGCGTTGAGTAAAACAACAACGGCAATTAGAAGCAGCGCACCGCCCCCAATAAGGAATTCAGATCCTTGACCTGTATTGGCACCAAAAATTAGTGTGCCAAGACCAACTAGTGCAAAAATGACTGCTGGTGCGAATCTTGAAATCAAATCTTTCATTTGAGTTGCTTATTCTATCTGGTTTAGAGATTTTTGAACGTGGACAAACTTACAATTTTTTTGAAACGACAAACTGTCGCGGAGCTCGCGATACTAGCTGATTTATCGGTTCTTTTATGATAGCGAAACGCATTCAAAATAAACTTATTGCAGGTATAGGTCATGAACCTACCAACGATCAGCTGAACTTAATTGAGCGATTATCGAATTATTTAGGTTACGCAAACACCAAAGACCTATTTATTATTCGAGGTTACGCGGGTACGGGTAAAACAACGGTTATTGGGTCGGTTGTGGCTCAAGTTAAGTCTGAAGGGGGGAGAGTGTTTTTACTCGCTCCCACTGGACGAGCGGCCAAAATAATGACCAAATACAGTGGCATACCAGCTTACACCATACATCGTTTCATATATCGTGTGGCTGAAGGGGCTTTTGGGGTTTCACGATTCGTAAGAAAAGAGAATAAGCACAAAAGAGCTGTATTCATAGTAGATGAGGCTTCAATGATTAATGGCGACTATGATGGGCAAGTAAACCTATTGGAAGACTTACTTGAGTTTGTCTTTAGTGCAGATAACACGCGTTTGATTATGGTGGGAGACATTGCGCAGTTACCCCCTGTCAATTCAGAGCTTAGTCCGGCACTTGTTCCAGTTTGGTTTAGAGATCGGTTTGGGTTTAAGGTGGCAGGCTTTGAGCTAAAAGAAGTAGTTCGTCAATCTGGAGAGTCTGGAGTGTTAGCTACAGCAACAGCTTTGCGAGAACAATTAACAATAGGTAGTCCAATGGTTTTTCATGAAGGCTATCCTGATGTGAGTTACCTTGATGGGTATGCTTTTGCAGAAGTACTGGAGTCTTCACTTTCTACCCATGGTGATGAAGAAGTAATCGTGATTACCCGCTCTAATAAGAACGCGAACCTTTTTAATAAACAGATTAGGGCTCGGATGATGTATCGCGAATCGCGATTGGAATCAGGAGATTTAATGATGGTAGTTCAGAATAACTACCATTGGTTAGATAAGGACTCTAAAATGGAATTTATTGCGAATGGAGATACGGTACGGATCCAACGTATTGGAAAGGAAATGACTCTCCATGGATGTGATTTTGTAGAAGCAACCATTGCCTTCGATGAACTTACCCTGCAAGAGCCAATTGATGTTATGCTTCTCTTGGATGCGATAGACTCAGAAGGACCTTCTATATCTGCAGATAAGCAACAGGCACTTTTTGAGAGTGTAGAAGCAGATTACGCTGATTTATCCGCTACTGCTAGGAAGAAGAAACTTAAGGAAGACCCTTATCTCAATGCCTTGAGGGTTAAGTTTGCGTATGCTGTTACGGGCCATAAAGCACAAGGTGGGCAATGGAAAGAGGTATTCATAGACGCGTCTTTTCTGTCTTACACCGAGCCAGATTTAGATACTATGAGGTGGATGTATACGGCCATAACCCGGGCAACCGAGAAAGTCTATTTCGTTAATTTGCCCGCAGAATATTTAGCTGAATGAAAAAACTTGGTAGGTTCTTGTTGCGTTTAATAGGTTGGAGAATAGATGATTACATTCCCAAAGATTTAAAAACTTTTGTTTTAATTGCTGCTCCGCACACGAGTAATTTCGACTTTTTTGTGGCTCTTCCATCCCTTTGGGTTTTGGGCATTAAGAGCAGATATTTAATTAAGAAAGAGCTTTTTTGGTGGCCATTAAGTTCTTTTTTAAGAGCAACTGGTGGTATACCTGTAGACCGATCTGGAACGAATAAAAAGTTTGTAAAAGACCTCACTAACCTGTTAGCAGACGCAGATCAACTTGCATTGCTCTTTACACCAGAAGGAACACGGAGTTATGCTAAACGCTGGAAAACTGGATTTCATAGAATAGCACACTCTTTGAATGTGCCTATAGTTTTGGCAACTGCAGATTACGAAAAGAAATTAGTTACCGTTGGCGATGTTTTATACACCACAGACAATGTAGAAGAGGATCTAGCTAAAATGGAAGAACACTATCAAAACATTGCAGCTAAGTATCCAGAAAAATTCAATAGATCGTTTTTTATTAGACAGAAATATCACAATTAATGTGATTCTCAGGTTTTTGTGTATTTTTAACCGCTCAATCAAATATGAGAGTCAAGTCATTTTTAAGTTATTCACTGTTCGCAGTGCTTATTGTTTGCTCTTTTGTGCTTACAAGCAAAGCGCAAACAGTAACCAATACCAATTCTGGGCTGCTACCGCGTGCAAATGTTTATGTATGTCTTGGAGGAGAAGCAAATAGCGACTCCATACAAATAACGCTTTTCAATTTTGGGCTCGACACACTTACCACTGTTAATTTGGCCTGGTTTCAAGATAGCACACTAGTTGGTTACAAACAATGGGTAGGTAGTTTGCTTACAGGTGAATCTGAAGGTTTGACTTTGGGCTCATTTAATTTTACACATTTGGGTACTACCTCTCTTATGTTCACCTCTTCCTCACCAAATAACAAGATTGATTCAGATAAAAGTAATGATACCTTATTGGTAGATGTGCACATAGGTGCAGGTTTCACTCTACCTCCTTTGCAAGACCAGAGTTTTTGTGCAGGTTCTTCAGTCTCATTGAATACCCAACAGGGTTACAAAGAATACCAATGGAACACTGGAGATACAACCTCTGGGGTAACTGTTTTTTCTCCAGGTCTTTACACTGTTTTGGTTGAAGACTCATTTGGCTGTACGTTCAAAGATACGGTGAGCCTGAGTAATTATCCTTCACCAGGTTTTATTGTAGATACAGCATATAGCTACTGCGCTAATGAAAATCCAGAGCTAACCATAGACTCTACTTTCTTTAATATAAGATGGTCTTCTGGCGACACTGGAAATGTATTCTCTCCATCTTTAGATGGTTATTACGAAGTGTCTGTTACAGACGGATACGGGTGCAATCATAAATCATTGGTTTTTGTGGAGTCTTTGGAATCACCAAATTCAGGATTACCAGATAGCCTTTCCTATTGTGCAAATGAAGGTGTAACACTTAATGCTCAAGGAACCCAAATAAATTCCTATTTGTGGAGTACTGGAGACTTTTCTCCTACTACACAGGTTTTTAGTCCAGGAGTTTATGCTGTTCAGCTAACCCACTTGAATGGATGCATCGCTGTGGATTCTGTGGTAGTTTCTGAGAATGCCTTGCCATTGGTAGAGATTGTTGGAGATACTGTGCTTTGCAAGAACGATACTGTTGCTATTACAGCTATTACCAGTGAGAGTTTAACTTGGAATACAGGCAGTAGTACAATGCAACTAAGAGTTTTTCAACCTGGTGTTTATGAGGTTTTTGTAGAGGATGATAAGGGTTGTACAAATTCTTCACAAGTTGAGGTGATTAGCGAGCTTCTTTCCATTGACCTTGGTAAAGATACCATCATCTGCGATGGCGATGCCATATTATTGGATATGGGAGGTGCCTACACATCTGCTATCAACTGGAGTGATGGGTCGACCCAAAGAGATCTTCAGGTTATAAAAGGAGGTGAATATTGGGTAGAAGCTACCGGGCAGCATTGCACAGAGGCAGATACCATAAACGTTAAACAACGTTATGCCCCGCTTACCGGTTTTAATTTTGTAGTCTCTAACAACACAGTTGAATTCTTCAACACTACAACAGATGCAAATTCATATCTGTGGACGTTTGGTGATGGAAACAATTCACAAAACATAGACCCAATTCACTTTTATACGAATGCAGGTTTTTACCCCGTAACATTAACTGCTTACAACGTATGTGGTCTTAGCAAGCAAACAGACACAATTTCTGTCAATTCATTAGGAATAGGAGAGTTAGGGCATAGCGGTAAAGTTCAAGTTTACCCTAATCCAGCTACGGAATTCATTAATATTTCTTTTGAAGACTACGCTGGAAATGTTGAATTAGCCCTAATAGATGCGTTGGGTAGAACACTTCAAAAGAAGCAAGTTGTAGTTTTTGAAAAGCAACAAACTTCGTTTATGGTGAATCACCTTGCAAAGGGGGTCTACTTTGTGAGTATCGTATCTGCTGAAAAAGAAGTGTTAACTGTGCCTATAGTTATTAACTAGCCATCAGCATCTAAATTCAAACGCCTTACCAATTCAAGTACAGAAGGATTCTCTTCTTGTATGATCTTCAGCTTGTCTTTTAACGTGTAGGCTTTACTTGTCTTTTTGGGAGTTTCTGCAATACGATGGTGAAGCTCAATGCTGTAGTTGTTCAATTGGGTTTTTAAGAATATGAGCAAACCAGGTTTTTCACTTTGGTACTCTAATTCCCCAGAACTGTGATCTAAGACTAAGTAAATAGTTTCTCTTTTAAGCTCAGGCTCTCTCATTTTTAGGATATTGCTCATGAGCATTTTGCCATCCTTTTCGAGTATATCTGCATAGTTTAACCAAACTTTCATCAATTCTTCCTGAGAAAAAGAGCTTGCAGGTAATTCACCCTTTCTCAACTCTTCCTCATCTGCCGATACTGTTGGCTTGGTTTTCTCTTTGATGCTAATACCTCGTACCAAAGTCATACCATCAGATGCTTTTATCCTTTTTGCATTGGAAGAAGCTACAGGTCTATCTTCACGAAGTTGCTTTATAATCTCATCGGCTATGCCTGGTTCTTCCTGCTTTGAGGTAGGTGAGGCTGTTGGCCCAGATGGAATACCATCTTTAGCTATAATGGGAAAGTCAAGAAACGTTGAGCGTGCCGTTAGGCGTTTTTTTTTTCGTGATCAGCTGTTAAAGAAGCTAGCTGCATAAGGGTGAGCTCAACGAGTAAACGTTGGTTTTTGCTGGCCCGGTATCTGTAGTCGCATTCTGCGCATAGCCGTATGCCTTGAAGTAGAAAAGACTGTGGTGTAACCTTGGCTTGCTCAAAATAGCGTTGTCGAGTGTTTTCTCCTACACTCAATAGTTTTTTACTAGAGGCATTCTGGCAAACCAATAAGTCTCTAAAATGCGCAGCTAGTCCGTTTATGAAAATCTGTCCGTCAAAGCCGTGTGCTAAAATTTCATTGAAAGTGAGCAGGGCGTTAGAAATATCGTTTGCTGTAAGTACTTCTGTAACTTTAAAGTAATACTCATAGTCTAAGATATTAAGGTTAGACAAGACAGATTTGTAACTGACTTCATTGCCACTAAAAGTTACAATTTGATCAAAGATGGATAACGCATCACGCATACCTCCATCAGACTTTTGAGCAATTAAGTGCAGTGCATCATGCTCTGCAGTAATTCCTTCTTTGGCAGATACAATCTCTAACTGCTTTACAATATCTTCATTGGAGATACGCTGGAAATCAAATACCTGGCATCTTGATAAAATAGTTGGTATTATTTTATGCTTCTCTGTAGTTGCCAAAATGAAAATGGCATGCTTAGGCGGTTCTTCCAAGGTTTTTAGAAAAGCATTAAATGCCGCTGTGGAAAGCATGTGAACCTCATCAATAATGAATACACGGTATTCGCCAATCTGTGGAGTAATGCGTACCTGCTCATTCAGACTTCTAATGTCTTCAACAGAGTTGTTAGAAGCCGCATCCAATTCAAAAATGTTAAATGCAAAATCTTGAGATTCGTCTAATTCTGGATTCGCGGCCAAATTCACTTCCTTCGCCAAAATCCGAGCGGTAGTTGTTTTGCCTACTCCTCGCGGACCACAAAACAGAAAGGCTTGCGCTAAATGGTCGTTTTTGATGGCATTCTTCAATGTGTGAACAATGCTATCTTGACCAATGATGCTGTCCCAATCTTGTGGACGATACTTACGTGCGGAAACAATGTAGTCGCTCATAGAGAATGACAAATATAGCGGATGATGAACGCTAATGTGCAGAGCTGTGGTTATAGTTTTTCACGAATTGTGAACGAATCACTCAATTCTATTGGTATTGAGATACTTGTCGATTAAGAATAAATTGTACTTTTGTCGCCCCTTTTGAGGGGACTATTATTCATTAATTTATAGTAATCATGACCAATAGGTACGAAACTGTTTTCATTTTAACTCCCGTTTTATCTGATGATCAGGTAAAGGAAGCAGTACAAAAATTCGAGAAGTATCTAGTAGGTGAAGGTGCCAAAATGGTACATCAAGAAAGCTGGGGATTGCGTAAGCTTGCTTACCCAATTCAGAAAAAATCTACTGGCTTTTATCACCTGTTCGAATTTGAGGCTGAAGGAGATTTAATCAAGCGCTACGAGACTGAAATGCGCAGAGACGAACGCATCATCCGTTTTTTAACGGTTAAGATGGACAAGTATCACATTCAGTTTGCTGAGAAGCAACGTAACAAAAAAGCGGAAGCTACAGCTTAAAACAAGAACATCATGGCACAGAAAAACGGAGATATCAGATACCTCACGCCAATTAGCATTGAGGTTAAAAAAGATAAGTATTGCCGCTTCAAAAAGATGGGCATTAAGCACATCGATTACAAGGATCCTAAGTTCTTGTTGAAATTTGTGAACGAGCAAGGAAAGATTCTACCTAGACGCGTTACAGGTACTTCAGCGAAGTTCCAACGTAAAGTGTCTACTTCCGTAAAACGCGCACGTCACCTGGCTTTAATGCCTTATGTAGCGGATATGTTAAAATAAGGAGGAGAAGAGATGGAAGTAATATTGAAAAAAGCAGTTGAGAATTT
The DNA here is from genome assembly GCA_965662345.1 of Salibacteraceae bacterium. Classification (GTDB taxonomy): domain Bacteria; phylum Bacteroidota; class Bacteroidia; order Flavobacteriales_G; family Salibacteraceae; genus UBA6049. The sequence goes on from CBFIHE010000006.1 coordinate 29,767, forward strand.
AGGTGAAAGAGACGACTTGGTAACGGTTAAGCCGGGCTATGGTCGTAATTACCTTATTCCTCAAGGTTTAGCAACATTGGCTACTCCTTCAGCACGTAAAGTGCGTGAAGAAAACATGCGCCAGCGCGCTCACAAAATTGCTGCATTGGTAGACGAAGCCAAAAAGCAAGCCGCTAAATTGAAAGATCTTTCTATCAAAATTGGCGCTAAAGTGGGTGAGAACGGAAAAATCTTTGGTTCTGTAAACACCATTCAAGTAGCAGATGCTATTGAGAAGTTAGGTGTAAACATTGACCGTAAGACCATTAAGATAACAGGTGATAGTATCAAAACTGTTGGTACGTATGAAGCCACAGTGAAATTCCACAAAGAGGTTATTGAAACCATTAGCTTTGAAGTGGTAGGTGAGTAATCATCTTGTATAAGTTTTAAAAAGCCGTGCTTGATTCAAGTGCGGCTTTTTTTGTGGTTGTCGTTTGTTCTTAACAAGCGGAACCTAGATATTATCCCGATGAACTTCAGGAGCAAGCAATGTCTGTTTAAAGACAGTTAACCAGAACATGGTTCAAGGCCTTAACCAGTTTGGAGCAAGAGTGAGGTGCATATCTGAGCTAAAAAGTGGATTGTTTGGTGGTTGAGGTGTTGAGTGGTTTAGCAGAAGCTGAAGCGCTATGGTCTAACAGCTAAAGTCTGAAGACTTTTAATTCTTTTTTGTTTTCTTCTCTACTCTTTTGTCTTGACACAAAAGAGACAAAAAGTCAAGGCTGACCAAACGCTTATATTGAAATCTAATGGGTTTCCTTCCGCTACCTCACCCAAACTCGCAAACGGCATTTACGGGTTTTTCTGAAACCCGATGCCTGAGCTCAAACATGAGTTCGGCTTAACGCTCCCTCAACCCGGATTTCTACCAACGCATTTGGAGGCCGAAAAACAGTGTAGAGTGTGAGTCTTTTGCAAGGGGTGGTAGCCGTCAATTCGAGTAATCCGCCTCAGGCGGATTGTATCGAGAATAAGGCGGGATTAAAGTAAATCGTCACCCTGAACTTGTTTCAGGGTCTCATAATCAGTATGGAGTTTGAGTGAAGAGCAAGAGGAGGGGAGTTGAATGATTGAGCTGTTAAGTGGTTGAGCGGCATGAGAAATTACAAATACTAACTACTAAAGTCTACCATCTAAAAACTCTTAATACTTGAGTCTTTGTACTTACAAGATTGAGATGCTGAAACAAGTTCAGCATGACGATAAAACAGTGTAGAGTGTGAGTCTTGAGCAAGAGGGTTTAGCCGTCAATTCGAGTAATTCGCCTCAGGCTGATAGTATCGAGAATAAGGCGGGAAAAACAGCAAGAGTTTGGAGTATTGAGCAATAGGAAAGTTCTAATTGCTATGAGCTAACTACTAAATTTTACTGTAAAACCTCCTATGTCTCGATACAACCTTTTCTCCGTTCCACTCCAAAAAGCCCACTCGACATGACGGCTGTGATTTCTCTTAGAACTTGGTCCTTGAGTCTTTGTACTTTAATAATGAGATGCTGAATCAAGTTCGGAATGAAGTTTCTTTTAATGTTTGAGAATTGCCGTCACCCTGAACTTGTTTCAGGGTCTCATACCAGTTTGGAGTGTGAGCAAAGAGCAAAAGAGGGGAGTTGAGCGGTTGAGATGTTGAGTGGTTCAGAAGCATCTGATATTGTAACGTGTTTAAACTAAAATCTATAAATACTTAGTTCAATTAACACTAACAACTAATCCGCTAAAACCTAAGAACTAATACTACTCATATCGCAAAGACTCAATAGGGTCTAACTTAGAAGCTTTGCTTGCAGGATAAAAACCAGCCAATACGCCTACAATAAAGCAAAGGGTGAAACCCAAGAGTATCCAAGCCCAAGGGATGATAAAAGAAGCATCCATGAGTAAACTCACCACATTGCCAATAGATATTCCCAAAAAGATTCCCAGAATACCACCCAATTGGCAAATCACAATGGCCTCTGTAAGGAATTGAGTAAGTATGGTTTTTGCTTTGGCGCCCAGCGCTTTTCTTGTGCCTATTTCACGTGTGCGTTCTGTTACAGATACCAACATGATATTCATTAACCCAATAGCCGCGCCCAGCAACGTGATGAACGCAATAACCGTAGCCACTATGGTTACGTAACTCAGGTTTTCAATGAGGCGTTGAGACAGGCTATCGCTTCTTCTGATTCTGAATGATTCGGGTGTACCTAAAGGGTCGCGCCTTATCGCTCTGAAAACACCTGTTGCTTCTTGAATAGCGGGCTCAAGTAAACCTGGATTATTGGTTAGAATGTGAATGTCAAAGTTCATATTGGGTCTTCCAAAATACTGTCGTACGGCATTTAGCGGAATAATCACATCTCGGTCTCCGCTAAAGCCCATGCTGCTTCCTTTTTCTTTCAGCACGCCCACTACGGTATACTTAATATTCTTGATTTTTATGTCTTGCTCTAGTGGTTCTAGGGTTCCGAATAAATCTTTTGCAATTTCTGAACCTAGCAAACATACTTTGGAGCCAGCCAATACTTCATTGGCGCTAAAACTTCTGCCTTTACCTACCTCTCTACCCTTTACGGCTAAAAAGTTGAGATCGCCTCCCATAATTGAGATGTTGGGATTGGTCTTGGTATCTTTAAATTTCACTGTCTCATTCCAGCTGCCTCTAGCAGAAACACTTGTAGTAGCGGGAAAGTCGTATTGCTCTAAGAAATAATTGGCTTCATGGTAAGCAATGTTTGCAGAGGCTTTTAGTCGCTTTCCACTTCTGCGAATACGAGATTCGGGTAGTTTTTCAATTGTAAAGCTATTCGCACCCATAGAGGTGAACTGGCTATTAATAGAAGCCTTTAATGCATCTATTGCCGTAAGAATACCAACCAAAGCGGTGATGCCAATTGCAATGATCAGCATGGTAAGTGCTGCTCGCAATTTCTGGCTCTTTATAGCGCCAAATGCTACATTAATATTTTCCCTGGTGAGGTTCTTTGCCATGATTCAAAGATATACGCATAGCAATGCCAATTGGCAAAAGATTTACAAGTGGTTCCATAGCAAGTATAATGGGTGGCTATGTTCGTTCCATTTCTGCCTCCAAAGCATTATTTTTGCAATCCTTTGGAAAAAGTGGTTTTTTCAGGGATAACAACTCAAAAACACTTCTTGTATGAGCTTATACGCAGAATACCTCAAAGAGATTGAAGAACGCAAAGCACAAGGCCTTCACGCCAAACCTATTGATGGTGGCGACTTGCTTGCTGAAATAATAGGTCAAATAAGAGAATCAGAGAATCCGCATCGTGAAGATTCGCTTCGTTTCTTTATCTACAACACTTTACCAGGTACAACTGAAGCAGCCGGAGTAAAGGCTAAGTTTTTGAAAGAAATAATTTTGGGAGAAGCTCAAGTAGCAGAGATTACCAAAGATTTTGCGTTTGAGCTGCTTTCGCATATGAAAGGCGGACCTTCTATTGAAGTGCTATTAGATATTGCTCTAGGTAGCCATGCAGAACCTGCCGCTATGGCAGCTGATGTGCTCAAAACCCAAGTTTACTTGTACGAAGCGGATACAACTCGCTTAGAAGCAGCGTATAGAGATGGAAATGCCATAGCTAAAGAATTGATAGAGAGTTATGCACAAGCAGAATTCTTCACCAAGCTCCCAGATGTTCCTGAGAAAATAGACATTGTAACGTACATTGCAGGTGTGGGAGATATCTCTACAGATTTACTCTCACCAGGTGCCGATGCACATTCAAGATCAGATCGTGAACTACATGGTCAGTGCATTTTTGAGCATAACAAAGAGATGCAGCACGAAGTGTTGGCACTTAAAGAGCAACATCCAGATAAGCGCGTAATGCTCATTGCAGAAAAAGGCACCATGGGTGTGGGCTCTTCACGTATGTCTGGAGTAAACAACGTAGCGTTGTGGACCGGAATTGAGTCTAGCCCTTATGTTCCTTTTATCAATATCGCACCAGTAATTGCGGGAACCAACGGTATTTCACCCATCTTCTTAACAACGGTAGGCGTAACCGGTGGTATCGGTATTGATTTGCAAAACTGGGTAAAGCAAAAAGACGAAAACGGAAACGTAATTGTAGATGAAAATGGAGACCCTGTTCTAGAACAAGTTTATTCCGTTGAAACAGGTACAGTACTTACGATAAACACGAAAACCAAAAAACTCTACAATGGAGATCAAGAGTTAAAAGATATTTCAACTGCTCTTACTCCACAGAAAATGGAGTTCATTAGAGCAGGTGGCTCTTATGCTGTTGTATTTGGTAAGAAACTGCAAACCTTTGCTGCAGGTGTATTGGGAATAGATATTCCTCAGGTGTATGCCGCTTCAAAAGAGGTGTCTGTAGAAGGCCAAGGTTTAACAGCCGTTGAGAAAATATTCAATAAGAATGCAGTTGGTACCACTCCAGGTAAAACGCTTCACTCGGGTTCTGATGTGCGCGTAGAGGTGAACATAGTAGGTTCTCAAGATACCACAGGACTCATGACCTCTCAAGAGTTAGAGATGATGGCGGCTACAGTCATTTCTCCTGTTGTAGATGGTGCCTACCAATCTGGTTGTCACACGGCTTCTGTTTGGGATGAGAAATCTAAGCGTAACATCCCTAAGTTGATGAATTTCATGAACGACTTTGGTCTGATTACAGCTCGCGACCCCAAAGGAAAGTACCACGCCATGACAGACGTAATCCACAAGGTCTTGAACGATATTACCATAGATGATTGGGCAATTATCATTGGTGGTGATTCGCATACGCGGATGTCTAAAGGAGTTGCGTTTGGAGCTGATTCAGGTACTGTTGCTCTTGCACTAGCTACTGGTGAAGCTACTATGCCAATTCCGCAGTCTGTGAAAGTAACCTTCAAAGGTGAGATGAGAAGCTTCATGGATTTCCGCGATGTGGTTCACGCTACTCAGCAGCAAATGTTAAAGCAATTTGGAGGCGAGAACGTTTTCCAAGGAAGAGTAATTGAGGTACACATTGGTACGTTAACCTCTGATCAAGCATTTACGTTCACAGATTGGACTGCTGAAATGAAAGCAAAAGCATCTATCTGTATTTCTGAAGACGATACCCTTATAGAATCATTGGAAATTGCGAGAGATCGTATCCAAATAATGATTGGTAAAGGGATGGATAATGAGAAGCAAGTACTTCAAGGCTTGGTAGATAAAGCAAACAAGCGCATTGAAGAAATCAAAACTGGAGTGAAACCAGCATTGAAACCTGATGCAAATGCAAAGTACTATGCAGAGGTGGTGATTGATTTAGACCAAATTGCCGAGCCTATGATTGCCGATCCAGATGTGAATAATGATGATATTTCTAAGCGTTATACACACGATACCATTCGTCCGTTATCGTTCTACGGTGGAAACAAGAAAGTAGATTTAGGCTTTGTGGGCTCTTGTATGGTGCACAAGGGTGATATGAAAATATTGGCGCAAATGCTTAAAAATATAGAAGCAAATAGCGGCAAGGTTGAATTTAAAGCTCCTTTGGTTGTTGCACCTCCAACGTACAATATTGTAGATGAGTTGAAGGCAGAAGGCGATTGGGAAGTGCTGGAGAAATACTCAGGTTTTGTATTTGACGATAGCGCACCTAAAGGATTGGCACGTACCAAGTATGAGAACATGCTGTACCTAGAGCGCCCTGGCTGTAACCTGTGTATGGGTAACCAAGAAAAAGCCGAACCTGGTGACACGGTAATGGCAACGTCTACACGCTTGTTCCAGGGTAGGGTAGTTAAAGATTCAAACGAGAAAAAGGGAGAGTCTCTTTTATCATCTACACCAGTGGTAGTGCTCTCAACCGTATTGGGTAGAACACCAACCATGGAAGAATACGAAAAAGCCGTAGACGGTATTGTACTTACCAAGTTTAAGCCTGTTAGCCGAGAAATGGTTGCAGTTTAATCTTGTAATTTGGATTAGATTAAATGAAGCCCGAGCATTTTGTTCGGGCTTTTTTATTACCCTATTCTTAATTCTAATTGCTATTTATACCATAAGTGAAACTTTTTAGGCAATTTGGGGCGTACATCAATAGACATAAAACCAAGAACATATGGCAGTATTTGATTTAGATATGATTAAACAGGTTTATCAACGCTATCCGGAGCGCATTGCGGCAGCTCGCAAGGCCGTTGGCAAACCCCTCACATTGTCTGAGAAAATTTTGTACGCGCACCTTGATGAAGGCAACGCCTCCAAAGAGTTGAAGCGCGGAGTAGATTACGTAGATTTTAATCCCGATAGGGTAGCTATGCAAGATGCCACGGCTCAAATGGCATTGTTGCAGTTTATGCAATCCGGGAGAAAAAAAGTGGCGGTTCCTTCTACTGCACACTGCGACCACTTAATCCAAGCGCGCATTGGCGCAGATGCAGATTTGCAAGACTCATTGAACAAGAACAACGAAGTGTTCAACTTCTTGGAATCGGTATCCAATAAATACGGAATCGGTTTCTGGAAACCCGGAGCAGGCATTATTCACCAAGTGGTTTTGGAGAATTACGCATTCCCCGGAGGAATGATGATTGGAACGGATTCACACACCGTAAATGCCGGTGGCTTGGGTATGGTAGCTGTTGGAGTTGGCGGTGCCGATGCGGTAGATGTAATGGCAGGAATGCCTTGGGAATTGAAATTTCCCAAACTAATTGGGGTAAAGCTTACTGGTAAAATGAGCGGGTGGACGGCTCCGAAAGACGTTATTCTTAAAGTAGCGGGTATCCTCACCGTAAAAGGTGGTACCGACTGCATTGTAGAATATTTTGGCGAAGGAGCCGAGTCTATGTCGGCAACGGGTAAAGGTACGATCTGTAACATGGGAGCAGAGATAGGCGCAACTACATCAACCTTTGGGTATGATGAATCTATGCGCAGATACCTTAAGGCTACGGGCAGAGCCGATGTTGTTGCCCTAGCAGATGAGGTAGCCGAGCACTTAACAGGAGATGCTGAGGTATATGCAAATCCAGAACAGTATTTTGATCAGGTAATCGAAATTAATCTAAGTGAACTAGAGCCACATGTAAACGGACCTTTCACTCCGGATAAAGCTACTCCTGTTTCCCAGATGCGCAAAGAAGCAGAAGAGAACGGCTGGCCTACCAAAGTGGAGTGGGGCTTAATTGGTTCGTGTACCAACTCATCTTATGAAGATTTGTCTAGAGCCTCCTCCATCGCCAAGCAAGCTGTAGACAAAGGCTTAATTACCAAGGCAGAATTCGGAATAAATCCAGGGTCTGAACAAGTACGTTTTACAGCAGAAAGAGATGGGTTGCTCAAGATTTTTGAAGACTTAGATGCAACTATTTTTACTAATGCATGCGGACCGTGTATTGGTCAGTGGGACAGAGCCGGAGCCGATAAGCAAGAGAAGAATACCATTGTGCATTCCTTCAACAGAAACTTTGCCAAGCGTGCCGATGGTAATCCAAATACACACGCCTTTGTAACTTCTCCTGAGATGGTAGCGGCCATTGCGATTTCTGGAGATTTGGGCTTCAACCCGATGACGGATAAGTTGAAGAATGCCAATGGTGAAGAGGTGATGTTAGATGAACCTGTGGGCGAAGAATTACCTTCCAAAGGGTTTGCGGTAGAAGAAAATGGATATCAAGAACCAGCAAAAGATGGCTCTGGTATTGATGTGGTGGTGAGAGATGGTTCTGAGCGCTTGCAATTATTAGCGCCTTTTGAGCCTTGGGATGGCAATAACCTTACCGATGCTGTTCTTCTGATAAAGGCATATGGTAAATGTACAACAGACCACATTTCCATGGCAGGACCATGGTTGCGTTATCGTGGTCACCTAGATAACATTGCGAACAATACCTTAACAGGTGCAGTGAATGCCTTTAACATGGAAACCGATAAGGTGAAGAGTCAGCTTACCAGTGAATATGGCACTGTACCCGATATACAGCGTGGATACAAAGCTGCCAGAGTGAGTTCTGTAGTGGTTGGTGATTGGAATTACGGAGAAGGTTCTTCTCGTGAGCATGCCGCCATGCAGCCGCGCCATTTGGGAGTAAAGGTGGTTTTGGTAAAATCATTTGCACGTATTCATGAAACCAACTTGAAGAAACAAGGAATGTTGGGGATTACGTTTGCTAATGATGCCGATTACGATTTAATCCAAGAAGACGACCGATTTGATTTTGTAGACTTAAAAGATTTTGCTCCTAGTAAGCAGTTAACCATAGAGGTAAGGCATGCTGATGGAAGCAAAAACACGATCATGGCAGACCATACATACAATGCACAACAAATTGAATGGTTTAAGGCGGGTTCTGCCTTGAATTTGATTAAAAGGCAACACGCAGAATCATAATGAAAGCCAAAAAGAAAAATCCTCAAGCGCAAGCTTGGGGATTTTTTGGTTTGTATTTATAGGTTTTGTTTAGAACTAGCCGTTATTGCTACATTTGACCAAACGCCACATCAATCTTCCTTATGGACGAAATCAGGAATTCTATTGTTTCTTGGGTCATGAAAAAACGCTTTCATCAGCTGGAGCTTTTCATGAAGTACCCGCATGATGTGCAGCAAGAGTGGTTCAGAAGACTCATCGCATTAGCGAAAGACACAGAGTGGGGCAGAACCTATGATTACGCAACCATAGATAGCGTAGATGTTTTTAGAGAGCGTGTTCCCGTTCAAGACTACGATACAATCAAGGTTTTTATAGACAGAGCTATGAAAGGCGAGCCAGATATCCTTTGGCCAGGTGAAACGAAGTGGTTTGCAAAATCTTCTGGAACTACATCAGACAAAAGTAAATTCATACCCATTACCAAAGAGAGTTTAGAAGACTGTCATTACAAAGGCGGTAAAGATCTAATCTCAATTTACTATCAACATAAACCAGAATCTAAATTATTTACCGGTAAAGGGTTGGTTCTTGGCGGTAGCAGTTCTGTAAACGAGTACATCAAAGACTCCTTTTACGGTGATTTATCATCGGTGATTATTCGCAATTTGCCATTTTGGGCCGAGTATCAACGTACTCCTGGCATGGAAGTGGCACTGATGCCCGAATGGGAAGAGAAGCTGCAACGCATGGCTGAGATTACAGCAGAACAGAATATCACCAGCGTTACGGGAGTACCTTCATGGACCCTGGTGCTGCTCAAGCGGGTGCTTGAAATCAAGGGTAAAAAGCTCATCAAAGAAGTATGGCCAAACCTGGAGATTTATGCGCACGGAGGGGTGAGTTTTAAACCGTATAGAGAACAATTTGATGAAATCTTAGGCATAGCCGATATTACCTACTTAGAGACTTACAATGCGAGCGAGGGATTCTTCGGAATTCAAGATACTTTTGACCATCACGACTCATCAATGCTTCTCATGCTAGATTACGGCATTTTCTATGAGTTTATCCCTTCCTCTGAATGGGGTAAAAAAGAGCCGCAAACCAAGCTATTGGATGAGGTAGAACTAGGTGAGCAATATGCACTAGTCATTTCTACAAACGGAGGACTCTGGCGCTATCAAATTGGCGATACCATTGAGTTTACTTCGCTTGCTCCTTATCGTGTTCGTGTAACGGGACGTACGAAACACTTCATTAATACGTTTGGAGAAGAGGTTATAATAGATAATGCAGAAAGTGCCTTAGAAGCAGCTTGTGAAGCATCTGGAGCAGAAGTAGCAGATTATACTGCAGGACCAGTTTTCATGCAAGGTGGAAAGCAGGGTGGACACGAGTGGCTTATAGAGTTTGAGCGAAAGCCAGATGCACTAGAGGTGTTCTCAAAAGTGCTAGATGATACATTGAAGCAAATCAACTCAGACTATGAAGCCAAACGTTATAAAGACTTTGTCTTGCAGCCTCCCAAAATACACGTGTTAGAAAAGGGTACGTTTTATGCTTGGATGAAAGAACGTGGGAAATTGGGTGGACAAAACAAGGTTCCGCGATTAGCGAACGACAGAAAATACTTAGATGCACTACTTGAGAAACATAGCGCTCACGTTACTTCACATTAGCTTGTCCTTTGGAGCATGGGCACAATGGATTGAGGTAAAGCGAATAAATCTAATTCCTGATCGACTAGCGACCGATAATCTTGGCCAAGTTTATGCCGTTAAAGGAGGCGAACTCATAAAGTTTGATGCAGAAGGAAAAGAACAATTGCGCAACTCTGTAATGCTTTTGGGAGATATTACTTCTCTAGACTTTAAGAATGCGTTAAAGCCAATGGTGTTCTTCAAAGACTTGTCTCAAATTTCTTTTTTAGACAATCAATTAGCCAATCGCGGAGATGTATTACGGCTAGATGCATTAGGCTATGCACAAACGGTAGCTACATGCTCTTCTTACAACAATGGGTTGTGGTTGTTTGATCAAGTTAGTTTTGAATTAACACGCTTAGATGAGCGGATGCAAGTAACCAACCAATCTGGGAGTTTGCTTCAGATACTAGGGGTAGAACTTTACCCCGCTCAGCTGATAGAAGGAAACAATAAACTCTACATGATAGATCCAGAAGAAGGAATATTTGTCTTTGATGTATTTGGCACCTACTACAATACGCTTCCATTCAAAGGCGTAAGCAAAGCTGATGTGGCAGTAAATAGACTCTACCTGCTTAAAAACGGCAGTTTATCATTGTATGACACACGTTTAGCAACACAAGTGCCAATTGAGCTTCCTGTTCAAGGAATTAAAACCTTTGCAGCACACGGAAACTACCTTTATTTGGCTTCGGAAGAAGCATTCTATATTTTTAAGCAAGAACTTCGTTGAAATGCCCTATTTTTGGGTCTTTTCATCTTAAACCAAGATAAACGTATATGTCTTTACACGTTGCCATTGCGGGAAACATCGGGTCGGGAAAAACAACTCTTACCGAAGCGTTAGCCAAACATTATAATTGGGAACCACATTTTGAAGATGTGGATGAGAACCCTTATCTCAATGATTTTTACACAGAGATGCAGCGGTGGTCGTTCAACCTTCAAGTGTATTTCTTAAATAGCCGTTTTGCTCAAGTAATGGATATCCGCGATAGCGGTAAAAAAGTGATTCAAGACAGAACTATTTATGAAGATGCCTTCATTTTTGCCCCCAACTTACATGCAATGGGGCTGATGACTACACGTGATTTTGAAAACTATTTCTCGCTATTCACCATGATTGAAGGTTTTATACAGCCACCAGACTTATTGGTATATTTGAAGGCTAGTGTTCCAACATTGGTGCAGCAGATTCAATCTAGAGGGCGCGAATACGAAGAGGCCATTCGTTTAGATTATCTAAAAAGATTGAATGACCGCTATGAATCTTGGATTAGCTCTTACGACAAGGGTAAGTTAATTGTAATTGATGTGGATAACAACAACTTCAAAGAAGACCAAGAAGACTTGGGTATGATTATTCACCGTATTGATACCGAGCTACACGGGCTTTTCTAAGCTTGCTGACCAAAATATATGAGCCTTAGATTCTTATGAGTTCAAGGCTTTTTTGTGGATTGAGGTTTTTGAGTTACCCATTGTGGAAACAGCGTAGCAAATGGTGCGGTATTCTGCTTTAATCATTCGCTACATTTGTAAGGCGTGCTTGCATTATTTGATAAGGTGGTAGAACGCATAGCGTGGTTTATTTCATTGAATCCCGTCAAGTTCATTCTTGGTGTACTGGCAACGGTGCTTGCGGGTATGGTAATGGCTAAAGGCGGTATAGTTACCTCTGCCTTAACCCTTGTGCTTGGTTTGGTAGCTGTTTTTCTGGTCATTTACGGAAGACATCCCCAAACGGGTATTTATGGCATCATGGTTATGGGTTTTCTTACTGCAGTACTCAGTAGGTACTTTCCTTTTGCCCCTTATGGATTATTGGTTGATGCCTTTTTAGTGCTAACGTTTTTGATTTTGTTGTTTAGGCACTGGCAAGATTTTGATCTCTCTCCTGCTAAGAATGACTTGAGTCTGGTTTGGTTGTTATGGTTGGTCTTCATTGTACTGATGATTGCCAATCCACTTTCAAGAAGTGTAATGGCATGGTTCTATGCTATGCGTGGCTTTGCATTGTATTCGGCATTAATGGTTCCTCTGGTTTTTTTGATTTTCAAAGACCGCGTAGATATGGAACGCATTTTCATTCTGATTGTACTGTTTGAAATAGCGGGAACCATTTGGGGGATAAAGCAACTTTTCATTAGCGTTTCTCCAACGTAACAGCGATGGTTAGATGCGGGCGCTGCATCCACGCACGTACTTTTTGGAAAGCTGAGAGTTTTTAGTTACTTCTCCGATGCGGCTCAGTTTGGCGCCTCA
>CBFIHE010000006.1:42334-54575 GCA_965662345.1 Salibacteraceae bacterium
CAGTTTCTTGAAGTTTACCACCATTATGCAAAGTAACCCCCAAGTGGCAAGAATCAGAACTGCTTTGAATCCAACAGAAGACCCTTCATTCTTGGTACGGTTGGAACGAGAAAAAGTACTGAGCGCTTATTTACGGGATAAGCCGATAGGTGGGGGAGTAGGAAGTGCAGGGTTCTGGGGGAAGAGATTTACCCCAGGAACTTTTTTAGCAGAGACACCAACAGATGGTCATTACAGTAGGATTTGGATGGAAACAGGAATTGTTGGGCTCTATTTGTACCTTCTTATGTTTCTCTATATTTTCATTCGTATATCTCAGAAAGTTTGGGTAATTGAAGATGATGAACTCAGGCTAAAAATAGCTGGTCTTGTGGGTAGCTTCGTGGGGCTTGCAGTAGCTAGCTACACCAATGGTTTGATAGTTCAATTGCCCACTGGGCCTATTGTCTATTTGAGTTTGGTCTTTATTTACCGTTCAGTAGAATGGGACAAGGAAATAAGAGCATCAAAAGTCAAAGAATTGACTTCATGAAAACTATTCGCGTGTTAGGTTAGCCAATGAGTAATTTACCAAGCTCATTGAGATCTACTCCATCAAAATTGCCTGAAGTCATTAACAGAAACACTGTGTTTTCGTTGTCAAGTCCTTTGAGGTAGTTTACCAAGTTTTCGCTATTGGTTCTTACCAATAAGTCATCGCGTTTAAAAGCTTCTTTCACTTGATCAAGGCTTATGGGGTCAAGTTGTTTTTGAGCTATAGTTTCTGGATTGAAATACACGAGAGCAATATCTGCCGCATTCATGGCTCCTTTATAGAGTTCTAGAAACTCAGCTGATAAACTGCTAAACGTATGAAGTTCCATTACGGCCACTAAGGTTGAAGATGGATATTGGGCTTTTACTGCTGCTGTGGTAGCCTTAAGCTTAGAAGGAGAGTGTGCAAAATCTTTAAAAACGAGTGTGGTATCACTTTCTGCTATTTTCTCTAAACGCCTACCCGCACCAGTAAATGTGGCGATTGCTTCGTAAAACTGCTCATCTGAAATGTTGAGTTCGTTGCAGACTAGCCTAGCGCCATTGAGGTTTTGTAGGTTGTGTTGTCCAAAAACTTTGAGCGGTACGTTTCCTTCAAGAGTTTTTAAAGTGGTTATGCCGTTTTTTATACCGTGTTCTGGTGTCCCATAGGGTAACACATGAATATTTTTCGGACTCGCATCTGCCAATCGTTTTACTTCTGGGTCTACTTCGCAGAAAATTAACTTGCCATCGGGTTTTATACCTTGAATGAACAGATTAAACTGTTCCACGTAATTTTCATAAGTAGGAAATACGTTAATGTGATCCCATGCTATGCCAGAAATGAGTGCAACATGAGGCTGATACCACAAAAACTTAGGCTTACGATCTATTGGGGAACTTAGGTATTCATCTCCTTCTAAGATGATAATGGGTGCGTCTTGGGTTAGTCTAACCATGGTATCGAAACCTTCTAGTTGAGCACCTACCATGTAATCAAAGTCGCGTTCAAAATAACGAAGCACATGCATCACCATAGAGGTTATGGTGGTTTTACCGTGACTACCTCCAATAACAACGCGTACTTTTTCCTCGCTTTGGGTGTATAGGTATTCTGGGTATGAGTAGATAGGAATGCTTTGATCAAGTGCTGCAAGTAGCTCTGGGTTGTCTTCTCGCGCGTGCATGCCCAATATGACAGCATCAAGCTCTGGGTTGATTTTTTCTGGGTGCCAACCATAGGTTTCTGGCAATAAACCAGCGGCTTCTAAGCGAGATTTTGATGGTTCAAAAATGTGGTCGTCTGAACCTGTAATCGTGAAACCTTTGTGATGCAAGGCCAATGCTAAGTTGTGCATGGCACTGCCGCCAATGGCTATAAAATGTACGCGCATGACTCAATCTGTGTTTGACTCAAAAATAACGGTTGATATGTAGCTTCTGGTTCTATTCTGTTCAATCTTTTCACATTTCTGTCTTTAACACTTCTCTTATTTAAATTGGTTCTAAGTAATTGTACCTTTGTAGCCGCAATGGAAAAGCACATGGAATTCATTACGCAGAAAATCTGCATGGCGAAAGATTTGGGAGTACACGGCAACTTGTTTGGTGGTAACATGTTATCCTGGATAGATGAAGCTGCAGGAACAATGGCTGCAAATGTTTGCAGGTCTCCTAATATGGTCACCTTAAAGATTAATGAGGTAATTTTTAAGAAGGCTGTAAAGGTTGGGTACCTCATTCGTATTTATGGCGCTGTTGAGCGTGTTGGTACCACTTCAATTACATTGAATATTGAGGCACGTAAGTACAACGTAATTAGTGAAGAAGAAACCGTTGTTTGTAGTACTCAAATTACTTTTGTGCGGATTGATGAATCGGGAGAACCAGTTCCTATTCCGTCTCCCGTGCGAGATAAATACCTAAGTGAATGACGATTATTCAAGAGTTGGCAGTAGCATTCTGGGAGTTGTTTAAAGAAATGGCTCCTTATCTTATGCTGGGTTTTCTTTTGGCTGGAGCACTGCACGTTTATTTTCCGCGCCATAAAGTTTCTAAATACCTTGGTAAGGGAGGGTGGAAATCTGCTCTGAACGCGGCCTTAGTTGGAGTTCCGCTTCCCCTATGTTCATGTGGAGTTATTCCTACAGGTATTTCTTTTCATAAGAACGGTGCATCTAAAGGCGCTGCAGTATCATTTCTTATTAGCACTCCACAAACTGGGGTAGATAGCATATTAATTACCTACTCACTCATGGGGCTTCCTTTTGCGATTATACGTCCAATTGCAGCTTTCTTAACTGGTATAATTGGAGGTGCACTAACACCAGACACTGATTTAGAAGGCAAAGCCGATGGAGTAGAAGAGGCGCCTCGCGTATTTAAGAATCGTTTTCTTGCCATGCTGAAGTATGCATTTGTTGATTTCTTGCAGGATATTGCCAAGTGGTTGCTGATTGGCTTGGCAATAGCTGCAGCAATTACCGTATTGGTTCCAGATAGCATTTTTGAACAATACTTAAGTAATCCATATTTGAATATGGTACTCGTTTTAGTAGCGTCTGTGCCCATGTACGTTTGTGCAACTGGCTCGGTACCAATCGCGGTAGCATTGATGATGAAAGGTATTTCTCCAGGTGCTGCATTCGTTTTTCTCATGGCTGGACCCGCAACAAATGCAGGAACTATAACCGTAATTGGTCAATCACTTGGCAAAAAAGCGCTCTTTACTTATTTAGCAACAATTATAACAGGTGCTTTGCTGTTCGGATTTATCATCAACGTATTTTTACCTGTTGAATGGTTTACTGTTTTCTTGCCAGGAGGCGCTCATAGTCACTTTATGCCACATTGGTTAGAACTTAGCTCATCACTCGTATTATTGGTATTGATGATCTACGGTTTAGTATCACCTTATTTTAACTTCAAATCCAACCATTCCAAAAATCAAAATACAGATATGGAAACAACATACTCAGTTAACGGTATGACCTGCAATCATTGCAAGGCAAGCGTAGAGAAAAATGTAGGTGCAATAAGCGGTGTAAAAAATGTGCAAGTAGACCTAGCATCAAAAAAAGTAGTGATAGAGGCAGAAGGTGTTAGTGATGAAATCATTGCCAACACAGTAAACGAATTAGGCTTTGAATATTCTGGCCGAGTTTAATTATCTACATTCTCTCTAAATAAGATAAAAGTCAATTTTTCCTTGGAACCACGCGCCTACATTTGCGTTTATGTATACTTATTAGAACTATTATGAATATTGTATTAACTATTGTAATCTTCTTCTTTGCCCACTGGTACCTGTCTCTGTTTACGCAGTCTTTCTTTAACCATAGGTATGCAGCACATGCTATGTTCACCATGAATAAATTTTGGGAACGCGTATTTTTTGTGTTGTCTTGGGTATTCCAAGGGTCAAGTTATTTGAGTCCTTACACCTACGGAGCCTTGCACCGTGCTCACCATACCTTTGCTGATAAAGAAGGTGACCCACACTCTCCCAAGTTTTCTAAAAACTTGATGGATATGATGTGGAAGACCAAAATCATTTATTCAGATTTATGGAATGAACGCGTGCCTTACGACAAACGTTTTACGCGTGACCTACCGCATTGGTGGAGCTTCGACAGATTTGCCGATTCTTGGTATTCAAGACTTTTCTGGGGGGTTTTCTATATAGCATTCTACGTATTGGTAATTTCCTACTGGGGAGATAACACTTATTGGTTCTTATACTTTTTGCTTCCTATCCATTTTGTAATGGGGCCATTTCATGGTGCTATCATTAACTGGTTTGCTCACAAAATAGGGTACACCAACTATAAGGTAGACGATACTTCAAAAAATCTCATGCCCTTTGATGTTTTCATGATGGGTGAAGGTTATCACAACAATCATCATGCACATGGCTCAGATCCTAACTTCGGAAAGAAATGGCATGAAATTGATCCAACATATGTTGTAATAAAGGTGTTATCAGGCTTGGGTATAATAAAAATGCGTACAAACTAGAATAGCATTATTCAGAAAATTCACACTTAGCCCCGAGGTTTCCTCGGGGCTTTTTTATGGGTGCTACTTCTCCTAGAATACTTCTCCCACATTAACATAAAAACCGCGGGTTTGCGTACCCAGTCCTACACCGTAATCTAAACGTATAAAAACGTTACTTTTTCTTTTAAAGGTAAAGCGAATACCTGTTCCCATGGTGGGCCTAAGATTTTGAGATACTTCTTCTAAGTCGCTGCCTACCCCACCAACTGCCCCAAATAATCTGAATGCAATATGGTTGAAATATACCTTGCTTCTAAACTCGGTTTGATAAACCAATTGATTTTCATCTCGGTATACCGCTTGTTGGTATCCACGCATACGAAACGGACCCCCTAAAGCACTTAAGCGATTAAAGGGAATGGTGCCATTCTGGAACTGCGTATACACGTTATGCGCCCAGCTGTGTTTTTTCCCAAGACGATGATAGAACCTAAAATCAAAGGTGTATTGGTCATAGTTGAAATTGCTACCCAAAGCCTCACTATTGTGAAGTGTGGAGTAGCTAATGTACCAACCTTTGGTGGGTGAAAGTTGGTTATTTCTATAGTCTAAGAGTAGTGACAAACCCACTCCAAATGTAACGCCACCCTCGGCACCTGCTACCTTGCCCGTATCCAGTAATCCATTGAATTCTGTTTCTGTAATAGTAGTGTTTTGGTAGAAGAGGTTCCCCCCCGCATAGAAGTTACCCACTACGCGTCTTAGCAGTTCAGCTCGGTAACGCGGAAAGTAGGCATTGTAATCTTCATACTCATCTGGCTCATGCTCATTCCCTATACCCCCGTAGATGTAGGGGTAACGAAAGAAACTCAACTCTCCATTTAGAAACCATCTGTTCCTGCTTAAGAAAATCTGAAATGGAGCAGTGAGAATGATTTGATCGTTTAGGGTGTAAATAGCATTTGCGAAAATTTGTGAGGTACGGCAATTACTGTCTGTAGGGTTGGTTTTAAACGTAAGCATTGAGGTTGCGCCACCTGCTAAACTAGTTTCTGGGGTGTAATATAAAGCTGGAAGTACAATTAGACTGTAGGGGCGATCTAGCTTGCGTTGCTCTCGCTCAATTTTTCGTTTCAATTTGGCTTCTCCCTTGGGTGTGAATTGGGCGTAGGCCAATGTAGCAGCAAAAAGCAAAAGCATAGAAACAAATAGTCTAATCATGCCATTTGCTTTTGAAGTAGATGGAGTACATGCCTGTCTATAGGAAAAGTTAAGTCATCTGAATTAATAGCGCGCAATGAGACCCATCTGAATGATTCTGCTTTGGGTAGTGATTTGTCAAAGTTAAAGGGAAGAGTATTGGTAGGGCTATCTTTTTTGTGCTTAAAATCGGCTAAGTAATAGATGCTCATTACCTGTTTGCTTGCATCAAAAGCTGAGGCAACAAAAAAATCTGTAGTGTAGAAATGATTTAATATGTCGATTTCAGCACCTAGTTCTTCTTTTATTTCTCTCCGTAATGCATCAAGGCTTCCTTCGCCAAATTCAAGCCCACCGCCCGGGAATTTAGTAAAGTAGAAGTCGTTTACGCATTCATCAGAAAGTAATAATTGATTGCCGTTTAAAAAGATGCCGTAAACTCGTATGGTATAACCCGTCACTTTTTCCATGCGCGAACCATTTCTCTTTTTCCAGGTGGACCCTGTATTTTCTCCACTTCAAAACCAATAGCTTCCATCGTTCTTCGAACAATTCCCTTAGAACTGTAAGTAACCAGACAGCCTCCTGGAGCCATCGCTTCAAATACTTTTTGAAATAGAGGCGAGTCCCATAAATTAGGTTGTGCTCTAAATCCGAAAACATCCCAGTATACCAAATCGTAACCTGTTCCAAAAGAAACATCTAAAAAGTCTCCTTTAATTTTCTCTAACGTGAAATACGCAGAAATAGGAACGGGTATATCCCATGCTGCCTTGATAAGCTGCTTAAAAACCACATCGCTATGCGCTTCTTTCACCAGTTCATGATAATTTAAGGAGAGGGCATCTGCCTCACTTAAAGGGTATTTCTCAACCGTAGTGTAATGAATCTTTATGCCTTTTGGTTGGTGAATGGCAGTAAGCAAGGCATTGAGTCCAGTGCCATAGCCCAATTCTAAAATACGGAGACCTTTTTTTGTTTGCGCTACTTTTAATAATCCTGCTTGAATGAATACATGCATAGACTCCTGAAGCGCACCGTGTCTAGAATGGTATGTTTCATCCAATTCTGGAACGTAAAGTGTGTGTGAACCGTCTTTGGTAAGTATGCGTTCATTATCCATTGGCAGCAAAGGTAGTTTCTCCTTCTAAAAAGGCTTTGCTTGCTGCTTGAAGTTGAGGATAAAAGGCATGAAAATCTGTTAGGATAGACTTTTTGTGTTTTGCTAAATATAAAGCACCGTTTTCCATTCCAGATTTAAACTTTGCCCGCCTAGACATACCCTGCAATACATAGTCTATACCTTTAACTTGCCCGTATTCTACCAGTATGTTATTGGCCTCTGCGTAATTCAAGAAGCGTATGGCATTGGGTGGCAGTAGGGTGGGCTTTGCAGTGAGACTTTTCATGGCTTCTTTCACGAAAGAAGAAAGGGGCCTACTATCATAGTTTATCCAGCTAGATGCTAAACAGTAATCATAGTAGATGTCTACTAATACAGGAGCGTATTTTCCAAACTCTAGCCGAACTCTTCTCTTGGTTTCATGGGGAATACTGTGGTTATCTGTGTAGTGGTCAATAAACCTGTGTAATTCAACTCCTTGTCTAATTTTATCTGGCAGCAGGTCTGATTGTGTTCTACGAACAAAATCGCCTAAGAAATTGCCAAGCATTAGATCTGCATTATTGTTAGACAGATGTAAGTGCGCCAAAAAATTCACCCATTCCTCTTTTTGAAGTAGTCTACAATGTCCATTCCATAGGCCAATAGTTTGTCATTCTCAAACAAAGCGGGTCTTGCAAACACCGCAAAGGGAGGTTGTTCATCACCCGGTTGATCTGTATCAACTATGGAAACTGGAATGTTTTGGTCTTTTACCCATGCTAGAACTTTCTCACAATCATGACAACCTTCACCAATGTAAATACGGTAACTCATTATTTCAGTTTTTCCCATTCGTGAACCAATATGCTTCTTCTGTCAAAAGAGAGAATACCGTCTTCACGCAATTCATTTAATACTACGGTTACCGTTTGTCTAGAGGTTGCTGTTAGGTTGGCAATATCTTGATGTGTGAGCTTGTGTTTTAACACATACTCAAATCCAATTTTTTTGCCTTTCTCTTCAATGGAGGCTCTAATAAAGTCTACCACACGTTGTCTGGCATCTTTAAAGATGAGCGACTCAAACCTACGTTCCATTCGCTGTAGGCGCAACCCAATGAGTTGGGTTACTTTTAAACTCAACGATGGATTCCCATTTAAAATATCCAACATCTCTTCTTTAGAAATGGCGCAAATCTTTACGTTTTTATCCAGTACTTGCGCAAAGTCTGTTCGCTTGGTCTGCCCAGCAACTGCCAATTCTCCAAAGATTTCTCCAGGCTCTAAGATGGCTTTAATAATTTCTTTGCCATCATCAGAGAAGGTTCCTATTTTAACTCTTCCTTCTTTAAGCAAAAACACCACTTTACTGGGCTCATCAGGAAAGTAGATGTATGAATCCTTGGCCATGTTGCGCATCGTAGTCACACGGTCTATTCTATCCAGATCTTCATCTGTTAAATCTCTAAAAATATTGATCTGCTCTAGGTGCCAAAGCTTACTTTCCGTTGCGGACATAGTTTATCATCCAAGGGGTTCTCTTTCAAAGGTAACCTATTTTGAATCTGTAAAAGAACGCACTTTATCCGTGGAAGATTGTCATCAAGTAGACAGTATTCATTTATAAACAGAAAGGTTTGGCATTTACATGGAAAACTTACTTTTGCGCACCCAAAGAATGCTCTGGTGGTGAAATTGGTAGACACGCCATCTTGAGGGGGTGGTGTCCTATGGACGTGCCGGTTCGAATCCGGCTCAGAGCACAAAGCCGAGGCGTTAAGTCTCGGCTTTTTTTGTTTAGCTGATATTCGTCAGCAACCATGTTTAGGCGATTGAGCTTCTTTGCGGCATGATTTGGCAAAAACTCACAAAGCAGGCAATTCAAGATCGTGTTTTTAGCGCATTGAACAAGAATAGAAATTACGATTCCGATACCATCTTAGGCATTCCTGGAACGTATTTGGATACCGAACAGTTTTATCGAGAGGCCGATTTTCTGGCCAATGCCCCGTACTTGTCTACCCTTATAAACAATCCTAATCATATTGGCTGTCATACGCTAACAGAGGAGGAGTCTGAAGACATGTTTCGAGGGACCCAAAAAATTGAGATAGAGCTCATTCGCCTCGTAAGCGAAGATATTCTGTATGCCGACCCAAAATCTATAGACGGCTACATTGCTCCCGGTGGTACCGAGGCTAACATTCAAGCCATGTGGATTTACAGAAATTTCTACATGCATGAATTTGGAGCCAACCATAATGAAATTGCCGTGGTGTTTAGTTCAGATAGCCACTACAGCATGTTTAAAGGGGCCAACTTACTCAACATAAGGCCCATTGAAGTAGAGGTAGACCCTGTAAACCGTCAAATGAACCAAGAAGTATTACGAGCTTCTTTAGCTGCGGTAAAAGCCGATGGTGTTTCTCACTTCATTTTAATTCAAAACATGAGTACCACGCTGTTTGGTAGCGTAGATGATATATCCGTTAACCGTGCCGTTTTTGACTCCCTGGACTTACCTGTAAAGGTTCATGTTGATGGTGCTTTTGGAGGTTTTATTTATCCGTTTACTGCAGCCGATAATGCCCTAGATTTTTCAAACCCGGCTGTAGATAGCATTACACTAGATGCCCATAAGATGCTGATGGCTCCTTATGGCACAGGGATGTTCTTGATTAGAAAGGGTATGATGCATTATGCAACCACGCAAGAAGCAGAGTATGTGCAGGGACTTGATTACACCATTTGTGGAAGTAGGAGCGGAGCGAATGCCGTCTCTATTTGGATGATTCTGCAAACACACGGACCCAATGGGTGGAAGAGCAAAATGTTGGGATTGATTGACCTCACAGACTGGTTTTGCCAGCGGTTAGATGAGAACGGTATTCGCTATTTCAGAAATCCGGAAATGAATATCATCAGCATGGATGCGAGTCAGCTTAATGATGAGGTATGTAGAAAGTACCGATTAGTAGCTGACAGCTATGAATTGGGTACTCCAAATTTCTGGAAAATTGTGGTTATGCCTCATGTAAAGAAAGAGGTGCTAGAAGGCTTTTTAAGTGAGGTGGTTTAGGTAGAAGTATTAAGTGCAAAGTGCCAAGTATTAAAACTGTGTAGTAGGAGTACTCAGCAGCCAAGACAAACAAATACCCTGTTATTTCGTGCTTTCACCAAATAAAATACTGAACATCACTTTAATTCAAAATTCACCAGGTTTAATTGAATAGACGTTAAAAAATTCTTCCCTATCTTCATACGCGAAGCAATTCCATAACCTATGTTTCACGCACACCATACAAATTCTCTAGCTGCTAAGCAGTTTCTCTCTCTCTCTCTCTCTCTCTCTCTCTCTCTAGCAATAGGGCGATACATAACGATTTCATTTCAAAAACCGCTTGGTTTTTGGCTCACCATACTACCAAGTGCAAAGCACGCTCGTGCCTTTGCGCTCACATGCGCTATGCCTGTTACCGCACCATTGTATTACCCAAAATCACAGTTATGTTTGGAATACGGGTGAGACGGACAGCTCCATTACCATACTAGAAGATGGCATCTATGATGTTACCGTAACGTCACCTTACGGTTGCGAAGGCTATGATGAAATGGAAGTAAGAGCATGCGGAACTACCTTGTACATTCCAACGGCATTCACACCCAACGGAGACGGACTCAATGGTGCCTTCAAAATTAAAGGAACGGACCTTACCCGATTCTACATCGCCATTTACAACCGCTGGAGAAATCAGGTCTTTGAATCTACAGACCCCACACAAGCGTGGAATGGCACTTTCCAAAACCAAGGTGAACCCGTTAATCCAGGTACTTTCTCGTATGTGCTGTGGTATGCCTCAGGGCAGTACCAAAGTGAAGAAATTAGCGGGAGTGTGAATGTGATTCGGTAGGTTGATGTTTCTGGTAGTAGGATTACTGTAAGCCTATTCTCGATACAGCGCTTTCACGTTGTTCTAGCGCCACTCGAATGGACGGCTAGGGTAAGTTTGGTTATATCAAGTACAAGGTAATTGGTACGAAGACCGCGCTAAGGGATTCGCGCAGGAGCTTGGGTTTAAAGATCCTGAAACAAGTTCAGGCTGACACTTTAGGTATAGGTTATGCTGAACTTGATTCAGTATCTCTCGCTACGGATTTCACCATATTCAATTTAAAGAGTTTAACGCCTGATAAAGTTTTAGCCTTTGGTTTGCTTTCAGTTGTGTACAAAAATGATCAAACAAAAAGCCCCGTTGATTATTCAACAGGGCTTTATTAAATATTATTTAGAAAAGCTTACTCAGCCTTCTCTTCAACCATAATGGTTTCGGTTACTTTAACCGTTTCGTTGCCCTCGGCATCTGTTGTAATCTCTTCTTTAACTTCAACAGTCTCAACTGTAGTTTCAGTTTCTACCACTTCAATAACATCTATTACTTCAGTAGTTGCAGCTTCAGCATGATGACCTTCACCGCTCATTTCACCTAAGATTGGAGCGATCACCAAACCAACTAAACATGTTAGTTTAATTAAGATGTTCATTGAAGGACCAGAAGTATCTTTAAATGGATCACCAACTGTATCACCGGTTACTGCAGCTTTGTGAGCATCAGAACCTTTGTACGTTAGTTTACCGTCAATTTCTACACCTGCTTCAAATGATTTCTTTGCGTTATCCCAAGCTCCACCAGCGTTGTTTTGGAAGATCGCCCAAAGCACACCAGAAACAGCTACACCTGCCATATAAGCTCCCAATGGCTCAGCACCCATAACAAAACCAATGATAACTGGAGCAATGATGGTAATGGCACCCGGAAGCATCATTTCTCTCAAAGCTGCTTGTGTTGAAATGTCAACACACTTTGCGTATTCAGGCTCAGCTTTGTATTCCATGATACCTGGAATCTCTTTGAACTGACGTCTAACTTCTTTCACCATTGCCATAGCTGCTTTACCTACAGACTCCATCGCTAGTGCGGAGAAGATTACCGGAATCATACCTCCAACAAATAACGCTGCCAATACATCTGCCTTGAAGATGTTAATACCTTCAATTCCTGTGAATGTTACATAAGCAGCAAATAATGCAAGTGCCGTTAAAGCTGCTGAAGCAATGGCAAACCCTTTACCAATAGCAGCAGTTGTGTTACCTACAGAATCTAAGATATCTGTGCGCTCGCGCACTTCATCAGGTAATTCACTCATTTCTGCAATACCAC
This sequence comes from Salibacteraceae bacterium, assembly GCA_965662345.1. Lineage (GTDB taxonomy): Bacteria > Bacteroidota > Bacteroidia > Flavobacteriales_G > Salibacteraceae > UBA6049. The sequence goes on from CBFIHE010000006.1 coordinate 54,373, forward strand.
CGGCATTATCTGCAATTGGGCCAAAGGCATCAATCGCCAATTGCATGGCTGTAGTGGCCATCATCGCACTTGCTGCAATAGATACACCATAGAAACCTGCTAACTCATACGCACTCCATATCGCGGCAGCGAAAAGAAGAACGGGAGCGAAAGTAGATTTCATACCTGTTGCCAAACCAGCAATGATATTGGTTGCGGCACCA
>CBFIHE010000006.1:54620-55210 GCA_965662345.1 Salibacteraceae bacterium
CCAGTATAGTACTCTGTGAAGTAAGAAATCAAACCACCAACAGCAAGACCAACAAGTGTGGCATAGAATACATGACGTGATGGAATCTCTTTAATGCCTTCTCCAAAGAAATCCATAGAGATAGTCTCAGGAAGCATCCAAGCAATAACAAACCAAGAAGCAATGGCAGTTAATGCAATTGATGCCCAATTACCCATGTTCAATGCTTTTTGAACTTGTGGCTCTTTAGCATTGTTATCTGATATCTTGATAAAGAATGTTCCGATAATGGAGAAGATCAATCCTAGACCTGCAATTAAAATGGGAAGTAGGATAGGGCCGATACCACCAAATACATCGGTGATTTCACCACCCATATCTCTAATAACGTAGTTACCCAATACCATAGCCGCCAAAACGGTTGCAACATAAGAACCGAAAAGATCGGCTCCCATACCTGCAACATCACCAACGTTGTCACCAACATTATCTGCAATGGTTGCTGGGTTACGCGGATCATCCTCAGGAATACCTGCCTCAACTTTACCAACTAGGTCGGCACCAACATCAGCAGCTTTAGTGTAGATACCACCACCAACACGAGCAAATAA
>CBFIHE010000006.1:55229-86161 GCA_965662345.1 Salibacteraceae bacterium
AAAGAGAAACCTGCTAATGCTTCTAATATAACTGTCATATTGGTTGTGCCTTGCCAGGTTCCACCCGCAAACCAAACGAAAAGAACAGCAAACAATGTACTAAGACCAAAAACAGCCAAACCGGCAACACCTAGTCCCATTACAGTACCTCCTGTAAAGGAAACTTTCAATGCTTTAGGTAAACTTGTTCTTGCAGCTTGTGTAGTTCTTACGTTAGCATCCGTTGCAATACGCATCCCGATGTTACCTGCAGCGGCAGAGAATACTGCTCCAATCACAAAGGCTACTACAATGAACCAGTGAGTAGTTTCAACCATAGCTGAAATAACACCCAGTAAAATTCCTGCAATTACAATGAAGATGGCCAAGATTCGATATTCTGCATTCAGAAATGCTAGGGCACCGTCTTTAACATAAGTAGCCAACTTGAGCATTTTGTCGTCTCCAGTGTCTTGTTTCTGTACCCAAGACTTCAATACCAACATATAAACCAGACCTACGATTCCGAATGCTGGCAAGATGTACACTAAATTTTCCATAATTGATTTAATACTTCTTTGATTATCAGTTTATAAGGTTGATTTTCCAAGAAAGGCGGCAAATATATGCTTTTAGGTTCATTTAGGAAGCGCCTAATTTTGCCTGTTTATTCAAATGAAAAAGGCGCTTAACGGTTTGTTGTTAAACGCCTTTTGAAACTTTATGCTTTTGTATTACAAACGATACATGGCTGCTTTCACACTTTTTACAACATCTTCAACACCCGGTAGTGCTTCTTCAATTAAAGAAGGAGAAAAAGCAAACGGGGTATCAGACTGGGTTAATCGTCTGATAGGTGCATCTAAATGATCAAATGCTTCACGCTGAATTACATGTGAAATTTCAGAGGATATAGAAGCCATTGGCCAGCTCTCTTCTAAAATTACCAAGCGGTTTGTCTTTTTAACAGAGTTGATTATGGTTTCAAAATCCAATGGTCTAATGGTGCGTAAATCAATCACCTCAGCATTAATTCCTTCTTCTGCCAGCGCATCTGCAGCAGCTAACGCAGTCTTCATGATTTTACCAAAGCTTACCAATGTACAATCAGCTCCTTCACGTTTCACATCGGCTTTGCCAATTGGAAGAATATATTCTCCTTCAGGAACCTCGCCTTTATCTCCGTACATTTTTTCAGACTCCATAAAAACAACGGGGTCGTTATCGCGAATGGCTGCTTTTAACAATCCCTTTGCATCATACGGATTAGAAGGTGTAATAACCTTTAACCCTGGAAAGTGGGCGTACATGCTCTCAAAACTTTGCGAGTGTGTAGCTGCCAATTGACCTGCCTGCCCGTTGGGTCCACGAAAAACGATAGGATTGCCGTATTGGCCTCCACTCATTTGCAACATTTTAGCTGCAGAATTAATAATCTGATCTGCTGCGAGAATAGCAAAGTTCCAGGTCATAAACTCCACAATTGGGCGTAAACCATTCATGGCTGCGCCCACACCAATACCAGAAAAGCCGAGCTCAGAGATAGGCGTATCAATAACGCGTTTGGCACCAAACTCATCTAGCATACCTTGTGATGCTTTGTAGGCACCGTTGTATTCCGCAACTTCTTCACCCATCAAAAAAACGCTATCATCTCTGCGCATTTCTTCGCTCATCGCCTCTTTGATGGCGTCTCTGAATTGTAATTCTTTCATTTCCTTGCGTTTTGTCAGCGGTGGCAAATGTAATAGGAAAATATCCACTTCTGCAATACCGCGTAGTATCTCAAAAGTGTCTTGTTGAAGCTGAACAAATTCGCACCCAAAATGTTATGCATGCATAACAAAATTCTCTTTTTATTTCGTTAGGGATGCATTTGTATTAGTTTTGTGCATCACTGAAAAAATTGAGTTAAACGAGCAGAAATGAAGATACTAGTTGGTATTAGCAAAGCTCCGGATACAACTACAAAAATCAAATTCACCGAGGGTGATTCCAAATTTGATGAGGCCGGAGTTCAGTTTATCGTAAACCCGTATGATGAGTGGTACGCCTTAGTACGCGCCTTAGAGATTAAGGAAGCAGGTGGTGGAAGCGTGACAACCATAACTGTGGGTGGTGCAGAAACAGATCCAGTTATTCGTAAAGCGCTTGCTGTTGGAGCAGATGATGCTGTTCGCATAGATGCTCAACCCACTGACGCGTTCTTTGTGGCTGAGCAGATTGCAGCATATGCCAAAGACAAGGGCTTTGACCTTATTTTGATGGGTAAAGAAACCATCAACTACAACGGTAGTCAGGTAGGAGGTATGGTAGCTGAGTTGATGGACTTACCATATGTCTCTAACGCTTCCAAAATGGAGATGAACGGAAATACCGCTTCTATTGAACGAGATATTCAAGGAGGAATTGAAACCTTGGAAGTAGATGCACCATTTGTATTGTCTGCCGCTAAGGGTCTGGCAGAGCAACGTATTCCTAATATGCGTGGAATTATGGCGGCTCGTACCAAGAAATTAGAAGTTGTTGCAGCAGCAGGAGCCGATGCGTTAACGGAAGTAGTGAAATATGCTCTCCCGGAAGAAAAAGGAGCCGTTAAACTCATAGACCCTGAGAATGTAGAGGAGTTGGTAGAATTGTTACACAAAGAAGCTAAAGTGATATAACCATGGCAGTAGTAGTTTTTGCAGACGTATTAAACGGAAAAGTAACCAAGTCTTCTCTAGAAGCGGTTCACTATGGAAGTAAAGTAGCAAGTAGCACAGGTACTGAAAATGTGGTTGTTACTTACGGCAATGCCGATGATGCAGACCTTGCAGCATTGGGTAAATTTGGAGCTAATAAAGTATTGGTGAACCGTACTATTAGCGATATGGACCCTGGTAAACTGAGCAAGTTAGTAGTTGCAGCAGTTGAAGCCACTAGTGCCGATGTGATTGTATTTTCTCAAGATTACACAGGCAAATCTGTATCACCATTGGTAAGCGCCAAGCTCAAAGCAGGTATGGTAGCTGGAGCTGTAGATTATCCAGATATGAGCAACGGCTTTGTTGTTAAAAAATCTGTTTTCTCTGGTAAAGCTTTCGCTGATGTTAAAGTGAATACAGACAAGAAAATCGTTGCCATTATTCCCAATGCTATTGGAAAAGAAGAAGGTGAAGGAACAGCAACAGTTGAAGCCTTAGATGCAGATCTAGGCGATTCTCGCTTGCGTGTCAAAGAAGTAAAGTTAGAGACATCTGGAGACATGGTGCCTCTTCCTGAAGCTGAATTGGTGGTATCTGCTGGTAGAGGTCTAAAAGGACCAGAAAACTGGGGTATTGTTGAAGATTTGGCGAAAGAATTGGGTGCTACAACTGCGTGTTCTAGACCAGTAGCCGATATAGGATGGAGACCGCATCACGAGCACGTGGGGCAAACAGGTATTGCAATTCGTCCAGATCTTTACATAGCAGCTGGTATTTCAGGTGCCATCCAGCACTTAGCAGGAGTTAACGGTAGTAAGGTTATTGTAGTTGTAAATACAGATCCTGAAGCTCCGTTCTTTAAAGCTGCTGATTATGGTGTGGTAGGCGATGCTTTTGAAGTTTTGCCGAAGCTTACGGAAGCCATTCGCAAGTTCAAGGCCGCGGGATAGAACCTCGGGAAATTGTATCATTGCACGGTTTCTGAAGAGTAGGTATGGAACAAAAGATTGAGCTGGAAATTGTAGGGCTTTCTTATAGTCAAACCCAAAGTGGAGCGTACGCCCTTGTTTTGGAGGATAAAGGAAAGCACAGAAGACTCCCCATCATCATTGGTAATTTTGAGGCGCAAGCCATTGCCGTTGTTATGGAAGGTTTAAAACCCGCAAGACCTTTAACACATGATTCTTTTGCCAACGTACTCAAAGAGTTTGATGTAAGATTGGTTGAAGTGCTCATTTACAATTTGGTGGAAGGTATTTACTACGCCAAGTTGATTTGCGATAATGGCTTCAAACAATTAGAAATAGATGCGCGAAGCTCCGATGCAATTGCATTGGCGCTTCGCTTTAAATGCCCTATCTACACCTACGATTTCATATTAAATCAAGCTGGCATTACGGTAGAAGAGGAAGAAGCCGCAGAAGGTATTTCTTCTGAAGAGGGAAGCGAACAGGTAGCTCCTGAAACTACCAATCAAAAAAGTATAGAAGAGCTTGAGAAGGAACTCGAAGAAGCTATAGAACGCGAAGATTATGAGCTAGCAGGAAGATTGCGAGACGAAATCAATAAGCGTCAGTAACCAGAAAATCGTAAACCTTGCACATGCTTCTCTCCGTTTCCGTTACAGGTATTCTCCAAGGATTATTAGGAGTAGTAGTATTGTTAGGGTTAGGATGGCTATTTAGTGCCAACCGCAAAGCAATAAATTGGTCCTTAGTAGGCAAAGGTTTGGCCGTACAGCTCATCTTTGCCCTTGGTGTTCTAAAAGTTCCATTCATTGAATCCATTTTCGAGTGGATGAGCAGGGCATTCGTGAAAATCATTTCATTTACTTATTTCGGTACAGAGTTCTTATTCCGTTCGTTTGCTACAGGCGAAATAGACCCCGCACTCTTGAACTTTGCATTCAACGTACTACCAACCATTGTTTTCTTTTCTGCATTAAGCAGTTTGCTATATTACTTGGGAATTCTGCAAAAAATTGTTTTTGGCTTTGCCTGGGTTATGAAACACCTGATGAAGCTCAGCGGGGCTGAGAGTTTAGCAGCTGCGGGCAACATGTTTATGGGCCAAACAGAAGCACCTTTATTGGTAAAGCCATATTTGGCTCAAATGACAAAGTCTGAAATGAACGCACTCATGACAGGCGGTATGGCAACCATTGCTGGTGGAGTTCTGGCTTCTTACATAGGTTTTTTAGGTGGAGATGATCCCGCTCAACAAGTGTTGTTTGCAAAACACTTATTAGCAGCTTCTATTATGAGTGCTCCAGCAGCACTTGTAGCAGCGAAGATGCTGGTACCAGAAACGGATAAGTTTGACAATACCATGCACCTCTCTAAGAATAAAATCGGGACAAATGTGCTGGAAGCCATCACCAACGGAACAACAGACGGACTCAAGCTTGCGGTGAATGTGGCAGCCATGTTGCTTGTATTTACCGCGTTTATCTACTTTGGGAATTACATTTTGGAGCAAATCGGTTACTTGGGCGGATTCAATGCCTGGATTGCAGAAAACACCAATTATGAAACTTTTTCTTTCCAATTCATCATCGGTTATGCCTTTGCGCCCATTGCCTTTTTGTTGGGTGTTCCTTCAGCTGATATTGTTTTGGTGGGACAGCTTTTGGGTGAGAAAACCATTTTGAACGAGTTTTACGCCTACGTAACGCTTGGTGATTTAAAAGCATCAGGCGCTTTTGCCAGTGAGAAATCAATCATTATGGCCACTTATATCCTTTGCGGCTTTTCAAACTTTGCTTCTATTGGCATTCAAATTGGCGGAATAGGAGCTTTGGTTCCCGAGCGAAAAAGCTTGTTGGCACAATTGGGTGTTCGAGCACTTATAGGCGGTACGTTAGCGTGTCTTTTTACGGCCGTAATTGTGGGTATGATTATCTAGTCTCCAGAAGTTTTCCAATGTTATCAACGTAGCACCATCGGCCCGTTGCCGTTTATTAATTTGCGGTAAAATTAGAGGCAAGGTATGCAGCAGTATCACGATTTACTCAAGCAAATTTTGGAAAACGGTCAAGTTAGAGAAGACCGCACTGGTGTGGGAACAAAATCTGTTTTTGGCTATCAAATGCGGTTTGATTTGCAAGCCGGTTTTCCGTTGGTTACTACCAAGAAAGTACACATGAAATCTATCATTCATGAGTTGTTGTGGTTTGTTGCAGGAGATACCAATCTTAGGTATCTCGCCCTTAATAAGGTGAACATTTGGAACGATTGGCCTTTCCAGCGGTGGTTGAATGATACTGGTCAAGCCGATGAATTTCCCAAGTATACTCTGGAGTGGCGTGAGAAGATGAAGGAGTTTGTAAGCCTGGTGCGCGAAGATGAAACCTTCGCTAATAAATGGGGAGAATTAGGGCCGGTATACGGTAAGCAATGGCGAGATTTTAACGGATTCGATCAATTGCGATGGGTGATAGACGAAATCAAACGGAATCCGCAATCACGCAGGTTGATTGTAAGCGCTTGGAATGCGGCTCAGATTGAAGAAATGGCCAAAGCAGGATTACCTCCTTGCCATACCATGTTTCAGTTTTACGTGAATAACGGAAAGTTGTCTTGTCAGCTCTATCAGCGCAGTGCAGATACGTTCTTGGGTGTGCCATTTAATATTGCTTCTTATGCTTTGTTAACCATGATGGTGGCCCAAGTAACGGGTTATGAGCCAGGAGATTTTGTACATACTTTTGGAGATGTACACCTTTACAGCAACCACATGGAGCAAGTTAAGGAGCAACTATCTAGAGACTATAGACCGTTGCCTACCATGCGCATAAATCCAGAGGTGAAGCACATAGAAGAGTTTAAGTTTGAGGATTTTGAACTGGTTAACTACAATCCGCACCCATCTATTAAAGCACCTGTTGCCGTTTAGAGAAATACAATGAAAGTATCGCTAATAGTAGCTGTAGCCAGTAACGGAGTTATTGGAAAAGACAATGACCTCATTTGGTATCTTCCTCGAGATCTAAATTATTTTAAGCGAACTACTCAAGGGCATGCAGTAATTATGGGTAGACGTAATTATGAGAGCATTCCTGAGAAGTACAGACCGCTTCCTGGTAGAACGAACATTGTAGTAACTCGCCAAAATGAATATGAGGCACCAGGCTGTAAAGTTGTGAATTCTTTGGAGAGCGCTTTGGCATTAGCCAATGAAATAGATGATGATGAACCATTCATCATTGGTGGAGGGCAGATTTATAAGGAATCACTTCAAGAAAATATAGTGAATCGCCTGTATATAACGGAAGTACATGCAGATTTTGAAGGAGATACCTACTTTCCATGTATTGATGAAGATGTTTGGGAAGAGGTTACAAGAGAACACCATCCAGCAGATGCTAGGCACGCTTTTGCACACAGTTTTGTAGTGTATGACAAGCGAGCTTAAATTTGCTATTTTAGCGGAAGTGAATCATAACCCAATGAAAAACAACTTATTTTACCTTACACTATTCGCAATACTGTTAATTGGTTGTACTGAATCAGACAGAAACAACGAAGATGTAACTGTTTCTAGTTACGAATATGTAAGAGCGCAAAATGCGTTTTTAAATGTTTGGAAGGAAGTACATTCAACCATTGTTACAGATCCTGTGCTGGGTGGGCAGACATCTGCTCCAATTTTAGACGTATGTGTAGATACGACTATGCGGGTACCTAACAATGGCCCTTATCCCATAGCACTTACCATTGATTACGGGCAAGGCGAGCTTTGCTCAGACGGTAGATTAAGAAAAGGGAAAATCATAGCGGTGCTGAACAGACCATACTCCGATTCATTGGCAGAGGTTCGCATATCTTTTGAAGATTATTACATGGATGACTTAGCCTTTTTTGGCGCTATGCGCATAGTTAATTTAGGCGATAGTGCGCTACTACCGCGCTTTTACCAAGAGGTAGACAGTGCGCGTTTGTACCGAGATGATTTGGGTAACAAACGCCAAGATATTTGGGTGGAGTACATCAGAAACAGAGGCTACCAAGGAACTGGAAACGATACCTATGCAGACCCAAGTGATGATGAGTTTAGACTTACAAGCGGAGCGGCAAAGGGAAGAAACACATTTGGGAAATTCTTTGAAGCCACTACTACACAAACAATAATCTCCCGCGTAGATTGCGCGTATGAAAGCGGTGGTATGATTACCATAAAGCAAACCAACTTGGCACACCGCTTCTTAGATTACGAGGGTGGATGTAACGGAGATTTTGCAGTTACCTACTACAATACAACAGAGTATTTGTCTATCCCTTAGGAGATAGGAAAGCATTATAAAAGAAAAGGGAGGCGAGAGCCTCCCTTTTTTTATGCTACTCTCAGCATATTCATGCCAGATTTATCTAGTTTCTTCTTGGCGTAGTCTAGCGTAATGGTAAACTGTTCTACTTTTTCTTCAGAAGACGGTATTTCAAACATGGCATCGGTCATAATGGCTTCACAGATGCTTCTGAGACCACGCGCCCCCAGCTTAAACTCTATTGCTTTGGTGACAATAAAATCAAGAACATCTTCTTCAAAAACCAATTCTACATCTTCCATGTCAAACAATTTGGTGTATTGCTTTACCAAACTGTTTTTAGGCTCAGAGATGATGCGTTTAAGTGTATCAGCAGTAAGCGGATTCAAATGTGTAAGCACAGGGAAACGACCAATCAATTCTGGAATCAACCCAAATGTTCTTAAGTCGGCAGGATTGATGTACTGCAACAAATTCTCTTTGTCTAATTGTGCGTTTCGTTCTTGCGTATTGTAACCCACTGCTTGGGTATTCAATCGCTTGGCGATGTGGCGGGCAATTCCGTCAAATGCTCCACCACAAATGAATAGCACATTTTTAGTATTTACCTGTACGAGTTTTTGCTCCGGGTGTTTTCTCCCTCCTTGAGGCGGCACACCTATAGTAGAACCCTCTAATAGCTTTAATAAAGCTTGTTGAACGCCTTCACCGCTTACATCGCGGGTGATAGAGGCATTATCGCTTTTGCGGGCTATTTTATCAATTTCATCAATAAAAACAATTCCTCGCTCTGCGGCTTCCACATCGTAATTGGCAGCTTGAAGCAATCTGCTCAAAATAGATTCAACATCTTCACCAACATACCCAGCTTCTGTTAATACGGTAGCGTCTGCAATGCAGAAAGGAACGTTTAATATGCGCGCAATGGTTTTGGCAATGAGCGTTTTTCCTGTACCTGTTTCACCTACCAGGATAACGTTAGATTTTTCAATCTCTGTTTCATCATCGGTAACGGCTTGGGTCAATCGTTTAAAGTGATTGTACACCGCAACGCTCATTGTTTTTTTGGCATCGTCTTGCCCAATTACATATTGGTCTAGGTGCTTTTTAATCTCAACAGGCTTAAGCAAGTTGAGGCTAGTAGCCAATGATTGTTTGACTTTGCTAGAGCCTTCTTCTTCAACAATCTTTTCTGCTTGTTCAACGCAACTATCGCAAATGTGGCCGGTTAAACCGCCAATCATGATATTGACTTCGCTCTTTTTGCGTCCGCAAAACGAACATTTTATGTCTTCGTTTTCTTTCATCGTACAAAAATAAAAAGACGCGCCACCTTATGGCAGCGCGTCTTAATGTAAATATGATGGTATTATTTTTTCTTACCCAATACCTCGTCTATCATACCGTATTCTTTAGCTTCATCGGCTTTCATCCAGTAATCACGATCGGAATCTTTTTCAATTTCATCAAAAGGTTTTCCTGTGTGCTGAGAAAGAATAGTGTACAACTCTTCTTTGAGCTTCTTACCTTCTTTTAAAGCAATCTCCATGTCTGAGATTTGACCTTGGGTGCCGCTCATGGGTTGATGAATCATTACCCGTGCATGTTTCAATGCAGAGCGTTTGTTCTCATGACCTGCTGCCAAGAGAACTGCCCCCATTGATGCGGCCAAACCAGTACAAATAGTAGCTACATCTGGTTGAATGAACTGCATAGTATCATAAATACCAAGACCTGCGTATACAGAACCGCCTGGTGAGTTTATGTATAGATACACATCTTTAGTTGGGTCGCTAGATTGCATAAATAGCAACTGGGCTTGAATGATGTTAGCTACCTGATCATTTACTGGAGTACCCAAGAAAATAATACGGTCCATCATCAAACGTGAAAATACATCCATTGCTTGAACGTTCATTTGACGTTCTTCTAAGATGTACGGAGTCATGGAAGCATGCACATATTGATGCATAGTTGCAGAACTCATACCGCGGTCTTTTACCGCAAATTTTTCAAACTCTTTGTAATCTGTCATGATTAATCGAATAAGCTTTTAAGGTTGTTCATTATGCCTTTTTTGGCTGGTTCACCCGTAGCTAATTTAACGAATTCGTCAAAGTCGACTTCTTTGTCTTTTAACTTGGCTGTTTCCTTTACTACGTGCAACAAGCGCTCGGCATAAAGGTTGTCATAAATATTACGCACTTGTTCTTCATTTTTCATCAACTCTTGAGCCGATGTTTCTAAAACGGAATCATCCATCTCTGGGATTCCATATTGTGCATATTGTTGAGCAATGGCATTTTTAGCATATTGCTTAACCTCGTCTGCTTCAATCTTAAGATCGTGTGCTTGAATCAATTTACCTTCAATCAATTGCCAGCGAAGGCCTTCTGTATATTGGTCGTATTCAGCTTCAAGCTGTTCGTCTGTAATTGGGTTCTCGTTTACTGCCTTTAACCAGTTTTTCAAGAAGCTATCTGGTAACTCAAGCTTCAACTTCTTATCGTAATCTTCACGGAACTGACGCATCAACATTTTTTCTGAATCTTGCACAAACATGTTGGTTAGTTCTGTTTTGATTCGTTCTTTAAACTCATCTTCCGTTTTTACAGAACCTTCACCATACATTTTGTTGAACAACTCCTCGTTCACCTCAGCTGGTTGCATGCGGTACACTTTATCTACTGTAAAAGCGAATTTGGTTTTATCATGTAAAATGCGATGCACGGTATCATGATCAACACCCAAAAGTTTACCCATATCGTCATGGCCTTTACTAACGCTTTCAGGATCGACTTCAAAAGAATCACCTGGCTTTTTGCCAATTAGTGAATTCTTTATTTTATCATCTTCCAAAAACTCCATCGATATGGTAGAAGTATTTTTGATTCCGTTTTCAGCTGGATTGCCATCTGCGTCTAACTCAACAAACTCTCCAGAAAGCATGTCGTTTTCTTCAGATTTTTTTACTTCTTCAACGTTTCCGTAGCGCTTGCGAAGATCCATGGAATACTTCTCAATAAGCTTGTCGTCTACTTTAATTTTGTAGTAAGTAAACTTGTCTTTATCGGTTACTTTAGCTTCAAAATCAGGAGCCAAGCCGATGTCGTATTTGAAAGTAATGTCTTTTGGCTCGTTGATGTCTAACTTCAACTGCTCTTCTGACTTAGGGAGAGGATTACCCAGGATCGAAAGCTTTTGCTCTTGAATGTACTCACCAAGCTTAGACTGAAGAATCTTATTTAATTCTTCTGCCAAAACTGAATTACCGTACATTTTTTTGATCATGCCCATGGGAACCATTCCTGGTCTGAAGCCTGGCATGCTCGCCTGCTTTTTGTATGTTTTAAGAACGGAATCTACGTTCTCAGTATAATCTGTTGGTTGTACCTCAATGGCAATAACACCTGTTAGGTCATCTGCAATTTCGTGTGTAACTTTCATCCTGCAAATTGATTTATCTCTGTAAAATTGGGCTGCAAAAGTAGGGTATTTGCCCGGTTGATATGAAGTATGTAGAAACAAAGAGACAAAAGCCCTGTCCAACACATATATTTATTCATATATGATGCTTATTTTTGAACCATGACAGAACAAGAAGAGCTAAAAGAGTTAATAGATGCCAAGTTTCCCGATATGTATGAAGACAAGCTGCGTGGGGAGCTGTCTGAAATGGGGAAGTTTAAAACTGTTCCTAGTAATACTCCACTGATAGACGTAGGACAGTACATTAAGACCATACCTCTTGTGATAAGTGGAAAGATTAAAATCTTTAGAGAAGATGAAGACGGTAATGAGCTTTTCTTGTATTACTTGTACCCAGGCGATGTATGCGCCATTTCATTGGTTTGTACCATTAACGACAAAATAAGTCAGGTTAGAGCAGTAACGATTGAAGAAACGGAAATCATTACGATACCCATTGAAAAGATGGACCATCTTATGTTGAATTTTCGATCGTGGTATCAATTTGTTGTTCGAACTTATGGTACCCGTATTCAAGAGTTACTTCGCACTATAGATAGCATTGCCTTTCATAATATGGACGAAAGGCTTATTGAGTATTTAGATAAGACTGTAGATGCATTGGGAACCAACCTAATTCAATACACCCATCAAGAGATTGCCACTGAGTTAAACACCAGTCGTGAGGTGGTTAGTAGGTTGTTGAAGCAATTGGAAAAACGTGGTTTAGTGCGTCTGTCAAGAAATAAGATAGAAGTAGTTAAAGACTAACGTAGAGCACAATGAAGGGCAGTAGCCCTTTTTTGTTGCCTTTACGTATATGAAAAACCATATGTGATTAATGTCACCTTCTAAGCGCAATTGAGCCGCTACTTTTGTCTCAGCAAAATAAAAATAGACCCAACAGGAAATGGATACAATAGTAATAATAGGATACGTGTCATCACTTTTAATAGGAATCTCTCTAGGGCTTATTGGAGGCGGTGGCTCAATATTAACTGTGCCTGTGTTGGTTTATCTAATAGGTGTTTCACCAGTTACAGCAACGGCATATTCGCTCTTTGTTGTTGGAGCAGCGAGTTTGGTAGGTACAGGTACTTACTTTAAGAAAGGTTTGGTGAACATAAAAACAGCTGTAATTTTTGGTATTCCTTCTATCATCGCTGTTTATGCCACCCGGAAATTCTTGGTGCCTGCCATACCAGATGAAATATTCACTACGGGTTCTTTCATCTTTACCAAAGATATTGCCGTTATGGTATTATTTGCAGTGTTAATGATTGCTGCATCGGTGAGTATGATTAGAGGAAGAAAAGAATCTGAGACGGATGAAAACCAAGAACAAACGTTCAATTATCCATTAATTTTACTTGAAGGCGCTGTGGTAGGAACCTTAACTGGCTTAGTGGGAGCTGGAGGTGGCTTTTTAATTATTCCTGCCTTGGTTGTGTTATCTAAGCTACCTATGAAAGAGGCCGTAGGAACCTCACTTCTCATTATAGCGGCAAAGTCGCTCATCGGTTTCACCGGAGACTTGGGTAATATGGATGTAGATTGGACCTTTTTACTTGTATTTACCGCCATCGCAATAGCGGGAATATTTGCAGGTAGTGTCTTGTCTAATAAAATATCAGGAGCAAAATTAAAACCAGCATTTGGTTGGTTTGTCTTGGTAATGGGTGTGTATATTTTAGGAAAATCGTTAATATAATTTAGAATCTTAACTGTATAAAATCAAATAATTATGAAAGTAGAACAGATCTATACGGGTTGCCTTGCAGAAGCAGCATACTATATTGAAAGTAATGGTGAAGCAGTGATTATTGACCCACTTCGCGAAACGGCTCCTTACATAGAAAAAGCAGAAGAGAATGGTGCGAAAATCAAGTATGTATTGGAAACTCACTTTCATGCAGATTTCGTTTCAGGTCACATTGATTTAGCCAAGAAAACAGGTGCAACCATCGTATTTGGTCCAAACGCTAAGCCATCTTATGATGTGCACGTAGCAACAGACGGTGAAGAGTTAAAAGTTGGTGATATCACCATTAAGGTATTGCATACCCCTGGCCACACCATGGAAAGTACTACGTATCTATTGATAGATGAAAATGGTAAAAACCACTCCATCTATACCGGAGATACATTATTCATTGGTGATGTAGGTCGTCCAGATTTAGCAGTTAAATCAGATTTAACTGAAGCTGATTTAGCTGGGCACTTATATGATTCACTACATGAGAAAATCATGGTGTTGGAGAATGAGGTAATTGTTTATCCAGGTCATGGTGCAGGATCTGCATGTGGTAAGAATATGAGTAAAGAAACCTTCGATACATTGGGCAACCAGAAAGAAGTGAATTATGCACTTCAGCCAATGAGTAAGGAAGAGTTTGTGAAGCAAGTTACAGACGGTTTGGTTCCGCCTCCACAGTACTTCCCTAAAAACGTAGCCATGAATAAAATGGGTTACGAAAGTTTTGATAACGTTTTAGAGCATGGTAACAAGGCGCTAGATGCAGATACATTTGAAGACGTGGTAAATGCAAACGGAGCATTAATGCTAGATGTTAGAACTCCTGAAGATTTTGTTAAAGGTCACGTGCCAAACTCCATTTTCGTAGGTATTGATGGAAGTTTTGCCGTATGGGTAGGAACATTAATAACCGATCTTAAGCAACCTATAGTATTGATTACTGAAGATGGTAGAGAAGAAGAAGCTATTACCCGTTTGGCGCGTGTAGGCTACGATAACACAATAGGCTATTTGGCCGGTGGTGTAGCAGCTTGGAAAGCAGCAGGTAAAGAGGTAGAGTCAATTGAAAGTGTATCGGCAGAAGAATTTGCGAATCGCTTTAAATCAAACGATGTGACCAAAATTGTTGATGTACGTAAAGCATCTGAGTATGCTTCACAGCACATAGAAAGCAACAATTTACTAAACATTCCATTAGACTTCATCAACTCTAAAATGGAAGAATTCCCGCAAGAAGAAACCATGTACATGCACTGTGCTGGTGGTTACAGATCTGTAATTGCTGCATCTATCTTAAAGTCTAGGGGATACCATAACATGGTAAACATTGAAGGAGGCTTTAAAGCAGTAGAAGAAGCAGAACTTCTTCCTGTGAGTGAATATGTATGCCCAAGTACTTTACTGTAATGTTTGGATTGTTTAAGAAAAAATCGAGTAAAATGTTTGATAATATCAATGCCGCTGTTTTTGAAAAAGAAGTCCAAAATAACCCTGATGCGGTACTATTGGATGTAAGAACAGCTGAGGAGTTTAACGCAGGTCACTTGCCTAACGCAGTGAATGTGGATATTCACAACCCAGCTTTTATGTGCGATATTGAGAAATTAGACAAGTCAAAATACTACTTGGTCTACTGTAGAAGTGGGGCAAGAAGCTACAACGCGTGCAACATCATGGCAAATGCTGGGTTCGGCAAATTAGCTAATATGATCGGTGGCATCATGGCCTGGAGAGGTGAAGTTGCAGTAGGCTAGTAGCTGAAAAGTTTGTGGTAGGAGCTGAAGATGAGAGGTTCCACTCTTAATTGTTCAAACATGGTTGTAGGATTAGGTTTAGGGTTTTCTACAGTTTGAGAGTGGTCCTCTGTCTTCAGTTTTTTATGATTTAAATCAAGAGATAATGAAAATAGCAATTCCTGTAGATTTTACAGAGCTTTCAGATTTTGCCTTGGGTATTGTTCAAAACCTATCCAAGTATGTGAAAGATTTGGAGGTTCATTTTATTCATGTGGTAAAGGCACCAGATGATGCCATGAAAGGCGAAGATGGATGTATTAGTATTTCTAAAGATGATCAAGCTATAGTTGACGAGGCTAGGGCAAAAACATTGGCACAAATAAAAGGCTGGATTAAAGATGTTCAGTGTAACTACAAGTTAGAGGTTCGTGCAGGAGATATCACCAAGAATATTCTCAAATACACCAAAGAAGAGGGTGTAGACATGATTGTGATGGGAACTGATGGTACTGTAAACCACCATTCATCTACCTTTAGAAAAACCTCAAAGGCGGCTGAGTTAACACGTTCATCTGAAGTACCCGTTCTCTCGCTTAAATGCGATAGAAGTAGTATGAGTTTAGATAATATCCTACTTATTACAGACTTGAAGGAAGCAAAAGAGCACCATATGGATTTGGTCAAAAATATGCAGATGGCATTTGGAGCAACCATACATATGGGATGTATTATTACACCTAAGAACTTCACCACTTCACAAGAGATTCAAACAAAAATGAATGCTTTTATTGAGTTGAATAAGCTTGAAAATGTAGAAACTCACATTCATTTAGACGATACAATGGAAAATGGAGTGTTACATTTAAGTAACAAACTTCATATTGATCTCATCACTATGGGAACAGAAGAGAAAACAGGTTTGAAGTATTTGTTTTCTGATAAATCTATTGAAGACATTGTTAATCATCTCTTCAAACCGGTAATTACATATCGTATATAACCAAAACAATCAATCAATATGTTGGAATTAATCTATCAGCCTTGGCCTTGGTACGTTGTAGGGCCAATTATCGCACTAACGTTGTATTTATTACTGTATTTCGGTAAAGAATTTGGTGTTTCTGCTTCACTTCGTGCTACATGTAGTGCTATGGGGGCAGGAAAACGCGTGTCTTTCTTTGACTTCGATTGGCGCAAGCAAAATTGGAACCTAATGTTTGTATTGGGAACAGTTTTAGGTGGTGTAGTAAGTACATTGTTTATGGAGCCTGATACTACTGTTATTCTCGCTGATGGTACGGTAGAAGCATTGGCAGCCATGGGATTTGAAAATATAGGCGAGACCTTTTTGCCAGGGCAATTTTTTGATCCTGAAAACCTTTCTGTAGGAACGTTAGCTTATCTGTTCATTGGCGGTTCGTTGGTTGGGTTTGGCGCACGTTACGCAGGTGGTTGTACATCTGGCCATGCCATTAGTGGTTTAAGTAATCTTCAAATACCTAGTTTGATAGCCGTTATAGGCTTCTTTATTGGAGGGTTGCTAATGACCTATGTAATCATGCCGTTTATTTTGCCTTTTTGATAGAACATGAGATTAGCGACAAAAATATCGCTCGTTAGTGTGTTAATAAACTCAACTCTTTTAGCACAAAATCACAAGCATGGTGAAGACCCTTCGCTTCACCTAGCCAAACCTGTTGAGGTGCATAACCTCAGAGAGTTTATGGGTGAGGGTAGAGCACATGGTTTTGTGCGGTATAACTTTATGAGCACCTGGCACCCTAAGTTTAAACACCATTATTTTGCAAACGCTATTGGTGGAAACTTAGGCTATTACACACCAAGCTACAAGGGTGTGAGTTTTGGTGTATCTGGTGTCTTCGTTCATAATTTATATGGTAGTGATGTGGGTGAATCAAACAGTCATCATGAACGATGGGCTGGTCGGTTATCTCCGTTTGAGCTTCAATTATTTGATATTGAGCATCCTCGTGAAACCAATGATTTAGATAGACTGGAAGAACTGTTCATTCGTTACCAGTACAAAAACACTTTTGTGAAAGTAGGTAAGATGGATGTAGAAACTCCGCTGATCAATAAACAAGATACGCGGATGAAGCCTTATGTGATTCGTGGTATATGGGCAGAAACCATGATCATGAATCGTACAAGAATAGCTGGTGCTTGGTTCGATAAAGCATCACCAAGATCAACTACCCATTGGTTTTCAATGAAAGACGCAGTAGGTATATACTGGCAGGGGTACGACATTAACGGAGATACCGCACATTATGAGGGCGAGCTAAATACCTCTGGAATAGGTTTGCTTGGGCTGGAGAGTGACATTGCAGGTAATGACGTGGAATTTTGGAACTATTGGTTTCACAATGTGAGTAACACTACTTTTCTACAGATCGAAAGGTCGTTACCTCTTTCGAACAAGAGCGCTTTAGAGCTCGGTGTACAATGGGTGCATCAAGAGGCATTAAATGATGGCGGTAATGAATATCTAAATCATGGCTACCATGCAAGAGATGAGCGTTCTAATGTACTGTCCGGACGTTTAAAGCACAAGAATAAGTACTGGAGTTACTCTGCAAACTACACATGGATTAGTGATGAGGGTAGGTTCTTGTTTCCTCAAGAATTGGGAAGAGAACAGTTTTACACCTTTATGCCTAGAGCCAGACACGAGGGATTGGGAAACACCCATGCTGCCGCCCTAAAATTGGAGTGGCATCCCAAATTTGACCGACATGTAACCGCTACGGCAATGGTGGGTAGAAATTGGCTTCCCGCATGGGATGATTATGCCCTAAATAAGTATGAAAGACTATCATACGATCATTTTGCAGTAGACTTTAAATATGAATTTGAAGGTTTCTTCAAAGGACTAACGGTAGACTTATTTTATATCTATCAAGATACCCAATGGTTAAACGACCCAGTGCCCGAAAAAGAAGAAGTCAATTTTCAATTTCACCACTTGAATGTGGTGGCTAACATCAGTTTTTAAATCAATCAACACATGAAATACATCAAGTTTATTCTAGTAGGAGCCATATTTGGCATAGCATTAAGTAAAGGCCAGGTAGTTTCTTGGTACCGTATTTATGAGATGTTTCGTTTTGATTCTTTTCATATGTATGGAATCATTGGATCTGCCGTAGTATTGGGAGCCCTGATTGTACAATATATGAAACGAACCTCAATGAAAGATGTAGACGGTCATTTGATAGCATTTAATCCCAAGAATATGAGCATACCTCGTTATCTAATCGGGGGTACTTTCTTTGGTTTGGGATGGGCTATGGTAGGAGCATGCCCTGGACCCATGTATATTTTATTAGGAAAAGGGTTTTACCTGATTGTTGTAGTTATTTTGGGTGCTATTTTAGGCACCTATGTTTACGGAGCTTTACGTTCTATACTACCGCATTAACGCATAAAAGTGGTCTTAAAAAAAGAGGTCCGAAACAGCTGTTTCGGACCTCTTTTTATTACAGATTAATTTCGCTTAGTTGGAAATGATCAATCTTTTGTGGTCTCCATCTTCAAATATCATTAGATACGTACCTCTTGGTAGAGATGATGCATCTACTTCATTGGCATTTTTAAAGGTGAGTACTTGTCTACCCGACAAGTCTACCATACTGCCAGTTCCTGCTCTACTAAATCGCACGTAACCAGATGTTGGATTTGGAAACATAATTCTTTCAGCAACCTTTATACGCTCTGGATTTCCAACTACCTAATTTGCAGCTTCTGGGGTAGGCGTATTTTCAACCCAAAGAGAATTATCGTCACCGTTTCTAGCGTATGAAAGATTAGGTTCAACCTCTGGCAAGTAGGTAAAGTCAACAGCAGACTCATCTATTGGTCTGTAGAGGCCAATGAACTCATCAGCTGCGTCTAATCTAAACGGAAGGTGAGTGGGGCCCTGCCTTGGTTCATTATCAGCCCACAACAGTAAGTACCCATTTGCGGGTATAACTAACTCTGTTGAAAGAGGCAATTGATATTTGGTTTTGATTCAATGGATCATCTGAAATGTAATATCCAGATACATCAACAGGTACTGTAAATGGATTGTAAAGCTCAACCCAATCGTCATAATCACCAAAGTCATCAGGTGTGGCAATTGCATTTGCTGCCATTACTTCATTAATGAACACTTCATCTGAGTATGGAATAGTAGATGGAGCAAAAACAGCAGTTAGTGCTGTGTCTTGGGTTATAAAGAAGCGTAGAGTATCATCAGTAAAGTTGCTGCCGTTCTATCTTACAAATTCATAACCAGGTTTCGGAATAGCGTATGCCGTAATGGGTACATCATGGAAGTAAACCCCTTGCCAAGGATAAGGATTAGGGCCTTCAACTCCATCTGTAGAGGGGTTTATACGAATGGTATTAATACCTACTTCTCCCATTTGATAGTCATTCACGTTTAAGGTGATTCTAGACGTGTCTGTGGGCCCCAAGTGCTGCATTACATGCTCTCGATAATTCTCTGGCCTTCTGTAGAAAAAATCTTCAAATTCATTTTTTACGTCTTCCCAAGGAGCGGTTGACGGCACTTCTTGGTAGCGGTCAATCAAAGTACTTACTCCTGAGGGGTACCTCCATCGCTCCACGTAGTCTTGCATATTTGGATCTAATTTATCAGTTAAACGATCCAGCATTGTATCAAGTCTGATGGGTATGAATGTTGTATTCATTAAATCTGCAGCCCTGTTGATGAATTGAACTCTGAAAGAGTCATTCTTCACCATGTTCCTAAGAACAATGGTATAATCAGCCAAGGCGATATCCTTTGAAATAGCATCTTCTAATGCATCTTTAGTGCTGCTAAAATTACTGCAGCTTCCGCCAAAGGCACCATCCAAATCATAAAATAGATAGCGCCATCTTCCGTCAATACCTTGTGGTAAAGATGGGTCTGGAGTAACTCGTTTTTTCCAGTATCTAACGTTATTATTGGGCCAATCACTGTTTCCTAGATAAGTCTGTGAAATGTTGTAATCTATTAAGTTTTGGAGATCCATCTCATTATGCGCAAAGTCATAAGCCCCGTCTCGCGTCATGTCTGCTGAGTCCAAATAGGTTATGAAGTATTCCCATTCAAGGATATATTCTGGCACTCCTTGGTATAGCGATGCTGTGCTCGTTCCCCTACCTTGAAGAATCACAATATCTTCTTCATCCAGACCGTACATAATTTCGAGTTGTTCGCCATCAAGTCTTTCTTTTAGGGAGAAAAGCCCCCAGTATTCTCCATTAATGTAAAGCGCAGTATGCTGCAAGTGCGCGGTTTCTAGAGGCAAATTACCACAAGCCAAGTTTGAGATATCATCCCTCAGAATACAATCGGGTCTGTGTCCTGGACTACATACAAGTAATCTTCTGAATTGATTCCCATTTGTTTCACCAAAGAATGGATAATTAAAGTTGTTATCACCATATTCACTTCTGGCATACATTCTGAACGTTTTTAGTGCCGAGTGTCTACCACCACCTCCATGAATTCGAAGACCTACTTCACGAGACATAACGGGCGTGCCGTCTGGCAGTACGTAGTTTATATTTGCAGAACGTTCCCAATCCAAACCTGATTGTTTGTAATTGCCCTCGGGGTCGTCTCCGTAAACATAAATTCCCGTGGAATCGCTGAATAGGCCTGCTGGTTCTAAATAGAGACTTAATATCGGTAGCCCAAATGGGTTGCCTGCAGGATTTATACTATATGACACAGTTGCGGGTTTAGATGGGAATAGGCCAGGTTTTATGGCAATAGCACTAAGCACTTGTTGCTTTCTTGATGAGGTGTATGGAGTCATCCAACCTCTGGTATTAGCTCTGGATTCGCTAAAACTACCAAACGGGTAGTTGAGTGCCAGGATTGTTGGTATAACAGTATATTGATCAGAAGTTCCAGGGGATACTGGAGTAAAAGTTACTGGTCCAGAGTAAACTGGTGAAGTGCCTCCAGGAGTAATACCTCCAAATTCATATTGAATGGTTAAACCAGTTTCGGGATGTGAAATTGTGGTTGATTGATTTGATGTGTAAACCCCAGAAGCCAATCCAAATACAGGAGGCTCTAACCATCCAGAGAATAGCTGAGTAGTGTTAGATTCCTCAGGTGTGGGTATAGCGAAAAAACCAAAATTTCTAGACCCATTAGGTTGATGGTCGTAAGAAACACCATCGCGAAAAGCAGGAACGGCCAATGAATCTACAAGATTTCCGTTAGGATTAAAGAGATAAATGGTTTCTCCGTTTTTACCAATCCCAAAATTGGTGTGAAACGGTTGCGAATAGCGGTTTTTTCCATCGCAGAAGATGGTGAGATACTGGTTGCCTCCCAAGGTATAGCTTGGAAACTCCCACTTGAAGGGGTTTACTAAGTCATCAGTTAGAGTGTAATCTCTCAGGTCTACACTTGAATTAGTCGTGTTCTAGAGCTCGAACCAGCCATCTGCCTCATCGTATTCATCTGCATACCCTCTTAGGTTACTGCTTTGTACTTCATTAATAACAATAGTCTGTCCGTAGCCAGCGGATAAGGAAAGAACTAGGGAAATTAGTGAAAATGAACGCAAACGTGTTTCTTCTAAGTTAAGCGGCTAAAATACTCATTAACTATAAGTTAAAAGAAAAAATTCAAGCAAGCCAATAATTGTGAAGCCATTCCACTTCAAAATGTCTCTATTGTCTTGCAAGCTCCTTGTTTCATTGTATTTTCGCTGGCTATCAACGCATTTATGGAGAAACTAGAAAATGATTTGCTGCTTAGAGCTGCGAATGGCGAGCAAGTGGAACGCCCCCCAGTTTGGGTGATGAGACAAGCAGGAAGAATTTTGCCTGAATACCGAGCGGTAAGAGCCAAACTCTCGGGATTTAAGGAATTGGTAGAAACACCAGAGCTGGCTTGCGAGGTTACCCTGCAACCAGTAGACTTGCTTGGCGTAGACGCAGCAATTATTTTTTCTGATATTCTTGTTGTCCCAGAGGCCATGGGTTTAGAATATCAAATGATTAAGGGCAAAGGTCCCTTGTTTGAAAACACAATAAAGTCAGCTTCAGACCTCAAGAAAGTTCACGTAGCAGACCCTGCTGAATTACAATATGTGTATGACGCAATTCGATTGACAAAAAGGGAATTGAATGGTAGAGTGCCACTCATCGGCTTTGCCGGTGCTCCTTGGACCATTTTAGCTTACATGGTAGAGGGTTCTGGCTCCAAAACGTTTAGCGAAGCAAGAAAGCTGTTGTATACAAATCCAGAATTGGCACACGAATTGCTAACTATGATAACAGAAACCACAATTGCCTATTTAAAAGCGCAAGTGGAGGCTGGAGCAAATTTGATTCAGCTTTTCGATAGTTGGGCGGGCATTCTCCCGTTGGAGCAATACAAAACGTTTAGTGCTCCTTATTTAAGGAGAATTGCAGAGGCTATTGACGAGGTGCCTACTACGGCCTTTGCAAAAGGAGCGTATCAAGCCATCGAATTATTTGCTGATATGCCTTATAATACCATTGGTTTAGACTGGAATATGGATGTATCTGCAGTACGTTCTAATTCTAACGGGAAGACACTCCAAGGAAATCTAGACCCATGTTTACTGTATGCTGAACTTGCTACCATTGAAGCCGAAACGAAAAAGATGTTGTCATCATTTGGTGGTCAACGTCATATTGCTAACTTGGGCCACGGTGTTTATCCAGATACAAATCCGGAGCATGTAAAATGTTTTATTGATACCGTAAAAGCTCACAAAAACGAGATATAATTATGAGAATATCTGCTTTAATTCTTTCCATTGCTATTAGCACCACAGCTTTTAGCCAAACTAATTTAGTTCCTAACGGGAGCTTTGAATCAACTGAAAAGAAGCCTAAAAAAGGAACAGGAGAAATGCTTCTGGCTACCCCATGGTTTTCCCCAGATGAAGAAAATGTTCCTGATTTGTATTCTAAGAACATTAAGAAAGAATACAGTATTCCTGAGAACCTCTATGGTTACCAGATGGTAAATGAAGGTGAGAATTACGTGGGTTTCAGAGCTTACGGGTATAAAGACAAAGAGCCCCGTACTTTTGCTGCCGTGAAGCTTTCTGATGAGCTTATTGCAGGAAAGTCATATTGTGTAAGCTTTGATATTTCTCTTACCAAGATCTCTAAGTACGCATCAAGAAATATAGGTGCTTATTTAAGTCCGAAAAAAGTGAGATCGAAGGATATTGAAACTTGGACTATTACTCCGCAAATTATGCACAGTAAGAATAAAGTGCATAAAGACCAATACTTGTGGGTTACGATTTGTGGTGTATTTACGGCTGAAGGTGGAGAGCGTTATCTTACGATTGGAAACTTCCATGAACAAGAAGATATGGATCGCAACCGCGATAATACCGAGCGTATGAAGAGACCGAAAGGATATAGCCAGCTTCAAACGTATGATGCGTATTATTACCTCGACAATGTGAAGATTATTAACATGGAAGAGCTTTCAAGCTGTATCTGTGAAGAGTCTGAAGATGATGAAATGCAAGTAGTTTACGAAGAGAACGTAAGTGAAGATATGGATATGTCATTAGCTGATGAGTTAGAGTTGAAGAAGGTGTTCTTTGATGAAAACAAAACAACGACTAACTCCCCTGGTAGCCTTGTTGAAGTGATTCGCATGCTTAAAGACAATGAAAGTCTAAAAGTTGAAGTTGTAGGACACTCAGATAAAGTAGAAGCTGCAGATAATGCATCTATTTCCAAAGAAAGAGCAGAAGCTATTCGCGATTATCTAATTGAAAAGGGAATCCCTTTTGCTAACTTAAGCATTCGCGATGCAGGTGATTCAGAGTTAGTTGATGAGAGCGGAACCAAAATTGGAAATGCACAGAACAGACGTGTTACTTTTGAGGTAACAAACAAGTAGTTTTCTGTTGAAACCATAAGCTTCAAAGCCCGACCATAGAGTCGGGCTTTGTGCTATCTTCGTCTTTATGGAAGCCTTAAAAACTCAAAAAGCCATTCGCGCTTGGACCTTTTATGATTGGGCAAACTCGGTCTACTCATTAGTTATTTCCACCGCTATCTTCCCCATATACTACAATGCAATTACTACCACAGAAGAACTAGGAGACCAAGTAATATTCATGGGGCTTTCTTTTACGAATACGGCTTTGTATGACTACTGCATGGCCTTGTCATTTTTGTTTATTGCCCTGGCATCTCCATTGCTATCTGGATTGGCAGATTTCTCAGGTAGAAAAAAGTCATTTTTAAGGCGCTTCTGCTATGTGGGAGCAGTTGCTTGTGGGGGTCTTTATTTCTTTTCTAGTGTAGATTTACTGTGGCTAGCATTACTCGCAAGTATGATTGCAAGTGTTGGTTTTTGGGGTAGCCAAGTTTTTTACAATGCTTACTTACCTGAATTAGCACCCAAAGAAGAACAAGATTCTATTAGTGCTAAGGGGTATGCATATGGCTATCTTGGCAGCTCTATTCTCTTAATTCTGTGTTTAGTTCTTATAGAAGGATATGATATAATTGGCTTCTCAGATAAGGGCGAGGCAACTAGATTTACTTTTCTTTTGGTAGGCATTTGGTGGGCAGGTTTTGCTCAAATTACTTTTAGGAACTTGCCTGAGCCCAAGGAGCGTAGAAGTATTCATTGGCGCTCATTGGGTAATGGTTACAAAGAGCTTAGACGCTTTTGGAAATGGTTAGGTCAAGACCCCAAGATGAAAATTTTTCTGTACGGATATTTCTTTTTCAGTATGGGAGTTCAAACTGTGATTTTGCTGGCTAGTGTGTTTGGAAGTAAAGAGCTGGGTATAAGTAGTTCTGGCTTAATCCTAACCATTTTGCTCATTCAGTTTGTAGGTATAGCTGGTGCTTACTTGTTTAGCTATTTGTCTAGAAAATTTGGAAACATCAATTCGTTACTCATCGCTGTATTTATTTGGATAGCTATCTGCGTAGCTGCATTTCTAATGAGTAAAGACACTCCTAATGTAGATGTGATTTTCTATGGTATTGGAGCTTTTGTTGGTTTGGTGCTAGGCGGCATTCAGTCTCAAGCTAGGTCTACCTATTCTAAAATGCTTCCCAAGGATGGTGAGCACACTACCTATTTTAGTTTCTATGACGTGAGCGAGAAGCTGGCAATTGCACTGGGAATGTTCGCTTTTGGTTTTATTGAAGAACTCACAGGAAGTATGCAGTATTCAGCGTTAACATTGGGGTTCTTCTTTTTAATATCTGTTTACTTCTTGGTTCGTACCAAGCAATTGATGAAACCATCGATAACACACTAGACTATGGGAAATGCAACATTTGATATAGCCATCGTAGGAGGCGGAATTGTAGGAGCTGCAACCTTTTACCGGTTGCAACAGAGATTTCCGTCTAAGAAGTTGGTCTTACTAGAAAAGGAAAAGTCTTTAGCAGCACATCAAACCGGCAATAACAGCGGAGTAATTCATTCTGGCTTATACTACAAACCAGGCAGCAAAAAAGCGTTTAATTGTGTTCAAGGTAGGAAAGACCTTGTGGCTTTTTGTAAAGAATATAACGTGGCACATGATGTATGTGGAAAAGTGGTTGTGGCTACCCATGAGCACGAACTTGAAAATCTGAATAGAATTTTTGAGATTGGCAAGCAGAACGGCATTGAGGGAATAGAGAAAATTACTGGAGAACAAGTAAAAGAGATAGAACCGTTTTGTGAATCTATTGCTGGAATACGAGTGCCTGTAACGGGTATTGTAGACTATGTAGCCGCAACACAAAACATGATTGAAGTAGCGCTAGCTATCAACTCACATTCTGAAGTACGATTGGGGCATGAGTTAACAGCTGTTGAGCAAAGTAGCACAGCTACTACTCTAAAGACATCCAAGGGCATTTGTAGTGCTAATTACGTGATTTATTGTGGAGGATTACAAGCAGACCGTTTAGCAAAAAGTGATGGTATTGCATTGAGCGAAAGAGTTGTAGGCTTTAGAGGAGATTACTATGAACTTACTGAACAGGCAAAGCATAAGGTGAAGCATCTTATTTATCCAGTTCCAGATCCAGACTTCCCTTTCTTAGGAGTGCATTTTACGCGCATGACTGATGGAGAAATAGAATGTGGCCCGAATGCTGTTTTTACTTTCAAGAGAGAGGGCTACGGAAAAACAGATTTTGATTGGAGAGATACCAAAGACGCACTTTCCTACAAAGGTACATGGAATCTATTCTTGAATAATATTTCGTTTGGAATAAATGAGTACCGTAGAGCCTTTTCTAAGAAACTATTCTTGAAAACACTGCAGCGAATGATCCCATCATTAACCATGGATGATATTAAAGAGGGCAGAAGCGGTGTACGTGCTTTATTACTCAGAGAAGATGGTGATACAAGAGATGATTTTAGAATTGAACCAGGAAAACACGGCAGAAGTATACATGTATTAAACGCTCCTTCTCCTGCTGCCACAGCATCTTTATCTATTGGCTCAGATGTTGCGCAAATGGCCGCTGAACAATTTAATCTTTAATGACTTTAAAGTTCTTGCGAACATCTTCCCAAGAAAACAAGAAGTTAGCCATTAATTCGTCTAATCGCTTGAGAAGAATAGGGTTGGGAGTCTCCATATTCCTAAAATACGATTCCTGAAAGTCATTTAGGTTGTACTTGTAAAAAACCGCTTTAGACATGGCGTAGTGCATGTTCTTAGAAGGGTGGTTTATACGCTTGAAATAAGACTGGTAGCTACGCACAATACTTTTCACGTCTTGCGAAGACATAGAGAAAGCTTCTCCTAAGTGTTTGTATATGGCGTCAAGAATTCTAACATCTTGGTAGTCATTGAAGTGACCTGGAACGAAATGAAGGTTTCCTGAAATAACAATCATTAGAAATTCATCGCTAGAGGCTTGTTCCAAGCTAGGGACGCGCTCAAATGATGTATCGTTTTTAATGATTTCAATAACATCACTAAAGCCCGAATCGACAAGATGGAAAACAGAACTCACGAAATACTCGGCCAACTTAGATTCCGATAATTTCTTTTTGAAGAGGATGTCAAACATAAAGTCTGCGTTCGTTTTAAATCCGGATACTTTAATTCAGAACAAACATAAATAGCTGCTACCGGGTGTTTTGAACATGTTTTACCCAATTGTTAACAAACCATTGTTAACCATATCCCCATTTTGTTAAGAACAACAATACATGTTAGCTACAGATTAAATTTCATCACCCCAATTGGACCTTGATTTTAAGTCTTTAGCTTAGTGCTATTCTGGTAAATCACCCAATCAAAGTCATTTATTCAGAGTTCGCCAAAGCTTAAATTTGTTACTATGCTTGAAGTATTAGAGTATCTAAACAAAAAACCAGGAGCTTCAAAGTTTCCAATTATCAATAGAGAAATCAGTTGGTTATCTTTCAATGCGCGCGTATTGCAAGAAGCTCAAGACGAAAACACTCCGTTGATTGAACGCATAAGGTTCTTGGGTATTTTTTCAAATAACCTTGATGAATTTTTTAGAGTAAGAGTTGCCACCGTAAAGCGGATGCTGCTTCTTAAGAAAGATATTCGTTCTCAACTGAATGAGCACCCTAAAAAGCTGCTCGAAGAAATCCAACAAACTGTATTGGATCAGCAACATCGTTTCCAAGAAACATTTGAAACGTTGGTTGGAAAGTTAGAAGATGAAGGAATTTATATTTTGAATGAGAAACAGTTAAGCGAAGACCAAGCAGCCTTTGTTAAAGAATATTTTCATAGCAAAGTTTGGCCAGCGCTTATACCGTTAATGGTTACCAAAAAGAACTTTCCCTATCTAAAGGATGCAGCTGTTTATTTGGCCATCAAGCTACAACGTTCTTCAGACCCAGAGGCATTGAAATATAGTTTACTAGAGGTTCCCGTAAAACGTGTTGGACGCTTTTTGGTAATTCCGGGAATCTCAGAGAACAAGTATGTTATGATGCTTGACGATGTTATTCGTTTTTGCCTACCAGAGATTTATTCTATGCTGGAATACGATACGTTTGACGCATATACCATAAAGATTACACGAGATGCCGAGTTGGAATTAGACAGTGACGTTTCAAAGAGCTTCTTGGAGAAAATGAAAAAGAGCTTAAAGCAGCGCAAAAAGGCAGATCCAGTTAGGTTTATTTATGATAGAGAGATGCCCAAAGACGTGCTAAGCTTTTTGATGGATTGTATGGATTTGGGTAAATCTGATGCATTAATCCCAGGAGGCAGGTATCACAATTTTAAAGATTTCATGGGGTTCCCAGCGTTCGATAGGAAAGAACTTACTCATCAGAAGATTATTCCAAATGAGCATCCTGCATTTAAAAAATTTCACAGTTTACTGAATGTAATTAGGCAACGTGATGTAATGCTTCATTACCCCTACCAGTCCTTTAATTACTTTATAGATTTTCTGCGCGAAGCCGCAATGGACTCTGATGTTAAAGCCATTAAAATTACAATCTACAGACTGGCTAAAGATTCTAGGGTGGTTAATGCACTTATTAATGCCGCTAAAAATGGAAAGAAAGTAACGGTTATACTGGAGCTCCAAGCGCGATTTGATGAAGCTGCTAATATTAAGTGGACAAGCACTCTTCAAGAGGAGGGTGTGAATGTTCTTCATGGAATACAAGGGCTCAAAGTTCACAGTAAGCTTTGCTTAGTCTCCCGTAAAGAGAATGGTAAGCTTGTACATTACGCAACTGTAGGAACAGGTAATTTTAATGAGTCAACGTCTAAGATATACAGCGATTTAAAGCTATTCACCTCCAATGCATCAATCACGAGTGAAGTGGTAAAGCTATTTCACTTGTTAGAAGGCAAGTCTCATGCACCCTATTTCTACAGAACGCTAGTTCCTTCTCCAACACAGCTCAGAAACAAGTTAATGCGCTTAATTTCTCAAGAAATTAAGAATGCTAAAGCGGGTAAAGAAGCTTATATTCATTTAAAAATGAATAGCCTGGTAGACCCTACACTTATTGAGAAGCTCTACGCAGCATCAAAAGCAGGAGTTCATATTAAATTGAATATTAGGGGTATTTGTTCCTTGGTGCCAGGGCAACCTAAGTACAGCGAGAATATAGAAGCCATTAGTATTTTAGATAAGTTTTTAGAGCACACACGGGTGTTCGTATTTGCAAATGCTGGTGATAAATTGATGTACATATCATCTGCAGATTGGATGGGTAGAAATCTGGATAGTAGGATTGAAGTTACTTGTCCGATTTTAGATGAAGGCATCAAAAAAGAAATATGCGATTTTCTCAAAATTCAGTGGGATGATAACGTGAAAGCCAGAATTCTGGATGGAGGTCAAAACAATGTTTTAAAAACTCCTCATGGTGGAGAACCACATATTAGAAGTCAATTTGCTTTATTTGATTATTACCAAGAAATGATGGAGGAGAAGGCTTGAAGTTTAAAAAAATAGGTGCCATAGATATTGGGTCAAATGCAATGCGTTTACTCATTACTCAAGTACGAGAGAAAGATGGAGAAACCTTCTTTAAAAAGGTATCGCTAACAAGACTACCTGTTAGGTTGGGTCAAGAAGCCTTCATCAAGCAAGAGCTGTCCAAGGAAACCATATCAACATTTATTCAAGGTATGAAGGCTTATAAGTACTTGCTCAAAGTACATGGTGTAGAGCTATTTCGTGCTTGCGCAACATCGGCCATGCGAGATGCCAAGAATGGAGCAGATGTGGTGAAGCAAGCTATGGATAAAACCGGAATTCCCATTGAAATAATAGACGGCAGAGAAGAAGCAGAGCTGATTTTTAATGGTCACTTTAAAGATAAACTAGACCCAGATAGCAACTATGTGTATATAGATGTTGGTGGTGGTAGTACAGAAATAACAATCCTTTCTGAGGAGCGCATCATTGCAGCCAAATCTTTCAAGGTGGGAACCATTCGCTTGTTGAACGATTTGGTAAACGAGTCTCAGTGGAAAGAGATGAAAGCTTGGGTTAAGCAAAAAACAAAGCACCTCAATCACGCAGAGGCAATTGGTTCTGGAGGAAATATTAATAAACTCTACAAACTAAGTGATAAAACATACCCAAGACCAATGTTGTATCAAGAGCTAAAGCTGTTGAAGAATGATTTGTCATCCATGTCTTTTGAAGATCGTATAAATAAATACAACTTGAATCCCGATAGGGCAGATGTGATTACCCTTGCTGGAGAGATCTACTTCTCAGTCATGAAATGGAGTGATGTAAGCATAATTCACGTACCAAAAATTGGTTTAACAGATGGTATAGTCACCTATTTACACGCTCAGGGAATGCGCAATTAGTTTAATCGGTAAAGTTCCCGTTCATATATTTTGTCTCCAGTAGCAGCTTTGAAAGCATATCCTTTTGGAGAGGTTGCAGTAATTTCTACATACATCGTGTCTCCAATTTCAAAATCTAGATCTTGCGGATGTGTGGTGCTTTTTAGCCATAGTTTGTAGGCACAAGATGATGTCCATTGAATTCCGTATTCATCAATGAAACCAGCATCATCCATGCTAAACTCTTTTTGATAGCCATCTGCTCTTAAAATGCGTACATTACTGGATTCTGAAAATGTAAACTCACCTGTTTTAAACTCACTACAATCTGTAGGGTTCTCTTCTACTTGTGAGCATGAAATAAAGCCTATGAGTGAGGCTAGCATCATGAATTGCTTTACGCCCATTTGGTTAAATATTTTTCTAGTGTAGTAAAGGTAACAGGTTTACTCAGGTAATCGTTCATTCCAGCATCTAGGCATCTTTCTTTATCGCCCTCCATGGCATTGGCAGTTACGGCAATAATAACTGGTTTCTCTGTTGAATTTGTTAGTTCTCGTATAACTTTTGTAGCCTCAAGGCCATCCATTTCTGGCATCTGAACATCCATTAAAATGAAATCATAATTCTGTTTTTCATAAGC
Source organism: Salibacteraceae bacterium (assembly GCA_965662345.1). Classification (GTDB taxonomy): domain Bacteria; phylum Bacteroidota; class Bacteroidia; order Flavobacteriales_G; family Salibacteraceae; genus UBA6049. Next base: position 86,091 of record CBFIHE010000006.1, read on the forward strand.
ATCTACGGCTTCTAGCCCATTGGCTACCATAGTTGATGAGAAACCTATTTTTTTCAAGAAGCATACCCATA
>CBFIHE010000006.1:86258-117526 GCA_965662345.1 Salibacteraceae bacterium
TACCAAGTTGTCTTCAGCTACCAGTATGGAGATCGAGCGCTCTTTTGTTTTGCCATGAATGTATTTGTTGAAGCTATTTATTGCATCTCTAAGAAGCTGTTCGTCTGAGTGGGACTTCTCAATTCTCAACTGGGGAAATGCGAGTGCAGTATCAGGTTCATCTAAAGTTATTGCTAAGTCGCAGTATTTGTTTAAGTCTTTCAAAGAGTCGTAAATGTGCACGCCAATTCCGCGAATATTAAGTACTTCTTCAATTCGGTTGATTTGTTCGTTGCCTAATCTTTTTGGTAGCCCTATTACTGCTGATTCTTCGGGTATTTTTAATTCATGTTTGGGAGTGTTGCTTTCTAGACTGCTAGGGAGCGGACAATTCAACTGTGAAAGTAGTTCCTTTTCCAACAGCCGAAGTGGCGTGAATCTTGCCGTTCATGGCATCTGTGAGCTTCTTACAAATAGATAGACCAAGACCTGTGCCTCCATATTTTCTATTGGTAGAACGGTCTAGCTGATGAAAGGGGATAAATAGGTTCTTAATTTGCTCAGGGCTTATGCCTATGCCTGTATCTCTAACTTTGAAACAAAGAGACGGTGATTCACCTTCTCTATATTCAGTTGAAATGATAATACTCCCAGATTCCGTAAACTTAACTGCATTATTCAGTATGTTCAGAAGAATCTGTTTAATACGTGTTGGGTCTCCTTCTAAGGATTCTGGTAATTGACCTATGATTTCGTCTTCTAAGGCTAACCCTTTTTCTTCAGCCTTTAATTTAACTAATGAAAGGGTTTCTTCCACTAAAGAATTCGGGTTAAAGGGCATAATTCCTAAAAATGCCTCTCCTGCCTCAAGTTTTGAGAAGTCTAATATTTCATTGATTATAGCCATTAAGGTATCGCTACTCAACCTAATGGTTTCAACCAAATCGTTTTAATGTTTAGTGAGATTCTCTCTTTTCAACAGACTTGTAGTGCCAATTACTCCATTTAATGGAGTTGTTATTTCATGACTCATGGTTGCAAGGAAATCTGCTTTAGCTCTTGCAGCCTGTTCGGCTGCAACTTTAGCATCTTTCAATTCCATCTCTCGTTTAACTTCGTCTGTTTTGTCTGTGCTAAAACCCACGATTCCCGTTACCGCTCCCTGTGCCTCTGTAATAGGAAATAGCTCTGTTTGAATTACGCGTTCTTCACCTTGATCAGAGAAGCGTGTTTCTATAGTTACAGGTTTTCCTTTCATGGCTTCTTCAAAGTGGATCAGCCAATAGTCTTTTGTTTTCTCTTTTGTTGATGCTGGTAGGTTTAGTCCTGGGCTAGCCTCAAAGCCGTAAATGAGTTCTGCAAATTCTGCAAATAGCCTGTTATAGGTTACTAAGTTGTAATTCTTGTCTATTGACCAGATTAATTGACTTGTATTTTCAATAACGGTTTTAAGTCTGGTTTGATTTTCTCGCAGCTCATTGGTACGCTTTCTAATTGCTTTTTCTAGCTTCACTTTGGCCTTTCTTTCACGAAAGCGCATGCTGGTAAACCAGAGAACGATTATTGCGATAATGATTAAAGAGAAAATACCCAAAAGTCGATTATTGAGATACCAAGGCTTTAAAACAGAGAATTCTAGTGAACTAAAGTTGTAATTAGAAGAACCCGACATTAAACTGCGTGCGCGCAACTCTAGCTTATAACTACCTGCAGATAAATTGGTAAAATCTATGTGTTTATCTGCAGGTATTGGCTTCCACTCATCATTGTACCCTGCAAGCCTATATTCACTTAGCACATTATTGGGGTACGCATATGTGGGGATGGAGATTTGGAAGCTAACTCTCTTCACGTCAGCTTCTATAGCCAGCTTATTAAGTTCACGCTTATTAACACCATCTAGGGCTAAGCTATTCACAAAAATTTCAGGTGTTGGAATATATGGTAGTGCTGAGTCTGCTAGCTCAACCAAACCATTCATTGAAGAGAAGTATAGGTTACCATTTGGATGCTTAATCCCGCTTTTATTGTACGCTCCGTTGAATTCATTGGTGTTTAACCCAGCTTCAGTTCCAAAAGAAATGCAATTAATCCTAGAGACTTCCCCATTAAAAAAGAATCGCATGGCATTGAATGATGCAGCATAGAGCCCGTTATTACTCGTCATCCATAATCTATCACCATCTCTTACCATAGAGGAAACAATCCCACTGTATAAGCCGTGCGCAACCCTAATACTCTGAAACTGATTGTTGTGGTATCGAGATAGCCCTCCACCATAAGTTAATATCCAAATATCCCCAAACTCATCTTCGTAGAAAGTTCTGCAGTTATCATGCGCAAGCCCTTCAGCTTGAGTAAAGTGAATCAAAGAGTCTCCATTATCCATGTAAACGCCATTGAACGTTCCAAACCAGGTTCTGCTTTTTGAGTCTTTAAACATTTGGGTGATACGTTCTTCCTGAATAGAAGACTCACTGTAAACCTCATATGGCTTATCCTTTCTAGGGTCAAACCCTTGAACACCCCTATCGTACCCCAAAAGCATATTTCCACTTTTGATAGAAAGTAGGCTTAAAACAGTATTCAAATAGAGACCATCTTCAATCGTGTAGGCTTTACCAGATTCTCTATTCATTTGAATGGGCCCGTCTCCATAGGTGCCAAACCAAAGATTAGAATCTAGATCAAGTTCAAAGGACGTAATACATCCACCTTCAAAGTCATCATAGGTGCTGTAATTAGGTAGTGCTTTTGTTGAAATTCTTCTATCTTCAAAAGAGTAGAAACCAATACCTTCACAATGTAGACCTATCTATATACCATGGCTGTCTGGATAGATTCCTTGGAGGTTAAAAGAACCAGGACTATAAGGGTCTATGTAAGTATTGAATAAATCGGGTCTAATTCTAACAAGACCATTATCATTAGAACCAAGCCAAACGTTTTGTTCAACATCTACAAAAACAGATCGATAGGTAAGCGCGGGTAGATAATAGTTTTTGCCAAAGTCCTGACAGCTGAAATCTGGACTTATTTTACGTATACCATTATCATGAGCTTCCCGAACAACACCATCTGTGCTTCTTGCAAAGCCCATTCTATCTGCCTTTCGATAAGAGTTAGGGATTTGTTTTACGAGGGAATCTCCTATCCAAAGGTCTGTTGTAGCGGCTGAATGAATGTACAGGTTATCATTTACCTTTAGCATGCCATTCAGAAACTTGCCCTTGTAAAATGGGTGTTGTTTCATTTCTTCATCAGTTATGATAAAGAGGCCTTTGGAAGTAAGGTAATAGGCTGTTTGGTCCTCCTTACTATAATATGCTTGGGTGGGTTCGTGAGGTATCTGGAAGTCTATGAATTCCTTGGCTTTGACAATACTGGAGTCCACTAGCTTAACAACACCGTTTCTTAGAAAGACGAGAGCGTTTCCCTCTTCATCTGTACTCAAACCATGGGTTAAACCTCTGCCTTTTATCTTAAACTCCTGAGACCCATTTTCACCAATGCGTATGATACTGCGTGATTGAGTGGCTGCAAAAATCTCGTCTCTAGCATTTCCCGTGAGTCGAATAACTCTATTTGAGAGTATGTTTGAGTCTGTTTCAGAATTAAAGATAGTAACCTCAGAACCATCATACTTTATAATGCCACCATATGTTCCAAACCAGATATTTCCTTTGGAGTCTTGTAAAAAGCCTTGAACGCTGTTCTGAGGAAGGCCATCTGAAGTATTCAAGTGAAACACACTAAAAGGAAGCTGCTTGAGCTGGTTTTGCCCAATACCCCAAGCAGGTAATAGGCTAACCATAAGTAGAAAAAGAACCCTATATGCGCTTGTAGTTTTTGTATTCACCAATTCTAATTCCAGTTAATCTTTCAAAGAGGTACAATATCCAATCTAATGGCTTCAGATTTTTGCCTGAAATATCGTGACTAAACGACCAATTTAAACGCTGAATTCGTTTTTCCATGATTTTTGGATGAGTTCCTTTGAACTTGGCCAATGAGTCTATATCTGAATAGTCAAATGTAGCCGCATCACCAAGCATTTGTTCAACGTGCTCATCGCTGTGCCACATCTTGTGGAATTGACGCTGTTTAGCCATTTGTTTTTCAGGTGGTTTAACCCAACCATAATGGTTTACATGAGCATCAATGGGTTTTACTCTAAGCTTTCTGTTATCAATTCTAAAGCCTTGCGCATCTCGGTAGCTTCTAATGCTTTTATTGTTTCTGATGATACGTACCTCATTTCTATACCATTTTCTAGAATCGCCTATAAAATCATAAGAACCATAAAAGTGACGATACTTAAACAATAGACCTTCCACATCAGAATTATGAAGGTAGATCTCCATACCAGTTTGTATCGCACCTAAATCACTTTCATGAATAACTTCATCGCCTTGTATGTAAAAGCACCAGTCATAGTCATCAGGAATAGCATCAAATGCTTTGTTGGTTTCAGATGCAAGCACTCTGCCGCCCTCACGCTGCGCATCATCCCAAATCGTTTCTATCACATTAATTTTAGGTGAATTAATACTTCGGATTAGTTCTACCGTGTTGTCTTCGCTTTTTCCTACAGCAATATAAAAGGCATCACAGACTGGCAAGATAGAGGTAATGGCTTCAACAATGGGATAGTCAAAGTTTACGGCATTACGAACTATGGAAAACCCCGCTATTTTCATTTAGATGTTTACCAATTGTATGCCTGTGTAGTTATGTGGTGTAATTTGCTTCAACTCAACTTTAAGCGCATCTGTGATATCTAGGGTGTCAATAAATGCAGCGATACTTTCTGAGGTTATGGCTTCATTCGTTCGTGTTAAGGCCTTTAATGCCTCATAAGGTGCCGGGTAACCTTCTCTTCTTAATACGGTTTGGATAGCTTCTGCTACTACTGCATAGTTGTCTTCCAAATCAGCTCTAAGCGCATCCTCGTTTAGTAGAAGTTTATCCAAGCCTTTCAGTATGCTTTGGTAGGCAATTACCGTATGTCCGAATGGCATTCCTAAGGTTCTCAATACCGTTGAGTCTGTAAGGTCGCGTTGCAACCTACTTATTGGCAACTTTGAAGCAAGATGCCCAAAAAGAGCATTGGCTATGCCAAAATTACCTTCAGCATTTTCAAAATCAATTGGGTTCACTTTGTGTGGCATGGCCGATGAACCAACTTCACCCGCTTTAATTTTCTGTTTAAAGTAGTTCATGGATACATATTGCCAAATATCTTTTGAGAGGTCAAGCAAAATGGTGTTGATACGTTCAAATGCATGAAACAATGCGGCAAGATGGTCGTAATGCTCAATTTGAGTGGTAGTTTGAGCTCTACTTAAACCTAAACTCTCATTTACGAAGGAGTTAGCAAAGTTTACCCAATCAATTTCAGGATAAGCAATCTGATGGGCGTTCATGTTTCCTGTGGCTCCACCAAATTTACCAGTAACAGGTATCTGACTCAGTAGCTTGATTTGCTCTACCAATCGTTCAACAAACACAAAGATTTCTTTACCTAAACGTGTTGGCGATGCGGGTTGACCGTGAGTTTTGGCCAACATGGGAACATCTTTCCAATCAACAGCCAAACCAGTGAGTCTATCTACTAGCTCATCTAGCATCGGGTGGATTTCATTTTCTAGGGCTTCTCGTATGGAAAGTGGAACGGCCGTATTGTTTACGTCTTGAGACGTTAATCCCAAAGTGTATGAACTCTTTGTGGGCCTGAAGTCCTAGTTTATCAAAGGCTTCTTTAATAAAGTATTCAACAGCTTTTACATCGTGGTTTGTGGTTTTTTCAATGTCTTTGATGCGCTGAGCATTCTCTGGAGTGAAAGATTCATAGATCTTTCTCAGCTCAGGAAATAGGCCATGGTCCACATCTTTCAGCTGCGGCAAAGGCAACTCACATAAAGAGATAAAGTACTCTATTTCTACCCGTGTTCTGTATTTGAATAAAGCAAATTCAGAAAAGTAAGGAACTAAAGAGCGTGTTTTACTTGCGTACCTTCCATCTACTGGGGTAATTGCCTCTAAATTGTTGATTGCCATGTGTATGCTATTCATTCAAATGAGCTCGCAAAATTAGGCTTTTGTTCCTTATTCTTAAGTCAATTAAACCGCGCTTCTTTTTTATGCCCTATTAATTTTGTGGCCGGTGATAAGCAACCACTCAATTATTATTCGTTTCTCAATTGTAATCGTAGATGAACAGCCTTACAGATACTGAATTGAAAGCCTTGGTTCCCCGTTGCAGGCAGGGAGATCGTTCAGCGCAAGAAGCTGTTTTTCAGTCGCTATATGGTAAAATGATGGCGGCATGCATGCGATACCATCGAGATAGAGATCATGCGCAAGATGTCTTGCAAACGGGATTTATAAAGGTGTTTACGAGTTTAGATAAATACAACGGGGAAGGTTCTTTTGAAGGTTGGGTTAGGCGTATCGTGGTAAATACTGCCATTGATGATGTGCGAAGGAAGCGTTATGATGTAATCTCCATTGATGCAGATGAGTATGAATGGCTAGAAGATGAATCTGACAATGAAATAGAGTGGAACCATACGTTATTTAAGAATAAGGATAGGGTGATGGATGCTCTGCGTGATTTGTCTCCCGCTTACAGAACAGTTTTTAATCTGTATGTAATTGAAGGTTACGCGCACAAAGAAATAGCAGAGATGCTTGATATTAATATAGGAACGTCAAAATCTAACTTGGCAAAGGCCAAAGCGAATTTGAGAAAAGCGCTCAAGGAGATTGTAGAATGAGCAATAAATTAGATGCATTTGAAGAAGGAGTAAAGCATGCGGTGAGCAGCTTTGAGGCTCCTTATGACCCAAAGGCTTGGGAAAGTCTTTCACAGAACTTAGATGGTTATGTGAGTAGCTCTACTAGCCTTACAAGCGGCTTTACGTCTGGAATGTTGGCAGGAGTACTTGCTGTTGCTGCTTGGATGGGCGTAATAACTGGCTTTAGTTCAACAGATACGTTAACCACAAGTACAGAGGAAATATTATCCATAACAGAGCCTGAAGAGCGCAGTGCTGGCGATCCTATCAATTCTAGAGACTTAGAAAAAGACATTCAAGCCGTTGAGGTATTAACAGAAAAGCAGAATAGAGCTTCTGAGGTAGTTGTAGAAAGAGTAACAGAAGATGTTGATGAGAATGCAACCCATGACTTGAGAGAAGTGAGCAACACTCAACAATCAGTATCAGGTGCAGATATTGGAGAGTATACCATTAGAGTGGAGAGTCCTTCATCACAACTGTGCCTAGGTGAAAGCCCGCATTTGATCATTACCACTAAGGGCTTATTTGAAGATGAGCAAATCTTGGTAAATGGAGTGGAAACTGAAGAACCTATTCGTTTTGAGTTACCTGGTACATATGAAATTATACCACAAGGGATAATTGGTGACAAAACTATCTCAGGAGAGCCGCTACTCATAGAAGTCCTTAAGCGTCCAACTTCACGTATCAATCAGATGATTGGTAAAGATCGCTACGGACGTCAAGAATTAACACTGAGTATTGGAGATGCATCAGACCTTGAGTCGGTTCAATGGTTTGTAAATAATGAAGTAGTTGCAAGCGGAGTAACGCACAAAGTGATAGTTACAAAAGCTGATTTATACCAGATAACAAGTGTTGGAGCCGATGCCAATGGTTGCACGGATACTTCGCGCACCTCTGTCTCTGTTTCTGAATCGTACAATTTATTGGCACCATCTGCATTCACGCCCAATGGCGATGGAAGAAATGATACTTGGATGCCAGAAGCGCTCATGGGAATAGATTTACCTTTTACCTTGGTTATTTACGATAGCAAAGGACAGCCCGTTTTTGAAACATCAAACTCATATGCTACTTGGACAGGAAAAGTATCAGGTGAACCTGTAATTCCAGGCTCTGTTTATGTTTGGAAGTCTACAGTTGAGTTTCCTGAGGGTACTCACAACTTTACGGGTAGCATAACGATAGTAGAGTAATAGATAGTTGTGCGACAAGCGAATACAATTAAATCCCGCGAGGTAAGACTCAGCGGGATTTTTTTATGTGTAGAACAGTGCTGTATCTATTTTACCCATAGATCAAAAAAAATCCCCGCAGTATCTGCGAGGATTGAATTCTATAAGTAACAATTGATAGTTACACATCAATATTTGCATACTTGGCATTACGCTCAATGAAATCTCTACGAGGCGGAACATCATCGCCCATAAGCATAGAGAAAACACGATCTGCCTCAGCACCATTTTCAATAGATACTTGGCGTAGTGTTCTACCGTCTGGACTCATGGTTGTTTCCCAAAGCTGTTCAGCGTTCATTTCACCCAGACCTTTGTACCGCTGTATACCTACTGCAGACTCGCTCCCTTTGCCTTTTATTTCTTGTACCAAACGGTCTCGTTGGTCTTCATCCCAGGCATATTGCTGGTTATTACCTTTTTTAACCAAGTACAATGGCGGAGTTGCTATGTAAATGTATCCGTTCTCAATCAACTCTTTCATGTGTCTAAAGAAGAAAGTAAGAATCAATGTTTGAATGTGACTACCATCTACATCGGCATCACACATGATGATGATTTTATGGTAACGCAACTTGGATATATCCAATGCTTTTGAATCCTCTTCTGTACCAACTCTTACACCTAAGGCAGTGAAGATATTTTTAATCTCTTCATTTTCAAAGATTTTGTGGTGCATGGCTTTTTCCACATTCAAGATCTTACCTCTAAGTGGTAAGATGGCTTGAAATTCCCGATCTCTACCTTGTTTAGCTGTACCACCCGCTGAATCTCCCTCAACCAAATATAGCTCACACATAGCTGCATCTTTAGACGCACAATCTGCCAATTTACCAGGTAAGCTTGTTGAGCTCATTACGCTTTTACGCTGCACCATTTCGCGTGCCTTGCGCGCTGCTTGCCTAGCTTGTGCCGCCAAGATGACTTTCTCAACTATGGTTTTAGCATCTTTAGGATTCTCTTCTAGGTAGTACGCTAGCATTTCAGAAACGCTTTGCGAAACAGGAGAAACAACTTCTTTGTTACCTAGCTTGGTTTTGGTTTGTCCCTCAAACAAGGGTTCTGCAACTTTAACAGAAACTACTGATGTTAAACCTTCGCGGAAATCATCTCCACTAATTTCAAACTTCAACTTGTCTAGCATGCCAGATTCTTCTGCATACTTTTTAAGTGTGTTTGTTAGCCCTCTTCTGAAACCACTCAGGTGAGTACCACCTTCGTGCGTATTAATATTGTTTACGTAAGAGTGAATGTTCTCACTAAATGAGTTATTGTAAACCATGGCTACTTCTACGGGGATTCCGTCTTTTTCGCCATCCATATAAATCACATCACTTATAATCTGTTCTCGATTCTTATCTAAGAACTGAACAAATTCCATAAGGCCACCTTCTGAGAAGAATACTTCTTCTAAAAACTTCCCATCCTCATTGGTAACGCGTTCATCTGTTAAGGTAATCGTAATCCCCTTGTTCAAATAGGCAAGTTCGCGCATGCGATTGGCCAATGTATCAAACGAATATTCGGTTACGTCAAATATTGATGCATCGGGTTGAAACCAAACTGTTGTGCCGTTTTTATCGGTAGTGCCAATCTCTCGTGTGTCGTACTGGGGCTTACCTATTTTAAATGCTTGTTCGTAGACTGTACCGCCCTTGTAAACCGTAGCTTTAAGATCTGTGGAAAGAGCATTAACACAGGATACACCAACCCCGTGTAGACCTCCAGATACCTTGTATGAATCTTTATCAAACTTACCCCCTGCATGAAGCACAGTCATTACAACTTCTAGCGCACTTTTATTGTATTTGGGGTGAATATCTACGGGAATACCTCTTCCATTATCTGTAACGGAAATGGATTCACCTTCATGAATAATAACGGATATGGTATCGCAGTGGCCGGCTAGCGCCTCATCAATAGAGTTATCCACTACTTCATATACCAAGTGGTGCAAACCTCTAAAGCCAACGTCTCCAATATACATGGCTGGACGTTTTCTAACTGCCTCTAAGCCTTCAAGTACCTGTATACTACCCGCTGCGTAGTCTTTCTTTTGTTCGCTCATAAAATGCCTGTTTTTAAGCTATCAAACAAAGATAACATTAGGGGTGGGGCAGGAGTGACCTAATTCACTGTAAACCGTAGGTTTTATCAACATATCTCCCCTTGAAAAACAAGGGCTTAAATAGAGCTGTTAGTTCCTACTCCAGAATCCGTAAGTAACTCCAAACATTACGTTAATGCCTTGTACTTGATAATCATGCCAACGTTGATAACCAGTATTCAAGATGTTGTTTACTTGTACAAAGCCAGAAAGTTTCTTGTTGTAGCGGTATTCTAGCCCAATATTCGCATCTAAGTACCCGTCTAGTTTAACGGCATAGATAGGTGAAGGTGCTCCATTTATCAATTCTGAAGCCACTTGTTCTCCTTCAGAAGCGTTATATGTTCTAGCAAAGCGCTCTCCTACATACATAACGTCTAGCATAGCAACAATTTTGTCGCGTAGATCATATCTCCCAGTTACGGTGGCTACCAGCTCTGGGATGTGCCATGCTTTTGCTTGCCTAACAGGGTCAAAGCTGAAGTATTCTCCAGAAACCAATAAATTAAATTTGTTCTCTGCAAAAAAGGTGAGCTCTCCTTTTAAATGCGTAATGTTTAAGGTATCGTATACTGTTGTAAAAGCTCCTTGTGATCTGGCGTAAAAATTGGCAGGAACGATAGCACCAACAGTGGTATCTGCTTTTTGGAATAGAGCAACATTAGCTTCTTGTCTTAAGGAAGCTTGAATATTGAAACTAATTTGAGAGCTAAAAGCTCCTCTGATACCCCCGTATATATTATAACGTGTATTTTGATTTTCTAAGGTGAGATCAGATGCCAAGAATGGGTTAGCTTGACGCAAGCTATTGTAGTTTACACGAGTGAGGCCTCCATTGATGCCCAAATAAGGGATGATGTAGTCATTGTATACGTTGTACTTGAAGTAAGCATTTGGATAGAACCTGAAATCAGTTGCATCTTCATTTTCAATGAAAGCAGATAAGCCCATGCTCAATCTCCACTTCACTCCCTTAAACTCAATTTGTGGATTTATCCGCACAAAGAAATTGGCATTATTAACTGCAGTATCAGCACCATTTAGGTTAACATTTTGGTTATTGTAGTCAAAGTCGAGATTCAATAAGGCCAATTCGTTGCCAAAATAACGTTCAAACCTTGTTTTGGCAAGGAGGTGGTTTTCTTGCACGCTTTCAGTTGTACCCACTGGAGAGGTGTACTCTGGAGTGCTAAGAAAGTTATACGAAACATCTGCTGTGTAGTTGATGGAAGATGAGTCTGAGAAATAACTTTCTAATAAGGCCTGCCCGGTCACTATGTTATAAGTCTGCTCAATTTGAGAGGCATCTATTTCCGTACCGTCAATAGAGTCTGCGTAGGTATCGGCTAACCCGTAATAATGCACACGCTGTCTTGTATAACCTACATTACCGTGCAGTTTATGTGCTTTTAAAAACTTGGTTCCATACACACTTGCGCTGTTCGTAGAGAAAGTATTCTCTGGTAAATCAGCTATACCATTATTTGATGCACGATGATGCATTTCAACGCCCCAACGTGTATTCCGGCTTCGTAGACTATTCACATAGACGTCTCCGTATGTGGTTAGGAAGTTGCCCATCCCCGCTTTCACATAAGCACGATATAACCTACTGAGCGGTTCACCCTTTAAACGAGCAGCTTTAATACTGTCTGGTGCAAAATCAGATGTGTAACTTACTTCTTGTCGAGTATATTTAAAAGAAAGCGGCTCAGTCTTTAAAGCCACAGATTGAGGCCCCGTATTCAATTTTCTTGCGGCAGCTATACTGGGCTCAAACTCTTTAATAATAATAACTTCTTCAGTAGAAAGAGTGTCATCTCCTGTTTGGGCATTTTGACCCAAAGCTGCAACGGAAGAAAAGCAAAGCGCTACGGCAAAAAACGTTTTGTTGATTTTCATTATTCGTTGTTTTGATTGGGTTCTTCTACTGGTAATTCTTCTTCAAATAAGGCATCGTAGTCTAATTCGTCTACGCCCATATCAATTTCCAAATCCTCTTCGGGTTGAGGTTCAGGCGGACTATTTTCATTCAATAGGCGCTGTAGTTTGTCTTCAGCTTCTCGTTTCAGTGCATCATCACCAGTATAGTTCTCGATGATACTTTCTAGGGTTGCTTTTGCTTGGAATGGGTCATCTTTAGCTAAGTAAACATCACTCAATAAAATCAATCCCTTAGCCAAATAAGTGTCGTAGGTTGGAGTGAAGTTTACCAATTGAAAAATCACAGTTTCTGATGAATCAAGAAGGTCTTCCTCATAAAGAGATTCAGCTGTAAGGTATAGGCCATGGGCTGCGTACTCAGACTTAGAAGAGTCTGCTAATTGCATAAACAGGTTTCTAGCGGAATCTGCTTTTCCAACTTCTAACATCGCAATAGCGTGAATAAATGAAGATTGATCGAGCAGGCGTTCGTCAAGTGCTGTTAGTTGATCTACTAGATGAGCAACAGAATCTGCTTTTTGATAGGAGCCGTACTCATAATAAGATTGCATTAGACCAATTATCGCACGTTCTTTATTCTCTGGGTAATTGGCCAAATCATATAAACGCGCATACTGTTTGGCGGCTACATCAAATTGATTGGTGATAAAATTGATGTAAGATGCTTTTTCTAATGCAGGTTCCGTAAATTTAGAGGTAGGCCTACGCAGAACATTGGTGTAGTAGTTTAGAGCCTCGGGGAAATTACCCGATTTGTACAAGCATTGCGCTAGATAGAAGCTAGCGTTTAAGTAGAAAATAGGTTGGTCAAACTTGCCTAAGTATCGTTGAAAACCGGTAATAGCCTCTGAGCAATTGCCAGCCATATATTGAAGTTCTGTAGATTCATAATTCAATGAATCTAAACTTCCGTCTGATATATTCATAAACGCCAATGTGCTTATGTAAGACTCATACCCGCTAACATCTCCAGATTCTTTGTAAATGTTTTGGATACCGCGTAAGGCCTCTTTAGAGTCTGCGTAATTGGGGTTCTCTTCAACCACCTTCTCAAAAATGGTTAAGGCTTCATCATTACGATCCATGTTGTAATAAATGAGTCCCGTACTTACCATTGCTCTTCGTTTGTAGCTACTGTTTGGATGATTATCAATAACCCTATTCATGTACTCTAAGGCATCTGTAGTTCTGTTTTGAGCTACATAGGTTCTGCCTAACTCATATAAAGCAGCATCAATAAACCCTGAATTAGGGTACTCTTTTTCCATGCGTTGAAGTGCCGCTAGCTTATCTTCATCTCGCTTTACTACTCCGCTTGCCAATGCAAATTGATATAGGGCATAGTCTGTATCACGATACCCTAAATCAATGGCTTGCCTGTAGTATTCGAGAGCAACCAAATATTCTTTTTGAATAAAGTAACAATCTCCTGTACGAATAAGGGCATCATTCGTTCTTAAGCTATCTGCCTCTTTGTAAGCTAAAAATTTGCGAAACCATGAAGCGGACTTTGCGTAGTCTCTCTTTTGAAAATACGAATAAGCTGTACCGTAGTGTGCCAAATAAAACTCAGGTAAAAGAATAGCTCTAGGCTCGTACATGAATTCTTTGTAAGCCTCTATTGCTTTATGGAATATACGCTCTCTGTAATAAGCGTCTGCTTTCCAATAATTGGCAAGGGCTGCCAATGTTTTGTCTTCAGGCTCAGTTAAACTTTTATTGAATGTAGCGATGGAAGTATAGTGCTGGCCGCCACTAAATTGCTCCACAGCCAGGTTGTATACTAGTTGCTGGTATACTTTTTTGAAACGCGCATCCATATTCATGGTGGTTTCCAATGAAGCTATGGCAGCTCTATAGTTCTTAGAGTTTAAGTAGATGTTGATGAGGTACTCATAGGCCTTTTCACTGCGTAGGGCATTGGGGTAGGTTTCAAGGTATTTAATGAAAGCATCTATGGCCTTATTGTACGGGTCAAACTCTAATTCATAAGATAGTTTGGCATAATTGAAGAGTGATTCTTCTGATAACATTTTATCAAAATCTAAGCTGTAAGTATTTTGATAAGCAGCTAATGCTGCTCGCTTATCACCTGCATCCATATAGCTTTCAGCAATAAGATAATTAGCAGACTGTGCCAATGAATCGTTGGTGTAGGTAGTTTTTTTCAAGGTTGCCACAGCATTCACTGGGTCTCCAGATTTGTAATAGGCATACCCCAGCTGGTAATCGTCTTCTCGTGTTTTGGCAGGGCTCTCTTTCCCGTAAAACTCTAGGTGCGGTACGGCCTCTTTATACATTCCCTTATTGAAATAGCTCTCGCCAACCAATCTTGCAATCTCTGGTTTACGCTTGATTTTGTCTTGCTCTAATAATGGTAAGCCATAATTTATAAGAGAATCATAGCGTTCTTGGTGATAATAGATTTGGGTGATGTAATAAGGAACAACAGGTTTGAATTTTTTGTCTGACTTAAGCTTTGCGAAAGACTTTAACGCAGTTTCATAGTTGCCATCTTCGTAAGCTATGTGACCATAATAATAGTTGGCAGGAGCGTGATATGTTCCAGGAATATCTATAAGTCGATATAGGTTTCGCTTTGCTTCTGTGTACTCTTCTTCTCTAAATTGAGCATAACCTTGCTTAAAATAGTATTCAGACCTTTCTTCTGGAGTTAGGTCATATGGGTCGATTTCTGAAAGATAAAGTACAACTTCGTCCCATTGTTTTTGACGGTAGTTGTAGCGCCCAAGTTGAAAGAATGCGTTTTTAATACGTGGACTTTCAGGATAATGCTTCACGAATTCTTTGAGTAGGTACTCAGCATCGCGATTGAATAATTGAAGCGCACAAAGTGCTTTGTAGTAAGTGGCCTCCTCATAAGCCATGCCCGAGGGCTCTTTCATATCTGCTAGAGCTTGCTCAAAGGAATTATATGCAGCACTATACTTTTCTTTATCGTACAGTTCTAGTCCTTTCCTGTAGTGCTTTAACTCATTTGTGTAAACCTCAGTCTCTTGAGCAATAACACTAAAAGAAACAGATATATAGAGCAGAAAACCAATAGCTTGTAAGCCACTTTGTAACCTCATACGTGCCAGTATTTATCAACTCGTAAAAGTACGTGGCACTCACGCCTTTAGCTTTTATGTGTAGTATTAGTTTTCAACATGACAGCGTTAACGCATTGCAAGCTTTACAGGGGCTTCAACCCATCAACTCAAAATTGAAATGCTAAATTTGTTCAAATTCACCATTCATGAGCAACGGACCTGTAATTAAGCTTAAAGACGTTAAGATATACCAAGAGAAAGTATTGATTCTCAGTGATGTGAATATAGAAATTGAGAAAGGTCAATTTGTTTATTTGGTAGGCAAGACAGGTAGCGGTAAAAGTAGTTTACTCAAAACGCTTTATGGAGAATTGCCCTTAAAGGAAGGTACAGGTAGTGTAGCTGAATTCAATCTTAAAAAATTGAAATACAAGGAGATACCGTTTCTTCGTAGAAAGTTGGGAATTGTTTTTCAAGACTTCCAACTGTTAGGAGACCGTTCCGTAAATCAAAACCTAGTTTTTGTGATGAAAGCCACGGGCTGGACAGACAAGACGGAAGTAAAGAATAGGATGCAGGAGGTGTTGGAATTAGTTGGGCTGCAAGATAAAGGAGCTAGCATGCCACATGAACTTTCTGGTGGTGAGAAACAAAGGGTGGCCATTGCAAGAGCTTTAATCAATAAACCAGAAATTATTTTGGCAGATGAGCCAACTGGGAACTTAGACCCAGAAACCTCTGAGCGGATTATTCATCTCTTGTCAGACATTAGTATGAGTGGCACGGCTATTTTAATGGCAACACACGATGCTGTTCTCATGGAGAAATACAAGTCTAAAACCATCCAATGCGAAGATGGTAAAGTAATCATGTCTTAACTAAAGACATGTTTTCGGTTTTAATACCCGTACAGAATTATGACGTATCGTCTTTGGTTAAGGCGATCATCTCGGATAGTGCCAATTCAGAGATTCCAGTAGAAATTATAGTCTCTGAAGATGGAAGCGAGCCATCAATGTTCTCTAAGAATGCGGAGCTACATGCTTCTGGACATATAAAGCATCTTGTTTTTGAGAAGGAAAGAGGTAGGAGTGCAAATAGAAACGGATTGGCAGCAGAGGCTTCCAATGACTATCTACTCTTTATTGATGCAGACTCAGCTATTCGCCCTGGTTTCCTTAAGAACTATGCGAACTCAATAAATAAAGCAGAGGTACTAGTAGGAGGTACGGCTTACTCTAAGGAACAAAAGACTACAGCAACATTACTCCGCTGGCGCTATGGTATCAGAAGAGAAATGATAAGTGCTAGCGAGAGAAACAAGGCGCCTTATAATTCTTTAACTGCGAATAACTTATGCGTGAAGAAGAGCGTTTTTCTCAAGATACTTTTTGATGAAAGCATTACCCGTTATGGTCATGAGGATACCTTATTTGGTTTTGCATTACGAGATGCTGGTACATCGCTTTTACATATTGATAATTCGGTTTTGCATCTTGGACTAGAATCAAATGGCAGATTTGTAGAGAAAACCTACACTGGTATTCAAACCTTAGTAAAGCTCTACAAGGCAGGAAAGGTAGGAGTTGATGATGTGCGTTTACTTCGCTTTTATTATGATTGGAACCACAAGGGCCTAGGTCTTTTACTCAATGCTTTGGGCAGCTTTATTGGTTCCGCAGCCAAAAAGAATTTACTTTCTGGAGATCCTAAACTGTCCGCCTTAGACTTTTACAAGTTAGTTGTTCTACACAACGAACTAAAGTGAGCTGTATATAGAACATAGCCTGTTGGCATCTTTAGTAAAGTTGTGCTTTAAACGTGCCTCGCTAGCTTGATTGGATAGGTGTAGGTATCGCTCTTCATCCTCTAGAACAGTTTTTAAGCCATGGGCTATCGTTTCGGGTTTTATATCTTCAATTAATTGAGCCACTTCAAAAGACTCGTTAAATAGTTGATATTCTGGGTATTTCATGGCTAGTTGTGGCATGCCAGCATGCATATAATCAAAAAACCTATTGGCCAAGCTGAATTTGTGACTCAACCCTCCATCCGCAAACAAGGT
The DNA here is from genome assembly GCA_965662345.1 of Salibacteraceae bacterium. Taxonomy (GTDB): domain Bacteria; phylum Bacteroidota; class Bacteroidia; order Flavobacteriales_G; family Salibacteraceae; genus UBA6049. Next base: position 103,448 of record CBFIHE010000006.1, read on the forward strand.
TATACCTATTGCAGCTTTTGCAGTTATTTTTCTAAGTTGTGCAGGCTCAACGTATCCTTTAAATTCAATGCGATCAGCTAAAGATTCAGCTTTAGCTAGGGCTACCAGCTCTCCATGGATGTCTCCTAAACCACAAATAATTAAGCGATAATTGGGAAGGTATTTCATGGCAACCACTAATTCTCGTAAACCACGACCTTCATTTACTGCGCCCTGGTAGAGAATGTAACTCTTTCTCCTTTGGATGTCTGCTTTAGCCAAAGGTTCTAGAAGCCTGGTTACATTGCGCACGATTTCAAAAGACAATTTGTACTCTTCTTGGAATAGCTTAGCGTAGCCTTTAGATACAGTATAAGCACGACTTGCTTTTGGCAGACAATAACGCTCTATCTGTTTCCATATCTTTTTAATAAAGGGCCTGTCAACTATTTCTTCTTGTTCTGTGAAATACTCGTGTGCATCATAAACAAGAGGCGCATTTTCACGCATAGCGATGAAGGTACACGGTAAAATAGTGTCTAAATCGCAGGCATTGTAGATATCAAATTTGTTACGAAGTAGATAGAAGAACAGCCGAATATTGTATTCTGCATAGAATAAGAAACCAGATTCGAAGAAGCCATTGAGGTGTACCTGTTCGTAAGGCTTTTCACTGAAAGGTTTTGAATGTGGTCTTTTTCTGCCCACCAAAGTAACCGCATAACCGCATTCACTTAATGCGCTACATATGCGAATCATTCGCTGATCGTAATTCAAATCCGTAGTAACGGTACAAACTATTCGCTTCATTGAATTTCGTTTTTCCAATTAGGCGTTAGCTCCACTTTTTCTCCATCAACTATGGCATAGGGAGGAGGAAAAGGCGGGAAATAGGTTGCACGTATATGTCTGTCAATTTTTTCTTCAGGCCAAGAAAGGTCAATCTGTTTTATCCCTGCCATTTCATTTCTAAAGTGCAAAGATGTGCCTCTTTCTTTTAAAAGGTACTTCTGCTCAACAGGAGTAAACCTTCCGTTGAAGATAGATTTGATGCTATTTGCAAAAAGGTCTTTACTTGCTTCTAAGGTTAGGTTGTAGAGTTCATGAACAACGCATTTCTCAGGAATAACAAAACGTTTTTCAGCAAGAATAGCACCATTGTCTATGCCCGCTTCCATCTTGTGTAACGTAGTACCGAATTCTTTTGCTTGATCTAGTATGGCAAATGAGAATTGATTACAGCCTCTATACTCGGGTAATGGGGCCATGTGCAGATTTATAGCTAGAAGATTGGCGCAATCTAGGTGCTGTTGCATTAAAATTTCGTGGTACTGAACAGATACGATAAAGTCGAGGCTTTCAATATTAAAAAGTGATTGAAGACTAGTTGAGGTTGGAACGCCATGGTGTTTTGCAACATCGGCTACTGTTTCTTCATTTAAAGAAAGTGACCGGTTATTGGTCAAAACCAAAACCACTTCAATATTTAAATCTATACGGTTCGTCAACAACGTATTTAAGCAAAAGGCACCAATGGCTTTACTTCCTAGAAAAGCTACTCTTCTTACGTTGTTTTTCATGGCAGGCAAACGTACTATTTCCCGCTTTGTGTTGCACAGTTTTAGGTTCATAACTCCAAGACAATGACTATTAAATGGGGTGCACAAGCCTTTAAATTCGCATATAGTCTAAGAGTTTATGGATATTATTCGTAATCAGTCGCTGCGCTCGTTCAACACATTTGGTATGAACGTGCTTGCAGAATCTTTTGTATCAGTTACAACGCAAGATCAAATGGCAGAGGCCACTACCAATGCCTTGAAATTAAACAAGTCTTTATTCTTGCTCGGGGGTGGTAGCAATGTGCTACTTCGCGGTAATGTTTCTGGGCTAACCGTTCACAATGCAATTAAAGGTGTTGAGGTAATAAGCTCTGATGCGAATAGGGCAATAGTTCGCGTTGGAGGTGGAGAAGAGTGGCATCAATTTGTGCTTTGGTCTATAGAGAGGGGGTTTGGTGGAGTAGAAAATATGAGTTTAATTCCTGGTAGTGTTGGTGCGGCACCCATGCAAAACATTGGTGCATATGGAGTAGAGCTTAAGGATGTATTTCATGTACTAGAAGCGGTTGATGTCCACACGGGAGAGGTCCATAGATTTGATGCAAGCACATGTGAATTTGGCTACAGAACAAGTATTTTTAAAACCAAGGTAAAGGGACGTTATGCTATCACCCATGTTGAATTCGCACTTCAAAAGAATCCCGTTTTTAATACTTCATATGGAGCTATTGAGGCTGAGCTGGAGGCGATGAAGGTTACTAATCTTTCAATTAAAGCCATTAGTGATGCGGTCATTAATATTAGAAGAAGTAAACTTCCAGATCCAAGAGAGATAGGGAATGCTGGCAGCTTTTTTAAAAACCCGGTCGTTGAAGAAGGTGTATACAACACTATCAAAAAGAACTTCCCGAGTGCACCAGGATATCCTGCAGGGAAAGGCATGATTAAACTACCTGCAGGTTGGTTAATAGAACAAGCTGGCTGGAAAGGAAAAACCTTTGGCACTTACGGAGTGCACAAAAAGCAAGCGCTGGTTTTAGTAAACTATGGTGGCGCAACCGGAGAAGAAGTGTTTAAGTTGAGTGCGCAAATCTTAGAAGATATCCAAGCCAAGTTTGGAGTACTACTTGAGCGCGAAGTAAATATTATGTAGTCTTTTCTGCTACGACTATATCTTGAAAATCAAAAGAGTTAGGGGCGCTACTCCAGCTTCCTGGTAAGAAATGCTTTAAGGTGAACCCGTTTTCCTCTAGAAGTTGATTCTTCAAATAATGCTCTTCATAGGCTACGTTAGCTGCGGTTACTTTATCATCCATCAATGTATGATTCTCTCTTTTGAATTTGAATTCAAAATCGGTTCCAATCATGTGTTTCTTAGAGGCATCTGATAGAATAAAGAACGTAGAGAAGACTTTCCCCCCTGGTTTTAAGACACGAGCAATTTCTTGCATGTAATGCTCAACTTCATGGGCAACCATATGAGTAAACACACTGGTAAGAAATACGAGATCAAATGAATTGTCTTCGTAGGGGAACTTGAAAATGGATGCATCTGCACCTGAATCTGTGTACAGGTCGTTTTTCAACTCCACATAAGTAAAGTTAAAGTTTGAATGCTCTTTGGTGATATTCTCTTTACACCAAGTTACGCCAGTTTCAACAACATCAAACCCTTCATAAGAGCCTGAGCTCAAATAGCGAGTAAGAGGTCTAGCCATTCTGCCTATTCCACTCCCAACATCTAGTACTCTGTGATTTGGTTTTAGGTTGGCATATTCCTTAAAGTACTCTAGAAAGGTATCGCCTTGCGCTACAAAATTACCTGAACCCGTGAAGATCATTCCTTTGGGCGGCACTAATTCTGGGCGAGTACCTGTTATGTTTTCCCAAAGGTCAATAGGGAAAAATAGAGCTCTCCTAATAAAGTAGCGTTGGCTTATTGGTAATCTGTAAAATAGCTTTCTGAACATAACTGCTAAAAAGAAGAAAACCCCGCAAAGCGGGGCTTTCTGTCAAATACAAAAGTCTTTCGCAAATTTTGCGATTAGATATCCATGCCGTCTAGCACATCTTTTACACCTCTAACTGCTTTTTCACTTTCTGCAAGAAGGGCTTTTTCATCGGCATTCAAATCCAATTCAATGATGCGCTCAATGCCGTTTTTCCCAAGAATAACAGGTACCCCTAAATAGAGGTCGTTAATACCGTATTCACCAGTTAACCATGTACAAACAGGGAAAACACGCTTCTGGTCACGAACAATTGCCTCAGCCATTTGTGCAGCAGCTGCACCTGGAGCGTACCATGCAGAAGTGCCTAGTAGCTTAACTATCTCTCCGCCACCAACTTTGGTGCGATCTACAATAGCATCAAGCTTGGCACTATCAATTAATTCTGTTACTGGAATACCACCAACAGTAGTGTATCTAGGAAGCGGAACCATAGTATCTCCATGACCACCCATTAATACCGCCTGAATGTCTTTTGGAGATACGTTTAATTCCAGCGCCAAGAATGAACGATAGCGTGCAGTATCCAAGATACCTGCCATACCAAATACCTCTTTAGAGTCTTTACCAGCAGATAGGTATGCTTGGTAAGTCATTACGTCTAACGGGTTAGAAACTACAATGATTTTTGCATCGGGAGAATACTTAACCACATTTTCGGTTACAGACTTCACAATCCCAGCATTGGTAGCGATTAGATCATCTCTGCTCATCCCTGGTTTACGTGGTAGACCAGATGTGATTACTACTACTTCTGAACCTGCTGTTGCTGCATAATCGTTGGTAGAACCAATTACACGAGAATCATACAAGTTAATGGGAGAGGTTTCCCACATATCCAAAGCCTTACCTTCGGCAAATCCTTCTTTGATATCTACGAGTACAACCTCGTTAGCTATTTCATTGTGAGCTAATACGTTAGCGCAAGTAGCGCCTACGTTTCCTGCTCCTACAACCGTTACTTTCATTTTTTATGGTTTAACGTTTTCCGTGTTGTTGAATTCTCGTGCGAATTTAATCAATCAAGGCGGGTTTAAGTGTTGAAAAGTCAATAACTTGAAACAACTTTTGAGGATTTGTACCGTCTATACTTCAGTTGTATATTGGGCAATTCTAGTAATACTATCATGAGGATTGGATTTCTTTTATTTTTCTGGTTTTGTTTATGGGCTGGCACTGCCGATGCACAGTCTGTTGAAGATTTGGTAAAGGATGCATTAGGTGGGGATTACCAGCAGTTAAAGCAAAACAATCCTGATAGCCTTTATTGGCTAGAGTATTGGGTTGAACATGGGCAAGCCACCATGAAAGACGTTCCAGCTTACAAATTGAATGGATTGAAGCCGCTTAGTGAATTGACATACGCAGATGGTACAAAGCCTTTTGCAAATAGTCAGCACACTCAATCTTTTAATAGACTAAAGTTTCCCAACCCAAAAGATAATCGGTTTGCAGTTCTCTACCGTATAGACGACACTGCAGATGTATTTGTAATTAGACCTGTAGCTGAGGTGAAGTTGGAATTTGAAGAAAGTTATGGGAAGTAGATTCATCACTACTGTAGTTGCGTTGATAATAAGTTTATCAGGTGTTGCTCAAATAAATATGGGCAACTCTTCAGATACGGCATGTACTGGCTTTTTCTTTGATTCTGGAAGTGGAGGTACTGGTTCTCCTTACACAGGCGGCTTGCAGCTTACTCAAACTATTTGTCCCGCTTCTGGGAATTTTGTTTCCATCAATTTCTTTGATTTTGATTTAGGGGCAGGAGATACGCTTTGGGTGTATGAAGGAAACTCTGCTACAGGTGTTCCATTAGATACCTTTACAGCAGCTACTGTTTTACCTGGCTTGCAGGTGTCTAACCCAAATGTGAACCCATCTGGTTGCTTAACATTTGTTTTTTATTCTGATACCTCTAGCACCACAGTTGGAAACGGATGGGCTGCGGAAGTTAGCTGTAATCCACCATGCCAGAATATATTTATTCAAGTAGACAGCACTTCACCTGATACAGCTGGACCAGCCGGAGAGATGGATGTGTGTATAGGTGATACGGCCTACTGGTATTTATCTGGTTTGTATACCATGAATAATACATGGTACAATCAAAATGATTCCAACGTTACATTTAATTGGTATGAGCGTTCTGCGAATGGAGATACCTTATTAACTGGGTCTGGTTCTAACTTTCAAATTCCTTTTGACAGTTCTGGAGGTTACATTGTAAATGTGGTAATTACAGATTCTAATGGATGTACCAATGTAGCTCCATATGAACAAATCGTAAGGGTATCAACGCCTCCTTCATTTAATGGTACAGCTGCATTCTCTGACAGTATCTGTTTTGGCTTTACCAATGATTTAGCGGGTCAGGTTCAATCTGTTTCTTGGACAAATTACTTGCCACCTTTCTCTGGAGATTCAGTTGCCTTACCCGATGCATCTGCTGGTAACCCTGGAATCTACTCAAGTAACATGTCTATCAGTAATTTCCCTCCTGGGCAAACAGTTACAACTGTTGCAGATATTGATAATGTTTGGATGAATGTTGAACATTCATTCTTAGGAGATTTAAGTATTACGCTTACCTGTCCCAATGCCAGTACTGTAGCTCTAAAGAGTTTCCCAGGTGGAGGCGGAAATTGGTTAGGTAGACCTTGCGATAACGGTGGAATGAATGTTCCAGTAGGAGTTCCTTTTTATTACGAGTGGCCAGCAAATGCAGTTCCAGCAAATGGTATCATGAATACCGCAGGCACTGTGGGGTCTACTGATCCGTGTAGTGGGTTTGCTGGTAATACGCTTCCATCGGGTACCTATACCACAAACTCTGCTTATTCTAATTTAATAGGATGCCCCCTTAACGGTACTTGGTCTATAACTGTAGTAGACCAATGGGGCGCAGATGACGGGCATTTAGTATCCTGGGGAATAGCTTTTGACTCTACAATTTTACCACCTACTGTAATTAATTTTGATCCTGGTGTAGACACCTCTTGGTGGACTGTAGATAGTTCTATAATTTCTTCTTCTGGTGCAACCGCCACAGTGCAACCTGCTTACTACGACTCATTGTTCAGTTATCAATATAACATGACCGATAATTTTGGTTGCTCCTATGATACAACCGTGAGCTTTTGGGTAAAGAATCCTTGCGACCCTTCATGCTTAGGAAACATTATTCCATCTATGGGGCAATTTCCTGCTGCTTGTGTTGGTGATAGTTCTGGATTTGCCTGGGCATCTCCAATTGACACGTTAAGTCCAGGTCCGTATGACTTCTATTGGACGAATCCTACAGGAGATACAGTAGCTATTCACCTTCAAAAAAGTGGAACAGACACTGCCTTCGGCTTACCTTCTGGCATGCATACAGTAGCCATTATAGATAGTTTTGGTTGTACAATTACCAATTCTGTATTTGTTTCTTCTGTTCAACCCATGATTCTGAATGTTTCAGGAATAGAACAAACCACATGTGCAGGTAATTTTTGCGATGGCGAAGCCGATGTTACAGTAATGATTGGAGGTACGGCACCTTACAATTATTTATGGAGTAGTGGGGGTACAGGAATATCGGATTCGTTACTCTGTTCTGGAGCTAACTACGTTGTGGTTACAGATAATAGAGGTTGCCAAGATACTGCTACGTTAACCGTGCCGGAACCAGATAGTATTGATGTAACTTCATTTGGAACTGATACTATTTGTATCTCTAATGTGCATACAGTTAATGCTGCAGCAACAGGTGGAAATGGGGGATACTCGTATGTTTGGAGCAACGGGGCTGGGGCAACAAGTTCTGTACAAGTAAACCCTTCAGTAACCACCACTTATACGGTTACGGCTACAGATTCATTAAACTGTCCTATTGATACAGCATCGGTTACCATTTATGTTCGAGACCCGATAAGTGTTTCATTGGCAGATGTAGATACAGTTTGCCCAGGAGATACAGCATATGCCATGGCAAATGCAAAAGGAGGCGATGGTAGTTACAACTACAGTTGGAGTCATGGTTTCGGACCAGGAAACACCACGCAAGCATTACCTACCCAAAGTGAATGGTTGTATGTAACGGTTAGTGATCAATGTGGTACCTCTCCTATTGCTGTAGATTCTACATGGATGCAGGTTGGTGGATATTCTCCAATTCAAGTGGCAACGAATGAAGATGACACTGTTTGCTTGGGCGAGGCATATGTATTGACCGCTCAAGCTAGAGGAGGAGTCCCTCCATACGTTTACGACTGGGGTAACGGACTTGGTCAAGGTGAAATACATGCGGTGCTCCCTAATCAAACGACTACGTATAGTGTAACTGTTTCTGATTTCTGTAATTCGGTGGCGGGAGTTGGTAGTATAACAGTTCACGTAGGTAATTTTAGTGCGTTTGAAGCCAAGGTAGATACGGCTGAGAATTGTCAACCAGCACGCTTCAAGTTTATGGTAGAGCCATACAATCCTGTATTCTCTTATGATTGGAATTTTGGTGATGGTTTTAGAACGTATAATATGAGCGATAGCATAGCAGTTGGGTTGGCGGATGTAGGCTGCCATGATGTTCAACTGCGCGTTACCACAGACCTGGGTTGCGTAACTACTAAATCGTTCAATTGCCTAGCTACAGTTAGACCTAAACCTATTGCTGATTTTGTTTATGATCCATTTAATCCAAATATCGTTGATGCACAGGTTACTTTTTCACAAACATCGGCCTATGCTTCTAGTTACCAATGGTATATAGATGATACCTTACGTAGTAACAATCCAGAGTATGTTCACTTCTTTAGTGATAGTGGAGGATATGATGTGAAGCTTACAGTCTCCAACGCTTATAAATGCGTAGACTCAACAGAGGTAAATTTAGAAGTAGATTACCGATCTACCATTTTTATTCCATCTGGTTTCACACCAAATGGAGATGGCTTAAATGATGTGTTTTTGCCAGAAGGTGATGGTCTAACTTCCTTAGAAATAGAAATTTTCAATCGTTGGGGGAACTTGGTGCACTCATCTACAGGTCTTACAGAAGGTTGGGACGGAACGTATAATAGTTCAGGTGAGCCAGCAGAGGTTGGGGTATATATTTACCAGATACGGTATGCCATTCACAACGGCAAGTTTTACTACAAAAGAGGCGATGTAAGGTTAATGCGTTAAGTTTACCGCTCAAGGTTTAGGATGTATATATAGCATGCTCAAAGAGTTCTTCATTGGTTTTTCATCTGTGTCTAAGGCACCACGATTTTTGCTTAATCATCAGCTTTTGTGGGTATTACTCATTCCCGTGCTGCTCAACATCGCACTATTGATTTTTGGTATTTCCTTAACAGGTGATTTGAGTACTATTTCTTACACCTATGTTTCTGAGTACTTTGAGTTTGATTCAAAAGAAGACGGATGGCTTTCTGGTACTATCCAATGGGTATTGATTATTCTCTTCAAACTAGTGTTCTTCCTCGTTTTCGCATATGTAGGTGGATTTATTGTGCTAATGCTAATTTCACCACTGCTTGCATATCTCTCTGAGAGAACAGAACAGATTGTGCAGGGTACAGACTACCCATTCAATCTGTCTCAGTTCATTAAGGATATCGGAAGAGGGATTGTAGTAGCTGCCAGAAACATGGTTTATGAAGTGGGGTTAACCGTAGCTGTGCTTCTTTTAGCATTTATACCGGTATTAAACCTACTATCTCCAGTGTTGTTGTTTTTGATTGCGGCTTATTACTACGGTGTTTCTTTCCTTGACTATAACCTAGAAAGAAGAGAAATAGGGTTAAAAGATAGCGTGAGGTATTTTAAGAGACATAGGCTTTTAGCTATAGGGGTAGCCGCACCATTTTCTTTGCTTTTACTTATACCATTTGTAGGGACTTCTCTTGCTGGCTTTGCCGCTATTTTTAGCACCGTAGGTGGAACTATTGCTATGATAGAACTTGATCAGCAAGAAAAACAAACTTGAGATAAAACTATTCTTCTTCGGTAGTAGTATTTATATCCCAGCGAATGCTCTTTGATAATTCGTAGGTCTTATTGATAAAGGATTTGATATTCTCTGGAACATCATACCTGGCTTTAATGGATTTTTTTCCAGAATCTGTCGTGTAAAGAATAGTGGTCATAGGAAGATCTGTTATATCAGGATTATCGTAAACATCGTTTGCTTTTTCAAGTTCAGCCTCATCCATAAGTTCAAGAAGTTCAGCGAACTGTTCTTTGGTTAGCGTGCCATGGAATGTTCCTTCTTTATGTGCAAACCTCTTACCCGTAAACTCAACAGACTGATTCCCGTAAACATTCAGTTCGTAAACAGGGCATTGTCCAAAGCATGGAGATGTTGAAATAGATAAAACCAGAGTACCAGGGGCAAATTCAGCTTGCGCAGCCCTTTCTTGCTCCTCAGGCTGGTTCTCAGAAGCTGTTTTATTTGATTTACAACTAAATACAAGCAATAGCGATAAACAAAATACAAGGTACTTCATGCTCTATTTTTTTCTGCGTGATGATCTGTTTTGCTGCTGATTCTGTAGCTTTTGCATTTCTTCCAACTTCTGCTGGAATTTATTCTTCTTCTTAGGTTTTGCTTTATTCTCTTGAATTTTCGCATGGATTTTATCCTCATTAATGAAGAAGCGCTTAATCGCAGCCTGCTGTATCATAGTAGTGATATTCGCAGCAAAGTAATATAAGCTCAATCCAGATGAATAGCTATTGAAGAAGAACAACATCATTACTGGCATGAAGTAGGTCATTAACTTCATTTGTTGCGCCTGCATGTTGTTACCCGTCATGGTGAGTTGTGAGTTTGACTTCGTGTAGAAAAACAATGAGATTGCCATAGCCAAGGTGAATCCGCTCACGTGATCTCCGTAAAATGGAACCTCAAAGGGTAACATCAAAAGCTCATCATATGACGATAAATCATCTGCCCATAAAAAGCTTTTCTGACGTAACTCTATAGAGGCAGGGAAGAAGCGGAACATGGCAATAAGAACAGGAAACTGTATAAGCATAGGAATACAACCAGCCAATGGATTTACTCCAGTTTTGGAGTACAGGCCCATTACTTCTTTCTGCTTCTGCATGTCAGAACCCTCTTTGTCTTTATACTTTTCGTTGATCTCATCTATCTCAGGTTTCAGCGCTCTCATTTTAGCGCTACTCAGATAAGTCTTGTACGTAATAGGGAAGAGGATAACCTTTATGAACAAGGTTAGAATCAGTATTATCAGCCCGTAATGCAAATTCCATCCATCCAATAAATCAAATACTGGTATGATTAGAATTTTAGAGATCCAACCGAAAATCCCCCAACCGAGGTCTATCTGGTCTTCAAGTTCTAAGTCATACGTTTTGATGAGGTTGTACTTTAGCGGACCAGCATAAATTTTCATAGATGTAGATCCGTTCGCAAGTGGCATATTCAGGTTGGCACCTACAGACTTGGTATAAATAGAACTTTCAAAATCACGAACTCTAAAATCTGATCCAGCTTGAAATGCAGTTTCATGGATGAGGGTTAATGCAAAAAACTGCTGTTTAAAAGAAACCCATTTGGTAGCCTGCTCCATGGTTTCTACATCAGAAGAGCGCTCACTTAAATAATCTGGGTCATCTTCTACATATTTAAAATAACCAGTAGTACGCATTTTCTCTTGCTCAAGAGACTTCTCTTTTTTGAGACCAGTCTCATACCACTCTAGTGTAGCTTGATTTCCCGTTCCCGATAAGGTTGAATAAACAGAATAATCAATAAAGTGACCGTGAGAAGCAACTTTATAAGTAACCTCTACATACTCAGAGGCATTTGTAGTAGACGCTCTTAGCGTGAGTGATGAGTCTGTGGATACAGTAGGTTGAAAGTATAGATTTTCTGTGTTAATGGTAGATGCGCCATCTTGTAGAACGATATTGAAGCGTGAAGAATCACCATTGATTAATTCTACAGGAAGAGAATCATAGGTGTTGTAATCTAACAAGGTGAGTTCATCTATGCGAGCCCCTTTTGTATTTACTTGTAGTTTCATGAACTCGTTGCTAAGCGAAACGAGCTCTGATTTGCCTACTGCTGATGGGGCAAACTTTCCGTATTCTGCAATTAGTTTTGCATCCCTAAGAGAGTCTGGCATAGACTCAAGAGTATCTTGAACGCGAATTTCTTCTGCTGTTACTTCTAGAGAAGCAGCTTTAGCACTAATGGCGTTTAATGAGTCGAATTGAGCTATAGAGTCTTGCTTTGCTTGTTTAGTTGCGAGCTCTTCTTCACTAGGAGCCATTAGCATCTGCCAGCCAATTAGCACTGCTCCTATAAGTAATAATCCTGTTATCGCGTTCTTATCCATATCGATAAATTGGGGCGCAAAGGTACATATACGAGTGAACCCCTTTCGTTTTAGTTTTTATGTGCAACTGCTGCTTTTACAAAGGCAACAAATAGTGGATGCGGGTTTGTTACAGTACTCTTATATTCTGGGTGAAATTGAACGCCTAGAAACCATGGGTGGTCTTCAAGTTCTATAATTTCCGTTAAGTCACTATCAGGATTGATTCCACTGCCAATCATTCCTGCTTCTTGATATTTGCTTTTGTAAGCATCATTAAATTCAAAACGGTGGCGATGTCTCTCATTGATTATGCTTTTTCCGTAGACTTTAGCTGCTTCGCTTCCTTCTGCTAATTCACAATTATATGCACCAAGTCGCATGGTGCCACCTTTGTCTGATACATTCTTTTGATCTTCCATTAAGTCAATCACCTTATTCTTGGCCTTGCTTTCAAACTCTGCAGAGTGACAACTCTCAAGTCCTAATACATTGCGTCCGAACTCAATAACGGCACATTGCATTCCCAAACAGATACCCAAGAATGGAATCTTGTTTTCACGTACATACTTAATGGCTTCTACTTTCCCCTCAATACCTCTTTCGCCAAAGCCTGGTGCTACCAAAACTCCGTGAAGATCTGAAAGCGTATTTGCTACATTTTTATCAGTAATTGATTCTGAGTGAATCCATTTAATGTTTACATCAGCTTCATTCTCTGCCCCTGCATGAATGAAAGCCTCAACTATGGATTTATAGCTATCTTTAAGTTCTACGTACTTACCTACTAAACCAATATTAACGGTGGTTTTTGGGTTTTTGATTCGTTTTAAAAACTCTTTCCAGCGTTCCAATGCAGGCTCTTCGTCTTCAACCATGTTCAATCGGTTGAGCACTACTTTATCAAGTTTTTCTTCTTGCATTAGTAGCGGAACATCATAGATGGTTTCAGCATCGATAGATTCAATAACTGCATCTTTTTTAATGTTGCAGAATAGAGCTAGCTTTTTCTTGATTTCATCTGTGAGAGAGTGCTCACTGCGGCACACAAGTACATCTGGTTGGATTCCTGCGCTTAAAAGCTCCTTTACAGAGTGCTGGGTGGGCTTAGTTTTTAGTTCACCAGTGGTCTTGAGCATAGGAATTAGCGTAAGGTGAACTACCATGGAATCGTTTTCCAGTTCCCACCGCAGCTGGCGCACAGTTTCTATGTAGGGTAATGATTCGATATCTCCAACCGTACCACCTATTTCTGTGATTACAACATCGTATTTGCCTGTTTGACCAAGCAATTTTATTCTGCGTTTTATTTCATTGGTGATATGCGGAATTACTTGAACGGTTTTACCTAAATAATCTCCTCTTCGCTCTTTGTCAATTACGCTTTGGTAGATTCTGCCTGTGGTTACATTGTTAGCTTGTGAAGTGGATTCGTTCAAGAAACGCTCGTAGTGACCTAAATCCAAATCAGTTTCTGCACCATCATCCGTAACAAAGCATTCGCCATGTTCATATGGATTTAACGTTCCTGGATCTACATTAATGTAGGGATCAAATTTTTGAATGGTTACGGAATAACCTCTGGCTTGCAGAAGTTTAGCTAATGAAGCAGATATAATTCCTTTACCCAATGAAGATGTTACGCCTCCGGTAACGAAGATGTACTTACATGAAACTGACATGATGACAAATTAGCGCTTGAAACAATTCGAATTACCGGGAGACAAAAGTAACATTATACCTGTCTCTCGTAGCCGAAAAAACGTGTCTTTTGCTGGTATTATCAACAGTTAGAAAGTAAGGGAAGCACCTATACTAGGCATAATAGGTAGCTGGTCAACACGTTCGCCTCTAATACGATCGTAATAGAATATGTTTTCTCTGTTGTATGTGTTGGTTACTCCTGCATTCAGTTCAAGTACTGAGTTGGCTGAAAGTGCCATTGTACGTTTGATATTGAAATCTAATCGATGGTATGAAGGAAGCCTACCTTGATTAATATCGGCATATTGAATTCCTAATTCGCCATTGCCAGAAACATAATCTGAGTTTACACCATCGGCAAAGTCAAACTTCTCATAGTATCCCAAGGTTTGGGTGAACGGAAATCCACTACCAAAATTCCATCTGGCGCTAACTTCCCATTTCAATCCCTCTCCGAATTTGTAGGTTGATACGAAGTTTACATTGTGTCTTCTA
>CBFIHE010000006.1:117832-119031 GCA_965662345.1 Salibacteraceae bacterium
AATCGTGTATCTACATCGCTAGTTGAACCATCTCTCCCAACAAATTCATTTTGTAGGTTATCTGGTCCACTTAAGAAACCATTAAATAAATTAACAACATCTCTGTCTGACTGAGAGCTAATCAAGTTTTGAGAGTAAAGTCCACCAGCACCTTTCAATCTAAAGTTATTGGAAACGTTGTATTTCATCCCCAATCTTGGTTCAAGGCTCAATTCACTCAATGCGGCATAATAATGCGCTCTAAAACTAGGTTCAATTACCCAGTTCCCTCTATTCCACTTATACTTGAAATAGCCTGCCATTTCGGTAGTGTTTTCATTTTGAGAGATTTCTCTACCTAGTGTATTTGTATATTGGAAGTCTGTGCTAAAGCCAATTACTTCAATTCCGTACTTAATTTCATTATCTAAGACGAAATAGGTGAAATCTAGCCCCAAATTGAAACCGTTGATTCCAGAAGACCTAAATCTATCACCTTCTGTTTGTTCAATTAAATACCTGCTGTAAGAAAAGTCACCTTGAATAAGAATTGGGCTAGCTTCTGGCACTACAATGAAATTGGCACCACCACCAATAGCATCCCAATTCAGTTTTGAGTTGGTGTAGTCAACATTATCTGTAAAGTTGAAGCCGAATGCACTGAACTTACTTCCGTTAGAACCATTGAAAGATAGCTTACCATACAAATCTGTAAAGGTGTAGGGCAGACCTTCTGGATGAGGCACATGGCTGTAGAGTGCATCTGTGGTTTTGTCTAAATAAGAGGTTTTAGCTGTAATGAGGTAACTAGATGAAGCACCACCAGGTTTGGTTTGTTTCTTAATTGGACCTTCTAAAATGGCCTTTGCTGCAAAGGTTGATGCTGCTACTTTACCTGAAAAATGTTTTACGTTTCCGTCTCTTGTGGTGATATCCATAACAGAAGAAATTCTCCCTCCGTTTTCTGCATTGAAACCTCCTGTATATATATCTGCGTTACGCATGATATCCGTTTCAAAAACGGAGAATAAGCCGATAGAGTGAAATGGGTTGTAAATAATCATTCCATCTAGTAATACCTTATTTTGAATAGGTGAACCACCTCTAATATAAAGTTGTCCTCCCTGGTCTCCTGTAAATACAACTCCCGGCAGTACCTGTAGATATTGCGCCAAATCAGCCTCACCGCCTATAGTAGGAATACTTTGAATATCTTTTGG
>CBFIHE010000007.1:0-99792 GCA_965662345.1 Salibacteraceae bacterium
CCCTACCTATCGTTGCCTTGGTGAGCCGTTACCTCACCAACAAGCTAATAGGACGCATGCCCATCCTCAACCACCGAAGTTTTCATTGCTGCACCATGAGATGCTACAATCATATGGGGTATTAATCCGGTTTTCACCGGGCTATCTCCCAGTTGAGGGCAAGTTGCATACGCGTTACGCACCCGTGCGCCACTCGTCAGCTCCCGCAAGCGGGACTGTTACCGTTCGACTTGCATGTGTTAAGCCTGCCGCTAGCGTTCATCCTGAGCCAGGATCAAACTCTCCGTTGTAGAAAGTTATAAATATCTGACTCTAATCTAATCACAAAAATCTCAAAGGATATTCGTCTATTTTGCTTCTCAATATATCAAAGAACTTGTCTTTCGTTTTGACCAATCGAACCGTTGTTCTGATTGGGGATGCAAATGTAATTCGGATTTCTTAATCCACAAGAAAAACTCAATAATTTTTCTCACTGTCATTTGCTTAAAAAGTTTCTTAGAACTAACCCGCTCTTTCGAAACGGGCGGCAAATGTAAAACAGTTAATTTAATCTGCAAGAAAAATATTTTCTTTTTTACGCTTGCCTTAGCTCTTTATGAACGTTTCCGCTTCTTTTGAAACGGGCGGCAAATGTACAGCAGTTTTTAAAACCACCAAGAAAAAAATAATTTTTCTTTTTTCCCTTTTCAGCGCTTATTCTAACTCTTTTGGAGTTGCTTCTGCGCTATTTCATAAGAACGATTCCCGATTGGGGCTGCAAATGTAATCGCGTTTTCAAAACCTGCAACACCTATCTCACATTTAATTCAAAAAAAATAGCCTTCAACTTTCTACACACGACACAATATCTTGATTATGGGGATGTTACAGATAGCGGAACGATTTTCCCAGTGAGTATTTTATTTCCAGATAGTGCAAAACCTAAGATAAAATGAGCCACAGAATCTGCGTCTGCACCATCGTTGTAATCTGGAAAGGCCTCTTTGAGCATCTTTGTTTTAACCGCACCTGGAGCAATTGTATTTACCACTACACTATCTGCTTGTAAGCCTTGAGCCATATATTCAGTTGCCGTATGAAGTGCAGATTTGGTTAGTCCATACCCAAACAGTTCTTGAAATTTTTCACTTCCTACTACACCAGACATGGAAGAAACATTAATAATGTGCGATCCATCGGAATGTCTTAGGAGTGGCAGAAGCTGCTTGGATAGTTCAATAGGTGCCAATACATTTATTTTAAACATCTGTATGACATCATCGGCTTTGCAGGTTTTCCAATCTCCTTTTGACAACATTCCTGCGTTATTTATTAATACATCTATCTTATTAAGCTTGGCAAATAATGCGGGTGGAAGCCTATCATTCCCATCCACAAGCTTCAAGAGGTCTACTCGTATATCTATATAAGCATCGTGAGTAATCTCTTTATTACCTCTTCTGGAGATTCCTATTACTTGATGACCTTCACTGAGCGCATTGAGCACAATTGCTTCTCCAATTCCACTTGAGGCCCCTGTTACCACAATCGTTTTACCTTGCATATATTATGTTTGTTCTATGCGAAGATTAATCATTTCACTTATAACTGCGCTGTTATTGCCAATAGTAGGTATTGCTCAGTTTGAAACTGAAGAAACACCTACAACCCTTGCGCCACCCCCTAGTGAAAAGCCACCTTTAAGCGAAAGGATATTCGTTGGAGGCGGTTTAGGTGCTCAATTTGGTAATTTAACAGCCATTGAAGTAAGCCCTGTTATTGGGATTAGACTTGGCAAGAGAGCCCAAACGGGTGTATCATTTACTTACAGATACTACGAGGATAAAAACTTTGGGTTTTCTACCAATACTTATGGCGGTGGTGTTTTTGGAAGGTATTTCTTGTTGGAGAATATATTCGCCCATGCGGAATACGAAGCTTTAAATGGTGAATGGAGTACAACTAGAGATCGCTATTTCATAAATAGTTTATTCTTGGGCGGAGGTTTCATGCAGCAAATAGGTAATAGTTTTGCGGGCATTATGGTATTATGGAATATAAACGACTCTGCATACAACCCTTATGTGAACCCTGTTATTAGAGCGACCTTTGGCATAGGCTTTTAAACAAAAACAGCCGCGTTAAAAACGCGGCTGTACTAACTTTATGAATTATGAGAACTCTACTTCATGAGGGCTTTCTCTAATGTCTCTTCATAATCTACTTCAAACTCAGTTGCACTTCCCCAATTATCCTCATCAATTACGATATCGCCTGAGGTAACATAGCCTAAGGCTGAATAAGTGACTTCTTTTTCTGAGATCCATTCCATAAATGCTTCTATCAATGCTTCTGGAACAGAAACTACTACTCTACTTTGGGATTCACCAAAAAGGAATGCATCCTTTCTGATTTCTGAATTTGTGTTGATGCGGAAACCAAGTCTGTTAGGCATGGCTGATTCCAGCAGTGTTGTAAACAACCCACCATCTGCGCAATCGTGCGCGGAGACAATTAACTTCTCTTGAATTAAGCCTGCAATGGTTTCTTGAACAACGCTTTCTTCATCTAAATTGAATTGTGGTGCTGGCGATTCTTCAATACTGTGATAATTTACTAAGTACTCAGATGCTGAGATATCATTTTTGCTGTCACCAATTAAGAAGATATGATCTGACTCGCGTTTGAAGTCAAGTGTCATCTTATCATCTTTCTTTATGAGGCCAATCATACCTATTGTGGGCGTAGGGAAAACTGGTGTTTCACCTTCATCTGTAACGGTTTGGTTGTAGAATGACACATTACCGCCTGTTACGGGAGTTTTAAAGTGTTCACAAGCTGCGCTCATTCCTTTGATAGCCATAACAAACTGCCAGTATGATTCTGGGTTGTAAGGATTACCAAAGTTCAAACAGTTGGTAATTGCAGAAGGGGCACCTCCTGAACATACAATATTTCTTGCAGCCTCGGCTACGGCTATTTTAGCACCTTCAAAGGGATCTGCCTGTACGTACCTAGAATTACAATCTACAGACATGGCCAATGCCTTATCTGTTCCTTTTACATTAACAACTCCCGCATCTGAAGGCTCATTCGTGGTCATTGTACGTGTACCAACCATACTATCATATTGTTCAGAAACCCATTTCTTGGATGCGATATTCGGTTGGTTGACCATCCACTTTGCAACCGCTTTCAGATCTGATGGTTCTTTTACTGAATCTATGGAGAACTTCTTGTATTCTTGATAATATGCGGGCTCCTTATATTCTCTTTGGTAAACTGGTGCTCCACCACCTAGAACTAATGACTCTGCTGGTGCTTCAACAACTAAATCACCGTCTTTGTAGAACCTGAGGTTAGGTCCTTCTGTTACCTCCCCTATTTGTACAGCATTTAAATCCCATTTTTCAAAAATGGCCTCTACTTGAGCTTCACTTCCTTTCTTTACTACGGTCAACATGCGTTCTTGCGACTCAGAAAGAAGAATTTCGAATGCAGACATTCCTTCTTGTCTCGTTGGGACTTTATCTAACCAGATATCCATTCCACATCCACCATCGGCACTCATCTCAGAGGTTGAGCAGATAATACCTGCCGCACCCATATCTTGCATTCCAATTACCAAGTCTGTTTCTGCTAACTCTAAAGTAGCTTCTAACAACAGTTTCTCTTGAAAGGGGTCGCCTACTTGTACAGAAGGTAAATCGTCTGCAGACTCTTCTGTAATATCTCTAGAAGCAAAAGATGCTCCGTGGATACCATCTTTTCCTGTAGAAGATCCAACTATGTATACTGGATTACCCAATCCGCTTGCTGTTGCAGATAGTGTTTTACCTACTTCTACTATACCCGCAGAGAATGCATTTACTAGTGGGTTAGTATTGTAACTTTTATCAAAGAAAACTTCACCACCTACTACTGGAACACCAAAAGCATTCCCGTAGTCACCAATACCTTTTACAACACCTTTTGCTATCCATTTGGTACGGTCTAGATTAATATCTCCAAAACGCAATGAATTCATTTGTGCTATAGGTCTAGCACCCATAGTGAAAATATCACGATTGATTCCTCCTACCCCAGTAGCGGCACCTTGGTATGGCTCAATTGCAGATGGATGGTTGTGAGACTCAATTTTGAAGCAACAGGCCAAGCCATCTCCTATATCTACCAATCCGGCATTCTCTTCACCAGCTTCTGCCAATAGATGTGGTCCTTTCTTAGGAAGTGTTTTCAACCAAACAATGGAGTTCTTGTAAGAACAGTGTTCAGACCACATGCCTGAATATACAGCAACTTCGCAAAAGTTGGGCTCTCTCCCTAGAATCTCTTTGATTTCTTTGTATTCATCTTCAAGGAGCCCTAGTTCCTTGGCGTGATTGAGTGTTCCCGGTTGGGTATCTATGTTACTCATGAGTTTCAATTTGAGCGGCAAAAATAGTTGAATCCCCCTGTGATGAAAAAAAGGAACGTGAAGTTATTCACGTAAAAAGAACACAACTTATACTTTTACGGCAAACGAAATAGAATGATTGCATTAATTACCGGTGCCACAGCAGGAATTGGCAAAGCCACAGCAGAGAAATTAGCTGACTTAAACTATAACCTAATCCTCACTGGGAGGAGACAAGGGCGCTTGAATCAATTAGCCGAGGCGTTGAAGCAAGATTATTCCATCAAAGTTCACACGCTTTGTTTTGATATTCGAAATGCCGATGAAACTCAAAATGCTGTCAATTCTATTCCAGATGACTTCAAGAATATAGATTTACTAGTGAATAACGCTGGGCTCGCTGCAGGGTTAGACCCTATACAACAAGGACAGTTACATGATTGGGACCGTATGATAGACACAAATGTTAAAGGTCTTCTATACATAACCCGAGCTATTGTACCCTTAATGGTGGAACGCCAAGCAGGGCACATAGTAAATATTGGGAGTATAGCAGGTAAGGAAGTTTACGCAAACGGAAATGTTTACTGCGCATCAAAGCATGCGGTAGACGCTCTTTCTCGCGGAATGCGACTTGATTTGGTACAACACGGTATTAAAGTAACAAACATAGCCCCTGGATTAGTGGAGACTGAATTCTCATTGGTTCGCTTTGAACAAGACACTGAAAAAGCCACTAACGTGTATAAAGGAATTAGTCCACTCACTGGAGAAGATATAGCAGATTGTGTGGCTTTTGCATTAACTAGACCTGCCCATGTGGTAATTGGTGACCTATTGGTACTGCCAGCGGCCCAGGGAAATTCAACAACCGTAATTAGAAAATAACATGAAGTTTCACCCTTTAATCAGTATCGTATTAGCTACTGCACTCATTTCTTGTGGAGGTTTGCGTAAGGAAAAAGTAGACCTAATCATTCACAACGCTACCATTTATCAAGTAGACGAGGCTTTTTCTAAGGCCGAAGCAATAGCCATTTCTGGAGACACTATTGTGGCTATAGGTGCAGAGCGTGAAATACTAAACCGGTATCAAGCCGTTAACCAGTTAGATGCACGCAAACAATTTATATATCCAGGGTTTATAGATGCACATGCCCACTTTACAGGATATGCGAAAGGCTTGGGTAGGCTCAACCTTGTTGGCACACAATCATGGCAAGAATGTTTGGAAAAGGCCATAGCTTTTAAAAACAACCATCCAAACCTAACTTGGCTTGTAGGGAGAGGATGGGATCAAAACGACTGGGAAAATCAAGTCTTTCCTCACAAGTCGTCACTTGATTCTTTATTCCCTAATACTCCAGTGCTGCTAACTCGAATAGATGGCCATGCTGCTATTGCCAATACCAAAGCCTTGGAGGTATCTAAGGTTACGTCAGAAACACAAGCGATAGGCGGAGAGTTGCTCAAAGATAAAAATGGTCTAACTGGGATGCTTATAGACCATGCTGTAGAATTGGTATCGAACCATGTTGATTCATTAACTGAATCTGAGCTTCAAAAAGTATATGCACAAGCCCAGAGAGATTGTTTTTACTATGGGGTTACCTCACTAGCAGATGCTGGACTGAAAAAAGAAGATATCACTTATTTGGAAGGCCTTTATTCAGATAATGTATTGCAGATTCGCCAGTATATTATGTTGGCAGACCACCAGCCTACGTTAGAATACTACTTTTCCAATGGCCCTGTAAAGACTTCTCAGTTACATGTGCGTTCTGTAAAAACATATGTAGATGGAGCACTAGGGTCTAGAGGCGCAGCTTTATTAAAGCCATACTCAGATCAACCAGAAACCTCTGGCATACTACTTTATGACCCAGCTCATTTTGATTCTTTGGCCAAAGCCTGCAATGAAGCAGGTTTTCAATTGAATGCGCATTGCATAGGAGATTCTGCTAATAGATTAATGCTTAATCTTTATGGTAATGTTTTGGGTGGAGTTAACGATAAGCGTTGGCGAATAGAGCATGCACAAATGGTACACCCAGATGACATCTCTAAATATGGAGCCTTCACTATTATTCCTTCTGTGCAGCCAACCCATGCCACATCTGATATGTATTGGGCATCAGATCGATTAGGGGATAGGGTTGACTATGCCTACTCAACAAAAGACTTACTGAATCAAAACGGTATCATAGCGTTGGGCACCGATTTCCCAGTAGAAGGTATTGATCCTTTAATGACTTTCTACGCGGCTGTATTTAGGCAAGACACATCGGGTTATCCAGAAGGTGGGTTTTTACCTGAACAACGTATTTCTGCAAAAGCCGCTTTGAAAGGAATGACCATACATGCTGCTCTAGCGCAATTTGAAGAAGCCGAAAAAGGAAGCTTAGAAGTTGGAAAGCTAGCAGACCTGGTTATTCTTAATAAAGATATCCTTACCGCATCTAAAGAAGAATTCAATACAATAAGAGTGACTTCTACGTTTTTAGGAGGTAAACAAGTATATGAAGCACCTTAGTATTTTGTTGATTTTTAG
This sequence comes from Salibacteraceae bacterium, assembly GCA_965662345.1. GTDB lineage: Bacteria > Bacteroidota > Bacteroidia > Flavobacteriales_G > Salibacteraceae > UBA6049. Next base: position 6,930 of record CBFIHE010000007.1, read on the forward strand.
CATCGGCTTTGCCGGATTTGCCCAGAAAGGAAGCCTGATAGAACAATTTTCAGTTGAAGAGTTAAATACGGCATCAACTTGCGAGGCCATTTCTTTTATGTCACCAGAGGAAAAGGAAGTGATTCGCATCATGAATTTAGTTCGGCTCTATCCACAGAAATTTAAATTGGTGGTGGCTATTCCTTATGCAAAGTCAAAAGGAATGGATAGTGGGAGGTATTATAACTCCCTACTTAAAGATTTAGAAAAATCTTCAGGTGCAGTATCGCTTTTACCAGATGTTACATTGTATAACGAAGCTAATTCTCATGCTAAGTACTCTGGAGAAAAAGGGAAAATTGGTCATGACGGGCCTAGAGGAAAAACCTATGACTCGCGCATGAAGAGCCTTCTAAAATTATTCCGAGAGGTTGGTGAAAACTGCCAATATGGATATAATGATGCTCTTGATATAGTTATGGACTTACTCATAGATGAGGACATACCAAGTTTTGGACACCGAAAGAACATTTTAAACCCAAACTTCACACACGTAGGTGTTTCAATAGCTCCACATAAAAAGTATACGTACAATTGCGCAACCGACTTTGGAAGCAAATAATAATGAGTTTAAAAGAAACCGTAAAAAGTATTTTACCAGTAAGCGTTAAAAATATGCTCTTCAAACGCAGGTTAAAAGCTTTGGAGAAAGAGCGGAAAGCTTTTCTTGAGAAAAACGCGGGTAATCGCTTTTCATGTAATCTTTGTGGCAATGTTTCTGGTGCATTTATGCCAGATGGTGAGTCGCATCGCGTACTAGAACAGCTTCAAGTTCTCAGTGGTGGCGTGCGCGAGAATTGTAGGTGCCCACACTGTTATTCAAAAGATCGTGATAGACTAATATGGTTTTTTCTTGAAATGCAAACCAACTTAGCAGACTCAACTTCAAAAAAGAACGTTCTTCATTTTGCCCCAGAGCCTGAATTGAAAAAAGCACTACACTCACTATCACACCTTATCTACACTGATGCTGATTTGGACCCAATGTTGGCATCCCACCAAATGGATATCACCCAAATTCCGCTTAAGGATAACTCCCAAGATGTAGTGTTGTGTAATCATGTTTTGGAACATATACCTGATGATACTCTCGCGATGAGTGAGTTGTATCGAGTAATGAAGCCTGGAGGATTTGGTATTTTTCAAGTTCCTATATCTGTTACATTGGAAAAAACGATAGAAGACCCTTCCATTACTTCTCCAGAGGAACGAGAGAAGCATTTTGGGCAGCGAGATCACGTTCGTATTTATGGTAGAGACTATATAAATCGGTTAGAAACTGCGGGGTTCCAAGTTAATTCCATAGCTCCTCTAGACTTTTTATCAGCAGAAGAGATTCAGAAATTTGGTCTTCTCAAAGAAGAGACTATTTACTACTGCACTAAGCGCTAAGGGCACCTATTCTATCTAGTGCTACCTTGGTTTCAGACTTAAATCTTGAAACAATTTCTTCAACGGGCACAATATCTTGGATAAGCTCAACACTTTGTCCAGCACACCATAAGGTTTTGTAGTCTGCAGGGAGCACAGACTTCTCCAATTTTTTCATACCTATATATTGTACCCACATCTTGAAATACTTCTTAGTGGTTTTGTTCTTAGATAAGAAGCGCTCTATAAAATTCTGTTTATACCCTATTTTTTTGGCATAAGGTGTGTTAATAATAGTGCATGGAGTGCCTGAAATTTTGGTCGTCATAACAATATCACTCATAGAAGAATCAACAATTGCATTCTTGTAAGCATCATTTACTCCAGCCTCAACGGCAGCAATAAATCTAGTTCCTACAGAAGCCCCTGCCGCACCCAAAGCTAGTATGGAAGCCAAACCAGCACCTGAAGCAATACCTCCTGCACCAATTACTGGTGTATTGGGAAAACGATTCTTCAGCGTAGGAATAAGTATGTGCAATGGGTTAGGACCAGCGTGGCCTCCTGCGCCCTGGCCCACTGCGATAAACCCATCGCAGCCCTGGTCGTATACCTTTTGGGCATGTTCTAAGTTGGTAACATCGCAAAAAACTCTGGCACCATATGCGTGGGCCTTTTCTATCACTTCTTTGGGGTTACCAAGAGAAGTGATGTAAAAAGGAACTTCATTCTTTACACAAATCTCTAAGTGACGCTTATAATAAGGGTTACTCTTCTGAACGATAAGGTTAACACCGTAGCTACCTTTCCTACCTTTTTCTTTCTCTTCTTTAAGCGACTTTAATGTATCAATCAAGTTCTTTTCATCTCGATAATTCAGCGTTGGAAAAACACCCATTATCCCCTCTTTCATAGCAGCTTGAACCATTGCTTTGTTAGATACAAGGAACATAGGTGCCATAATTATGGGGAATTCAATATTTACAAGCGATGTAAGTTCTGTGCGCATTATTGTTATGTTGGATTATACAGGTGATGATTTCCAAATTTACCTATTTTAGTCAGACTCAATAAGCAGCGCATAAACCAGAGACAATGAGCAAGGAATTAAAACGACTCTTCGATACACTGTACTACCAGCAATCCAATACACCTAGAAAAGATGCCCTAGCTTCTAAAATTAATGGAGAATGGCTTACTGTAAGCACTTCTGAATTTGTTACCGATGTAAACCGATTCAGTAAAGGACTCTTGGAATTGGGTATTCAACCAGGTGATAAAATAGCGCTAATCTCAAACAATCGACCTGAGTGGTGTATTGCTGATTTAGGTACGTTACAAATAGGAGCCATTGATGTTCCTATATACCCCACAATATCTATTGACGAATACAAATACATATTCAATCACGCAGAAATAAAGCTATGTATTGTTTCAGATGAAGAGTTGCTTCAGAAGGTTAGAGCGGTTGAATCTAGCGTTCCTTCATTACAAAAGGTGTATACTTTTAATGAGATTCAGGGGGCTGAGCATTGGACAAGCATTTTAAAAGTAGGTGATTCTGGTAATCAAGACAAAGTTGATCAGCTCAAATCACAGGTGAAAACAGAAGATTTAGCATCTATTATATACACAAGTGGAACAACGGGAACGCCAAAGGGTGTAATGTTAAGTCATAAAAACATTTTGTCTAACTCCATTTCTTCTAGTGATAGACTTCCGAATTTAGAGAACGCTAAGAGTTTATCCTTTCTTCCTGTTTGCCACATCTATGAACGAATGCTTATTTATCTGTATATCTACAATGGTGTTTCCATCTATTTTGCAGAATCTTTAGAAACAATTGGCGAAAATTTAAAAGAGGTACAACCAGATATCTTCTCTGCCGTGCCAAGGTTACTGGAAAAAGTATACGATAAAATAATGGCGAAAGGCTCTGAGCTCACTGGAATAAAGCGCAGCTTGTTTTTCTGGGCTGTAGAATTAGCAGAAGAATGGGAACCGTATGCCCGCAATGGAGCTTGGTATGAATTTAAGATGACCATTGCCCGTAAACTCATCTTTAGCAAGTGGAAAGAAGGTGTGGGCGGCCGAGTAAAGGCTGTGGCTTCTGGGAGCGCAGCTTTACAACCTAGACTTGCTAGAATTTTCAATGCAGCAGATATTCCTGTAATGGAGGGCTATGGCCTTACTGAGACATCGCCTGTAATTTCTGTTAACCAGATGGATGGCAGAGGCTTTATGATTGGCAGTGTTGGACGAGTATTGCCAGATCAAGAAGTGAAAATTGCTCCTGATGGTGAAATCTTAGTCAAAGGTCCTAACGTAATGATGGGCTATTACAAAGACCAAGCAAAAACAGATGAAGTATTAAAAGATGGATGGTTTCATACTGGAGACATAGGAGAGTTTACTGGAACCGATCAAGATTTCTTAAAAATTACAGATCGTAAGAAAGAAATATTCAAAACCTCTGGAGGGAAATATGTTGCGCCACAACCCATAGAAAATCAAATCAAGTCTAGCTTATTTGTGGAACAAGTTATGGTTGTAGGTGAAGGTAAAAAACATCCAGCCGTTTTGGTAGTGCCAGATTATGAAGCACTTAAACCTTGGTGTAAAAGGCACGATGTAGATACCTATTCTCATGACACCATGATTGCAGATAGCAAAGTGAAAAAGATGCTTTGGCAGGAAATAACTGAAAGAACGGATCATTTAGGAAATTGGGAGAAACCTAAGAAAATGGAATTGTGCAACAAAGCTTGGGGAGTAGATACAGGAGAACTTACACCCACTCTAAAGCTGAAACGCAAGAAAATCATACAGAAATACGCTCATTTGGTCGAAAAAATTTATTCTGAATGACAGCCAAAAAGTACAGGTCTTTAGAAGAATTTTATCCCTTCTACTTAAGCGAACACAAAAACAGAACGAGTAGAATATTGCATTTCACAGGAACTGGTCTTTTTTTCGCCACAATTGGCATAGCCATATTCACAGGCAGATTTGCTTTGCTGTTGGCCTGCCCTGTATTAGGCTATGGCTTTGCATGGGTAGGGCATTTCTTTTTTGAAAAGAATAAACCAGCAACATTTGAGTATCCTGTATATAGTTTGATCTCTGACTTCAGATTATTCTTCGAAATTCTGATGGGTAAACAATCCTTTAAAGCCTAAGCGGTGATTCTCAACTATATTTTCATATTCTTTTTTGTAGCTGCGTTTGTAGTTGCAGTATTTAGAACCATTGGCGGACTTTACAGTGAGTTCTTTGCCCAGTGGGGATGGGAGTTTACAAAGGAGGATACTTTTATTTTCAAAGCATTGGTAGACGCTACATTTAATATGGCTGAATCAAGTGTGGGCATCGCCATTTACCTCATTGGAGTAATGACGCTTTGGTTAGGTCTTTTGAAAGTAGGCCAAGAAGCTGGTGCAATCCAATGGGTTTCCAAGAAAATTGAACCGTTTTTCTTAAAGTTATTCCCTGGAATACCAAAAGGACATGGTGCACACGGAGCAATTGTCATGAATTTTGCAGCCAATATGTTGGGATTGGACAACGCTGCCACTCCATTTGGAATCAAAGCCATGGAAGAGCTAGAAACTATAAACCCTACCAAAGGAACAGCAAGCAATGCTCAAATTATGTTTCTGGTACTGAATACCAGTGGGCTTACCCTTATTCCAATAAGTGTGTTGGCACTGCGAGCGGCAGAAGGAGCATCACAACCTACAAACGTCTTTTTGCCCATTCTTTTGGCAACCTATTTCGCAACTTTGGGTGGACTCCTTTTTGTAGCAGCAAAGCAACGCATAAATATTCTTCAAAAAGAAATACTCATAGGTCTAGGCGGGCTCACTCTTTTTGTGATTCTACTCATTACATGGTTAATGAATCAACCCAAAGAATTTGTAGAAACCTTTTCTGGAATTACTGGAAATGTTATTCTAATGGGCGTTATTGTAACCTTTCTTCTAATGGCCTATCGCAAAAAGGTTAATGTTTACGAAACCTTTATTGAAGGCGCAAAAGAAGGGTTTACAACAGCTATCAAAATCATCCCTTATCTCGTTGGGATTCTTGTAGCTATTGGAGTGTTTCGAGCGAGCGGCACTTTAGACTTTTTAAATGCTGGACTAGAGTCGCTAGTATCATTAGCTGGGCTTCCAACAGATTTTGTAGGGGCTATGCCAACTGCATTTATGAAACCTCTTAGCGGTTCTGGTGCTAGAGGTATGATGATTGAGACCATGCAGAATTACGGTCCAGATTCATTTCAAAGTTTTCTCGCAGGTATTTTCCAAGGCAGCACAGAAACAACCTTTTACACGTTAGCAGTATACTACGGGGCTGTAAACATTTCTAAAACAAGATATACAGTAACAGCTGGGCTAACAGCAGATTTAATTGGTATTGTAGCAGCGATTTTTATTGCCTACCTATTCTTTGTAGGTTGATAAATTCTTCGCTTTTGCCGCAGGTATTCGTTCTCCTGAACCGGCTTCAAACGGAAATTTCAAAAAAATCAAACGCACTGCTTTTTTCAGTTGCTCGCTCTTTGCTCCTACTGGGTCTATGTTAGTTGAGACACCACCTTGCCAAAGCAGCTCATTGGTTCCCGCAGCTACAAAATCAATTACTAGCGTACCCTCCGTTACTTCATATTCTCTGTATTCGTAGCTATTCCAACCGTAATAACCCCAACGAGGCCCATAGCTTATTGGGTCTTGGGTGACTGTAACTTCCTTTTTTTGACGCACTCTTCCATCGTAAGCCAATACCATATCTGGTGTTTCCGAGCTGAGTTGATACCCTCTATTTGCCATCAATTCTTGAATAGAAGACTCAATGATTCTTCTTGAAACATCGCTTCTTATTTCCTCTTGACCAGCATATACTAGCATGTAGCTTTTCATTGAAGAAAAATCTGCACTTGGGTTTACATCATGAAAAACAGAATAGGAAGACCCACATCCAGATAGAATAATCCAGAAAAAAGATATCACAAAGGCAACTCTCATACTTTCAATTATTTCTCCAAAGCTAACCAAGCTTCACCAATATACTCTATTAAATCTCCAGAGGTTAGGCCCTGAGTACTTTCAGCCCCTGCGGCCAAGTCTCCTGATAAGCCATGTAAATAGGTTCCAACAATTGCAGCTTGTTTTGGTAGGTAACCTTGAGCCAATAAACCAGTGAGCAGACCAGTTAATGCATCTCCAGTACCTCCCGTTGCCATTCCTGGATTCCCCGTGGCATTGAATGTAATTTCACCATCTGGCGATGCAATGGCAGAATGTTTTCCTTTAAGAATCATTACCACGTTATACTTTCTGCAAAAGGCAGACATTTCTTCCAAACGCTTAGCGGGTAAGAAATCGCCAATTAATCGTGTAAACTCTCCTAAATGCGGAGTAAGTATGCTACCTGAAGGCAATAGTTCTAGCCAATCTGGGTTTACTGCAAGTATGTTTAAGGCATCTGCATCTATAACCATGGGCTGCTTCACAAGTTTGAGCGTATTCCAAAGCCAATGAGCAACGGTTTCATCTGTACCTATTCCTGGGCCAACTCCTAACGCATTATAATTTCCGTAATCATAAACGTAATTCAGGGTTTTCTCTTCATCATCAGGCAAGCACATTGCCTCTGGAATTACTGTTTGCGCAATATTTAATCCGCAAGCTGGTACATGTAAAGTTGTTAATCCAACGCCTGACTTAAGGCAAGATTTACCCGCCAGAATAGCAGCTCCCATTTTACCCCTACTACCAGCAGCAATACATGCATGGCCCTGTATTCCCTTGTGTGCATATGGTTTTAAGGGCTTGATTGACTGCCTTACGCGCAAATCGTCTAGCAAGAAATACCGTGAAGGTTCTTGCAAAATGAAGTCTTCTGAAATGCCAATTGGCAAAGTGAACGTTTCACCTAAATACGCATTACATTCCGCGAACATAAAGCTGAGCTTAGGGAATTGCAATGAAAGGGTATAACCGGCTTTGAATATTGCTCCCGTATTGTGGTCGTTATTTTCACTAAACATTCCAGCTGGAATGTCAATGGATACCCTAATCACTTCTTGCCAATTTAGGTACTCAATCAGTTTTGCCAAATCTCCAGTTATTGGTCTACCCAATCCAGAGCCAAAAAGGGCATCAACCACTACCTCACCTCGCGTTAAACGTTGTACGGAGTAAGGCTTTTCTATTTTTTGCACAGCAACTGATGTGCTATCTAAACGAGATAGGTTTTTCTCAAAATCTTTAGAATAAATGGAAGAGATTTCTGGAATAAAGACTTTTGCTGAATATCCTGAAGCATCTAGTAAGCGCGCTAGAGCCAACCCATCTCCACCGTTATTTCCAGGTCCACACCAAATATTAACGGTTCTTGCTCTATTAATATGGTTCAAAAACCAATCATGCAAAGCTTGTGCAGCACGCTCCATGAGGTCGAGAGAAGTAATAGGTTCATTTTCAATTGTAAATGAGTCTGCCTGCTTGATTTGATCTGCCGTGTAGATTTTCATTGCTTCATGATTTTCTACGAAGTTAGCTGCTATAGTTCCATCAATTTATGATGAATATCAATCACTTGCTTAATGAGAGAAGTAGTCCCTGCGTTCTGAATGGTATAATGCGCGTACGATTTTTTACGCGCATCGCTCCATTGTTTGTTGATTCGCGCTTCAACATCTTTGCGGGTACTACCGTCTCGCTCCATCACGCGTGTAATACGTAACTCTTCTGGAGCCACTACCAGAATAATAGCATCACATTGCTTGTATGAGCCAGATTCTATGAGTATAGCTGCCTCTTTGAGCACATAGGGAGCTTTTTGCTCCTTCACCCAATCATCAAAATCTGAACGAACAGCCGGGTGGATAATGGAGTTTAGTATTTTCAGTTGAGCTTCATCGCCAAAAACAAGACTAGCTAAAGTCTCTCGATTTAATTCTTCTCCAGAGTAGACCTCTTCTCCAAAAGCATCAATCACCGCGGCTCTAACCTCCTTTTTTCGGTAAAGCGCTTTCGCGCGATTATCAGCATTATAGATTGGAATACCCAAAGATTCAAAAACCTTGGCCACCGTAGATTTCCCAGAACCTATTCCGCCTGTGATGCCTACCGTTATCATAGCCTTCTAATGATATATTCTAGACGCTTAGGTCTATAATCAATCAATTTCACATCCCCTTTGGGAGCAATCACTCGAACGCGAAGCTTTTTGACACCATCTGCATTTGCCGTTTTAAAATCTACAACGGCTCTAAAGTCCTCAACTTGAATACTATCGAAATGTGAAATAGGTGCTGTAAATGTCACTTCAATTTTAGGCGGGTATAAGTTAACGTTTAATGTATCAGGCACATGTAATGCTCTAACAGGAACGGAATATATACCTTCTGTGATTTGCTCCACTTCTACATTAAGCTCTAATTCATTGGGAGTAATACTTAAAAGCTTAGGCATTTTGGGTTGAACAACCCTTGAAAATGAAGCACTGACCTCTTCTTCTATAGATTCAAACCACCTACATGCGGTAATGGTGTCTAGAATGCTTTTAGGTCCTTTTACCTCAACCTTATTAGGTGAAACAGAGGTACGTGTTACCACATAGCCCGATGCCGTATTTACTTTAACCTGTGGCTTCAGTATAACTGTTTTGCTAATTACGGGTTCCACCTCAAGTTGAATGGAGTCGTGTGATATGCCAAGGATACGAATGGCAGAACCTACCTCGTCCTGTATTTGCCTTTGAAGTAGTTTAGTGGTGACCGTAGCGAATTGTTTTTGCATTTCGCCTAAACGGAACATACCAGATAAGTCTATGTCTGCAGGAGAGTGCTGCTCATCTCCCATTCCCAAAAGGCTATACCCTTCTCCTTCTACACGAACTTGAACTAGTCTTGTAGGACTATTCACTAAAATATGCTCTTCTGAAAGGCCAGTATATTTCAGTGGCACAGAAATGGCAACTACATAGGGTTTGCTAAGAGCATTAAGCAACCAAAATAGTGTTGCCATTACTACACAAACCAAAAATACCGTGAGATTCTTACGAGGCTTTACGCGTGCAAACATGTTACGTGAGGTACTCATTACTTACTGGTAGTGAATACCACAAGGTACTACTTATTTGAACCTTGAGCCAATTCACTTACTCCAGACCCACTGGTGAACTCTGGAGAAACCGCAGACTTTTCAATAAGTAATTTTGTTCTGCTTTCTACCTCAATGAGTAAGGTAGTATCTCTTACTTCTACAATCTTACCATGCACACCGCCTATAGTAACGATATTCTGTCCTTTGTTAAGCTCTTCTCTAAATTTCTTGGCATCTTTTGCCTTCTTCATTTGAGGTCTAATTAAGAAGAAGTAAAAAATGATCATGATGAGCACCAATGGCCCAAAGTTCTGAATGATTGAATCCATGTTATTCTGCTGTATTGTTTTCTGGGCCTACTACGTTTCCGGAGATAGCCACTGTATTTTGTGACGGGTTGGTATTTGCCACGATATAAATTTTCTTGTGTTGCTTTCCGATTTTTCCTTCGCTATTAAAAAGCACCTCAATCTCTGCTGATTCTCCTGGTGCAATTGGCGTTTTGGGATAATCTGGAACAGTGCAGCCGCAGCTTCCTGTGGCAGATGAAATTATTAACTGAGATTCTCCGGTGTTGGTAAATGCAAACGTCATTCGTGCTTTTTCACCTTGCACTATGGTACCAAACTCTTTTAAATCAGTTTCAAACTCCATAGCTGGAAGCCCTTCTTTGGACTCAGAATCTTTGGCGGTTGCTGGATTAGAAACAATATCTGTAGGGAGGACTTCCGCTTCTCCGCCTCCGCAAGCAGAAAGCGCAAAAGCTATTGCAATTGTGTATGCTATTCTTTTCATGCTTAGTTCATTAAACCTCTACCCGTTTTCAAAATTTTATTTTCTGCTTTGAGTTTTTGAATCAGCTTGTCTAGAACTCCGTTTACAAAAGTAGCAGAGTTAGGCGTACTGTAATTTTTAGACAACTCAATGTACTCGTTCAACGAAACTTTTACAGGAATGTTTCTAAAATAAAGCACTTCTGTAAGGGCCATTTTCATGAGAAGTACATCTAGCTTAGCTATACGCTCCAACTCCCAGTTGCTGGTGTTTTCGTCAATCAATTTGCTCAACTCTTCTTCATGGGTTATGGTTCTTTTGAAGAGCTCTTTGATGAATTTCACGTCATCCTCTTTGTCTTTATACAGTTGCGGTAGTACAGAACGGTTTACATCATCGTCTTGTTTTAGGGTATTCAAGAGTTTAACAACGTTCACTGCAACAAGTGCCAAGTCATCATGCCAATACATGCTGCGATCTTCCAAAAAATCATGCAGCACTTCATACTCAGCAATGTAGTTCTTGAAAATTGTGATCAAGAATTGCTTGTCTTCTTGGAATGAGCGCTCTGGATTTGCCATGTATTCAATGTACTCATCACCATCGCGTATGAGCCTCCAAAGCTTCTTTACATTATCTGATTCAACCGCCCATGAAATCTTCTTAGTTTCAATGAGTTTTTGAATTTCAATATTATTCTCCAGTATGGCAATCACCTTGTTCTCAATAAACTTGAAATTTGGATTGAGATCTTCTGCAGTAGGAAGACGCTTTACTTTATTTGTCTCAACCTGTCTACGTGCCATCTCCGCCATATCGGTAATGAGCAACACGATATACAAGTATAGGTCTTGAATGTCGTTAATACTTTTAAGCATGTTCTTCTCACCAATTGTAAGATCTGCATTAGACGACTCGTACGCATATAGTGCTTGAAACACTTTAACGCGCAAATACCTTCTATTTAATATTCCGCTTCCTTGCATTAATATCCTCTATGTACGTTGGCTATGGCTTCTATTCTGCGCTCAGCTTTACGATTAGCCGCTAGGTACGTGGGTATTCCCTCGGCATCTGAGATGGAAAAAATATCTAAGGTGGTCGTGTAAATATCTTCTGCACCCGCCATTGCGCGATCTCTATTATACCCTTCTAACTCGCTGTAGCAGTTTATTAGTCCACCTGCATTAATGACATAATCAGGAGCATATACTTTGCCTTTGGCCAATAGTGCTTCACCGTGTTTTTTCTCATCTGCTAATTGGTTGTTGGCTGCACCAGCAATTACTTTAGCAGTTAGTTTCGCAAGCGACTCGTCATTAACTGTTGCCCCTAAAGCACATGGAGCATAAATATCCATTTCTTGATTAAAAACGCTATTTGCGTCAATAATCTCTACAGCGGAATGTTTGTCTATTACTAATTTCAGCTGGCTATCGAAAATATCCGCAACCTGAATAGTAGCCCCTTCTTTTACTAGGTAGTCAATAAGATATCTACCTACATTACCTGCTCCTTGAACTACCACACGTTTACCATTGAGGTTATCTGAACCATAGGCTTTTTTAGCAGCAGCCTTCATACCCATATACACCCCATATGCAGTAACAGGAGAAGGATCTCCTCCTCCACCTAATGACTCTGGAATACCAGTCACGTGTTCTGTTTCCATGTGAATGTACTCCATGTCTTTAGCAGACATACCCACATCTTCTGCGGTGATGTATTTCCCACTTAGGGAGTCTACAAATTTGCCGAATCTCCGCATCAAGGCTTCGTTTTTCAAACTTCTAGAGTCACCCATTATTACAGCCTTTCCGCCACCTAAGTTTAGGCCAGAAACCGCTGCTTTATAAGTCATCCCTCTTGAAAGCCTGAGCACATCATTAAGAGCCTCTAGCTCATTATTATACACCCACATGCGCGTACCACCCAATGCTGGGCCCAATACAGTATTGTGTATTCCGATGATGGCTTTTAAGCCAGAAGCTGCATCGTTGCAAAAAACAACTTGCTCGTGCCCTAGATTGAGCATTTCTTGAATTACTGGATTCTCAGATCCTGAATCCCGAGTTTGAGATTGTACCTCCATCGAAACTATTTTAGAACGTTAGCGTTAACTCTGTAGCTTTATTATTCTCTACTTTTGACCCGCTTTACGGGATCGCAAAAGTAGTTTTTTACCCCGAAGATTTCACAAGCTTTTCGTACAATAGAATGGGAGCTCTCAAATACCTCAACAAATACTTTCATAACTACAAATGGTATCTAGTTACAGGCATCTTGTTCATTGCTATTTCTAATGTGTTTGCCATTTTCCCTGCCCAAATCATACGATACACTTTTGATATGGTAAAGCAAACCTTGTTGCATTATCAATTATTGGCTGGTTTTAATGCGCAAGCAGATTTTTATGCTTTACTAGGGAGAGTACTTCTTGCCTTTGGAGCTGTGGTTTTGGCTTTAGCCTTGCTTAAAGGCCTCTTTCTGTTTTTAACTAGGCAAACGCTCATTGTTATGTCGCGTTGGATAGAGTTCGACCTTAAGAATGAGATTTTCTCACACTACCAAGATTTGAGCTTATCTTTTTACAAACGCAACAATACGGGTGATTTAATGAACCGCATTAGCGAAGATGTAAGCAGGGTTCGCATGTACTTTGGTCCTGCTATTATGTACACTATTAACCTGTTGGTGTTGTTCATTCTTGTAATTGCTACTATGTTATCTGTTAATGCAAAGCTTACGTTTTACGTTTTGTTCCCACTACCGCTTCTATCGGTATCCATATACTATGTGAGCAATATCATCAACCAAAAAAGTGAGCGAGTACAACGGCAATTGTCTAGCTTAAGCACGTTTGTGCAAGAGGCTTTCTCTGGTATTCGTGTATTAAAAGCGTACAATAGAGACGCAGAGCGATTGAGTTTTTTCAGAAAAGAAACAGATGCATACAAGAATGTGAACCTAGATTTAGTTCAAGTGAACGCACTCTTTATGCCACTCATGATTTTGCTAATTGGATTGAGCACTATAATCACGGTTTACATTGGTGGTACGCTTGCTGCGGCAGGTGAAGTATCTACGGGAAACATTGCTGAATTCGTTATCTACGTAAATATGCTCACTTGGCCTGTTGCCGCATTAGGTTGGGTAACAAGCATCACGCAGCGCGCTGCAGCCTCGCAAGAACGTATTAATGAGTTCTTAACTACTGAGCCAGAAATCAAAAACCTAGTCCATACACCATCTGAAATTCATGGTTCAATTACTTTTAGCAATGTTCATTTTACTTATCCTGATAGCGGAATTAAAGCCCTCAAAGGGGTTTCCTTTAAAGTAGATGCTGGCAAAACCCTTGCGATTATAGGAAAAACCGGATCTGGAAAATCTACCATTGCACAATTAATCGGCAGGTTATTTGAGCCTACTTCTGGTGAAATACGCGTAGACGATACCTTATTACCAGAATTAAACTTGAATGATTTACGCACTGCTATTGGCTATGTACCGCAAGAAGTGTTTTTATTTTCTGATACCATAAAGAACAATATTGCCTTTGGTTTAAACCACTCAGAAGCTGATGATGAAACCGTTAAGCAAGCTGCTATCAATGCAAATGTTTGGCATAATATTGAAGAGTTTCCTAACGGAATGAATACCCGTGTAGGGGAACGAGGAATTACTTTATCGGGCGGACAAAAACAACGCATTTCCATTGCTAGAGCAATTATTAAGAATCCTCCGATTCTCATTTTTGATGACTGCTTGAGTTCTGTTGACACCCAAACAGAAGAAAAAATCCTTAAAAATTTAAAATCGCTATCTAAGGCTACCACTACCTTAATTATTTCACATCGCGTTAGCTCCGTAAAGCATGCCGATCACATATTGGTTATGGATGATGGAGAAATTCTTGAACAGGGTAAGCACGCATACCTCTTAGACTCAAAAGGTGCGTATGCCGAGCTTTACGAAAAACAACTTCTTGACGAGACTGAAGTCTAGTTGGTCACCACTAGCTTTTTTTCATAGATTTGGACCTAACCGAATCATAAAACGCTTTTGTAATTAGTCAAAGTGAAGATGGAAAAGAAGCAAGAGAAAGAACACGAAGAGATTTATTCAAATGCCGTAAGAGCTGGAAAGCGTACTTACTTCTTTGATGTTCGCGAGACAAGAGGAAAAGACTATTACCTAACTATTACCGAGAGTAAAAGAAAGTACAACGAAGATGGCACCTACGAATACAAGAAACATAAGATTTTCTTGTACAAAGAAGACTTTGAAAAGTTCAGTGATGCACTTGGTGATGCCTTCAAAAAAGTGATTGATTTAAAGCACGAACAAGAGAAAGAATCCTCTGAAAGAATCAACCAGAAACTTACCGAGTTGAGTTTTGAGGAGTTGAGCTAACTACCTTTCTCCCTTCCACTCCCCATAAAAGCGATTTAAATACTCTTCCATGAATGCATGTCTTTGCAAGGCTATAGCTTTTGCTGCGGGTGTATTCATTCTATCTTTCAAAAGCAACAACTTCTCATAAAAGTGATTCACTGTTGTGCCTTTTGCAGAAGAATAATCTTGAAATGTTTTATGTTCTTGAGGTTCAACTTCTGGATGATATAACATCCTACTCTTGGAACCTCCATAGGCAAAAGCTCTAGCAATACCAATAGCTCCAATGGCATCTAATCTATCGGCATCTTGTACAACAGCTGCCTCTGTAGAAGACACCCCTGTTTCTACTCCTGAACCTTTGAATGAAATCTCATTAATAGCCTTAAAGACCTTTTCTTGCAAGTCTTTATCAGGAGTTAACTCTTTCAACGTTTTTCTCAAAAAGGCTTCTCCCTTTTCATGACTTCCCCCGTGTAACTTGTAATCTCCCATATCATGGAGAAGTGCAATGAGCTCAACTTGATATCTATCGCAGTTTTTGGTTTCAAGGGCCAACCGTAGTGCCATATTCCTAACACGTTCAATATGAAACCAATCGTGACCTGTTCTGTCATGCTCAAGGAAAGCTTTTACTGCTTCTTCCGCTTTTTTAACTAGTCCATCCATATTCCAAATAAAAAAGAGGTCACCGAAAACGATGACCTCCTGCTATTACATCTATTTAAAGGTTTACTTGAGAATAAAGCGCTTATTTACGCTATCTCCATCCTTCTCTAAGCGAAGCATGTACAATCCAGGGGTATTTCCGCTCAAATCTAACTCTACTTGGGCATTATTCCCAACAACTACTTCTTGTTGCAGAATTTGTTTTCCATCTAGAGAGAAAACGCTAACCGATAGCTCTTCTGCATTTCCAGGATAGGTTAAGAATACCACTCCAGAAGTTGGATTTGGATACATGGTCACTTCTTCGCCCTCTAAGCTATTTAAGCCTAAGCGAAGATTTACATCAATAGTATCTGTTGCAAAACAACCTTGGTCTGAACCTACTTTAACCCAATACGATCCCGTTACGTTTACACCTAATGTTTGGGTTGTATCACCCGTATTCCATAAGTAAGATTCATAGCCTGGACCTGCATCAATCGTAATAGGGGCCCAAAAGTCTATGTCTGCACCTAAGTCTACACTAATACCCGGACGAACGCTAACCAATGCTGATGCCGTATTCTCACAGCCTGCAGTTGTAGCTACCGTTACTGAATACGTACCAGATGTTGTTATGGTAATTGTTTCCGTTGTTTCTCCAGTAGACCATTGATATGAATCATACCCCTGACCTGGATTAAGCAGAAGCGAACCACCTGAACAGTAGAATGTATCTGTTAAAGAAATCATTGGAGCAGTTTGTTCGGTTACAATCATTGTATCTGAAATAGATTCGTTACATACTCCCGTTTGACTAACTGTAACACTATATGTCCCGGGTCCTGTAACCGTTTTAGTAGAAGATGTTGAACCATCATTCCAGCTGTATACTGCATTGGTAACATTAGTAACATCTAAGTTTACAGAGATAGAACTATCTGAACAATAGTCTATATCTGGCCCTAAATCAAAAGGATCTAAGCTTTCTGCCTCTGTAACTTGAATGGTATCTCTGGTGGTACAACCATTGAGTGTACCAGCTACCAAGTAGAAACCAGGAGCTGTAATGTTTTTTGTATTTCCTGTATCTCCGCCTGTCCAAATATATGAGGCAGAAGGTGTGCCAGTAAGAGTAATTGTGTAGTTAAAACCGTCATTCTCACAATAACTGGTATCAGAACCTAAATTTACATCAGCCGCGGGAACAGTTGAAATAGTGATATTATCTACATTATTAATTCCGCATTTAGATACGGTAACTGTATATGTTCCTGCTGTGCTTACATTAATCGTAGGTGTTGTTGCACCAGTGCTCCAACTGTAGGTAGCGCCTAATTGAGTAGCGTTTAAAGTAAAATTACCAGCAGGACAAATAGCCGTATCTGGGCCTAAATCATAGGTAAAAATCCCACCAGTTGGCGTACCCAGATTTAATCGAATCCCTAAGGTTACAGAGAAACCAGCAGTTTCAAAAGGAGTCCAAGTTGAGCCATCAACAGAGTAGTAAAGCTCATTTGGGTCATAATACTCATCGGAATAACCGAAACCCAAATTATTTGTATTCACTTGCTGAGCTGCCACAAAATAAGAACCAGGTGAAAGCGCTACATCACAAGGAAATGCAACGGTATACCAAGATGCCGTTGATGTTGGTATTACAAGAATATCAGAAGTATCCAAGCCTGCTGATGGCAAACCGTTCACATAACTGTATAAGATAAAACGTATCGTATCACCTGCTGTTGGAGACTGCAATCTTACGCTAATTGAGGTAAGTGTGTCTTGATTAAATATCTCAAAAGACTGGCCGAAAAAGCCAGTTCCTCCAGTAAATCCAATACCTCCTATAAAGTTACCTCGTTCTCTAGCGTAAACTGAATCAGAAACCTCAAATTGCCAAGAAGCAGAATCATTGGCGGTATTGTTATCTGTTTCATTGATAGAGACCAGAAAATCAGCGTCAAATACACCCAATGTATTATTGGTGTATGTGGTATGCACTTGATTGGCTGTAGCAGCAGGTGCTAAAGAAGTGGTTGTTGCAGAAGAACTGTAAGTTCCAGGTGTTACATTTGCTGAAGTAGTAACTCCAGTAATCGCATTTGTTGAAGCATTACGAACTATTGATGTCCAAGTAATGTTTTGAAATTGTGAGATTGGTCTTGAGTAATAAGGACTCGATGAACTTAAGGAGTCGATGGCCCCATCAAACTGTGCAAAAAGGGACCCTGACAAAAGCAGCATAGCTGCGGTGTATAGTTTTCTCATAGTGACTGATTTTGATATTGATTCTGGATAAAATTAATCAATAATCTGAATGAGTCACAAATTTCAAATAGAGATAGACCGCATTTTGGCCGTTTAAGAAAAAAGGTTACTTTTACCTCAAGTAGTTTCTCAAGATATTCATCTTGAGAAGCAATGGTTCCAAGTTTTTCGATTAGTGGTGGAGAGGTATGGGGGTATCTCTCCACTTTTTTTTGTCTAATTTTCAAAAACGGGAACGAACAAAATCCGCTCCCTTTTAGTTCCAAGTTTCTCGATTAGTGATGGAGATTCTTAGAAGTTTTTCAATGTTATAGACGTGAACTAGCTGGAAGAGGTTGGGTAGAGTGACTTTTTTTCGAAAAAAAATATAAACTCCGTTCTGTACCGTTTATTTTTAGATATTTGCCGCCCAATTGTTCAACCGAGGTTTTGTACCTCAATAACAATCAATTATGGCAGTAAAACTGAGATTACAAAGACATGGTAAGAAAGGTAGACCTTTCTTCCACATTGTTGCGGCTGATGAGCGCGCAAAAAGAGATGGTAGATTTATTGAGAAGGTAGGGACCTATAATCCCAATACCAACCCAGCAACCATTAACCTTGAATTTGATCGTGCGCTTTATTGGGTAAAGCAAGGTGCAACACCTACCGATACCTGTAGAGCTATTCTTTCTTACAAGGGCGTTTTAATGAAAGATCACCTAGATAGAGGAGTTCTTAAAGGAGCGCTTACTCAAGAGCAAGCAGAAGCAAAGTTTGCAAAGTGGGTAGAAGATAAAGAATCAAAAGTTCAAGGTAAAGTAGATTCTATCACGAAAGCTGAAGAAGCTAAAAAAGCTGAAGCACTTAAGATAGAAGCTGAAGTTAATGAAAAAAGAGCTGCTGAAATTGCTGCTAAGTTAGCTGAAGCAACTGCTTCTGAAGAAGCTGAAGAAAGTTCTGAAGAAGCTCCTGCTGAGGAAGCTGCTCCTGAAGAAGAAACAAAAGAAGAGTCTGCTGAATAAAAAGGCGAACATGGTACCAGATGATTGTTTTGAACTAGGGCAATTCATCAAACCCCATGGATATAAAGGCGGTATAAGCATCAAATTAGATGTTGACCGTCCTGAAGACTACGAAAATTTGGAATCGGTGTTTGTTATGATGGACAACTCACCGATTCCTTTTTTTTTCACCACATTTGACCACGTTAAAGAAGGCATTTTCCGGGCTACCATTGAAGGTGTTGAAACGGAGGAAGATGCAAGAGCTCTTTGCAAAAAGAAATGCTTTCTACCCTTGTCCGTTCTCCCAAAACTTACTGGCACCAAATTCTACTTTCATGAAGTGATTGGATTTGTTCTGCGTGATACCGAATATGGAGATGTGGGAACAATTGTTCAAATATTAGATGGTACCGCTCAACCTCTGTTTGCGGTAAACCATACTTCAGGTAAAGAAGTATTAATTCCGCTTGTTGATGAATTAGTGCTAGAAGTAAACCGAAATGACAAGTTTATTCTAGTGAACGTGCCAGAAGGTCTTATAGACTTCTATGTTGGCTCATGAATACAGTTTTTAGATTCAAAGAATTTGAAGTTCTTCAACACCCCGATGTCTTTAAGATATGTACCGATGCTGTACTTCTAGGTGCTTTAGCTCCTATAAATAATGACGTAAATAGAATTTTAGAAATTGGAACTGGAACTGGAATCATTAGTTTAATGCTAGCTCAACGCTTTCCACATGCTCACATTACAGCTATTGATCATGACCCTAGCTCTATCGAATTGGCAACTACAAACTTTTGTAAATCACCATTTTCTAAACGAATTAAAGCTTTACAAACACCATTTCAATATCTACAGTCGAATAAAGCCTTCGACTTAATTGTTTCTAACCCACCCTTTTTTGAAGCAGGTACACAAGGAAAATTCAGCCATGCAAGGCATACAGAGCTACTACCCTATGAAGATTTGGTGTTTGGTGCCTCTCAGCATCTGAATGATTCAGGTAGTTTCTCGATTATAATCCCCCATGATAGTAGAAATAGATTCGCGGCAATAGCTGATGATGCTGGTCTATACAAAACACGAGAAGTAATTATACAGAATACACCAAAGGCAAAGCCTAAACGAATAGTTTTAGACTTTTCAAAGGTGAAGTCTTCTGCAAGTCACTTATCTCTTGCAATTAAGGATGAAGACAGCACATTTTCTTCTGCCTACAAACAGCTAACCAAAGACTTCCATCCTTTTCTTTAATACCCCAAATACTCGCTCTTCTTTTCAGAAAAAGAAATCCCGTATTTTTCCAGTTCTTTCAACACAGGCTCATAAACTTCTGGAGTGATTGGAAGATGCACCCCAGGTGTTGAAATAACTCCTCTAGCAATCATGGTTGCTGCTATGGCAACTGGTAATCCTACGGTTTTTGCCATTGCCGTGTAGGTAGAGTCTTCACCTACGCTTACCATAGAAGATTCAATCTGCTCATTCTTTCCATTCAAAGAGTACCCGAATTTGTGATACATCACAATCATATCCTTATCCGTGTAGTCTAACGCCCACTTTTTCTTGAGTATGTGCTCTAAAATTTGAGCTGGTGTAGCATTAGAAATACCAACTTTCGTATCTTCAAAAAGACCTAACCAGTGAAGCTTCTCCATGATTTCAGAATCTTGGTCTATTTTCAAATAGTGCATTAGTTTAAGCTCAACAGAATCTGTTGGATTGTAAGCTAAAAACAGATTTATGAATTGCCTGTGAGTCATCTCTTCTGAATTCTCAACCACGTAAGTATCATCGGTTGCGCCTAATTTTACAAAAACATCCCAAGCTCTGCAGAAACCTGGTCTGCGCAGTGTACCTCTATAAATTGTGGGAATGTTTTCCAAACCATAAACTGTGCGATACTTTAATGAGTCACGATTGGCATACCCTTCAAATCGGCCATAACCTTCAATATCCATATACTCCGTTCTTCGGAAAAGGTTGTGATAAGGAATGTACTTATAAGTTCCCTCTTGAATGAACTTAACGGCTCCACCCTGCCCTGCTACAACCACATTTCTTGGATTCCAAGTGAATTTGTACCTCCAAGGATTCTTCAGCTCACTTTCAGGAGCTAGTAGCCCTCCAGTGAACGACTCAAATTGAAGTAGCTTGGCACCTTGAGCGCGTAAATCGTCCAGTACTTTCATGGCAGACATATGATCTATACCAGGGTCTACTCCAATCTCATTCATTATTATTACCCCAGCCTCTTTTGCCTCTTGATCTAGGGAGCGCATTTCATCACTAACATATGATGCGGTAACCATATGCTTACCTAAAGCAATACAGTCTTTTGCAACCATTACATGCATACTGGCAGGCACCATAGAAATCACTAGGTCGTGCCTTTTAATTATCGCACTGCGTTCTTCATCATTAAAAATATCAAGGGACTCAGCAATTCCGTTGGGATGGCTTTTCACTAAAGCTTTGGCCTGTGCAATATCTTTATCGCATATAGTGATGTTAAAATTCTCAACATCGCTTTTTTCAAATAAATACTTGGTTAAGTATGCCGTAGAGCGCCCTGCGCCTATCACTAGTAAATGCATCATGAAAATCTTTTTTGGTACCAATTGGCAAGGCCATTAATTTGGTACATTTGTTGAACAAAGCAAGTAAACAAAGCATATTTAATGGTGGTTATGAAGCCTTTTTTTTCTCTTTTATTGGTAATGGTAACTATGTCAACCATATACGCGAATGCTCTAGCGCAAACATCAATTACCGTATATGCAGAAAACAACGAACTCTTTTATCTATTCTTAAATAACGAACAAATCAATGAAGTTCCTGCTAGTCGTGTTTCTGTAAGCGACCTCATACTCAAAGACTACAGGGTCTCTCTTAAATGGAAGGATATTACACAGCCTGGTTTGGAAGATGTTGTGAAGGTGAAGCAAAATGCTGAACGCGTTTTTATTATTACATCGGGGAAAAAAGGGTTTGAGATAAAAGAATCCGGAACAAGTAAGAAAGGTGAAGGACTTCAAGCCTCTAGGCTATCTGGAGGAAAAACTCAGCAAGAGGTTCATAGTTGTTTAGCCCCAGTAGGTGAAGCTGAATTCTCTGCCTTAACCGATAAATTGAAAACACTGGATTATCCTCAAGATAAAGTTTCATTGACTAAAAACAAGATTACCACAGCGTGCTACACTGTAAATCAGCTTGGAGTCCTATTGTCTTTACTAGACTATGAATCTGATAAAACAGAAGTAGCAAAGTATGCGTATAGCTACATTTACGATAAAAAAAACTACCCTAATCTAGCTGGTCTTTTTGAGTACCCTGGCGCTTATGAAGACATCCAGCGATATTTAAAACAACAACCAAGTTATTTCTAATTTCACAAATACCTTAAAAATGAGAACTTTAACAACTGTTCTATTGATTCTTGCGGCTTTCACTCTAAAAGCGCAACCTTCTGATCTTGTTGTCTTTTCTGAAATGGGCGAAAAATTTACGTTGCTCGTGAACGGAGAGCAAATTAACGCAGAACCCGCATCTCGGGTAGAAAAGCGCGGTATCGGTCAACAGAGCGTAAAAGCAGTACTCCGCTTTGAAGAAGTAAGTAAAGGAATCATCACCAAAAACTTTTTCTTGGAACCTGGGTTGGAATATTTGGTAAATGTGAAGCTTACCAATAGAGGCAAATATGTAATGCGGTTGGCCGGCACATCTCCCATATCCGCAGAGCCTGCGACAGAGTCTGTAGCTGCATCGGCTCCTGTTTTAAATGAATCAGCTCCAGAAAATTCTAATACAACCGTTACAACAAATACTACAACGGAAGAAAATGTGAATGTAAGCATGGAAGCGGCAGGAGTTTCAATGAGCGTTAGCATTCCTGGGCAAACAACAGCGCATACAACCTCAACCACAGTTACCTCATCTTCTACTGTAACAACTAATGAGGTGCAAAGCACACATGAAACAGTTGGTGAAGCCACTACAGGTAATTGTGGAATACCAACAACAGATGTTGAGTTTAGCAGCATATCAGAATCTATTTCGTCTAAAGACTTTGAAGATTCTAAATTGGAACTTGCCAAAGAAGTGACTCCCAATAAGTGTCTAACTGCATCCAAAATCAAGCAAGTGATGGAACTCTTCACCTACGAAGAAACGCGTTTAGACTATGCCAAATTTGCCTTTGAATACTGTTTTGACCCAGATGATTACTATCAGGTTTACGATGCTTTCACCTTTGAAACAAGCATAGACGAATTGAGGACTTTCACCAAATCGAAACGATGAAGGTAAAAACCATCATTGCAACTGCTGGTTTTTCTGGTGCAGTTGCAGTAGTTTTAGGAGCTCTTGGGGCACATGCATTAGCTAAATTACTTCCTGAAGCAGCGTTAGCTAGCTTCAAAACAGGTGTTCTCTACCACTTACTTCATGCGCTTCTTCTTATGGTTGTTGGGGGATTGAGTAAAATACTGAGCCCAAAAGAACTTAATATTACTTACATACTTCTCGTCTTGGGACAGGTATTCTTCTCGGGTTCCATTTACTTACTTGCCACAAAATCTTTACATGGCCTAGAAGTAAGTTTCTTAGGACCCGTAACTCCCGTTGGCGGACTACTGCTTATTGCTGGATGGATCTACATAGCTACCTCTACTTTGCGCAAAGGGTAATAGCTGAAATCCTGATATTGGTCAGGTTAGGTTGAATTTATGTCCATTTATAAGATGTTCTCTCAAAAAATATCCTGAGATTTGTGTACGAATTCGAACAATTAACAAATCAAAATGGCTGATTTTGGAATAAGACCCGATGGTGCATCTATTGCAGATTACGGGTTATCAAACGCAACGGCTCACTGGAACGTAAACCCTGCTGAGCTTGCAAAAATTGCGGTAGAAAAAGAAGGTGCTACGCTTACTAGTTCAGGCGCAATAACAATAGATACTGGAAAATTTACTGGTAGAAGTCCTAAAGATCGTTACATCGTAAAAGACGATATCACCAAAGATGCTGTATGGTGGGGAGATATTAATATTCCTTGTACTGCTGAGCAGTTCGATAGCCTTTATGCTCAAGTGATGGATTACTTAAGCGATAAAGAAGTATACGTTCGAGACTCCTACGTTTGTGCCGACCCTAAGTTCCGCACAAATATTCGTTCAATCACTGAGTACGCATGGTCTAGTATTTTCACGTACAACATGTTTCTTCGTATCAATGCTGAAGAGGAGAAAGACTACACGCCAGAATGGACGGTTATAGATGCTCCTGGATTTTTGGCAAACCCAGAAAAAGATGGTATACGTCAAGAAAATTTTGCCATTCTCAACTTTACGAAAAAAATTGCCCTAGTAGGTGGAACGGGTTACACGGGTGAAATTAAGAAAGGTATTTTCTCTGCATTGAATTTTATTCTTCCGCATCAGAAAAACACGCTTAGTATGCACTGCTCTGCCAACGTTGGCAAAGCTGGAGACACAGCTGTATTCTTTGGGTTGAGTGGAACTGGAAAAACTACACTTTCAGCTGATCCTAACCGCAAGCTGATAGGTGATGATGAGCATGGATGGGGCGATAACAACACAATCTTCAATTTTGAGGGAGGTTGCTATGCCAAGTGTATTGACCTAACAGAAGAAAAAGAGCCAGACATTTGGAGAGCTATTAAGCCAGGTGCGTTATTGGAAAATATCCGCTTTAAGCCAAGCACTAACGAAGTAGATTTTGAGAATAGCGAGGTTACAGAGAACACTCGGGTTTCTTATCCGATCTACAACATCGATAACATACAAGAGCCATCTATAGGTGAGAATCCAAAGAACATATTCTTTTTAACAGCAGATGCTTTTGGAGTACTTCCTCCTATTGCAAAATTAACTCCTGGCCAAGCAGCCTTCCACTTTATCTCAGGATATACGGCTAAAGTTGCAGGTACTGAAGCAGGAATTGTAGAACCTGTTACTGCATTCTCAGCGTGCTTTGGTGCTCCGTTTATGCCATTGCATCCAACCGTTTATGCTGAAATGCTAAGCGAAAAGATGCAAAAAGCAGGGGTTAATGTATGGCTGGTTAATACAGGTTGGACAGGTGGTCCTTATGGAACTGGTCACCGCATGAGTTTGCCGCATACAAGAGCTACAATTACCGCTGCATTGAATGGAGAGTTAGATGCTGTTGAATTTGAGAAACATGACATATTTGGAATCTTAATGCCTAAATCATGTCCTAATGTACCTGATGAAATTTTAAACCCAATGAATACTTGGGATAATAAGGAAGACTATTATGCGAAAGCCAATGAATTAGCTGGTAAGTTTAACGCTAACTTTGAGCAATTCGCCTCATACGCTAATGATGAGATTATGGCGGGTGCACCAAGACAAATGGTGAAATAACCCTTTGAACATTCATTATTTATAAAAAAGGCGGTGTTACAACCGCCTTTTTTTATTTTCGGTAAATGGATATCAAAAAAAACGGATTTGCTTTTTTGGCTTCGGTCAATAGGTTAGTAATGCCCAAGCTATCCGGTAAAGACATTGACCTTACAAAACTATCCGCAGTCCAAAAGGCAATCATAGCCTGGCGGTATTGGGTAACCAAAAACAATTTGAATTGAGAGAGTTCTACGTTCCTGGCTTTACAACATCTTCTGACTCTCTTCCCCCAGGGGAAACAAAACATATCACTCGAGTGCTTCGCATGAAGATTGGTGATAGATTTGAAGTAGTAGACGGGAAAGGAAACAGGTACCTCACTGCAATCAAAAGCTTGGAAGGAAAAAACTGTTTGGTTTCAGTTATTGAACGAACTCATGAGCCTCTACAGTTTTTGCATCGGTTGCATTTAGCTATTGCTCCAACAAAACAAATAGATCGTTTGGAGTGGTTTTTGGAAAAAGCAACTGAAATAGGTGTACAGGAATTTACTCCTATTTGGTGTTCAAATAGTGAGCGTAAGAAAGTTAAAACAGAGCGTTTAGAGAAAATCTTAGTTTCTGCTATGAAGCAGAGCAAGCAGGCCTATCTTCCAATTATAAATGAGCCTTGTGACTTCAAGAGTTTTGTAAATACCTATGATGCACACGAAAAGTATATTGCCCATTGTTACCAAGGAGATAAAAAGCATTTAAAACATACATACAAGGGCGGAGATGTTATTATTCTCATTGGCCCAGAAGGTGATTTCACTGAGAATGAAGTACAACTAGCCATGGAGAACAAATACAATCCAGTCTCACTTGGCCAAACAAGATTACGAACTGAAACAGCGGGCTTGGTTGCCTGTCAGACCATACAGCTTCACCATGCATAAATTATTTTTGATTCCTCTTTCCTTCATCATGGTAACTGTTTGTTTTGCCCAACAAACAAAACTTGCCTTGCTCAAATACAACGGAGGCGGAGACTGGTATGCAAATCTGCAAACCTCACTACCAAATCTAATCCGTTTTGCTAATGATAATGGGCTCAACCTAAACCCAGAGCAAGATATAGTGGAACCAGGAAGCTTAGATTTATTTGCTTATCCGTTTGTGCACATGACTGGACATGGTAACGTAGTTCTTACAGCATCAGAAGCTGAAAACCTAAGGAATTACATGCTATCAGGAGGGTTCTTGCACATTGATGATAACTATGGCATGGATCCCTTTATCCGAATCGCAATCAAGCAAATTTTTCCAGAATTTGATTTTGTTCCTTTACCCATAGACCATCCCATTTTCCAATCTCCTTTTACGTTTCCAAAAGGACTTCCAAAAATTCACGCTCATGATAATAAACCTCCAGAAGCATTGGGTATTTTTCATGATGGCAGAATGGTGTGTTTATATACACATGAGTCTGATATTGGAGATGGCTGGGAAGATCCAGATGTGCATGGCGACACACCTCAAAACCATCTAAAAGCTCTAAAATTAGGAGTAAATATTTTATCTTACGTTTTTATGGATGGCAATGAAACCCCATAGCGAACTAAAAGAGAAAATACACGAGATAATCTTTGAAGCTGAGACTCCAGCTGGAAAGCAATTTGATATTGCCCTATTCATAGTTATCTTACTTAGTGTACTTGTTGTAATGCTTGAAAGTGTGAGAGCGCTAAGAGACATTCATGGTACGTTTTTCACATGGGTAGAATGGATAATCACCATTCTATTTACCATTGAGTATGGGCTGCGAGTATATTGCGTAAGAAAACCCCAGGCTTACATTTTTAGCTTTATGGGTATTATTGACTTATTGTCTTTAGTTCCTACGTACTTAAGTCTCATTATGGTTGGGCCTCAATACCTACTCACTATAAGAGCGCTAAGGTTACTTCGCGTATTCCGCGTACTAAAGCTTACTAGATTCGTAGGAGAAGCAAAAGTCTTGCAGGATGCTTTAAAGGCAAGCAGCTATAAAATCTCCGTTTTTCTTTTGACCGTGTTAATCATAGTGGTACTAGTTGGTACGCTCCTTTACATCATTGAAGGGCCCGAACACGGTTTTAACAGTATTCCATTAAGCGTTTACTGGGCAATCGTAACACTCACAACAGTTGGGTATGGAGATATTAGCCCAGAAACACCGTTGGGCCAGTTGATTGCATCTTTCGTAATGATTATCGGCTATGGCATTATTGCTGTACCTACGGGTATAGTTACCGTTGCCATGAATGAGGTAAAGCAAAAACAAGACAAGAAGTTATCCAATACGTTATCTTGCTCCAATTGCATGAAAGACGACCATTCCACTGGTGCTGAGTATTGCTCCAATTGCGGACATCCACTCCAACCTAATCCTCTGCAATAAATTGATTCACAATTTCTTTCCTTTTTTTCCAACCATCGTGAGTTCTGTACGTTTAGACTGGTACTAAATAATCAATCGAAAAACGTATTATGAAGAGAATTTTTACACTTCTTGCTGCTGTTGCAGCTACTTTTGGTGCTACAGCACAAACGGATATTAGTGTTAGTAATATTTACTACAACGAGACTTCTAGTGGTGACTACATGACTAATAATGCTGGGCCAGTAAACATTGAGTGGACCAACCTGGGAGATCCTATCAATGCAGGTGACACAGTTTTCGTTTTTATACAACTCAACGGAGTTACTTTGACTGCTCCTGGTTTCTTGGCTCCTGTTGGTGGTTACGCTACGGGTGCTGTTGATACATTCAACTACCAAGCATCAACCGCTTTACCTCAAGCAACTTTTGATACTCGCTTGAACAATTTGCGCTTGATGGCGAACCAATCAACTGCAATTGGTGGTGCGCCTATTGGTCCTAACCGTGAAGTTAGATCATTTATACAATTGTACCGAGTAGGTGGAGGCGGAGTTGCTGATGTCGATGCCAATCCAGCAAACGATACAGGCAGTGTTTCATTCAACTTAGTTGATGGAGATTTCTCTGCTACCAACTTGGAAGTAGTTTCAGGGAATGTGAATGCAAACGATGAGATTGTAATCGGAGAAACCATTGATACCGTTTCTTTTGTATGGAGCAATTTATCTGCATTAACTCATTATGAGTACAGTACTATCGTTGAAGCCAACATTGCAGGAAACCTAGATACTTTAGGTTTGGTTCTTCCAAGAACACAAGACCCTTACGGATCATTTACAGGTTTCTTTGAAGGAACGGGAGGAAACAACACATTGACAATCAATATCGGGTTAGATCCTGCACTTGTACCAACTACAACTATTGGTACGTTTGATATTTGTTTCAAGTCGCTTTACGCTGCAGATGCTGATTCTACAAACAATCAAGTGTGTAAGACATTTACTGTTATTGATTCAACATCAACTGGATTGAATGATGTAGTGGCAGAAGCTCAAAACATCTTCATGCAAAATGATTTGATTATTGTTGATGGTGTTTCAAGAAATCAAAACGTTACAGTAACGAATATTGCAGGTCAAGTAGTTTACACCGGAGTATTAAACGAAGGCAGAAACGAAATTGCAATGAATGAGAATACAGGTTTGTACATTGTTCAAACAGAAGAACAAACAACCAAAGTAGTTAAACGCTAATTCATCTTTTAGTGGATTGAAAAGCCATCCGAACTTTCGGATGGCTTTTTTATTTAATCTCGGTTTTCACCTTTTTCTCTAGCACTTGTAATGAATCTGTCTTTGGATCAGCTGCCTGCTTTTTTCCAATCGTAACACTATCTCTTGGCACATCACCTGTTTCAACCGCAGACATGCAGCTAACCATAAACCATGCGCAGCTTAAACCAAGAAGAAGTAGCCTTAATGTTTTCATTTCCATTTGTTTCGTAGATAAACGCAGCCAGATGTTTTATATTATCAGTCTAAATCTAGACTGCTAAGCACCTTGCATGATCCATCAAGTGCAACGTGCATTTCAATATCCTCATCAATAAATGCAACCTCAGACCTGAGTTGTGCATGCAGTTGCTCTACATAGTCTGATGAGCGCTTAGGTCTTCTAAATTCTAGGGCTTGAGCGCTAGTTAACAGCTCTACTGCCACAATACGTTCTACGTTTTGCATCACTCGGTATAATTTAGTAGCAGCATTAGCCCCCATACTTACATGGTCTTCTTGCCCATTACTACTATCTATGGTATCAACCGATGCGGGAGTACACAATTGCTTATTAGCACTCACAATGCTAGCTGCCGTATATTGCGCTATCATAAATCCTGAGTTTAGGCCTGGATTTGCTACCAAGAAAGGTGGCAAGCCACGTTCACCTGAAACAAGCTTGTATATTCTGCGCTCAGAGATACTTCCTAGCTCTGCCAATGCAATGGCAAGGTAATCCATGTTAATAGCCAATGGTTGGCCATGAAAATTACCTGCGGAAATAATTTGATCTGCTTCTGGAAAAACGGTTGGATTATCTGTAACGGAGTTGATTTCATTCTCCAAAATAGACTTTACGTGGTTCATAGCATCCAAACTTGCACCACATACTTGAGGAATGCATCGGAAAGAGTAAGGGTCTTGCACATGGGCTTTTTCTTGAACAACAACTTCAGAACCCTCAAGAGCCTTTCGCACTGCTTGGGCAACAGTAAGCTGTCCTGGTTGCTTCCTAGCAAGGTGAGGTAAATCTGAAAAAGGCTCTACTCTTCCATCAAAAGCATCTAAAGACATAGCGCTAATTCGAATCATCTTATCAAATAGAGTGTAGGCCTTATGAAGAACATGCGTAGCGTAGGCACTCATAAACTGAGTACCATTCAATAAAGCAAGTCCTTCCTTGCTTTTTAAACGGATAGGGTCCCAACCAAATACTTCATTGAGTTCTTTTCCTGAAATGCGTTTTCCGTTGTAGTTGACTTCTCCCAAACCCAGAAGCGGAAGAGCAAGATGCGCTAAAGGTGCCAAATCTCCTGATGCTCCTAAACTGCCGTAGGAATATACTACTGGATACACTTCATTGTTGTAAAAATCTATGAGTCGCTGCACCGTCTCAAGCTGAACACCGCTATGACCATAAGAAAGCCCTTGAATTTTCAAGAATAGCATGAGACGAACAATGGAACTGGGAATCTCTTCACCCATTCCGCAAGCATGGCTTTTCACCAAATTCTCTTGTAAAATTCCAAGTTCGTGGGCCTCAATTTTGGTATTACACAAACTACCAAAACCTGTATTGATTCCGTAAATAGGAGAACTTTCATTCTCCATTCGCTTATCTAAATAGTTTCTACAAGCCTTTATAGCATCTGAAGCTTCACTACTCAAGGCAAGTTTACGCGATGAAGAAATAATATTTTCTACATCATTCAATGAGAGATATTGATGAGAGATATAATGAAAACTACCCATGAATTCTAGCTGTTAATTGTGTCTGTTTTAACTCTTCTTGATCACCAGTGAGCATGTTTTTGAGGGATAGCGTACCGTTTTCTAACTCACGACTTCCTAGCATAACCACATATCTAAAACCACGATCATTAGCGTATTTCATCTGTTTTTTCATTTTAACCGAATCTGGGTATACCTCAGCTGCAAAGCCACTCTCTCTCAGTTCTTCTGCGAGCTTTGCGCATTGCATAGACTCTGCATCACCAAAATTCACAAACAGCACATCAACAGGCTGTAAGGCTTGTTCTGGATATAAACCCTTAGTTTCCAATAGATCGTAAATACGGTCTGCCCCAAATGATATGCCTACTCCTGAAACATCTTTTAAACCAAATATTCCTGTGAGATCATCATATCTTCCACCACCCGTTATAGACGAGGGAAAATCTGGGTGCACTACTTCAAAAATGGCACCCGTATAATAATTGAGTCCTCTTGCCAAGGTCACTTCAAATGAAACTATATCTATTCCCATAGTCTTAGCCCCATCTAGTACAATGGCTATTTCATTCAACCCTTTTTGACCAACTTCTGAGTTAGATAAGAAAGTGCGCAGTGTGTTGAGTCTGTCTTCATTTCCAGATGGTAAATTCAAAAGAGGCTCAAGTTGACCTATGGCTTGAGAAGAAAATCCTTTATCTGCTAATTCTTCCATAACTTTATCTTGTGGAAGTTTGTCTAGCTTATCTAGGGCTATGGTGAGGTCAATAATCTTATCTGAAGACCCTATAACTTCTGCTATACCCTGTAGGACCTTGCGGTTATTTAACTTCAACTCTACATCTGGCAGCCCAAAAGAGGAATATACTTTAGAAACTATTTGAACCAACTCAATTTCATTCAAAAGGCTATCAGAACCAACCACGTCTACGTCACACTGGTAAAACTCTCTATACCTTCCACGTTGAGGTCTATCTGCTCGCCAAACAGGTTGAATTTGGTATCGCTTAAACGGAAAGTTCAATTCATTTCTGTGTTGCACCACAAAGCGAGCAAACGGAACCGTGAGATCGTAGCGCAGCGCTTCTTCTGCCGATGATTCAAGTTCAGATTTAGTTGGATTTCTCGCCACAAGCTTCTCAAGCTTTTCTCCTCTAGGCATTACTCGAAAGAGAAGCTTGTCTCCTTCCTCTCCATACTTACCCAAAAGCGTTTTGCTTAATTCCATTGCAGGTGTTTCAATGGGCAAATAACCATGCGTTTCAAAAACGCCTTTTATGGTTGAGAAGATATAGTTGCGCTTGGCCATTTCTTGAGGGCCAAAATCGCGCGTTCCTTTTGGTATGGAGGGTTTACTTGCCATGCTCTGATTTCTTAAGGTTGGCAAATATCGGAATAAAAAAAGGAGCACTAAGGCTCCTTTTTCTAGTTCAATGTTTGGGTGATTGCACCCATGTGCTTTGTTTGCTTCACGCCTAAAGATTTTGAGTAATTCAAAACAAAATCTAAAGTGCGTTGGTGAGGTTTCATGTAATAATCCTCACGGGTTTCAAATACATCGTTTTCGCGTAACATAGACGCAATAGAATTGTGTAGCGCTTTATCCATGCATGTAATTTAGGGTTTAACATGGAGTGAAAACGCCCACCTAAAATTCTTATTGCATTAGTTGGAATAAACTTCAATGTGGATATTACGCTTTTCAATAATCTTCCTGAGATTAATCAAGGCATAGCGCATTCTTCCCAAGCAAGTATTAATACTTGTATCTAATTCTTCTGCAATGGCTTTAAAGCTCATTTCACAGTACATTCTTCTGTAAAGAACATCGTATTGTTCTTGTGGCAATTCTTGAATAAGCATTTGAACCTTTGCAGAATCATTCTTTAGTGCTTCTAAACTGTATAAGTCTTCTTCTCCCGCGTCAATACGTTCAAATATGTCATACTCTCCTGAGCGAACCATTGGATTCTTTTGGCGATCACGCTGTTCTCTTCTGAATGTATCAATCACCAGGTTATGACATATGCGCAAAACCCAAGGCAAGAATTTGCCTTCTTCGTTATACTTACCCGATTTAAGGGTTTTAATCACTTTCACAAACACATCTTGGAAAAGGTCGTTGGCTAATTCAACGTCTTTCACCTTAGACATGAGATAAGAAAAAACACTTTGCTGATGACGACTTACCAATACTTCCAATGCCGCTTCTTTCCCGTCCAAGTAAGCTCTTACAAGCTCCTTGTCGCTCACTTTGTCATGTAGCATAAATACCTCCTGTTTAGGAATAAATCTTAATTGATTCGTGTAGAGGTATAATCTATAAGCATTGAAATTTTGGGGGTTGAACCTAAAGTTTGTCAATGTGTTTGTAACAAAACACGCTGCTAAGATGACAAAAAACATTATAAAAAGCAAATTCCCGTTACGAACAGCTAAATTCGCAGGTCTCAAAATCAAGCAATTGTATGCCAACTGACAATTTAGAAACCCTAGACTCTAGAGCCTTTATCAAGATTAAGGGTGCACGTATGCACAATCTTAAAAATATTGATGTGGCCATTCCCAGAAATCAGTTAGTAGTGGTTACTGGATTATCAGGATCTGGTAAGTCGTCTTTGGCTTTTGACACCCTATATGCTGAGGGACAACGTAGGTATGTAGAGAGCTTATCGGCTTATGCCAGGCAATTCATGGGTAAGTTAGATAAGCCAGAAGTAGATTACATTCAAGGCATTTCTCCTGCCATTGCGATTGAACAGAAAGTGAATACAAGAAACCCTCGTTCTACCGTTGGTACAACCACAGAAATTTACGACTACCTTAAACTACTTTACGCTCGTATAGGTAGAACTTTTTCTCCTGTTAGTGGAAAAGAGGTAAGAAGAGATACTGTTTCTGATGTTACCCGCTTCATTACACAGCTACCAGAAGGTACTCGAGCCATTATCACCTCTCCTTGGATTAAAAAGGGAGGTAGAAGTCTAGAGGATGAAGTGCAAATTTTATTGCAACAAGGGTTCAACCGTATTTTAAGGGATGGCAGGCCCCAGCGGTTAGATGAAGTAGATCTTTCTGAACAAGATATAGACAAGCTTCCTGAATTACTCATTGATAGATTGGTTGTTTCTACTGAAGAAGACAATGAATCTCGCATTGCGGATAGCGTTCAAACGGCCTTCTATGAGGGAGATGGAGCTTGTTTTGTTCATGTACTGGATGATGACAAGAAGTTACATAAACATGCGTTCAGTAATCGTTTTGAATTAGACGGTATTTCCTTTGAAAAACCAAGTGAACACTTTTTCTCTTTCAACAACCCTGTTGGTGCATGTAAAAAATGTGAGGGTTTTGGCAGCGTTATAGGTATTGATGAAGACTTAGTAATTCCGAATAAAAGCCTTACCGTTTTTGAAGATGCCGTTGTTTGCTGGAAAGGTGAAAAAATGAGCGAATGGAAAAACCAATTGATTTACCATGCTCATGAATTTGATTTTCCAGTTCATAGGCCCATTCATGAACTTACACCTGAACAATATGAATTGCTTTGGACGGGAAACAAGTATTTTAAAGGCCTCAATAGGTTCTTCTCCTACCTAGAAGAAAAGAGTTATAAAATTCAATATCGCGTAATGCTATCGCGATACAGGGGCAAAACAAAGTGTCCAGAATGTAATGGTTCTCGCCTGCGTAAGGATGCAGGCTACGTTAAAATTGAAGACAAATCAATTCTTGAATTGGTATCTCAGCCCATAGAAACATTATACCCGTGGATCTCTGCATTAAGCGAGAAGCTGAATACTTACGAGAATGAGGTTTCTAAAAGACTACTCACCGAAATTGAAAACCGACTTAAATTCTTACATGAAGTTGGCTTGAGCTATCTCACCCTAAACCGTCTTTCTAACTCTTTATCTGGGGGTGAATCACAACGCATTAATTTGGCTACTACATTAGGTAGTAGCTTGGTTGGCAGCATGTATATCTTAGATGAACCCAGTATTGGACTACACCCAAGAGATACACAACGGTTGATTGGAGTTTTAAAATCTCTTAAAGCTCTGGGTAATACTGTAATTGTGGTAGAACACGAGGAAGAGGTAATGCAAGCTGCAGACCAAATAATTGATTTGGGTCCGATGGCAGGATCGCATGGAGGTGAATTGGTATTTCAAGGTAATCATGATGATTTACTTACAGCCACTACCAGCTTAACAGCAGACTACTTGGTTGGAAGAAAAGAGATACCGGTACCTACTAAACGAAGAGAATGGAAACGAAGCATAGACATAAAAGGCGCTAGGGAGAACAACCTCAAGAATTTGGATATTAGCTTTCCGCTAGAAATACTCACTGTTGTTACTGGGGTTAGCGGTTCTGGAAAATCTAGCTTGGTAAAAAAAATACTGTATCCTGCGCTACGTAAGAAAATAGGAGAATATACTGGCGAAAGCACAGGAAAGTTTGATGCTATTTTAGGAGAGTTCCAGTATGTGAAGCAGGTTGAATTTGTAGATCAAAATCCTATAGGTAAATCATCTAGGTCTAACCCCGTAACCTATGTAAAAGCCTTTGACGATATCCGTTCGCTCTTTTCAAAACAGCAAATGGCAAAACTTAGAGGGTATAAGCCTTCATATTTTTCATTCAACGTTGAGGGTGGTCGCTGCGAAAATTGCAAAGGCGAAGGTGAAATAACTGTAGAAATGCAGTTCATGGCAGATGTTCACCTGCAATGTCCAGACTGTAAGGGAAAACGTTTTCAATCTGATATTCTTGAAATTACTTACAGCGGTAAGTCTATAAGTGATATTCTAGACCTAACTGTTGATGATGCGTTAGAATTCTTTTCTGCATCTGATCATTCTTCTTGCAAGAAAATAGTTACCAAACTGAAGCCCCTTCAAGAAGTTGGGTTAGGATACATACACTTGGGCCAGAGCAGTAGCACGTTGAGTGGTGGAGAAGCACAGCGCATCAAACTGGCATCTTTCTTAGGTAAAGGAGCTAGTCACGATAAAACTATGTTCATTTTTGATGAACCCACTACAGGTTTACACTTCCATGATATAGAAAAGCTGCTCAAAGCTTTTAATGCATTGGTAAATCTTGGGCACAGCATTGTGGTGGTTGAACACAATGCAGAAGTGATCAAATGCGCAGACCATGTTATTGACCTAGGTCCTGAAGGAGGAAGCTCAGGTGGCTATCTTGTTTATGCGGGAACTCCTGAAGGTTTAGCTGAACATCCAAAAAGCTATACAGGAGCATTCTTAAAGAACAAGCTTAATTAGATGCACCTGGTAGCTCTCCCATAGACCACGCCAAACCTGCAAGTGCTTTTCGGTACTTCGTTTTTAATGCTATTAGTTTATTCCGAGCGTTCATTAGCTTTACTTCACGAGAGTTGATTAAAAAGATACTGCTCTCTCCGTTGTTAAACTTGGTTTGTTCACCTTCTAGCATTCGCTCGTAATTTGTAACCGCTTGTTCATAAATTACAATCTGCTCATTTAATCCAATGAGTTCGTTTTGATACGATCTGATCTTGTTTATAATTTCAAGCCTTTTCTGATCAAAAGCTAAGGTGGTCTGGTTGATTTTAACCCTTGTTTCGCCCAAGCTTCCTCTACCCTCTCTTAAGAACAAAGGCATACTAGCGGATATACCAAACTTGTAGTTCTCTGTGCCGTATGGTGTGGGTAATTCTGAAACTGTGGGAAGTTCTGCACCCGTTGTTAGGAGATTGTAGTTCACATTCACCTTTGGTTTAATCTTCTCAATTTTAAGTCTTCTCTCTACATCTAATTGACGCAGCTTCAACTCATATTGAATCATCCATGGTGTGGCTGCTACGGTATTTTCTAAGACACTATCAGCCATAGCGGTTGGCAGCTCGGTTTCATATGGTAACTCATTTAATCTTGAGGGTATAACATCTGCCTCAAGCTCAAGCGGCACACCATTTTCAAACCATAGAAAATTACTCACCATAAGTTGATTATTCTGCACTTGCACTCGAGCATCTAAAAGCATAACCTCTCGGTCTTGAACCAAAATGTAGCTTTCTAGCGTATCAATAGCTGGCTTATCTCCTTGAACATAACTCTCCACTATCCCTTCATACCTAACTTTAGCCAGCTCTAAAGCATTTTCAAGAATGAGGTAGTTCTCATAGGCTTGTGCCCAATTCCAGTAGGCCTTGGCAGCGTTAAGTAGTAAGTTATTCAATAAAATAATACGCTGGGCCTCATTCGCTTCTGTAAAAATTTTGGCTTGTTTGAGAGTAGCTCTTCGTTCATCTAAGAATAACCCTTGGCCCAACGGCATACTAATACCAATGCTTCCTACACCCTCTGTTGGCACAAAGTTCTCTGGATTCAAATAATTACCGCTATTCCACTCATAGGCTGCCTTTGCCTCAATTCCAAACCAAGTTGGAATCTTTAATCCATACTCTCCCAAGTGAAAATATTCGTTGTCTTTGAAACGTTTTTGGTCTACATAAGAGTAAATCTCAGGATCAAATCCTCCTCGTGCAGCTCTCAACCTTGCTTTTGCTTGATCTGAAAGTAGATTGGCCTGCCTGGCTACAGGGTGATACTCCTTAATTAAAGCAAAGTAATCTTCTTGAGATAAAACTTTAATCGTAGTATCCGTTTGAGCAAACGAAACGGCAGACAACAACAAGAAAACAAATGAAATCAGTTGCTTCATTATTTCTTATCCTTCGTTTTATTTCCTTTACCTTTTTCTAAGTGTGCTTCTCGCTCAGCAGCTTCCAAATCAATGTAGAAATCTGGTGGGAAGCCGTTAAGTTGTCGCCACAGCTCATACCAAACAGGAACATCTTTCAATAGTGCAAAACCAAATGCTCCAGAGCCATACCTCACTAGCTCGGGCCATTCTTCATCTTGCATATCTGGAGCAATAAGAATACGGTACTTATTATTGGTGCTAATCATATTGTCTATTGCTACTACTTCGCCCCCAAACGTACCAAACGATAATCCTGGCCATCCTGAGAATACCAATGCTGGCCACCCATCAAATTGGATTCTCACTTTTTGCTTTAGTCTAATTAATGGGAGATCTACTGGAGCAACATACAATTCCACCGCTCTGTGGATGTTATTATTCACGATACTTACGATTTGCTCACCTTGCTTTATTGTCTCTCCTACCCCTTCTACTTTAGCTTGAGTGATGAAACCTGCTGTAGGAGCCAGTATGAATCTAAAATCAACCCGCTGCTCATAGTTGGTTAATGTGTTCTCTATCTTGGCTACAGTAGCCTTTGCATCGTACAGATTAGATTGAGCGGTTGCCCTATCTGATCTCGATTTAGCCAACTTATCAGCATACTCATTCACCACATTAGCGTAGTCTATTTTAGCATTAATTAGCATATTCCTGCTAGACAGCAACTTACTTTCTGTTGAGATTAACTTTGCCTGTTCTTTCTGTAAGTTATTTCTACGCTTTTCTAAGTCTGTTAATGACTTTAAGCCTTGTTCGTATAGTTTTTCTTGTCTACCAAGTTGAGCTACAGCAATCTCGTAATTCACTTTAGCTGCCTCATACTCAATACTATCTGCCACCACTTTTAATCTAGACTGCTCAACTTTGTTGCCTGCCTGTTCTTGTTTCAGTATCTGCATTTTTTCAAGAGCAGATATCTGATTGGTAAGCTGAGCCACCTTCTCTTCATAGGCAATTAATGAAGATTTCTTGGCAGAAACCTGTTGCTCCGTTCGTTGAATAAGTGCTGGATCAAAATAGTCATCTTTAATCTCAGATACATATACTATGGTATCACCCTTTTCTACATAATCTCCTTCTCTAACATACCACCGTTCTACCCTACCATCTATGGTGCTAACAATATGTTGGGGGCGCTCATTGGGGTAGAGGGTTGTTACTTTTCCTGTGGTTCGTATATTTTGAGTCCATGGAACAAAGAGTAGGAAAAAGAACACTCCGAAAATGGCGTATAACCAATAGGTGAGAACCCTACCGAATTCCACCTCAGAGAGCATAGCGAAAGACTTAAAATTCTTCTCGGAACCGTTGGTGTTCACCTGCTGTTTTGAAAGATTCAACATACCTACTGTCTCCTTTATATGAATAATTCGTTGAAATAGGATTTGCTTTTGATTTCGTCATAAGTACCACTATCTAGCAACTTACCTTCTTTCAAAATCAATATTTTATCGCATCGCTTTGCAAACTCAGAATCATTAGACACACCTATTACCGTCCATGGGTATTCTCTGTTGGTTACCAAGTTTGCTACGTGAAGTCTTTCACTGCGTTCTAGGTTGTGCATAAACTCTTCTAGAACTAACAGTTTTGGTTTGGTTACTATGGCTCTGGCCAACTTCACCTTTCTGGCAACTGAACGTGGGAATGCTTTTCCTTCTGCTATAATAGCTGTATCAAATCCATCTGGTAAGCTTTGAATGTATGGTAATAACCCTACTTGATCTGCAGCCCAGCGCACTTCAGCAACGGAGATGCTCTCTTTTCCCATCGTAATATTCTCTGCTACCGTTGCTTCAAATAAGTCTTCTTGCGGAAGTACATCACCAATATACGAACGTAGAGAAGTCATGCAAAAATTGCCTTGTGGAATACCATTATACACCAGCTCCCCAGTAAAATTAGTCATCATTCCTGAGATTAAGTTTGCCAAGGTAGACTTGCCCGATCCATTAAAGCCGTTTACACAAACGCGCTCACCAGGTTGAATATCAAAGGCTATTTCTTGAAGGCTAGGCCCTTGTTGACCTCCATAGCGATAGGAAAGATCTTTAGACCGAATGTGCATTCCACCATTATCATCTACTTCGTTAAACCGAATGCCAGTGTCTTCCTCAATGGGTAAATCTGTTACGGCTCCTATTTTTTCTGTGGCTGTAAGAACATCGTAGATAGTTTCCATGCTCAGAATAAGCTTCTCAACGGAAGAAATAACAATTAGAATGACGATTTCTGAAGCTACGAACTGACCAATATTGATTTCTTGATTCACCACCAAAATACTTCCAAGCACTAAAAGGCCTGCAGTAATCAGTACCTTGAAAAGCACAATACTACCGTATTGAAAAACCAACACGTTAAAATGCTTTCTTCTAAATGTTAAGTACTTAGATACCAAACCATCTACCTTGTTCAACCCCAACGGAGAGTTTCCTGTTAGTTTGAATGTGCTCATGGTTCTAGCTAATTCTTCTAGCCAATATGCAACCCCATATTTGTATTTAGATTCTTTAAGGCTCGTTTCTAGACCTTGCGGTCCAGTAAATCTGAAAATAAGCACCAAAATAAGCACAAGAAGCACCCCAAAAAACACAAAGAAGGGGTGATAAAATGACAGTAGAATAAGACCAAAAATGATTTGAATAGCAGATGAGCTAAAGTCAATCAATAGCTTAGGCAACCCCTTCTGAATAGTAAGCGTATCAAAGAATCTATTAATAAGCTCAGGCGGATAGTACTTGTTTACAAACTCACTTTTGAAAAGTGGGATGCGATGCGCAAATTCAAATGAAGATCTAGCAAAAATTCTTCTTTGCAACATCTCCGTTATGTACAGCTGCATAATTTGTAGCCCTCCTGTAAAGCCCACTCCAACAATAACAACGGCAACCAAAATAATCCATGAAGTAGAGATTTGGGCTCCACCCATTATGAGACCAATGATGGCTTGTATACCCAAAGGCAAGGTTAAGTTGACTAGACCATTGAAGATGGCATAGATGTAGATATACCCAATATCTTTTTTATCGGGTCTAAGCATATTGAAGAGTCGAGTTAACGGTCTCCCTTCAAAAGTTTGATCTGAAGTATGTGTTTGTAAAAAATCCATACGCTAGCCAATTGTTTTGTTCACCATTTCAGAGAAGAAGTCAAAGATGGACTTACCTCTATCGGTAATGTTCGTAAGAGAAGGCAAATGATTCGAGAAAAACTGCTGATGATGCGCCCCTTCTACCACAGTACTCACTAAAGTTTCAGCATACGCATAGTTTGGGTTAATTTCTTTAATAATGCTTGCCACAGCAGCAACCATTCGCTTGTAGCCCGCATAATACCCCTCTTTGTTGTCGGCATCTACTTCTTTACGCAAATAAGCCTTGGATGATTCTTGTATAACTATACGATGTAGCGACTCTTCGTTGATGTGAGCTACAGTATGGTCTTGCACAACTGGATCCGTTAATAAGCGCAAAGCGATATTGAATCGTTCACGTGGGCAGGTAATGTTATTGGTTTGAAATTGCAGTTGATAAAGCATCCAACTCCAATACCATCCAATGAGGTAACTAAGAAGCTGGTGCTTATTCACGAAATAGCGGTATACCGATGCCTCCGTAGAACCTATCTCTGCACTGAGCTTTTTGAAAGTAAATGCCTCAAAACCTATCTCATCTATAAGCAAGACACTGTGATGCAGGATGCGCTTGCCTAAATCCGTTTCTAATGGATCTTTCAAAAAAATGCGCTCACTTAGTGTTATCTGAATCATGAGTTTTCTATTTCGGTGCGAATATAGTCAAATCCAACCAACCAATAGCATTACTATTATGTTTAGAAGTTTCTTGATATTTTTCCAGTTGCTAACTTTCACAAAGTGTAGTTTCGGGTTTTCTCGCAGGAACTATCCTGAATCATTTTAAGTGTACCATATTTGCTGCGCATGAATGGCCATGAGGCAAAACAACATCCGCGAAAGGGATTGGAGGGCTTGAAAGCTCATTTTAAAGAAGACCTCTCAGCTGGCTTTAGCGTTTCACTAATTGCGCTTCCGCTCTGCTTGGGAATTGCTTTTGCATCTGGAGTTCCTCCAATTGCGGGTTTAATAACCGCCATTGTGGGTGGGTTAGTTGCTTCTCGTTTTAGTGGCACTTTTGTTACCATAAGCGGACCTGCAGCTGGACTCATAGTCATTACTTTAGGCGCTGCTGAAACACTTGGTGGTGCTGGGGTAGAAACTGGGTTTGCAGGCTATCAACACGCCTTAGGAGCCATTCTTTTAGGGGGGATTTTTGTAGCTCTTTCTGGTTTACTCAAGGTGGGTAAGGTTGGTGATTACTTTCCACCGGCAGCCGTTCATGGAATGCTTGCCGCCATTGGAGTGATTATAATCATAAAGCAGCTATTTCCTGCCTTAGGGGTTAGCTCACCTAAGGGTTCCATTCCAGAAGTTGCTGCTCAAATACCTACTGCATTTCTTGAACTACATCCGCTCACTTGCCTTATTTCGGGCATCACATTGTTCTTACTAACAATACACCCTTTTATAAAATGGAAGTTTATTAGAGTCATTCCAGCACCTCTTTGGGTATTACTGATTACCGTTCCTACTGGCCAATACATTGGGGGTGAAGAATTGGCTATGGTAGTTATGCCTTCTGAATTGTTTGGTGCTGGCGGTTTACAGCTGCCATCCTTTGAAAAAATTGGCGAATCAGCTTTTTGGGTTGCCGTTTTAGGCGTAGCACTTGTATCTGGTATAGAAACCCTATTGAGCGCAAAAGCCGTAGATAGCTTAGACCCCTATAAGCGCACTTCTAATCTAGATAAAGATCTTCTCTCCAATGGTTTGGGGTCAACTCTAGCTGCCAGCATTGGCGGTTTACCTATGATTTCTGAGATTGTGCGTTCCTCTGCAAACGTGAGTAACGGAGCTAAAACCCAATGGTCTAATTTTTTTCACGGAGGGTTTCTACTGCTTTACATTGCTGTAGGCTCAATTCTTATTGAAATGATTCCCATTGCGGCACTTTCAGCAATTTTGGTATTCACTGGTTTCAAACTGGCCTCGCCAAGAGAGTTTAGAAAGATGTATTTAATTGGTTTAATGGAGTTTGAGATCTTCCTCATTACACTTCTTGCCGTTTTGGCCACAGACCTTCTCTCTGGTATTGCCATTGGAATTGGAAGTAAATATGTATTTCTACTCATTAAAGGAGTTCCAGCAATTAGCTTTTTCAAGCTGTCAGCAAAAGAAAACCAAGAGGGTTCCACCGTACGGATTATGCTCAGTAGTGCCTTGGTTTTCTCCAATTACCTTTCGTTAAAAAGAAGAATGGATGATGCCTTAAACCAGACAGATATATTGATTCTTGACGTGAAAGCCGCTACATACATGGATCATACTGTAATGGAGCATCTTAAACGTTACAGAACCATTGCTCAGAAGCGAGGAAAAGAAGTATTAATTGAAAATATTGATGTGCTTAAGCCAGTATCTGATCACCCTTTAGCTGCGAGGAGCAGGTTAAAGTGGTAAGGGTTACACACGCTATGTATTGAGGTTAGACTTGTAGAGCATCCACATTAAACCTACACAAATGAGAACGCTAACCAGCACATTTGCCAAAGCCCATCCCCATTGATTGCTTTTAGCCAGGAGTAGTATTTCGTAACTAAAGGTTGAAAAGGTTGAAAATCCTCCACAAAAACCAACAAGAACAAGAGGTTTGAACCAAGCAGGCAAACCTCCTTCTGCAAGCTTATTTACCGCCCATATTAAAACCAAAGAAGCTAAAACATTAGCGATGAGAGTTGCCCATGGTAATTGACTCTTGAATTTATTCACCACCAATACGGAGGTACCAAATCTAGCTACGGACCCCAATCCACCGCCTAAAAATACTGCGAGCCAGGTTATGCTTTGTTCCATTTTGGGATGAAGTTAAGATAAAGAGCGCTTCCTGCAAATCCCGCCAACATACCTACCAATGCTCCTCCAAGAATATCACCTGGATAATGAACCCCTAGGTAGATTCTAGAATAGCTCACGGTAATGGCCCAAATAACCATAATTGCATTTAATGCATTGCTCTTCATTACGCGAATAATAAAGAGCATGAGGGCAAAACTATTTGCAGCATGAGAAGAGACAAAGCCATACCTCCCCCCTTTGTAGATGTCTCCGTTACCATTCTTAAGTAAATGAACCAAACCTTCTAATTCTTGTGCATGAGAAGGCCTCAGTCGTTCAAAAAACGGTTTCATAAAGCCGCTTGCAGTTTGATCTGCCAACGTTATGGTAAGTACCATGCTAAAAACAAGTATTGCGAGTTGCTTCCACTGCAAGTTAGCAAAGCGATTTGAGTCTTTGCGAATAATCAGAAAAAGGAGAAGCGCATAAAATGGAATCCAAGTAGCAGTGCCAGAAATCACCCAGAACAATGGGTCTGCCCATGATGCATGTATTCCATTGAGAAACAGAAAAACAGATTTATCCCAAGCATTCAGAGTCTCGAGCATACTACTTATTAATTAGAATCCAGAGTGCGTCTTTTAGTTCTGTAATACCCGTTTGAGTTACGCTAGAGATGAAAACAGTGTCTACAGATGTGGGTAGTTCCTTCTTGAGCTCTGTTTTAAGTTCGTCATCTAGCATGTCTGACTTTGTAATTGCCAATAAGCGAGGCTTATCCATGAGCTCAGGATTGTATTTCTCAAGCTCTAACAGTAGAACACGATACTCATCTGCAACATCATCAGCATCACATGGTACCATGAACAACAAGGCAGCATTACGTTCTATATGGCGCAAAAAAGTAAGGCCCAAGCCTTTTCCTTCGGCAGCGCCTTCAATAATTCCTGGAATATCTGCCATTACAAAGCTTCTATCTCCACGGTAGCTTACCATACCTAAATTTGGTGTAAGCGTAGTAAACGCAT
Source organism: Salibacteraceae bacterium (assembly GCA_965662345.1). Taxonomy (GTDB): domain Bacteria; phylum Bacteroidota; class Bacteroidia; order Flavobacteriales_G; family Salibacteraceae; genus UBA6049. Next base: position 51,041 of record CBFIHE010000007.1, read on the forward strand.
AGTTGGCTATTTCTGGTTTAGCTGCAGACACTACAGACAATAGAGTGGATTTACCCGCATTGGGAAAGCCAACTAGTCCTACATCTGCCAAGATTTTAAGTTCCAGTACACGCCAACCTTCTTGTCCGTCTTCGCCAGGTTGAGCATAGCGAGGTGTTTGATTGGTAGACGTTTTGAAATGTGCATTACCTAGTCCACCTCTACCGCCTTTCAATAGAATCTTGGTTTCGCCATGCTCTGTGATTTCAAAAATTTGGTCACCCGTTTCTGGGTCTCTCGCAATGGTTCCCAAAGGAACATCTAGGTAAACATCCTCTCCGTCTTTACCGGTACTGGTTTGTTTACTACCGTTGCCACCATTACCTGCCATCACGTGTTTGCGGTACTTGAGGTGTAGAAGGGTCCACATTTGTTCGTTACCACGTAAAATCACGTGCCCACCGCGACCTCCGTCTCCACCATCTGGACCTCCACGTGGAACAAACTTCTCAGTTCTTAGGTGCGCAGAACCCGCGCCTCCTTTTCCAGAGCGACAATTGACTTTTACGTAATCAATGAAGTTTGAACCCTGTACCTTGCGGTTTTTTTTGTGAACAGACACGCGCTTAGCCTTTAGCGTCTACGGCAGCGTATAAGCGTTCCGCAATTTCTTCTATGGAACCAATTCCGTCTACACTTGCAAATTTGTCTTGAGCTGTGTAATAATTCTTTAGGGGTGCAGTTTTCGCATTGTATTCTTTGATCCGATTGGCAATGATATTCTCATCTCTATCATCACTTCTACCGCTTGTCTTGCCCCTCTCTAACAATCGATTTTTCAATTCTTCATCATCTACTTCTAGTGCCAACATCAAGGTCACGGATGTGTTCTTAGAAGCTAAGAATGCATCCAACGCCTGAGCTTGAGCTGTAGTTCTTGGGAATCCGTCAAAGATGAATCCGTTGGCACTCTCGTGCTCATTAACTACGCCTTCGAGCATTTTTATGGTTACCTCATCTGGCACCAAGTCTCCTTTATCTATGTAGCTTTTCGCTAGCTTACCCAACTCAGTTTCGCCTTTAATATTGGCTCTAAAGATATCACCTGTAGAAAGGTGTACCAAGCTGTATTTTTGTGTAAGATTTTCTGATTGTGTTCCTTTTCCGGCTCCAGGAGGGCCAAACAGTACTAAATTCAACATCAGGATTGCTTTTTCGTTGTCTCTTGATAAATATCCTTCAAATTCCGGCCAGCACCATCAAAATCTAGTCCATATCCAACAACAAATTCACGACCTATTTCAAAGGCCTTGTAATCTATAGGAATGTTCTTGTGATACTGCTCAGGCTTAAACAAAAGTGCACAAATTTTAACCGAGGCAGGATTCTTATCGGCTAATTTTTTCGACAGGTATTCAATCGTATTACCGCTTTCAACAATATCTTCAACTACAATAACATGCTTGCCTTCTACCTCTTTAGGTATACCCAGTAATTCTCTCACCTTGCCAGTACTTTGGGTTCCCTCATAAGATTTGTAGCGTACAAACTGAATCTCGCAATCTAGGTTTACGTGGCGAACTAAATCACTGGTAAATACAAATGCACCGTTCAATACACTTAAAAATAAAACTTCTTCTCCTGCATAGGTTTTATTGATTTGATCCGCTATGCGAATCACGCCATGTTCAATCTCATTGCTAGGAATAAAAACCTCAAAACGTCTATTCTGCAGCTCTATTTGCTTCATGCATTTTAACTAAACCACAAAGGTACAACTTACCCTTACGGTGGCATCGGGGCATGGCAAAAACCTATCTTTGCGCCATGGCAAAAGCGTTTTACGATGAATCGTTCAAGTTAGGCATCTTGGGCGGTGGTCAATTAGGCAGAATGTTCATTCAAGAAGCAGTGAACGTAAATTTATCTGTACATATTTTAGACCCTGATGCTCATGCTCCGTGCAGAGAAATAGCATCAACTTTTACACAGGGTAGCCTCACCGATTATGATACGATATTGGCATTTGGTAAAGACAAAGACTTGCTAACCATTGAGATTGAACATGTAAACACAGAAGCCTTGGCAGATCTAGAGAAGCAAGGCGTAACGGTATACCCACAGCCGCATATACTACGCATGATTCAAGATAAAGGTGCTCAAAAAGAGTTTTATGCCTCACATGGAATTCCTTCTCCTGAGTATTCTCTAGTATCAGGTCAATCTGACTTGAAAGACCATTCTGATAAACTACCAGTAATGCAAAAACTGCGCACAGGGGGTTACGATGGAAAAGGGGTTACACCACTCAAGACTGAAGAAGATTTCTCTAATGCCTTTGACGCACCATCTGTGCTTGAAAGCTTCGTAGATCTCAAAAAAGAGCTCTCAGTTGTTGTTGCCCGTTCTGCATCTGGAGAGCTTAAGAGTTTCCCCGTAGTTGAATTGGAATTTAACGCAGAAGCCAATTTGGTTGAGTATTTATTTTCTCCAGCCAACATCTCTGCATCCGTTGAGCAAAAAGCACGAGAAATTGCAGAAAAAGTAGCCTCGCAGTTAGAAATAGTAGGACTGCTAGCGGTTGAGCTTTTTCTCACTAAGAATGATGAAGTCTTGGTGAATGAAATAGCTCCCAGACCGCATAACAGCGGCCATCAAAGTATTGAAGGAAACTACACCTCTCAATTTGCCCAACATATGCGTGCCATACTAGATTTACCCTTAGGTGATACAAGCATTGTACAGCCCAGTGTAATGGTGAATGTCTTGGGAGAAAAGGGCTATACTGGTGATGCACAAATAGAGGGCTTAGAAGAGTGTCTTCACATGCCAGGGGTGTACATGCACATGTACGGTAAAAAAGTAACCAAACCTTTTCGGAAAATGGGTCACGTTACTATTCTGAACCCTAATTTAGACAAAGCCAAATCTATGGCTGAAACCGTAAAAGAAACGCTAAAAATCAAAGCCAAATGAGCAATCCGTTAGTTGGAATAATTATGGGCAGTAAGTCAGACTTGCCCGTTATGCAAGAAGCTGCCGACATATTAAAAGAGTTAGGCGTTTCGTATGAAATTTCTATTGTAAGCGCACACCGCACTCCAGATCGCATGTATGAATATGCACAAGGAGCTGCCAACAGAGGGTTGAAAGTTATTATTGCTGGCGCAGGAGGTGCGGCTCACCTTCCTGGAATGACGGCATCGCTCACCTCATTGCCCGTAATTGGGGTTCCCGTAAAATCAAGAAACTCCATAGATGGGTGGGATTCTGTTTTAAGTATACTCCAAATGCCAGGAGGTATACCTGTGGCTACTGTAGCTTTAGACGGTGCCAAAAATGCCGGAATATTAGCTGCTCAAATGGTGGGTGCTTTTGACGAAAGCATCCGCAAAAACATTGAGAACTATAAAGAGGGACTCAAAAACAAAGTATTGGATACAGCCAAGGAGTTGGAAAACAAGACTTCATAATCAAAAGATAACTTCATACTAGGGTATTGAACCCGCTAATTCTTTTCTTTTGATCACATGATTCGCGCATTACTTTCGGTCATTTTACTCCTTCCTTGCATCGGCTTTGCTCAATTAGGCAACCCACGTGTAGGAGCGCGTTCATCTGCTATGGGTCATGCCTCAGTAACCCTTTCAGATGTTTGGAGTGTGCACCACAACCAGGCAGGCATGGCTTTCTTAGAAGAGTCTGGTGTAGGAGTGAGTTACGAGAACCGCTTCCTAACGGAAGCATTAGCCATGAAGGGATTGGTGGGCGCTTTCAAAACCAAGTACGGCAGTTTTGGTGTCAATATTTCTCAGTTCGGATACAGCCAATACAATGAGAATAAGTTTGGTTTGGGCTATGCGTTAAAACTAGCAAAAAACCTTAGCGCTGGGGTACAGCTCAATTATCAACACATAGCTTTTGGCGCCTCTGAATACGGCAATGTTGGACTGCTTACCGCAGAGGTAGGCTTTATGGCCAAAATCACAGAAAAGGTTACCCTTGGAGCCCATATTTTTAACCTGAACTATGCCAAGGTTTCAGACTATGCCAATGAACATTTACCCATGGTCTTTAGGCTTGGCGCGGGCTATCAATTCTCTAAAAAGTTTGTAGCCAATGCAGAGGTTGAAAAACCTTTAGAGCAAGATGCAAATATTAAAATAGGTGCAGAATACAAGCTCTTAGAGAAGATTGCCTTGAGGGGCGGACTGAATACCTACCCTTTCAGTAACTCTTTTGGCTTTGGTTTTAGTCACAACGGCTTTGAAATAGATATTGCCACGTCTTATCATTCCATTTTGGGCTACTCGCCTCAAGCCTCTTTCCAATACCGGTTTTAGATGAAGCTTCAAAGAGTTATTCTGCTTTCTCTTTGCTTGGCAGTGCCGATGCTGCAGTTAATGGCACAATCTAAAGGCGAGTTAAAAACCTCTATCATTCAACAGCGTATTGAGTTTATTGCAGAGCAAACCGAGCGTGATGATTTGGATTATACCACCCTGTTTGATGAACTCGCTTACTACTATGAAAACCCACTTAACATTAACGAAGCAAGCGTAGATGAAATACAGAGTTTGGCGGTACTCACCCCCTTTCAAGCCATAGCGCTGCGCAATTACATTGAGAAATATGGCAAACTCTCTACTGTTTATGAGCTTCGCAACATTCCAGAGATAGATGCCACTACCATTCAAGCCTTACTGCCATTTATCCGTGTGTATGGACCACCTTCTAAAAATACCTTCTCATTCAAAAAAGTAGCCCAAACAGGAAGACACGAAGCAATGATCCGCTACGCTACCGTATTAGAAGACCAAAAGGGATACTTGCCTCGTGAGAGCGACTCGCAAACCCCATACGAAGGCTCTCAAGACAGAATTTACTCGCGCTACCGCTTTCAAGCTGGGCAATTATTTTCAGCAGGTATTACCGCTGAAAAAGATGCGGGTGAAGCCTTTGGAAAAGGCAGCAACCCCAACGGGTTTGATTTTTACTCTGCTCACCTCTTTGCACGCAACATTGGCCCAGTAAAACAACTAGCACTGGGAGATTACCAAGCGCAGTTTGGTCAAGGACTCACCTTTTGGAGCGGACTCAACTTCGGAAAAACGGGGCAAGGAACCAATGCCATGCGCTTTGCCTCTGGATTACGCCCATACACCAGTGCCAATGAGAATCTCTTCTTACGTGGTGCAGGGGTTACCTTGGGCGGAAAACGTTGGGATGCCACCCTCTTCTACTCCAACAAAAACATAGATGCAGGCATAGCCGATGCCGATACATTAGACCCTGAAGATTTCACTTTTACCTCTCTCCAAATTAGCGGGCTCCACCGTACCGAGGGTGAGATAAGAGGAGAAAACGCTCTAGGCGAAGAGATTGCTGGAGCCCACGCAGCCTATAAAACCGAACATTTAGAATTGGGGCTTACTGGAGTTTACTCTAGGTATGATGGCATTTCAAATAGAAACTTACAACTCTATAATCGATTTGACTTTAATGATAATGAGAACTTCAACACTGGCTTAGATTTTAAATGGATGTACAAGGGCGTAAGCGTTTTTGGTGAAGTATCGCACTCCAAGAATGGGGCAACTGCCTACTTAGCAGGTGCACAGTTTCAGCCTCACTCACAATTAGAATTGGTTATTCTACAACGCAATTACCCCAAAGATTACCAAGCAGTATATGGAGCAGCGTTTGGCGAAGGAAGAAGAAACCAAAACGAACAAGGCACTTACATTGGGGCTAATTTTTTCATTGCGCCCAAGCTTACTTTAAGCGGCTATTTTGACCGATACCGCTTTGAGTGGATGCGTTTTCGTATTGATAGACCCAGCCAAGGAGCAGACTGGAACACACAATTGAATTATACGGTTAACCGCAGGGTGTCTTTTTACTTAAGATACAGAGAAGAGCACCAAGAACGCAACCCACCTAGCGAGGTTGCCGGTAGAGTAAACCAACCTGTACTAACCAAAAGAAGGAGTATTCGCTTTCATATAGACTATGATTTAACAAACAACCTCAGCTTGGCCAATCGCATAGAAATCTCTCGTTTTAATGAACAGAACCAATCGCTTGAGCGTGGATTCTTGATTTACCAAGATGTAAAATATACATTCTGGGAAAACCGCATTGCCTTATACGGAAGGGCTGTACTGTTTGATATTGATGATTTTGACGCACGTATTTACACCTATGAGAATGATGTTCTCTACTTCTTTTCTGTACCCGCTTTACAGAACCAAGGGTTTAGATTGTATGCTATGGCACGCGTAAAGCTCAATAGAAAAGTGAGCTTTTGGGTAAGGTGGAGCAGAACAACGTTTACAGACCGCGCCACAGTAGGTAGTGCAAATGATGAAGTAAACGGACCTACCCGTAACGATTTAAGACTTCAGCTTCGCATCCGTTTGTAGCCATTACGGTTTTGGCTAAATTGCACCTATGACCAAGTCATTGCTTCTCATACTAGTTTTACTCCCTTCTTTTTTGGTGGCACAGCCTTTCAAAGAGGTAGAAGATTTGGCCAAGGCCTATATTACTGCACTTAAGCGCACAGAGACCAGTGCATTTGAAAAATTGTATGCACCAGATTCCACCAAACTATCTGAGAACATGAATACCCGCCTAGGCTTTGTGTACCAAGATTCTCTATTAATTGATTTTACCTCCACGGTTAGAGAAGGCATAAAAAAAGGCATTGATTGGAGTAAAGTGCGCTACGTAAAAGTGGAATACATCACCCGCAGAGACGGCCCTTTTCTCACCGCACACCCCTGTGTCATTTACTTTCAGCACCGCTTATTCCGCTATGCCATTCACATGAATGCTTCTAAAATAGAAGGCAGCTGGGGCTTTGTACCCTACTTAGACCAAGATGACCGCATTGAGATGATGAAAATCTAAAATCCCTGTTTTCTGGGATACCTACTCTACACGGGTGTAGTAGTTTAGTGGGATGAGAAAGTTACTAAGCGCCCTTGCAGGGCTATTATTGTTATTGAATGGTAGTTTTGGCTGCCAACATTCTTCTCGCCATCGGTCTGGTTTGGATAGATGGTTTTATTCTTAAGAATTTCTTGAGTTGGTACGAGAGCGATGAAGCTAAACCTTCTCCACCCTAAACCCAACTTTCTTCAAATCTTCCCAAAAGTTGGGGTAAGATTTAGAAACTACATCAGGGTCTTGAATGATGATGTGCTTCATTTTAAGCGCCAAAGGCGCAAACGCCATCGCCATGCGGTGATCACCATAGGTGGCAATTTCTGCGGTTTCTGGCAGGTTACCTTCTGGATCTATAATTAGCTTATGATTATTGATAAGCTCTACGTCTACATTAAGCTTTCTTAATTCTTTGAGCAGTGCTTCTCCCCTATTCGTTTCTTTATGTTGCAGGGTTTGGAGTCCATCTAGCGTAGCACTTTCGTGCATACCAACCAAGGTAACGGCTATGGTTTGGGCCAAATCAGGATTATACAACAATTCAAAACGCCTGTGATTTAGATGCGGAGCTTCTCCTTCCCAAACTACTTCAGCACCCGCAGAGCTGTAAAGGGTTCCTACACCAAAACCTTTGTAAATTCTAGATACGGCTGCATCTGGTTGCAAGCTAGGGTATGTGAGGTAATTCAATTTTATATCTGCATCTTTTGCCAGTGCCGCCATGGAATACCAATACGATGCAGCACTCCAATCTGCTTCTACCTCTAAGCGCTCAGGCAATTTATACTCTCCTGGCTCTATGTAAACGCGTTGTCCTTCATCTCGCACTGTAATACCAGATTGAGCCATGAGTTTCAAGGTCATTTCAAAGTAATGCCTGCTCACCGCATTTCCTTGAATAATCATCTCTACCCCTTCTTTGGTGTATGGTGCAACCAAGGCTACTGCTGTGAGGAACTGGCTGCTTACCTCTCCGCTTATTTTAATGCGGCCCCCAATTAGTTCTTGGCCCTTTATACGAACTGGCGGATAGCCCATATTACCTAAATAGCGAATATCAGCTCCCATCTTATTGAGGGCGTTAACCAACAATCCAATAGGTCTTTGCTGCATTCTACCTGAAGCTTTCAGCACCACGTTTCTGCCTATAACTGTAGCCAAATAAGCCATTAAAAACCGATACGTAGTGCCGCCAATTCCGGCATCCATTTCTTTAGGATCGGTCTTGCGCAGTAACTTGGTAAGTATGGCTGTATCGTCTCCATGAGAAAGACCTATCAGTGGGACGTCTTCACCGCTTAGAGCTCGCATAATGAGCAACCTATTACTCATGCTTTTGCTAGCAGGCAGGTTAATTTCTCCTTTTAGTGCACCCTCTTTTGGTGCTGTTACTCGCACCTTTTTCATGATGGTAGCTCACCTGATAAAACACTGCGAACCCTTTCTTCGTTTATAAAAACATCTGTTTGGGCAGAGCCGATGTTACTTAAAAGGGTGAAATTCAAGTTCCCAGCTGCATTCTTTTTATCGGTTTGCATAAAAGCTATTATGGAATCAATATCTGTGCTTGAGTAGCTAGGTTTAGGACAATGAGAACCGAGTCGCTTACAAATTTCATCACATTCTTGATGGCTCAAACCTAAAAACTCCTTAGAAAGCAATGCCTCATATTGCATTCCAAGGGCAATTGCCTCACCGTGCAACAATGGGTTAGATGTATGATAACTCCATGCTTCCAAAGCATGGCCAATGGTATGACCAAAGTTTAATTTTTTACGTTCTCCGTTCTCCTTAAAATCGCGTTGAACAATATCTCGCTTAATGCGAATAGAGTCTTGAATAATCTCCGCATCTGTATAGACCGATGGTTCATTTAGCTTGTCCCAATGATCTTTATCTGCAATAAGTGCGTGTTTTAACATTTCTACTGCACCCGAGTATAATTCTCGTTGGGGCAGAGTACCTAAAAACTCTGTGAAGGCAAAAACCCCAGCTGGTTCTGTAAACAAGCCCACTTGGTTCTTACTACCTGCGAGATTCACACCCGTTTTACCACCAACAGAAGCATCTACTATTGCCAATAATGAAGTAGGCAAATTCAAAAAAGGAATACCACGCTTATAGGTAGCCGCTACAAAACCGCCTAAATCTGTAACCACTCCTCCCCCTAGATTTACGAGAATACTCTTTCTATCAGCACCTAAACTAAGGAGTGATTCCCACAACTGATTGGCCACTTCAACGCTTTTGGAACCTTCACCTGGCTCCACTTCCAGTACATCAGCATCTTTCAGAGCTTCTACCCCTGCAAAATCAAGAAGTGGAAGACATTTTTCTAATGTATTTGTATCAGTTAAAATAAAAGGTCTGTACCCTTGGAAATCACCCCTCAACAAATCTTCCAAGCGATCACTAATGGCGCTTTGAACAAGAATGGAATAGTTACCCGCAGATATACTGGATTTTGAATCCATCAGTTACAATTACAGTTTTTCGATTGCCCTGTTACGCCTAAGTCTACCAATGAAGTATCTGATTCTCCCAAGCTAAACATCCCCCAAAAAACTCTTTCATCTTCTAGGTCGGCCTCTACACGATAAAGCTTTGGCGTTTCTCTAGGCATACTTTCAGATAAGTTTACTTTACCTGTTTCCAGTAAGGTTTCCATATCTAATGAAGTTAGCCCGTAACACTCTAGTAAGCATACGTAGTCTTCTGGTTTGTTAAATCCATTCTCTACCCGCAATGGAGCCATTATTCGTTCATTAGGTGTCCACGCTAGTAAATCTCGAGTGTTCCTATTTCGTAAAACAAGTGCCCAAGTGAGTACAAGTCCTAAACCTACCCCTATAAAATAAACCCTGAGTTTTCTCCACATATCGTTACAGTGCAGACATCAATAAATCAATGTCTTTGTACGGAATTCCGTATGAATCAGACAAGAACCTGTTGGTGAGCATGCCATTATACACATATACGCTTTGGCGCAGCCCTTTGTTCTTCTTGAGTAAATTATCTAGACCAGCTTCTTCACCAATACTCATAAGAATAGGAGCAAAGATGTTGCTCAAAGCATAGGAAGCCGTTCTGGAAACTCGCGATGCGATGTTAGGCACACAGTAGTGAATAACGCCATGCTTGGTAAAAACCGGAAACTCATGGTTGGTTACCTCACTAGTTTCAAAGCATCCGCCTTGGTCTATACTTACATCTACAATTACAGAACCCTTGCGCATGAGCGCCACCATGTCGTCTGATACCACACACGGAGTTCTACCATGCTGTGCGCGAATAGCACCTATGGCAACATCTGCCGTTCTAAGGGCATTTGCCAAAACCTTTGGCTGAATAGCGCTAGTAAATAATCGCATACCCATGCTATTCTGCAGTCTACGGAGCTTGTATGTACTGTTATCAAATATCTTCACCTGGGCACCTAAACCCAAGGCAGCTCTTGCTGCATATTCACCTACACTACCTGCACCAATAATTACTACTTCTGAAGGCTTAACACCAGAGATACCTCCTAGCATGGTGCCCACACCGTTATTGTAATTACTCAAATATTCAGCAGCTATAAGAACAGCGGTATTTCCAGCTATTTCGCCCATAGCGCTTACTACGGGGAAGTTGCCATCAACGTCTAAAATATAATCCCATGCGAGAGAAGTAATTTTTTTATTGATGAGTTGCTTCAGAAAGTCTTCTGGTTGAATGGAAAGTTGCAAAGCCGATATCAACACTTGCTTTTGTTGCATCATGTTGATTTCATCTAGAGAAGGTGGCTCTACTTTTAAAATGAGCTTGGCCTGATATACTTCTTTGGTACTTTCAACGATTCGAGCTCCAGCTTCTGCATACTCCCGATCTGTGAAATTGGCTTGCTTACCTGCGCCTGTTTCCACCCAAACATCATGACCGTTATTCACCAATAAGGCAACTGCCTCCGGTACTAAGGCTACTCGGTTTTCTTGGAAAGATGTTTCTCTAGGAATACCAATAAATAGTTTTCTTTCGCTGTTTGCCACAGCCACCATTTGCTCTTTGGGTTGGAGCGAAGCCTCACGAGAGAGGTTCTTGAGGGTTTCATCTGATGGATTCATGTACCAACAATTTTAAGCGTTCTGCTTCCATCTGCTTGTGCTGAAAGGCTAATAACTAAGACCTGCTCAGGCAAAAGCTCTGCTACACGGTCTGGCCATTCAATTAGGCAGATTTCATTTCCGTAAAGATACTCTTCCATCCCAATATCGTATGCTTCTTCAACGGAATCGAATCTGTAACAATCAAAATGAAACACTTTACCAAAACCAGTTTCATACGTATTTACAATCGCATAGGTAGGAGAGCTCACCTCATCATCGGTTTGCATATGGTTCACCAAATGCCTAATAAAGGTGGTTTTTCCTGCACCCATTTCTCCTTGAAAAAGAACAATGCGATGTTGTTGAACCGCATCGGCAATTGCTGGTAGAAGTGTTACATAATCAGTTTCTTTATCTACCTTAAACGTTTGATTCATTTACCTTGGACTTAGCGTCACCAAAGGTACAATTACCTCTTCCAACGATACACCCCCATGCTGGAAGGTATCTCTGTAATACTTCACGTAATGGTTATAATTATTGGGATATGCGAAGAAGCGATCTTCTGTGGCAAAAACCCATGTTGAACTTACGTTAGATTTTGGAAGCTTTAATTCTTCTGGACTTCTAGAATAAAAGACCTCTTTGGAATTGAAATCTAAATTCTTCCCAATCTTGTAGCGTAAATTGGTATTTGTGTTCCTATCTCCCACGATTTTAGATGCGTTGTTTACGCGCATCGTACCGTGGTCTGTTGTAATAACTACTTTGCAATCTGCATCAGCCATTTGCTTAAAGAGCTCCATCAATGGCGAGTGTTCAAACCAGCTAAGGGTAAGCGACCTGTAGGCGCTTTCGTCTCCAGCTAGCTCTCGTATAACTTCCATTTCAGTTCTAGCGTGGCTAAGCATATCTACAAAGTTGTAGACGATTACATTTAAATCATTGTTCAACAGGTTATTAAAGTTACTAGCTAATTTTTGCCCAAAGCGCAAGTTTGTAACCTTATTGTAGCTCATTCGCTTGTTCACTCCTTCTCGCTTCATTAAACTGCTAAGGAATTCTTGCTCATGGGCATTCTTACCTTTCTCATCTTCGGTCTTCCATTGGTTTGGAAACATCCGCTGAATATCAGCGGGCATCATTCCTGCAAACAATGCATTCCTTGCATAATGTGTAGCCGTGGGTAAAATGCTGTAAAAAGTTTCTTCTTGCTCTATGCGAAACATGCTCTCTAAGCCGGGTCTCAACATGCGCCATTGGTCCAAACGCAGGTTGTCTATAACCACCAGAAAAACTGGCTTTTTCTCACTCTCTAATACGGGGAAAACTTTGTTTGAAATCACTTGATGACTCATAAGTGGAGCATCATCGGCACCCGCTATCCAGTCTACGTATTCATTTGCAATAAACCTAGAAAATTCACGATTGGCTTCACTTTTCTGCATCTGCACTACCTCTGCCATGCTATCATCTTTTGAAGAGTCTAACTCCATCTCCCAATAGATCATTTCTTGGTAAAGCTCTTGCCACTCTTTAGCGCTCATCTTATCCATTAAGCGCATACTGATATTGCGAAACTCCTGCCGGTAATTAGCTGTTGTTTTTTCGCTCACTAAACGTTGGGTGTCTAGATTCTTCTTGATAGACAAGAGAATTTGCTTGGGATTAACAGGCTTAATGAGGTAATCAGAGATTTTTGAGCCTATGGCATCTTCCATAATTTCCTCTTCCTCACTTTTGGTAATCATTATGATGGGGATAGAGGGGTCTGAGGCCTTCATTCTATTTAGTGTCTCCAAGCCAGTGAGCCCAGGCATATTCTCATCTAAGAATACAATATCTACATTGCTATCTGCCAACAAGTCAATGGCATCTTCTCCATTGGTAGCGGTAATAACGGAATAACCCTTGCTCTCTAAAAACAAGATATGTGGTTTCAATAAATCTATTTCATCATCTGCCCAAAGAATGGTAATCTTCATCTGTATATTGTGTTATGCTATGTTTGTAGCCTTACTTTGCAAAGAAATTAATTAAGCTTACAAGGGTGAACCCATACGGAACCGGTAAACGAAAGATATTTAACGACCCCATCTACGGTTTTATTTCAATCCCGAATGAATTCATTTTCGATCTGATTGAACACCCCTATTTTCAACGTCTTCGGAGAATCACCCAATTAGGTCTTAGTAATGTTGTTTATACGGGAGCGAACCACACAAGGTTTCAGCACACCTTGGGTGCCATGCACCTAATGACCCGAGCCATTGAAACGATAAGGAGCAAAGGCCACGAAATAACAGATGAAGAAGCTTTGGGAGCTACCATTGCTATACTCATGCACGATATTGGTCACGGTCCTTATTCACATACCTTAGAATATAGCTTAGTAAATGGAGTGAATCATGAAGTAATCTCTTCCTTGTTCATGGATGAACTCAACCATAAGTTCAACGGCAAGCTAGATTTAGCTATTGACATATTCAAAGGCACTTACCACAAAAAATTTTTGCATCAGTTGGTTAGCAGCCAGTTAGATGTAGACCGATTAGATTACTTAAAGCGCGATAGTTTCTTCACAGGAGTTTCTGAAGGGGTGATTGGTTCAGAAAGGCTAATCTCCATGCTCAACGTTGCCAATGGTGAGATTGCTGTAGAAGCAAAAGGGATTTATTCTGTAGAAAAATTCTTGGTAGCCAGAAGGATTATGTACTGGCAGGTGTACCTTCATAAGACGGTTTTGGGGTCGGAAATGCTGCTCATAAAAATTCTAAGTAGGGCCAAAAGTTTAGCCCTAGCTGGTGAAACTCTTTTTTGTAGCTCAGCGCTTGAAACCTTCTTATATCATGACTACACCAAAGAGGATTTTTATGCCTACAAAGGTTTGCTTGCCGTTTTCGCACGGCTAGATGATTTTGACATCATGAGTGCAATTAAGGTATGGGCAGAGCATGAAGATGCTATTCTTTCTACCCTGTGCTCCATGTTGATAAACAGAAAGCTGTATAAAGTGGTAATTCGTAAAGAACCGTTTGATAAAGATGAGATAGAAGCCAAGCAGAGAGAAGTTGCCAAGCATATGAATATTGACGACCCTTCTGATTTAGATTTCTTCGTGTTTAGCGACCAAGTGATGAACAGGGCCTATTCTCAAACATTAGATAACATCTGTATTTTATTCAAAGATGGTACGGTGAAAGATGTTGCAGAAGCTGCTGATTTACTGAATATTTCAGTGCTATCAGAACCTGTAACTAAGTACTTCCTCTGTTACCCTAAAATCGCTTAAATTTGCCCCGCTCGAGTGTTGAAAAGTAGAGCAAACAAGCCCTAAAAAAGCCTGCATCTATGCTACTTTTGAACAGTTGTACTATAACGTTAAACAAAGCGCCAAAAACAGGCACGCATGGAGTTTTCAGCAGGTCAAGTAGCAGAACTCATACAAGGTAGATTAGAAGGAGACGCAGCATCTATTGTTTCTGACTTATCCAAGATAGATCAAGGAGCACCAGAAACGCTTTCATTTCTTTACAGTGCGGAATATGTTTCGCATTTGTACACTACCTCAGCGAGTGTAGTGATAATTAGTGAGAGTATTCCTCTTGAGCATCCCGTTCCTGGGCATGTTTCTTTGATTTGGGTTGATGATGCCCGTATGGCTTTTGCCAAAATATTACATGCCTATAAAGCAGCTAAGCAGCAGAATAGGCAAGGCATTCATCCTAAAGCTACAATCCACCATTCAGCAGAGGTTTCAGAAGACGTATTCATTGGAGCAAATGTTGTTATTGGAGAAAGAGTAAAAGTGGGTAGTGGGTGTTTTATACATGCTAATACTACCATTTCTGAAGACTCAGTAATTGGCGATAACTGTATAATTTACAACAACGTAAGTATTTACGAAGAATGCCAAATCGGGAATAGTTGTACTATTCAAGCTGGAGCTATTATCGGGTCAGAAGGTTTTGGCTTTCAACCAAATAGTGACAACAATTACCATAAGATTCCTCACATTGGTAATGTAATTTTAGAAGACCACGTAGAGATTGGTGCTAACACCACTATAGACCGCGCAACCATGGGTTCTACCATTATTCGTAAAGGCGTTAAACTAGACAACCTTATACAGGTAGGTCATAACGTAGAAATTGGTGAAAATACGGTAATAGCAGCTCAATCTGGTATAGCGGGTAGTGTAACCATTGGTAAGAACTGTATGATTGGTGGTCAAGTTGGTTTTGCGGGTCATCAGCACATAGCCGATGGTGTGAAAATAGCAGCTCAATCTGGTATAATGGGAAGCTTAAAAGAAGAGGAATCTATCCATATGGGTAGTCCTTCTTTACCTATTGGCGACTTTCGCAAATCCTATGTTTACTTTAGGAAGCTACCAGCTATTCAAGCCCAAATCACCGAACTTAAAAAAGAACTCGAATCGCTTAAAGCGTCTGAAAATAATTAGCGCCTGAATCTGTATTATGTCTGATAAACAACGTACACTCAAACAAGAAATAAGCTTCACAGGAGTTGGTCTTCATACGGGTAAAACCATAAAAATGACCATTAAGCCTGCACCAGAAAATCATTGGTATGTATTCCAACGCATGGATGTAGAAGGACAACCAAAGATTAAAGCAGATGCAGATAACGTTTCTACCACCAAACGAGGTACAAGCCTCAAAAAAGGTGATGGAGAAATTCATACTACCGAGCATATATTAGCTGCTTTATACGGCATGCAGATTGATAATGCATTAATTGAAATTGACGGGCCAGAAGTTCCCATCATGGATGGAAGCTCTCAAGCGTTTGTTGAAGCCATTGTAAAAGCAGGTATTGTAGAGCAAGAAATAGATCGTGAATACTTTGCGCTTGATGACAATCTCAAGTATGAAAACGCAGAAAAAGAAGCTGAAATTTTAGCAGTACCCGATTCTGAGTATCGCATTACAGTAATGGTAGACTACAAGTCTCCACTTTTGGGCACACAGCATGCTAGTATGTATACCATCAATGAGTTTGAAAAGGAGATTGCTTCTTGTAGAACCTTTGTTTTTTTGCGCGAATTGATGCAGCTAGTGAATGCAGGCCTCATTAAAGGAGGGGATGTGAATAACGCTATCGTTATGATAGATACATCGCTAAGCGATGAAGAAAAACAGAAATTAGCCGACACCTTTGATAAGCCGGTGAGCATGCTCAAAGAAGTAGGCATTGGTATCCTTAACAATGTTGATTTGCGATTTGAAAATGAACCGGCAAGACACAAACTATTGGATATAGTTGGTGACTTAGCATTAGTTGGGAAATTCATAAAAGCGCATATTTTGGCAGCAAGGCCAGGCCATACCAGTAACAGTGAGTTTGCCAAAGTACTAAAAGAACAAATTAAAAAGCAGAGTAAAGCGGCTCCCAAGTTTGACTTAACTAAAGAACCACTTTTCGATACCAACGAAATTGCTCGTATTCTTCCTCATCGCTATCCTTTCTTATTGGTTGATAAGATTGTAGAATTGGTAGAGGGAGATCACGTTATTGGCGTGAAGAACGTTACACGAAATGAAGAGTTTTTCAATGGTCATTTCCCAGATGAACCCGTAATGCCAGGGGTGCTCATTGTAGAGGCAATGGCACAAACAGGAGGCTTTCTCATTTTAGCTCACGTAGATGATCCTAAGGAATATGCTACGTACTTCATGAAAATAGATAATGTGAAGTTTAAGCAAAAGGTGGTTCCTGGAGATACCCTTATTTTCAAATTAGAGCTCCTTTCTCCAATAAGACGCGGCATAGCCCACATGAAAGGTACCGCATACGTAGGAGACAAAGTGGTTGCTGAAGGTGAGCTTTTGGCACAAATTGCTAAAAAAACAGCATAATGAGTATCAGTCCAATGGCTTATGTGCATCCAAATGCCAAAATTGGTAAGGATGTAACAATTGAACCTTTTGCAAGCATTTACGAAGATGTAGAAATAGGAGATGGTACTTGGATTGGTCCAAATGCGGTAATTATGGACGGTGCCAGAATAGGAAAGAATTGCAAGATTTTTCCTGGAGCAGTTGTTTCCGCAATTCCTCAAGACTTAAAGTACAAAGGCGAAAAATCCATTACATCTATTGGTGATAACACCACTATTCGCGAATGCGCTACCATTAATAAAGGTACCGTAGATAAAATGGAAACACGCATTGGTGAGAATTGTCTCATCATGGCGTATGTGCACGTAGCCCATGATACATTTATTGGCAATCACGTGATTATAGCCGTAGATACCGTTTTAGCCGGACATATGGTAATTGAGGATTTTGCCATTATCGAAGGTATTTCTGGTGCGCAACAGTTTTTAAACATTGGTGCTCATGCCTTTATTGCAGCTGGATCTTTGATTCGGAAAAACGTTCCTCCATATATCAAATGTGCCAGAGAACCACTAACGTACACGGGTATTAACGCAATTGGATTGCGCAGAAGAGGCTGGAAAGAAGAAGTCATCAAAGAAATTGAAGACATCTACCGCACACTTTATATCCGTAATAAGAATATCTCCAATGCTTTAGCCGAGATAGAAAAAAACTACCCCGATAGTGAGCACAAACAACATATTGTTTCGTTCATTAAAGCTTCTGAGAACGGCATAGTAAAGCGACCATAATGTATGAGTATTCACCTGGAAAACATCGGTAAACGATTCAACCGAGAATGGATTTTCCGTGGCGTGAATCACACCCTTGAATCTGGGAAAAGCTATGCCATTTTAGGTAGTAATGGTTCTGGTAAATCTACACTTCTACAAGTAGCATCTGGCTATGCCAGGCCTACAGAAGGCAGTGTTAAAGCCTTACTAAACGGTAGTACAGTAACGGAAGAAAAGCTCTTTTTTCACGTAAGCTTAGCCACACCTTATTTAGGATTATATGAAGACTTCTATTTAGAAGAGCTGTTGGCCTTCCATTTCAAGTTCAAAACCATTCAGAATTCGATTCTGCTTAGCGATGTGCCGCATATTCTCAAATTAGAACATGCGCTCAATAGACCTGTAAAACAATTTTCAAGCGGTATGAAGCAGCGCGTTAGATTGGGCCTTGCCATACTCAGTAATACTCCATACCTATTTCTAGATGAACCAACTTCTAACTTAGATAAAAGCGGTAAGAATTGGTATAAAACTATGGTTGAAACATACGCTAGCAACCGCATGGTTGTGGTTTGTAGCAACCACCAAGAAGAAGAAATCTTTTTTTGTGAAACACGCTTGGAAGTAGGTGACTACAAACAAAAACCAAAGTCAAAATAGTACATTCGTAAACGCATTAAACGAGAATTATGGCATCAACTTCAGACATCCGCAATGGATTGTGTATCCGTTTCAACAACGATATATACCAAATCAAAGAATTCTTACACGTAAAACCTGGGAAAGGTGCAGCCTTTGTGCGCACCAAAATTAAGAGTGTAACCTCAGGAAAAGTGTTAGACAATACCTTCCCAGCAGGAGCAAAAATTGATGAAGTACGTGTTGAAACCAGAGAATATCAATATCTCTACAAAGAAGGTGAAGACATGCATTTCATGAATAATGAAACGTTTGAGCAAACGTTTTTGGATGGTAGTACCATTGAAAATGCCGACTTGTTGAAAGAGGGTGAAATGGTGAAAATCATTTTTGATGCCCAAGACGAAAAACCATTAACCGTTGAATTACCTAATGTGGTTCAATTAGAAATCACTTATACAGAACCTGGCGTGAAGGGAGATACGGCAACAAATAGCATGAAACCCGCAACCGTTGAGACGGGAGCGGAGATTCGCGTTCCTCTTTTCTGTAATGAAGGCGATGTTGTGAAAGTAAAAACAGACGACCGTTCGTATCAAGAACGCGTGAAGAAATAAGAAGTCTCAACAGTGTAAGAGCGGAATTTGGTTCCGCTTTTTTTTTGCAATACACGAATATGAAATACGCAGCTCCTCAACGATTGGCAGACATTGCAGCTCTCATTAATGCGAAGTATGTAGGCGATGACGATTTTCAAGTACTTGGTCAAAACGAAATACATGTAGTTGAACCTGGTGATATCGTTTTTGTTGATCATCCTAAATACTATGACAAGGCTTTAGAATCTGCAGCTACTATAATTCTCATTAATAAAGAAGTTGAATGCCCACAGGGTAAAGCGCTGTTAATTAGTGATGATCCTTTTCGTGATTTTAACACTCTTACCAAACACTTTAGTCCGTTCATAGCAAGCAATGCTGTAATTGACGACTCCTCTGTAATTGGTGAAGGAACAGTAGTACAGCCTGGAGCTGTAATTGGAGCAAACGTTGTAATTGGGAAGAATTGCATCATTCATGCAAATGCTGTGATCAACTACAATTGTTTAATTGGCGATAACTGCATTATTCATTCGAACGTGGTGGTAGGTGCAGAGGCATTTTACTACAAGAAACGTGAAACAGGGTATGATAAACTCCTTTCTGGCGGAAGAGCTGTTCTAGAAAATGATGTAGAGCTTGGTGCTGGAACTACAATAGATAGAGGAGTAACTGCAGATACCACCATAAAACGCGGCACAAAGATTGATAACCTCTGCCACGTTGGTCATGATACAATCATTGGGGAAGACTGTCTGTTTGCAGCGCATACAGGAATTGCAGGTTGTACCATAGTAGGCAATGGCGTTACCATGTGGGGAAGAGTTGGTGTTTCAAGCGGACTCACCATTGGTGATGGAGCTGTAATATTAGCTTGCTCTTGTATCTCCAAATCTTTGGAAGGTAAGAAAACCTACTTTGGAACTCCTGCTGAAGAGGCTAGGGGGAAATGGAGAGAGTTAGCTGCTATTCGTCAGCTACCGGAGGCTCTTCAGAAACTGAAGAATCTGTAGGTAAACGCTCTGCATAAACGTCAAACGCTACGACAATTGCCAAGAAACCCCAAAAGGTGATTGCTGCTTTATCTTGGTCTAAATAGTTATTTAAAGTGGCATGTATAAAATAGGTGGTAAGAGCGATGATGGTAGCTAATAACACCATGGCCTGGTTACGATCTTTCATTTGGTAGTATAACGGGATACCGCGAACATAGACTAGCGCTATTATCACTAAAAAAGTAATAAGACCTGGAACTCCTTGCTCCGCCATCCTTCCAAAGTATTCACTATGTGCGTTACCTAGATTCCCAAAATTGGTAGATATAACGGTCAGCTCAGAAGAGCGCTGATATGGAGCATACAAAAACGAATAAGTACCAGGACCTTTACCAACAACTGGGCTCTCAAAAAACATTCTGAATGCACAGCTCCAGCGATTGAGTCTTTCTAGGTTTGAAGCATCTGTAGCAACATTAGAAATAGACTCAACGTGTTCTGCTAGATCTCCTGATGAGTCTTGTCTGTTCTTCTCAAGCTTATGAATAACCTCTGTTTGAAAACTCAAAAAGAATGAAATAGCAACCACGCCCACGAGCATAAGAATCCACCATCTAACTCTAAACTTAATTACCGCCAATAAGAAGAGGCCACCAACCAAACTTACCCAAGCTGCACGCGTTAAAGACGCCACCACTCCAACCATAAGAATGCTAAAGAAGAACCCGGCTAGGATTTTGGCATTTATGTCATATTTCTTATTGAACATGTACATGAAAGTGATGGGTATGTAAAAGGCTAACATTGCTCCATAGATCGTATGATCTTTGTAAAACGGCTGCATTACCCAGTGCGCTGAATGCGCATCAAAACCTCTAACCCCTTGCCTTATTAAGGTATAAATTACTACTCCAGAAAAAGGCACAACGTACATCCACATGTACTTACTTACCAAATCAGGATAGCGAAACATTTGAGCAGCTATGAAATAGAAAGGCACAATGAACCACAATCTAGCCAAGAAAAATTTAAGACTCACAACAGGTAACTCGCTGGTTAAAGCGGTTATGAAAATCCAGAACAGAAAAAAGTAAATTGCTACCGATATTGGATGAGATAGAATTCTTCTATCGTAATTCATCTCATAGGTCTGTCTAAGAAGAAAAACGAGCATAGCTCCAAACAGTAAAGGATCGGTTGGTACAGATAATCCCAATCCGCCTCCTACATCGTCTAACCCAATACTTAGAGGAACTGAGAACGTAATTAGTAATAATAACCATTGAATTCTAAAGAGGGCAATGGCTATAATAGTTAGTGCTGCAGGAATAGCTACAAACCAATACACTTCTAGGTATAAAAAGAGCGCATTAAGCAGCACAAATAAGCCGCTTGCCCCATAAATCCATCGTGATTGAAGCGCGTTGGTCACTTACTTTATTTGATCTGCAAAGCGTTTGTAGTTTTCCACACCAATAATGATGAGGATAGCTAATAGTAAAGCGCTCAACGTAGAAACCACAACAATCAAAGAGCGCATTGGATAAGCCTTTTTCTCTTGTTTCTGGGCTTCGTTTACCACAAATTTATGGGTGATATTTTGTGCAGCATCAACCCTTACTTCATCGTACTTACCCTTCAGTAAAACAAACCTTTCTCGCAAAAACTCCAGGTTCTCAGTCATAGACTTATAGGCTGACCCATACTTGGCCAAAGTGTCTAGTTGCGATTCCAACTCGCGCACAACATTTTGCTTACCCGCGGCAATGGCCTCATAATAAACCTTTGTAATTTGTTCAATTTGCTTGTCGTATTCCTGCACACCCTTGTTACGCAGAATTGTGAGTGAATCATCTAACTCTTGCATGTAACCGTTTAGGTCTGTATACTCCTTCTCTATTACTTCAAGGGCCTGAGATGCACGATTACGCAACATTTCATTCTTTGTAGAATCCACCAATGCTGCAATATCATTTGCAATGTCTGCCGCCATTTGGGGATCTTTATCCATAACGTCTATTCGGATGGAGTTGAATTCAGTTCTCCTGTAATTCACATTTCCCTCCCAGGTTTTACCTAATTGCGTGTTCGCAAATTTGTGCGAAGGGTCAATTTCATAGTGGTTCATCAAGTCGTATTTAGACCAAATTTTCCACTTAATCTTATCTGAATTTAAGATTTGAAGCATCGCCTCTGCTTGTTCTTCTTCACCAAATGTTGAGATGTCATTCTTAGCACCTACATCCATAGTCATTACTGCTTTGGATAGAGAGCTATTCTGCGCAGGGAAAAAGATTACTGTTGATTGGAACTTATCATCAATCATTAGCGATACTCCAGCTGAAATAATAGCTGCAGCAAAGCCAACAATAAGTAGTTGTTTGCGCCACTTTAAGATGAATACCAATAAGTTGGATGAGTCAAATTCCGTTCCTTTCGGATGTTGATCTGCCATTGCTTAATACGATTTAGGGTGCCAAAAATAGCATTTTACACCTGTGTCAAGCCTCGCTACTTCAATAGTTTAAAGGCTTCTTTGATATCTAAAATGCGAAGTGATAACGCCAACATCAATGCTAATAGTATGTGAAGCACCCAAAACAATAACGATTGTCCTAGGTATTCACTGATTACCAAACCAATAGCAACTACACCTACGGCATAAATCAATATTTTAAACCATTGTAAATTTACGAGAGAGCCAGAGAATTTATTGGTGGCATAGTACCACTGAGCACCTAACACCGTGGCCTGAGTAATCAAAGTTGCCCATGCTGCTCCTTCTGCGTTATACAAAGGAATTAGGTACATATTCAATAAAACATTAGAAACTAATCCTACTAGTGAAGTCACATTCAAGAAGAAAAGATTGCCGTTTGCTGTAAGTAACGTACCATAAATATAGCCTACGCTTACTGGAAACAGACATAGTATCAAGATTTGTAATACTACCGATGTGTCTTCAACAGCCACATTAAATAATACATCTGCAAGCGGTTGTGATTGAAAAAAAGAAGCCACAACCAATGCAAAAACGGGAACCAGTAATACCTGAGATGCACGCTTCAAGATGGGAAGAACATCTTCTCTGCGCGCAATCAAACCAGAAAAAATAGGTAGTAACAACCCCGCAAATAAAAACGCTACCATAGTTGAGGCCTCAAAAAACTTGAAGCCCTGCGCATAAACACCAGCGTGGTAATTGCCGTTAGGAAGCATATATTCCAACATAATACCATCTAACCGTGTGTATGAAGCCATTAACAGATTCAACAGCGCAAAGGGTAAGCTACTTTTCAATATTCCAAAGAGTAGACCTTTACGTATGGTCCATTGAACGACAGGGGCTTTAATAGCCAGCACAATTCCCACGGCCACAATCACCAGAACATAACTTATGGTCTGAGCGTAAGCATACCACTCTATTGCAAACGTGTCTTTAGAAGTGATTAATAATGCACCACAAATGAGGATCATAAGTGCACGATCTGCCACCGAGGCTATGCTATCCCACTTAAAGAAATGTAGTCCAGCCAAGTTACTCCGCAAAAACAAAAGGAAGGAGCTTAAAAAAACATTAAATCCAACTATTCCCAACAAATAAAGGTATCGCGCAGAGTAGTTCAATACCGCGTATCCGATAGTGTATAAGAGGATGAAAAACAAAATACCAAGCACTGCCTTAATAAGAGCCATGTTGCCCAGGTAGGTCTTGTAAAGGCTAGCATCACCGGCTACCGACTTATTGTTAAAGTTTTGAATGCCAAGATCTAAGAATACCTGAAAAATGTATGCTAAGTTGAGTACGACAAAATAGATTCCGTAATCATCTGGACCAACCGCATTTTGAACGCCAACGTTAACTCCTAGAATCCAAACTGGTTTAACCACAAGGTTAAGCACCAATAAAAAAGCAAGATTTCTAACGAATAAGCGTTGCACCAATTAGGGTTTAAAGATGAAATTCTGACCAGAATGCCTTTGCTCATCATAAGGTTGGAGACCTCCAGAATCTGCCACATAGCATGTGTAGCCCAGGCTAGACATTAATTTAAAGCATTTGGCTCTGTTCTCATTTTCCCAAAGCTCTGTGTAGACTATAGGTTTATCTCTTCTTAAGAGCTGTTCTCCACCTTTCAATGCAAAGAATTCAAAATTCTCTACATCCATTTTTATTCCAACCACTGAACTACTGAGATTAAGTGCCAGTTCATCTAACGTTTTCATGGGTACTTTCATACGCCTACCCAAATTAAACTCAGTTATGGAATCGTGAACTACATGGCTCAAGCCTTGCTTACGAACTTTTTCTACCTCAGGCATAACCATTTCCACTTCTCCAGATTCTGCTCCAACAGCAACGGGTAGAATTTGAACTCCCATCCAATTAAAACGCTTCTTCATATACTCCAACGCACGCAAATTCTCTGGAAGCGGCTCTATAGCCAGTACATGAGAACTATGAGCATTCATAAAGTGGGTCATAATACCAATGTTTGCACCCACATCTAACAGAACACCATTTTTAGGCAGGATTGATAAGAAGGTAAAAAAATCGTTCTCGTTGGAGTCCCACCTCAACGTGTATACCTTGAATACGGCAAACCATCGCAAGTAGCGATCAAAACCCAGCAACTGCTGAAGTATATATTGAACTTTGGATTTCAAGATGCCGGCAAAGATAGCTTTTCACTTTAGCCAATATCTCTGCTTAAAACCCACCCAGTTCTTCTATTTTCGCGAGATATGAATCCGCAGATTGTCGTAAACGCTAGATTGCTGCTTCCAAATAAGTTGGAAGGTATGGGAAGGTTTACACATGAAACACTCCAGCGACTTTCTACAGATTTTGGTGAGGCGCATTTCCACTTTGTTTTCGACAGAGCCTTTGATGAGCAATTCATTTATGGATCTAACGTAACTCCGCATGTACTCTACCCTGCCGCTAGGCATCCCATTTTATTCTACACGTGGTTTGAATTGCGAATGCCAGGCTTACTTAGAAAGCTAAAGGCTGATTTGTTCTTGTCTCCTGATGGCTACCTATGTCTAAATTCAAATACAAAGCAGCTGCCCGTTATTCACGATATTAACTTTGAGCACTATCCACAGCACTTGCCCTTGGCCGCTCGATTATACCTTAAGCAGTTCTTTCCCAGATTCGCTAAAAAAGCGCATCGCATTGCCACAGTGAGTGAATTCAGCAAAACAGACTTGGTGACGCAGTATGAGGTAAATGCCGATAAAATAGATGTTATCTACAACGGAGCCTCAAACATATTTAAGCCGTTAAACAAGGACGAAAAGAAAGCCGCATCTAACAAGTTTGCTCAAGGTTGCCCATACTTCATATATGTGGGTGCTCTACAACCACGCAAGAATATTGTTACTCTGCTCAAAGCTTTTGACGAGTTCAAAACAAAGCACGGTACCAATAGAAAACTTCTTATAACTGGTCAAAAGAAATGGTGGAGCAGTGAACAAGAAGAAGTATTTGCCAGCATGCACTTCAAAGACGATGTAATCTTTATGGGTCGTGTAGAAGACAATGAGTTAGCCTTGGCTCTTGGCGGAGCCGATGCGTTAACCTACATCAGCTTTTTTGAAGGATTTGGCATTCCATTATTAGAAGCCATGTACTGCGATGTTCCCATTCTCACCTCTCGATTAACATCCATGCCAGAAGTTGCAGGAGAAGCTGCGGCATATTGCAGCCCATTTGATGTAGAAAGCGTGGTTATGGCTATGGAAGAAGTTCTCGTAAACGCAGATCAATTGATTGAATTAGGACGTACGCAACGAGAACTTTTCTCTTGGAATCAAACCGCAAACAAGCTCAAAAAGTCTATTGAACGGTGCCTGGAAAGTTAAAAGCCTATTTCAACAAAGGAGTTGTAGAGGCAGGTTGCGATGAAGCCGGTAGAGGTTGTTTGGCGGGCCCTGTAGTTGCCGCTTCAGTAATACTTCCAAAAAAATTTAGCCTCCCCTTACTTAATGACTCCAAGCAGCTTTCTGAACAACATCGATTGACCCTACGAACCCAAATTGAAGAGCAAGCTGTAGCCTATCAAGTTGCTTTTGTAGGCCCTGATAAAATTGACGAAATCAATATTCTTTGGGCCAGTATATATGCCATGCACTTGGCACTAGATGAGTTGCCTGTAAGGCCAGAGCACATACTTGTAGACGGCAATAAATTCAAACCCTACCCTTTTACTCCGCATACCTGTGTGGTTAAAGGCGATTCAAAATACGCTTCCATTGCAGCGGCATCTATTCTGGCGAAAACGCACCGAGACGAGTACATGAAAGAATTGCACAACTCGTTTCCACAATATGATTGGCTGAACAACAAAGGATATCCAACAGCTAAGCATAAAGCAGGAATTTATGCCCATGGCACAACTATTCACCATAGAAAATCCTTTAAACTATCATGAGAGTACTCGTCTTAGGAATTGCCTTGTTGATTTCATCATCGCTTTGGGCTACGCATTACTTTGAATTGATAGTCTACAAACAAGACACCGTATATCAATCGTATTGGAAAGGGTTAAGAATCACAGAAGAATTCGAGGGCTTGATGCTCACCCCAATTCTATTAGATACTCTTCTTGGTAGTTTAGATACTGCTCACACAGAAATAATATTGACAGAAACTTTCCGTGCGAACGCTATTGAAGCACCCATGTATACTTACACTCACAGTGGAGACACGGTTTCTATTTTATTTTCAAAGGCATCTAAAGAGTCTGAAATTCTAATCAACACTTCAGCGGCTTCTTTGGTCTCTTTACAAGGTATTTCTGCCGTACGCTATATTGGGCTTTATACAGACTCCGTAGTAACACATACATCAGCGTCTATTCCAATTCCTAGGTTTAGATTGGTACATCCAGAGTACGAGAAACCCAAAGTGGTAAGCGTTATTCAAGAAAAGTCTGTTAGTGGTTTCTTTGAGCATGTTCAAACCTGGTTATTCGCTCTGGTTTTGCTTACTGTAATTCTTACGTTTGTGCTGATATTCAAACGAATAAAGTCATAGTATGCCTCGTTTTCTAATTAGCATTTTAGCACTAGCAGTAGTTGCATGTTCTTCTCCTGTAGAGAAGTCAAAAAGCAATACGGCAGAGAAAAAACAAGAACAATCTAAGGGAAAAGCTAAGACAAAGGCTAAGACAGAAAAGGAAGCTGAAAAAGAAAAATTTCCTACTCTAAACAATAAAAATGTTGTTGATTTTTTAACCAGATACGGGAAAAACAACAAAGAAACGCTGGTTGAAATGAGCACCCGTTTTGGTAATGTAAAAATCAGGCTTTACGATAACACACCACTTCACAGGGCTAATTTTGTTTACCTCACAAAGCGCAAGTATTTTGATGAAACGCAGTTCTACCGCGTTGCAGATAATTTTGTTTGCCAAGCAGGTAACTCAGATGAATGGGAAACTCAGTATACACGAAAAGATATTGGTATGTACACCCTACCTGCCGAACTACCAAAGAGAAACATACACAAAACTGGGGCGGTTGCAGCGGCTAGGAGTTATGATAACAATCCAGATAAGTTGTCTTCACCTTATGAATTCTACATCACCCTGGGGCCTAAATACAATGAAGCCACTGTACTAGCCATAGCCAAAGAAGAAGGATTAACATACACACAATCGCAAATTGATACGTATGTTCGATTGGGCGGTCAGCCTGGCCTAGATCAACAACATACTGTATTTGGAGAAGTAGTTGAGGGTATGGATGTAGTCTATGAAATCAACAAAGTTGAAGTAGACGGCAGAGAGTGGCCTCATGAGATCATCCCTATCAAGATTAGAATTGCAGAATAGAATCTAACACTAGTTGTGAATAACCCGTTTACCAAGTTGCCGCTCAGCTCTTTGGTTGTCTGTACATTTAACGCTATAATTCAACGGAATGCGTAAAGGGTGGTTACTAGGTATTATTATCATCATTGGTTTAATTGGTGGGGCTTTATATTTCTACTTAGGTAGATTGAATCCTGTTTCTAGAAGTGCTTTGGCAGGTATTCCCACAGATGCTATCCTTATTTGGAGAGCAGATGATTTAGCCTCATCTGCAGATAGGCTTGCCCACAATAGCATACTCTGGGAAGAGCTCTCAACTACATCCGTTATCTCAGAAACAAATCGTGCTATTTCAAATTGGGATTCTTTGCTTTCATCTTATCCCGATGGGGATGATTTTCTTCATAACTCAACCTTTATCTCATGGCATTCAACAGGAAAAACAGGCATAGGGTGGTTATCTGTTACAGAGTTGCCAGAAGGAATAGATATTAGTGACCTGCAAGCACTCATTGAGTCTACTGGAGTAACCGCTCAGGAACGAAAGGTAGGACTTCACTCGGTTTACAGCTGGGTACTTGGTGGAAAACGGTACCATTATACAACCGTGGGTGATTTACTTCTACTATCATCATATGGAAGCTTAGTAGAGCGCGGTTTAAGTCAACTTAATACAGATGTTGCTCTTACCGATGACCCTGAGTTCATACGTATTTACGAGACTGCTGGCACACCTGAACATGGTGTTTTATTGTATAAAACAGATCAATTGAATCAACTGCTAAAACAGGCGCTGGTTTCCAAAGCAAGTCTTTTAACAGAAAACATCTTGTCACAAACAGGAGGCTGGGCAGCACAAGACTTAGGGCTGAAATCAAACGCTATTATGCTTAGTGGATTTACTACCTACCAAGACTCTTCTGGTTTTGCTTTAGAAGCATTTGAAGCTCAGAAGCCAGAAGACCATGACATGGTTGAAGTTTTGCCTGAAAATACTGCCGCCTTTATACATTACGGTTTTTCAAATGCAAATGGCTGGTTCCAAAAAAAGAGAGAAGGACTAACGGTTCAAGACCAACTATTTGAATTTGACAAAGTCATAGCCGAAGTTGAAAATGAATATGGGTTTAGGTACGACAAGAACCTTTTAAGTTGGATTGAACATGAAGTAGCCTGTGGGTTTTTGGAGGGTAGGTCTAAAGACATAAGCGAGAGGCTATTCTGTGTTACTAAAGCAGGTAATGTAGAATTAGCAAAGAAAAACCTGTCTGAATTAGAAAACAGAACAGCACTATTAAGCGATGTAACTCCTAATCTTCCAGATAGCACTATAGGATACATAGGCGTTCCAGAATTACTGGCGCCCATTTATGGAACGCCATTCCATAAATTAAAAAACGCCTATTACACTGTGGTAGATAAATATGTGATTTGGGCAAATAATGCACAGGTCCTATTAGAAATAAGAAATAGGAACCTTAAAGAGAAAACACTAGGTGAGTCTGATGGGTACAGGCAACTAGCTGAACATGTTTCTGAAGAATCCAACATATTCATTTATGTAGATATTGCCAGAAGCTCAACCTACCTCGATCAATTCCTTAATCCTGAGTTTGCACCCAAAACTGAAGAAGACATTGCATATTTAAGACAATTTCAAGCCATAACTTACCAGTTCAGTTACGAACGCCCAGGGTTGTTTTACACCCATGCGTACTTCGTACATAACCCCATTTACAAAGAAGTGAGTTATTCTCTATGGGAGTTAGCACTAGATGCACCCGCTCGTATGAAACCAATTATCGTTAGAAACCACTACACAAACGCCAAAGAGATTTTCATTCAAGATGAAAAGAACACTATTTACCTCATTTCAAATAGTGGAAAGGTACTTTGGAAAAGATCTCTTAGCGAACCCATTTTAAGTGATGTTACACAAATAGATGTATATGCCAATAACAAGTTGCAGCTTTTGTTTAATACAAAAAGTAAGCTCTTCTTGATTGATCGAAATGGACACGATGTTCCTGGGTACTCTGTTGAACTAGAGGAGAAGGCAACTACCGGACTCACTTGTTTAGATTATTCAGGCAACAACAAGTACCGCATCTTAATTCCAGCTGAAAACGGAGTTTTGTATGACTTTGACAATGATGGAAAACCCGTTAAGGGTTGGAAACATAAAAATGAGGAACAGAATATAGCACATCCCATTATTTACTTCTCTATCAAAAACAAAGATTACCTCGCTGCCCGTTTGGAAGACGGTACGGTAAAAGCCTATGACCGAAGAGGAAGAGTTAGAATAGAACCGTTTAAAGAAAAAGTAACTGCTAGGCCCACTCAATCTGTACTAACCAAGGGGAATGCAATTAACACAACCTATCTAACTGTAACCGATAGTAGCGGAACAGTTAACACTTTGTATTTCAATGGTACATTAGAAAGAAATGATTTTGGGAGCTATTCACCCAAACACTTGTTCTTGTACACAGATTTAAACCAAGATGGCGTGGCAGATTATCTGTTTGCAGATAAAGGAAAAGTTATTGGGTTTGATAACGGTGGAGAACAGCTATTGCAATATGAAATTCCAACCGGTGACATTGTGGCCTTGAATACCTACAATTTTGAATCTGGCGTTAGCATTGGTATTACAACTGATGCAGGCGAGATTTACCTTATTGATAAAACAGAGACACTGTTCCCATTCTTCCCAATGAAAGGCGTGGGGGAATTCACGATTTCAGACCTTAACAATGATGGTACATTTAACCTCTTAGTTAGTGATGAATCTGGTTTACTGTATTGTTATAGATTAGATCGGTAAAAAACAACCCCTATTGATTCTTTTTCTGGATTGAGGTAATACGTACTTTAGTTAGCGAATCAAAACCCTGTCTATGAAAAAGCTTCTCGTGCTTATTCTTTTGTTGCTTCCTGCGTGGCTATTTGCTCAGAAGAACATGATTCTGTATAACATGAATAATGTTCCTCAAAGCGTTTATGCAAATCCAGCATTTATTCCCAACTCCAGAATAAATATTGCCATTCCTACCATTGGCGGTACCAACCTTACAGCAAACAGGAATGATTTTGAAACAGATGTATTCAATGAAAAAGGTGGCCGTCTTCTTTTTGATGCAGAAAGTTTCGTGAACGGCTTAGCAGATGAGAACTTTGTAAGCACAACCTTAAACCTGGATTTACTGCACATTGGCTTTGCGGCAGGAAGGAATTACTTTCACATCAATGCTACTGAAAGGTTCAATATGGAAGTAGTATTTCCAAAAGAAGCAGCTATTCTGCTTACAGAAGTATACAACAGCGATAACCTTACTGACGTATTTGGGCAGAATGTAAATATCCAAGATTTTCAAATCAACCAGTTTCATGTAAGAGAATTAGGAATAGGATGGGGTAGAATTATCAACCAAAACCTAACGGTTGGTGCCAAGTATAAATTCCTGTATGGTGTTTCTAGTGTTCAAACTCAAACATCGGCATTCATTTTAGACACAGATTTATCATCCCTCTCAGATACCCTTTCTGGGTTTGCATCATTTGACCTAAACACAAGCGGTGTGAATGACTACTGGGAACAGAACTATGATAACTTACTTGTTGCAAATAGAAATTTTGGCCATGCCATAGATTTGGGCGCCTCATACGAACTAAACGAGAGATTTAAATTTTCTGCATCCATTTTAGATTTATTTGCAGGTGTAACCTGGAAAACCAATGTGAGAAATTATAGGAGTGATGGAATTGCCATAGAAATCTCTCCTGTAAGAGTAGAGAATATCCGAAACAGAAACGACTCCAACCTCTATCAAACCCTCAATAACCTGGTAGATTCACTGGGCGAGCAACTTGAAATTGACCCCACTTTTGAGAGCTATGAAACAGACCTCCCTACAAGAGTAAACCTCTTTGCAGGATACTATATCGCTCCAAAGTTAGAAGTAGGTTTACTGAGTCAAAACCTTTTTTACCGAAACTCTTCTCGCTATTACCTGAAAGCACAAATAAATGCTAGGTTAAAACGATTCTTGCAAGCACAGTTCTCTTACGCGCTGCTAGATGAAGACGAGGCCTCCACAAACATAGGTCTAGGCTTAGCCTTAAACCTAGGGTTTCTACAGTTTTACGTCATGAGCGAGAACGTTCTTGCTCCAATTTATTACCACGACAACTTAAGCCCTACCGTGATGTTTGGGCTGAACTTAACATTTGGTAGAGATTATCAATAATCCAACTATGAAACTCATTAAAGCATATTCAATTTCACTCGTGTTCATCTTTGCCATGCTTTCTGCTGTTGGACAAGTATCGCATAGCGAATGGACAAAAGGCATAACAAAAGCGGAACGCCATTACAATCAAGGGAAATATTTCCAAGCCATTAGGAGCGTAAAGAAACTTCATAGATATCAAAAGAAGAAAGGATATCTACCCCACCTAATTCCTGTAACTGCTGCCCTCAAAGCTAAATACGAAAATGCCTACGGAGATGCTCAATCTGCTGCAGAGACTTTAGAGGGGGTTGAAGAAAACTGGCGGTTGTCTGAATCAAAAGCGGACAGCAGCGTTCGTATAATTGCTAATGCGTACCTAGCTGATGTATTTCTCTCAATGGATTACACTAGTAAAGCCACATTTTATTTAGACAAGGTAGACTCGCTGTTAGCCGCATCTCCTCAGCCTAACAGACTGCTGAATCAGCAATTGCGATACAAGCGATTGGAAGTACTTATTACACGTCATGATTTAAATGAGGCCTTGGAATTGTATAAAGAGGTGCTCAAGGAACAACAGGCGATTTCTCAGCGTGAACAAAAGATTTACCATCCAGAAACTGGTGAAAATGAAACCAAGAAACTCAAAAAGCGCGAGTACAAAACAAGAAGGGCACTTATTGCATTGCTCAAAGCTCATGAGGCGGAAATGTATCTCATGAAAGGAGATTATCTTACCGCAGACAGCCTACTCAACAACCTTGAGTTTGTGATTAATGAATTGGTAAAACGCAAGCACGAGTCGCAAGTACGCTTAACCGTGAGTAAAGCACATGTATTAGAGTATTTAGAAGAATATAAAGAAGCGGCAAAGGGATATAAAAAAGGCAAGAAGAAATACGCTGGGAAACTAAAAACTTCAGTACCCAATGTATTTTATACTGCATTGGCAGAAAGAGAAATTAATGCCTACTTGAAAGCAGGTAAGGAAAGAGCTGCCAAAAAAGCCATTAATAGGTTTTCACGTGAACATCTGAAGCGCTACGGCAGAAATAACACTTACTTTTTAGAAACCAAACGACTGAAAAACAAAGATGAAATTGCTAATAATAACTTTGCTAAGGCATTAAGACGAGCGAACAGAAGTGTTGAAGACTTTAGTAAGTTCTACCCCAACATCCACGCTGGTAAAATTCCGATGCTGGAGCAATACAAGACACTTCAAATAAAAAATAATAACTACACCCTTGCAGAAGCCGTAAACAATCAAATCTTAACGATTCTGGATAGCTTGCATGGAGATTCTGCCAATATCTATTTAGAGAATGCTCTGGATTTAGCAAAACTGCAAACGTATTTCTCATATAATTTCAAATCAGCCGATTCAATTTACAACCGAGCGTTTATGCCAATAGTATATGAGAATCTTCATCCGTACCATGAAAAATACATGGAGCACATGGAATCCTATGCCACTCTGCTTATAGAGTTAGATCGCTTTGACTCGGCTCTAGTAATTGTAAACAAAACCACAAAAATCGTAAAAGCAAAATATGGAATTACAAGCACAGAATACGCAAAGCAATTGAAACTGCTAGCAGAAATCTACATTTTAAAAGGTGATTTTAGAGAAGCTGAAGAAACCTTAAACATGGCGGTTGAAACCATTAAAGACGATAAGGCGAAACAAACTTATGTATACTATTCAGCTCTTATTACTCTTGGAGACATTCAACAAATCAATGGTAAATACGGTGAATCACAAAATACGTTCAAAGAAGCCATGCGCCTTGGTAAAAGACTTGGTTTAAACACTGATTTACTTGCGGCAGCCTCATCTACTGAAATGGCAGAACTACTGGTTGAAACGGGTAGGTATAAAGAAGCGGAAGAACTTCTTTCAAAAAACATAGCACTTCTAACCGCAAAGCATGATGCTAACTATTTTCAGTTAGTTGAGCCAGTTGCTGCTCTAGGAAACTTGCAGCTTATTAACGGAAACTTCATTGAAGCAGAAAAAAGCGTTTCAAATGCACTAAGAATCGCTGAGCTCAATGTTTCAGATACGGGTAGTAAATACATCCGCAATGAAATCCTCTTAGGCGATATTTATTTCAACATGGGAGACTATGAGCGAGCAAATAATACATATCGCTCTGCGCTAGATAAGAATATTTCAACCTTTGGCGGAAATCATATTGTAACAGGAGACATACTTATTAAGCAAGCTAGTGTGATGCTAGCAACCAAAGTGCCCACAGATACGATAGTAGTAGTTTTAGAGCACGCTGCTGAAATCATTAAAAGTGCTGTTGGAGAGTATCACCCTAAGTATGCCAGAGCTATAGAGCTCCAAGCAGAAGTGCTATTACAGAACAAGCAATATGAGCCTGCACTTATTCTTCTTGAGCAAGCCCAAGCCATTTATGTTCGTATATATGGAACCTACCATGTTAGAACAGTTGAAAATCGTGTAAGATTAGGTAACCTTTACTTTAAACAAAAGATTTATCCAACGGCAGAAGAGAATTATTTATTAGCGCTTAAGGCCTTTAAAAAAATATTTGGTGACCAGCATCCCGACTATACAGCAACGTTGAGCAAACTTGGTAGATGCTACTATGCCTCTGGTGACTACAAGAGCGCTATGAATACGTTTGATGTTACCACAACAATCTACTTAGAATATATCAGCAAGTACTTCCCTTCATTAACTGAGCAAGAGAAAGCGAAGTATTGGAATAAGATTAGAACAGATTTTGAAATCTTCAACTCACTTGCGGTTACCTATCACCATGAAAAGCCAAAGCTCTTAAGTGCCATGTATAATTACAAGTTGGCAACCAAAGCGCTTCTGCTGAATAGCTCCATGAAAGTAAGAAAGCAAATTATGGCTAGTCAAGATGAAGGTTTAATGAACCTCTACAACCAATGGCGAGTTAAACGTGAGCAGCTTGGCGCCTCTCTTTCGCTTTCCTTTGATGAACAAGATATGTCTGGTATCTACCCAGGTGTGTTGGAAAAAGAAATTGCTATTCTAGAAAAGCAATTAGGTGAACGGTCATCTGCCTTTGCCGAGAATACAAAAACCACACTCTACAACTGGAAAGACGTAAAAAACACATTAAAAGACAACGAGGCGGCAATTGAAATCATTCGATTCCATTACTATGAAAATGCATTCACAGATTCTGTAGTATATGCAGCCCTAGTAGTTACCAACGAAACAAAAAAGAACCCAGAACTTGTAATTATTCCTGGCGGAAATGAACTTGAAGAAAAATACTTCAAGTATTACAGGAATGTGATTAAATATAGAGCTAAAGACAAGTACTCCTATGCTAGATTCTGGCAACCGATAGAAAAAGCCTTGAATAACAGGTCTACCATTTACTTAAGTGCCGATGGAGTATATAATCAACTTAATCCAGAAACATTTAGAAAACACGATAATACCTTCCTAATAGACAAGTACACCTTCTACAGCGTATCCAACACCAAAGACTTGGTTCTTAAGGCTGAATCAACTAACCAGCCCTATTTAACAAAGACTGTAGCCATATTCGGGAATCCAGAATTTGGGTCGATCCATGACTCAACCCTTGAGGCCTCAAACACCAACTCGAATCGCATTAGTTCTGTAGAACCTTTGCCAGGAGCTGAGGAAGAGGTGAAATCCCTTAGAAAAATTCTAAATGAGAATAAATGGCAAACACAAACCTATCTGTCATCTCAGGCAACCGAAACTGAGGTTAAAACGGTAAATAACCCACGTGTAATTCACATTGCAACGCATGGCTTTTTTGTTGAAGAAGATGCAATTGCTGATGCGGCCACAGAAAGTGAGAATATGCCTGTAGATAACCCACTATTGAAGTCTGGACTACTATTTGTTGGTGCCAATGAACTCTTGGCTGAGAACAACCTGTTTAGAGTAAATAAAAAAGAAGGTATTCTTACTGCTTATGAAGCTATGAACCTATCGTTAGATAATACAGAACTGGTTGTATTGAGTGCTTGTGAAACAGGATTAGGTGAAGTAAAGAGTGGTGAAGGAGTTTATGGGCTCCAACGCTCATTTTTGGTAGCTGGTGCACAAAATGTAATCATGACGCTTTTTAAAGTTGATGATGAAGTAACTCAAAAACTAATGACCCAATTTTATTCAGAATGGTTGGCAACTGGAGATAAACGTAGAGCATTTATCAAAGCAAAGCAGAAGATAAAAGAGGAGTATGAGAACCCAATCTTTTGGGGATCTTTCGTTATGATTGGATTGGACTAGTACTCCAAAGGGGATGAAACAAAAAAGGCGGGGAATTCCCCGCCTTTTTTTATTAAGTCAAATCTAACTACCTCGTCTCAGGCTGCTCAAGGCCAACAACATAAAGGAAGCTATTGTAAGCATCTCTGTATTCTCTAACCTCAGGCTCCATTTCCAAAGCTGCTATGTAAAACGGAATGGCATTCAAGTACAATTTGTTAGAATCGTAGTACTTAGCTAGAACCATGTTTTGAATAGCTGAGTTGGCAGGCGTTTGTGCCATAATCTCCTCTATCTCTTTGGAGTAACGCTGCAATTTAGTTTCTGCTGGCACTTTTAATGTAACGACAGATGAAGCATCATCACCAGATTTAATCTGAATCTTATAAACTTCCTCTGAGCTTAAACCAAGAGAAGCAAAGTCTATTGTCTCTCTTGTAGCACTAGTGTTCTTATTGAAAACCTCCTCATCAAAAAGGTTCGTGATACTTATGGTGTAAGTATCATGTTTTTCTTTAGGGTACCAATTCACCATGGCTTCTGCATTGGCAACCATAGTAGATTGAGGCAAAAACAAAATAATGCCATCATTCTTAATGGAACGTTCCACAGAACCTGTAAACTTCATGTTGGCATTTGCCTTTTCATTGGTCTTGCTCATGTCAGAAACCAAATACTCTAAATACTTAGCAGCCAAACCACCCTCAGAATTCGCTAACTTCTGGTTCAGTTCATTCACGCTATAAACACCCCCTTTGGTGAGTTCTAGCGACTTACCTTCTGAACTAACTAATCCCAGATAACTATTATCACCAGTAATAATGATTTTATCGTTCTCAAAAAGTTTTACGCCAGTTTTTAATCCTGTATACTCATCAGGGTCAACTCCACGTTGAACCATACATGTGCCTTTACTTGCTAAAGTCTTAAAAAGAGTTTCTTGACCAATCCCAACTAAAGAGATTAAGAGAACAACGAGGGTAACGCTTAGATTTTTCATAGCAAAATTTAATTATAACCTACGAAGTTAATAATATCCAGGGCAAGTAGTACTTTCAACCTAGCGTAAATTCATTCCATTCTCACATTTACTTACTTTCGAATGACAAAGCATAAAATAAACCCTATGCGTAAGTTTAAGAACCCGCACTTGTTCTATTGCACCCTCTACATCTTTGTATTCATTGCTTTTTTGAATGTAATTCCAGCTCAGTTTGAGATTCTAGACCCCATTAGCAAAGCGCTAAGCGACTTTGAGATGACAGATCTTGTATTCAGCGATATCCGTGAGGAACAACCCTCAGATACGAACATTGTGCTTGTTAACATTGGTCATTTGAATCGCGCAGAAATCGCTGAGCAAATCTCTAGACTTAATCAATATGAACCTGCTGTAATTGGAATTGATGCCTTTTTCAGAAGCAAAAAAGCATTTGACGAAGACATTCAGTTAATCATGGCCCTGAGCCAAACAAAAAACTTAGTAATGGTTAGCGAGCTGTATGCACCAAATAAGCAGAACAGCTTTGATAGCATAGCTACATCTCACAAACAATTTAACCAATTTGCACAGAATGGATTTGCCAATATGGTAACTGCAGCAGAAGGCTTTAAAACCACTCGCGAATTCAAACCGTTTGCCAAAATGGGAGATTCTCTTGAGCTCAGCTTTGCCGCTAAGGTGGTTGAAAAATATAGACCAGAGCAGCTCCCAAAACTGATTGAGCGTGGTCATGAAACCGAAACTATCAATTGGCTTGGGCACAACAACAAGTTCTTTACTATAGATGCGCAAGATGTTTTGAATGATGATTTAGACCTCAGCTTCATCAAAGGAAAAATTGTTCTACTTGGTTTTTTGGGAAATCATGAATTGGGCGAACCATCTTTAGAAGATACCTTCTACACCCCTATGAACGAGCAAACAGGTAGCAAAACCTTTCCAGACATGTATGGTGTGGTTGTTCATGCCAATATTGTTTCAATGATTCTTCGAGAAAACTATATTAACACCATCCCTAAATGGGCTGATGCCATCATCGCTTTTTTGATTGTTTACCTCAATGTAACGCTCTTCTTTTGGATTGGTGAAAAGCATAAAGTCTACTATGACCTGATTACAAAGTCGATTCAGATATTTGAAGTGAGTGTGATTTTTTTCATCAATCTCATCGTACTATCACGATTCAATTACAAGGTGGATTTAACTATTGCAATTATCGCCTTGGTGTTCTCAGGAGATCTCACTGAACTCTACGTGGGTTCACTGAAAGATTTAAGTGGCAGAGCCCTCAACAAGATAAAGAATCTACTAGATAAAAAACCGGCTTAATCATTAGAAGGTTTGCGCTTTCGCAGCCATAGTTTTGTTCCAGAACTTACTGTTGTGGAACCTTTCGGTATCCTATTTTTTCTCAATAGTGAACGGAGCTTTATCCCATGTTCTTGAGAAATACTCTCTAGGGTCTCCCCTTCTTTAACAATGTGATACTCGGCTTTTGCCCTGCTCCGTTTAGGCTGGAGATATACTACATCTCCTTTTTGAAAGGTGTGGGCTTTATTTACATCGTTGTAACGCTTAATTTGCCAAGGTCCCATTTCTAGGGTACGAGCCAATTCTTCTATGGTTTCACCACCGTTAGCTTCAATGAACTTAATATCATTCTCAGACTTACGAACTTCAAAAGAGCCATGCATATCAATAACACCTAACTCAAAACTACCTTGTGCACTTGGTTGATAATCGGGCTTTTCTACAACCATATCATTTCCTTTAGGCAGACCATGCTTCACTACTTGCTCATCGTATCTCCAAAGTTCGTTTTCTTCAATAATTCTAATCAGCAAGGCCGGATACTTTGGGTTGGTCGCATATCCCGCTCGTTTCAATTCTTTAGCCCAGCTTTTATAGTCGGTAATTTTAAGCTCAAAACACTTTGCATATCGAGGCTTTTGTAAAAACTTGGAATGGTCTGCGTATGATTCGTAGACATCATCATACACTCGAAAACACTCCTGCTTTTTATCGTCATCGTGATATGTGCGCTTTCCGTTCCAGCTGCTATGACATTTTATTCCGAAATGATTATTTGATTTTCTGGCCAATTCAGAATTACCGTTTCCGCTTTCTAAACAGCCTTGAGCCAATGTAATGCTAGCAGGAATTTTATATTCTGCCATATTCTTCATGGCAAGCTTAGCATATTTTTCTATATACTGTTGTCTTGCACTATTTCCTTGCGCATTTACTGGCAGCATAACCCATAGAAAACCAAGAAAAATCAAATAACGCATACCCTTTGTGAATGATTCGTTTCAAAAGTAGTGCCAGCCACTCTGCATTCACCTATTCTCTGGCCCGCATTGTAAACATGACCGTGTTAATCAACGGGAAGGGCTATTCCTAACCTTTTTGCCATGCCTCTATTTCCCTGGATTCCACCAGAATGAATCATCAATAATCTTGAACCTTTTTCAAAAAAGCCTGAAGAAACCTTATCTACTAAGGCCATGGCTACTTTGCCCGTATAAATCGCATCCAATGGAATACCTGTTTGGTCTTTTGTAGCGTTGATAAAGTCTACCAATTCATCATCCACCTTGGCATAGCCTCCTCTATGATAATTATTCCATATCTCATAAGAATACTCATAGTCTTTGGCGGCTTCATCGTTCATCAAAAACTCCACTAGCCTGTTCTGCACTTCTTGCTGCATAAAATCGCCCTTTAGCGCAGATACACCGTACACCTTAAACTTATGTTTAGCGGAAAGTACTAGGCCCGCTAACATGGTACCAGTACCGCATGCCGCTACCACAGCATGATACTGTTGATTTACATCATTTAAAATCTCCATGCACCCATTTATCCCGTGGTAATTTGCGCCTCCCTCAGGAATCATAAAAAAGTTACCAAAGCGCTCAACCAGATGCTCCTTAAACTCTGGTGAATGCTTTGACCTATAATCTGCTCTAGAAATAAAGTACAGCTGCATACCTTGCTGAAAACATCTATTTAGAGTTGGGTTATCTTCTTGCTTTTCTCCGCGAATGACCCCAATAGTTTTAAAACCAAAGCGTTCGCCCGCAGCGGCAACTGCAGTGATATGATTGGAATAGGCTCCCCCAAAAGTCAACAGGGTTTCATGGCCCAAATCATGTGCTTTAAGTACGTTGTATTTGAGTTTTCTGTACTTGTTACCACTAATTTCAGAGTCGAGCAAATCTTCCCTAAGAATGTCTACACGCACACCTACCCGCCTAAACACCTCAAGATCAAATCTTTGAAGCATAGACTTTTTATCGAGCCATTCCATATATTTCGGTTTGGTTGTTCCCAGCTAAAAAAGCGATTTTTGCCACGATGAGCGAAGATTTATCTGGCTTTTTTAATAAACCAAAACTAGACCCTGAAGATTTCTACATGTCTGTAGATGGGTATATTGTTTTTACGGAAACATATCACCTCAAACGCGGTTATTGTTGCCAAAGCAGATGTAAACATTGCCCCTACGGATTCAATAAAAAGAAAAAGCGCACATCGCCTTAATTCAATGCATATGACTTTTAAAGAAGCGATACAAGAAGGAATACCATTATCTCTACCTAGCCCAAAACCTTACGATACCAGTATGAGTCATGCTCCAAAACGCAAGGAGATACTCACAGAAGAAGAAAAGGTTTTGGCCCTAAGCAATGCGTTGCGCTATTTTCCAGAGGAGCAACACGCTACACTTGCCTCTGAATTTGCAGAAGAATTACGTAACTACGGAAGAATCTACATGCATAGATTTAGACCAGATTACGCTATGTATGCGAGACCCATAAATGAATACCCCGCAAAAAGCGAACAGGCCGCAGCCATAATGTTGATGATCCAAAACAATCTAGACCCTGCCGTGGCTCAACATCCGCATGAGCTCATTACCTATGGTGGGAATGGTGGAGTATTTCAAAATTGGGCACAATACAGACTCACCATGAAGTACTTGTGTGAGATGACAGACACGCAGACGTTGGTTATGTATAGTGGTCACCCAATGGGGCTTTTCCCATCTCATGAAAAGGCACCCCGTGTTGTTGTTACCAATGGGATGATGATTCCAAACTACTCTAAGCCAGATGATTGGGAGAAGTTTAACGCCTTGGGCGTTACGCAATACGGTCAAATGACAGCTGGTTCGTACATGTACATTGGCCCACAAGGGATTGTACACGGCACTACCATTACTGTTATGAATGCGGCAAGAATGATTACTAAACCAGGAGAATCGCTGGAAGGCAAATTATTTGTGACAGCCGGCTTAGGGGGTATGAGTGGTGCTCAACCCAAAGCGGGAAATATAGCTGGTGTAACAAGCATTACAGCTGAAATAAACCCCAAAGCCGCCACAAAACGTCATGAACAAGGATGGGTTGATGAGTTGGTTGATGATGTAGATCAAGCCATTGACTTAGCCATCGATTTCATGTCTAAAAAAGAAGCTAAGTCCATTGCCTACATTGGTAACATTGTAACCTTATGGGAGCGCCTAGTAGAGCGAAAAGTGCATGTACACTTAGGATCTGATCAAACTTCATTGCACAATCCATGGGCTGGAGGATACTACCCTGTAGATATGGCTTTTGAAGAAGCAAACGACCTAATGGCAGCTAACCCGGAGGCCTTTAAAAATGCCATTCAAGAAACCTTGAAACGACATGCTAAAGCCATAAATACCCTGCACGAAAGAGGTATGTATTTCTTTGATTATGGGAACGCATTCCTTCTAGAAAGCTCAAGAGCCGGTGCAGATGTTGTTGAAGGAACGGGCTTCAAATATCCATCGTATGTGCAAGATATTCTAGGGCCAATGTGCTTTGATTACGGTTTTGGACCTTTTAGGTGGGTTTGTGCATCAGGTAAACCAGAAGATTTAGACTACACCGATCAAATCGCTTTGGATGTGATGCGTGAGATGATGGTTGATGCTCCCAATGAGATAAAGCAGCAAATGCAAGATAACATCCGTTGGATTGAAGAAGCAAAGGAAAACAAGCTTGTTGTGGGTTCTCAAGCTCGCATACTTTATGCAGATGCTGAAGGCAGAGTGAAAATTGCAGCAGCGTTTAACCAGGCTATCAGAGACGGTAAAATTGGTTCTGTTGTTTTAGGTAGAGATCACCATGACGTAGCAGGAACTGATTCTCCTTACCGCGAAACATCTAATATCTACGATGGCTCGCAGTTTACGGCAGATATGGCCGTTCACAACTTCGTAGGAGATGCATTCAGAGGTGCAACATGGATTAGCCTACACAATGGCGGTGGTGTTGGCTGGGGAGAAGTTATGAATGGCGGATTTGGTATGCTGCTAGATGGCAGCGAACAAGCAGACATTAATCTCAAACAAATGCTCTTTTGGGATGTAAATAATGGAGTAGCACGTAGATGTTGGGCTAGAAACGAAGAAGCCAGATTCGCCATTGAACGTGAGATGGAAAGAACCCCTAACTTAAAAGTTACCTTACCAAACTTGGCTAGTCAAACCATTATACGAGATGCCCTCAAAAAGGCCTAATTAAAAAAAGCAGGGGGTACATTCTCAATCAAGAGAAATGAGTAGTTTTATGTTTTAGAGGTTTGCTCTATAACAATTACTCATGAGGCTCTGGTCTCTTTTAATTGCGGTTTTTATTCTGCTCGATGTTTCGGGAGCAAGACCTGTTGCCATTAACGGAGTTTTAGACCTTCGTGATTACGACCTCAACACAGACAAACCTATCCTACTCAAAGGCGAATGGGAGTTTCATTGGAGTGAACTAAAAGGTCCTCTTTGAGAATGATATCCCAGGAATTTCTATCATTCACGTTCCAACTGCATGGACGAACAAGCTATTACCAGATGGAAATCAGTTACCTGGAACAGGATATGCAACTTACCGCCTTAGAGTACTATTAGCAGAGGATAACAAGCGACTTGCAATAAAGCTACCCACCACAGGAACTTCTGCCAAGCTCTTCTTAAACGGTGAAGAAGAAGTTAACATTGGGAGTATAGGAATTGGTAAGAACGAGGGAAGTGCAGATTACAGACCGCAAATAGTTGATTTTAATCAAAAAACAGACACCTTGGAGATTGTGGTTTGGATTTCTAACTACGATTTCCACAAGGGCGGCATGTGGCATGCTTTTATGCTTGGTAGCGAGTAATCTCTGCGAGATAAACATGAGCGCGATGTCTTCCTAAGCTTCTTTACTCTAGGAGCCATCTTCATAATGGGGCTCTATCATTTAGGGTTGTACATCCAGAGAAAAAAAGACAAATGGAATCTGTGGTTTGCAATAGCTAATTTGATTGCTGGACTACGCATAGCAGCATCTGGAGAATATATCATATCCTTATTAGGTGAAGTGCCTTGGTGGGTGATTATCCGCATTGAGCTCGGGTCTTTTTTCTTTGGAATGGCCATTATTTTAATTTATCTCAGATCTCTTTTTACAGTCGAAATGAAGCGTATTCCCTTCCTACTTGGGGTTACTGTTAGTGGCGCGTTTGGATTAGCCTCCATTGTTATACCTACCGTTATGTCATCTCTCTTGGTTTTCCCTTTTCAGCTCATCTCCTTTGTGATACTCATATTCTGTATTGTGGTTGTAGTTCTTGCTGTAAAACACAAAAGACTGGGTAGCAAAGTATTTGCTACAGGATTCTTGGTGTTAGGCGTGTTTATTGCAAACGATATTTTACTCAACATGAATCAGATTTACAGTATCTCTATGACTGGTATTGGATTCATTTTATTCCTGCTTTCTCAGAGCTACCTTTTATCTGCCAGATATACATCAACTCTATCTTCTAATG
The DNA here is from genome assembly GCA_965662345.1 of Salibacteraceae bacterium. Lineage (GTDB taxonomy): Bacteria > Bacteroidota > Bacteroidia > Flavobacteriales_G > Salibacteraceae > UBA6049. The sequence goes on from CBFIHE010000007.1 coordinate 95,098, forward strand.
AAAAACTAACAGAAGAGCTAGATGGAATCAATAGAGGTTTAGAAAAGCAGGTAGAGCAGCGTACGGAAGAGCTTGAAAAATCTTTGGAAGAGCTGAATCAAAACCAACTCATCATTCAAGAAAAAAATAATGCCCTTGAGATGGCCAACAATACCAGAACTAAGCTATTTGGTATAATTGGTCATGATTTACGTGGATCTTTAGGTTCTTTGCAAATGGCTCTTCAAAATGTTGAAGAAGACATAGAAGACGGAGACCTAGATGAAGATGAACTTAAAACTACGGTACATGCATTATCTAAATCTGCAGGTAAAACCTTTACCCTCTTGAATAACTTATTTGAGTGGGATAAATCACAAATAGGAGAACTACATTATAACCCAGAACCTTTCCGCCTTCAAGAAATTGTGATGAATAACTTATCACTACTAAAAGAATTGATGGAAGAAAAATCTATTGTTAGTAGTACGAATATAGATCCAGAGGTAATGGTCTATGCTGATAAGAACATAATGGATACCGTATTAAGAAACTTGCTTTCTAACGCAATCAAGTTCACTCCTCCATCTGGCAAAACATCAATTTATACTGCTGTTAGCGAGACAGATAGCGAAGCTCAAGTAAGTGTTACTGATACTGGTGTAGGTATATCTCAAGACCGTATTAACGACATTTTTGAGTACGATAGAAAAAAGAGCACTGTGGGCACCAATAACGAGACTAGTACGGGCTTAGGTCTTGCTTTGTGTAGAGAGTTTGTAGAAAAAAACCATAGAAGAATTACGGTGAACTCAAAAGAAAACGATGGCAGCACCTTTATCTTTTCCATACCGCTTAGGAAGCCCGAGCTGTAAAGTGCAAATACCTACTTTTGGCACTGGAATCATTTATGTTTAAAGACATTGGTAGCCAAAATCAAAACGTTTTTTGAACCCCTCGTGGCCGATCGCAAATATGCGATGCTGTTCATATCGGTTATTTTGATTCTTGTAGTCAAAATCTATGAAGGCGATTCCAAGTTCTATGTAAGTCAATTTGGAGAATATTATACCGATGAAGCCTTGCTGCAATGGCACATGTGGCTGTATCATCATATTTCCTCATTGATACTATTCTGCTTAATCCCCCTTCTCATAATAAACCGCGGATTCAAACACAACTTCTTGAGGTATGGACTAGGTCTTGGAGACTGGAGATATGGTTTATTTGCAATGGGTCTGGCCATAGTAATTCTGCCTCTATTGGTCTTTAGGTCTAGCTTAAATCCAGAACATGCTGCTTACTATATTGAAAACTTTCCGCTAGAGCTAATTACAAGTTCTTGGTACTATTACGCATTATGGGGGTTAACCTATATTCCTCATTACATCGGCTGGGAATTCTTTTTTAGAGGTTACATTGGTTTTGGCTTTAAAAGATATCATGGTGCTTTCATGGCAATTATGTTTCAAACCTTGTTAACAGCGCTTATGCACATTGGTAAGCCAGAGGCAGAAACATGGGCTGCCGTTTTTGGGGGCATCTACTTAGGACTACTCACCTACCGCAGCAACTCTATCTGGTATGCCGTTTTTTTCCATTTTTATCTAGGTATGCTCAATACCGTGTTCTGTTCCATACAAATACCCGGCTCATGATTACGTTTGTTCATATTCCCAAAACTGCCGGAACTTCATTGCGTCAAGTTTTCATACAAAATGAAAGTAAAATTCATTATTTGTATGACCGCGATCAATGGAGAAAAGATATTGCAGACCCAAATTTTAAAAAGCCAAATGTGCTCTATGGGCATTTCGAATACGGCTTCACAGCAGATGCAGGAACCAATCAACGTTACTGTACCTTTTTGCGTGACCCAGAGAAAAGAGTAATCTCACATTACAAGCACATTTTACGCTCTCCTGGTGAATTGCATAGGCAAATAGCATCAGAAGTAAATGGGCTCTCAGATTTTTGCAATTATCCTTATGCTAGAAATCTTCAAACACGATTGGTAAGCGGAATTAGAGATGTAGACGAATTTCACAAAGACCCGAAAAAGGGATTGGAAATAGCAAAAAAGAACATAGAATCATTTCATTGCTTTGGCTTAACGGAGCGGTTTGATGAATCACTTATTCTTTATTCTGAAGCATTTAACTGGTTTAAACTACCCATACCCCAACAAAACACCTCTCCAGAAAAACAGAGCGGGTTAGAAGTAACAGAAGCTGATAAGCGAGCGATTTCAAACAGTAACATATACGATGCAGAGCTTTATGCCTTTGCTTCAGAATTGTTTGAAAAAAGAATGCAACAGGTTAAACTCTTGAAGCTCAAAATGCTAATCTTGAAGCGTGGCAAGGGTTTAGGAAGATTGATCAAATAGCATATGTTTTTTAACTCTATAGAGTACCTGATTTTCTTACCGGTGGTTACGGCATTATACTTTCTATTGCCGCAAACCTTGCGTTGGGTACTACTACTAGCTGCAAGCTACTTCTTCTACATGTGGTGGGAGCCTTGGTATCTACTGCTTATTCTGGCTTCTACTGCCGTAGATTATTGGTGCAGTATTTCCATGAGTAAAAAAGCTGAAGTATCAGAACGGGCACCTTTCATGGCCATTAGCATTGTGAGCAACCTCTTGATTCTTCTCACCTTTAAGTATTTTAACTTTTTCTCTGATGCTACTCAAAGCTTGGCATCAGTGCTGGGCATGGAGTATATGGCTCCACATTTAGCGGTATTACTGCCTATGGGCATATCTTTCTATACGCTACAAACCATGGGCTATAGTATAGATGTGTATAAGGGAACTATTAAGCCAGAGCGGCACCCAGGTATCTTTGCTTTGTATGTCACCTTCTTCCCCCAACTGGTTGCTGGACCTATTGAACGAGCAAAAACACTGTTGCCGCAATTCAGGCGCAAACATTCTTTCTCTTACCCAAGCACCGTTAAAGGACTTCGGTTGATTCTCTTTGGACTCTTTAAGAAGGTAGTGGTAGCAGATCAAATTTCAATCCCTATTGACTACTTGTACGCACATCCAGAAGAATTTGGAGGCATCTCCATTTGGATTACAGCCTTTTTATTTGCTTTTCAGGTGTACTGCGATTTTGCTGGCTACTCAGACATTGCCGTTGGAAGCGCCAAAATTCTTGGGTTTGATCTAATGACAAACTTCAAAAGGCCATTCGTGGGAAGATCAATGGCAGGAATTTGGGCAAGGTGGCACCTATCTTTAACCACATGGTTTAGAGATTACCTTTTTACCCCAATGATTCGAAAAAGAATAAGCTGGAAATTTGCTTTTATTGCTATTTACGTGATTAGCGGTCTTTGGCACGGGGCAAACTACACTTTTGTTATTTGGGGATTATATAATGGTGCTATAATTGTGATCAGTAGAATGATGCCAAAAACAAAGGCGTTTATTCATGGTTTAACAGGCCTTGCAAAGTATCCCAAACTCGATAAATATGTAGACCAGATAGTAACCTTTCTAATCTTTTCAGTTCCCTCTATGTTCTTTAGGGCTCCTGATATCGGCCTTGCCTTAGAAATGTTTGCCTCTCAATTCACTAATTTAATTCCATCCATTCTTTCAATACAGACAGAAGGTTGGAGTCATATAGTTTTATTAGACCAATCTGCAGCTACATGGACTATTGCTCTATTTGGGTTGGCGGTTTTAATAATAGTAGACCATTACGAAGAAAAACATGATAACAGTCTTCATAATCTGCTAGATAATTTCCCAAAAGCCGTTAGGTTTACTATGTATATTTTTACGAGCATTCTTATTGTGGCATTCTCGGGAACTGTTCAAGAACCCTTTATTTACTTTAGGTTCTAATGAAAATTCCTTGGTTACATATCGTCTTTTTTGCCGTACTTCTTGCTGGTGCAGATAGAATTACTGGATACGGCATATCTAAAGGAGCTATGGCTTATGAGTATGATAAGCGTTTGGCAGATGTAATTGAAGGTAACTGCAACCATAGGAATATAATTTTAGGGTCTTCTAGAGCATTAATAGATGCTGATGCCGTACAACTTAGTAAGGAACTAAATCGTGATTTTTTCAATCTTGGCTTTTCTGGTGCGAATACAGAATTTCATCTTTTCGCGTTGAATTTGTTGCTGGAAAGAAACCAAAAACCAGATACCGTCTTTCTTTTCATAGATGAATTGAGAACGTTTACAGGCACCGCCAATGCCAAGTTTAGAGAAGACTTTTTGAGACCTTATGTGCATGACAACATCGTTTATGAGACCTATTGCAATAGAGTAGACAAGAATTACATAGCTGGAGTACTTTCCTCTGTATACAGGCAAAATGAAAATACAGTTAACGCAATTAGTTACTTAATTAAGGGTACCAAAGCTCCAGACAATACAACAGATGTAAATGAACGTGGCTCCATACTTTTAGATGATGTAGCTCCAGGATTTACAGGAGAATATCCTCCAAAAAAGAAAGTGTACCCATTAGAAGAAGAAAAACCGTATTTAATAACTAGCTTTAAAGAAGTTTTCCCCCTTTGCAAATCAAATGATATTGAACTGATATTGGTATACCCACCTAATTTCAGAAGACCAAACAAGGAATTCAAAAACCGCATCCGTACCTTTATGCCTTACTCAGTAACTGAAATTGTTCTAGATACTATATTGCAAGACGCCTCTTTCTATTATGACCGTGGTCAC
>CBFIHE010000008.1:0-94466 GCA_965662345.1 Salibacteraceae bacterium
CATTACCAATCCTGAATTTCTTGATGTTATTTCTGTCATCTGACAGATATCATTTAAAAAGATTTACAGGCTCTGTCCCAGAATTATAAAGCTCAACCACATCATCAAATTCACCAGCAGAGTCAGCAATAATTTTATCATTATCCGCTAGAATCTCATTGATAAAAATGCTTTGGGCACTACTTTCTAGTATGCAAAGACTGGCAAATAGGAGGAATAAAAGTCTTCTCATTCAAGCAAATTTAGTAGCTAGATTAATCTTAGGTTAATATGAAGTCGCTTACTTAGAAGCAGTTTGCCGTTAACAACACTTAAACAGAAAGAGTAAACGAACATCTATTTGTGCAAATTTCTCATCATCGTTTTAATTCTAGCGCTTAGTCATGTTAATTACTATAAGTAGAATTTCAACTAAAGTCTAAAGATTAGACAACCTCCCAGAGTCTAGTCTTTTATTCGAAGAAGTAAACAAGCTAAAAATCGCTTTAATCCTACTGAATCGCTATATTCGTTCGCCTCGAAAAAACTTGGGATTGAATAGAGACATTTCAAATTTTCTTAAGTACCTCATTCACCTTGTGTTACCAGCTCTTATGCTCGTTTGCAGCGCTGCGTACAATCCTATCCATGCCCAAAGTGAAGAGGATATTCTGAACTCCATCGGTGCCGAAATAGAAGCTGAATCTGAAGCCAATAAAAAAGAAGAGGAGAAAAAAGAACAATACAATGACCTTAAAGGCAAGGCAGACGGATACTTTAAAGGGGAGAAATACGATAAAGCTATTCCGCTCTATGAAGAAATGTCTAAAATCTTCCCAGATAATGATTACCCCAAACGCCAGGTAAGGTTAATCAACCAAAAAATCAAAGAAGCTAAAGCTGCTGAGGTCAAAGCAGAATACGACAAAGTTATTGCAGAAGCAGATGCTCTGTTTGGTAAAGAGAAATGGGAAGACGCCAAAGCCAAGTATGCCGCAGCAGCTAAGATCAAAGGTGATGAAACGTATCCCAAAGAAAAAATTAAAGGGATAGACATGTTGATTGCTGAGCGCAAAAAAGCCGAGGAAGAGGCTGCGCTACAAGCTAAATACGATGAATTTGTGAAAGCGGGTGATGCTGCTTTAGCAGACAAAAACTTTGAAGCTGCAAAACGCAATTACCAACAGGCAGCTAAAGTAAAACCTCAAGAAAAGTATCCCAAAGATCAATTACTTGCTGTAGCTAATGCGAAAGAGGAGGAACAAACTAGGCTAAAACAAGAGGCAGCTGACAAGCAATACAATGATCTCATAACTGCTGCAGATGGTTTATTGGCAAAAGAACAGTGGGAAAATGCTAAGGCAAAATATTTAGCAGCACAAAAAGTAAAACCTGAGGAATCTTACCCCAAAGATCAAATAGCAAAAGCAGACGATTTAAAGGCCAAAGCAGAAGAGGCAGCCAAAGAGGCGGCAGTTCGCAAACAATACGATGATATTATTAAGCAAGCAGATAACCTCTTGAAATTGCAGAATTGGGATGCTGCCATAGAGAAATACAATGCCGCACTTGCAGTACTTCAAGACCCCTACCCAACGCAGAAAATAAAAGAAGCGGAGCAAGGTAAAGCTGAACAAGCCGCTGCTCAAGAACAAGCTAAAGTTGATGCAGAATATAAGCAACTAGTTGGTGTTGCAGACAATTTGTTTAATTCAAGTAAATTCCAAGAGGCTATAGGAAAATACAATGAGGCTAAAGCTGTTAAGCCTTCTGAATCTTATCCAGATGAACAAATCACCAAAGCCAATGATGCGATAGCAAAGGCAGAAAAAGCTGCTGAAGAAGCTGAACAAATACAAGCTTACAATGCGAAAGTTAAAGAGGCTGATGCTTTATTTAAGTCCAAGGCCTACGATGACGCCATCGCAAAGTACAATGAAGCCAAAACCATTAAATCAGATGAAACTTATCCAGATACTCAAATAGCTGCTGCCAACAAAGCAAAAGCAGAAGAGGCAGAAGCAGCTGCTCAAGCAGAAGCGTTGGAGAAGAACTACCAAGCTGCCATGGCGGCCGCATCAGCTGCACTTGGCGCAAAAGAATTTGATGAAGCAATAACAAAATTCAAAGAAGCAGCCGAGCTTAAGCCAACGACATCAGAGCCTAAAGCAGGATTGAAAAATGCAGAAGAACAAAAGAAGTTTGCAGAAGCCGAAGCAGCCAAGCTAGCCGAAGCAGAAGCTGAGAAACAAGCCCTAGAACAACAATATACGGAGTTGATTAGTAAAGCAGATGCAGCAAAAGCATCTGAAGACTTTGTAAATGCTAAAGCTTTATACAAGCAAGCGGGTGACCTTAAACCACAAGAAACCTATTCTTTTGAACAAATAACAGCTATAGATGCAGCCATTGCTGCAAAAGAGGCATCAGAAAAGCAAGCTCAGGAAGATGCTGCAAAAGCAAAAGAAGAGAAGCAGGCTCAATATGAGCAGTTCGTGGCTGCAGGAAATGCTGCTCTTGATAAGAAGGAATATGATTCCGCAACAGATGCATTTAATAAGGCAGCAACCTTGAAGCCTGAAGCTAGCGCTCCAAAAGAAGGACTAAAAGCCGTTGAAAGAGCCAAAGAACTTGACGCGGCAGAGGCAGAGAAGCTAGCAGAACAAGAAGCAGCTGAAGCAAAAGCAGAGCAAGCGTACAAGGCTTTAGTTAGCGAAGCTGATCTAGCTTTTCAGGCTGAAGATTGGCCCAAGGCGAAAAACCTTTACAAGCAGGCTTCGTCTGAACAACCAGATGATTCCTATCCCCAAAATCAATTAGATGCCATTGAAGCAGCATTAGCTCAAGCTGCAGCTCAAGCAGAAGAAGCCGCTATGGCAGAAGAGGCTGCTAAGCAGCAAGCAGAAGCAGATTACATGAAGTACATGGCCCTTGGAGGCGATGCTATGAAGGCAGAAGATTGGGCGGGAGCTAGAAATGCATATGAGAAAGCAGCTGAAATAAAACCATCGGCTCAGGGCCCAGCAGATGGATTAGTAGAAGTAGATAGACAAGAAAAATTAGCGCTAGCTGCAAAAGAGCAGGCTCAAAAAAAGCAGAAGCAAGACCTTGAGAATAAGTACAGTGGTCTAATGAGTAAGGGTGAAGATGCACTTAGAAACAAAGAATGGAATAGTGCAAGAAGCTATTTTACCCAAGCCTCTGAATTAAAGCCAGAAGCTTTTGGTGCCAAAGAGCGTATTGAAGAGGTTGATCGACTAGAAGAACTTGAAAAGATGGAGTCTGCCAAAGCCGAAGAGGAAGAGCGTGCTGCGGCCGAGAAAAAGAATGAATTTGATGCTACCATGGAAATGGGTAATGCTTCCATGGCTTCAAAATACTATTCTGCTGCGGTTACCCATTTTGAAAAGGCATTGACAATTATCCCAACTTCAGGAGATGCTAGAGATAAATTAAGACAAGCTAAGGATTTACTTAGTCAGCAAGAATCACAAGCCGCAGCGGCAAAAGCAGAGGCAGACCGAATAGCGGCAGAAGAGGCTGCGAAAAAGGCTGCTCAAGAAGAGGCAAAGCGTAAGGCAGAAGAGGAGGCGAGATTGGCCGCAGAACAGGCCGCGGCTAAAGCTGCATTATTAGAGTCTGGATTTGCTGCTGCAATGTCTACGGGTGATGACGCCATGGAGGAGGGGAGCTACAAAATAGCAGTTGAAGCATATGAAGAAGCTCAGGAATTAAAACCTGAAGCCGCTGGAGTGGGGAGCAAGCTTGCAGATGCACGTGCCAGATGGGAGAAGCAACAAGAGGAACTAGCTGCACAGCGCAGAATTGCTGAAGCAGAAAGAAGAAAGCAGGCTGAGATTGAGCGGAAAAAAGCAGCTGAAAATGCTGAAAAACGCAGGCAAGAGAGGATAAAAAGACTGAAAGAAAACTCACCTGAAGAGTTAGCAAAAAGGTATCCTTCTGGTATTACAGAAGAAACAATAGATCAAGGATACAGAACCATTAAAAGAACTATTGTTGTTGAAGAAGGTAAAGGAAGGCAGCTCCATGCCATTGACTATCCATGGGGGCTCAAATTCTACTACCTAAATGGTAAACGTGTTACCTCAGATACGTACAAGCATAACATTAACCAGAACAGGTGAGCCTTCCTTTTCAAGATAAAGATGAACTGAGAAAGCATTTTCTGAATACCAGAAACTTCTTAAAACCGCATGAAAAAAAGCGTTGGGAAGAAAGCTTGCTTCACAAACTATTTGCAGAACCTGCCTTTAAAGAAGCTAAGCGCTTGAGCTGCTTTGTGAGTTTTGGGAGCGAGTTAAATACCCTTCCAATAATGCATGAATGCCGCTACGAGCAAAAGAAACTTTTTGTTCCGCGAGTTATTAGCCGAACCGAAGGAATGGAGATGGTGGAAATTGAAGATGAAGACGAGTTGGTTCCTGGTCAGTATGGATTATCTGAGCCTGCAGCCTTTTTGGAAGGTGAAAGAACACCAGAGCTTGATTTGATTATTGTGCCTGGATTGGTGTTTGATAAGAACGGCTATCGTATTGGATATGGAGGAGGGTTCTACGACCGCTTCTTAGTTCATTACCCCACTGTTCATAAGATTGCGTTAGCATATCCTTATCAACTTGTAGATGCTCTGCCTCATGATGAAGACGATGTGCCTGTTTCTAATGTTATTACACCTTAAACTAAAACATCCCCAGTCATTTCAGAAGGTATTTCAATTCCCATTAGTTTACAAATAGTTGGGGCAATATCGCCCAGCTTCCCTTCTTTAATGGGCATTCCCTCAGGATCTACAAGAAAGCAAGGTACGGGATTGGTTGTGTGAGCGGTATTCACAGAACCATCTGGATTAATCATTACATCGCTATTACCATGATCTGCGAGTATAATGAAGCTGTATTGGTGTGCTAAGCCAGTTTCTACAAGCTCTTTAACGCAAGCATCTACTTTTTCACAGGCTTTAACAGCAGCACTAAATACACCAGTATGTCCTACCATATCTGGATTGGCAAAGTTGATGCAAACAAAATCCGCAGACTCTGCTTCTAGTTCGGCCTTAAGTTGATTCTTCACTTCATCTGCACTCATTTCTGGCTGTAAATCATATGTCGCTACTTTGGGCGAAGAGACCATTATACGCTTCTCGCCTTCAAATTCGCTTTCTCTTCCTCCTGAGAAAAAGAATGTTACGTGCGGATATTTTTCAGTTTCTGCAATGCGGATTTGTTTTTTACCAGCATTGGAAACTACCTCGCCTAAGGTGTTTGAAAGATTATCTTTTTCAAACATTACGTGAACCTTTTGGAATGATTCATCATAGCGAGTCATGGTAACATAATGTAAGGGCAGGGGCTGCATGTCTTGTTCAGGAAAAGCCTCTTGAGTAAGTGCCATGGTTATTTCTCTTCCTCTATCTGTTCTGAAATTAAAACAGAGTACAACATCACCTTCTTGAATAGTAGCTACAGGTTTTCCATTTTCCTCAATAACAGCTGGCTTAATGAATTCGTCTGTAATGTCTTGACTGTATGAGTCTTCAATGGCTTCTGTGGCAGAACTATAGCCTGCGCCTTCACCTTTTACAAGCAGATCATATGCAAGTTTAACACGCTCCCACCGCTTGTCTCTATCCATTGCATAATACCTACCAATAATAGATGCCACTTTGGAGCCAGTGCCTTTAATTTCGTTTTCTAGCCGTTGTATTTGTTTCAAACCACTATTGGGGTCACAGTCTCTTCCATCTGTAAAAGCATGGATGAATGCGCCTGAAACTCCATGGTCATTTGCCGCTTTACAAAGTGCAGTTAAATGGTTTTGATGTGAATGAACACCGCCATCGCTTACTAGCCCAATAAAATGAACTTGCTTGTTATTTGCTTTGGAATAAGCAAATGCTTCTTTTAAGGTGGCATTATCTGCTAAAGTTCCTTCTTCTGCCGCTTTATTGATTTTTACAAGGTCCTGATATACAACGCGACCTGCACCTAGGTTCATGTGTCCTACTTCTGAGTTGCCCATTTGCCCATCTGGTAACCCAACAGAAAGTCCACTTGTTCTTAGTGTAGTGTTTGGATAGGAGTGATACAACCCATCTACGAACTGAGTATTGGCTTTATCTATTGCAGAAAATTCAGGATTTGGGGCAATTCCCCATCCATCTAACACCATTAAAACTACGCGCTTATTCATAAACCAATGTATTTTTAGCAAAATCAAAAGTAGCAGAAATACACCATCGGCTTTGCTAAATCTTCAACTTTACGCTCAGCTGTTTGTTAGCTTTGCGCTAACCATAAAACGAAAGTTATGGCCCAAGACGAGAAAGAACCATTTGTAAATCCTATAGATCCAGAAAAGGTTGCAGAAAGCCCAGGACTACTAACGTACGCCCACCATGTTGGCAGTGCCTCAATTAAACCCGTAGATAAAGGCAGGGTAAAGGGTAGAGCTATGCTGGCCATGGAGCAACAGACTTCTATGCAGTTGGAGCAAATTCATGGTCAAATAAAAACCTTGGCAGAACAAGCTAAAAAGCTTCAAGAAAGGGTAGAAGTGAGCCAACGTATTTATGAGGCAGATATGAATTTTGAACCTTTAACTGGCCACACCTATCACTTATATGAAAAAGAGAATGGTGACTATATTCTCAGTATGGTTGCTCCAACTGAATGGGGTAAAAGTAGACCTTTCAAATCTCATCTTTCTACCGTTACTTTAATGGCAGACCATACTTGGGATATACATGAAGATTAATTTTCTCATATTGTGCTTATTAAGCTTGCTTAGTGCTTGCAATACTTTAAGTGATGCTGATGCTCAGAAACAAGCTATTTCAAGAGTGTTGTATGCGCAGCAAGACGCTTGGAATGAAGGTGATATTGACACCTTTTTAGAAGGCTACATTAAGAGTGATGAACTGCGATTTGTTTCACGCACTGGAGTAAATAAAGGAATAGCAGAAGTAAAAGCCATGTATCAACGGGGGTATAAGAACCCAAAAGAAATGGGCCATCTAACCTTTGAATTGAGTGAAATAAAGTTGCTAGGTGAGGAGTATGCCACTATAATAGGACTTTACATGCTAGATTTTCCAGATCAAAAACAAAGAAGGGGTAGGTTTACATTGTTACTTACTAAAACTCCCACGGGGTGGAAAATTATTCAAGACCACACAAGCTAAACCGATTAAGACTACTTTTGGGTAACAGTAGCATATGGGAGAGTTTAGCCAATGTCCATCATATGGAATACATCTAGAAGACACAGACCGATTTTGTAGGTCATGTGGTCAAGCCAACAGATCTGTTCGAGGCTAAGTCACAGATTTATTAGGTGATTTCTTTAAAGATTATATTGCCTTTGATTCTAAGCTGGTATCTACCATAAAGCCATTAATTACTAAGCCTGGCTTTCTCTCCAGAGAATTCATAAAACACAAGAGAAGTGCCTATGTCCCGCCTCTAAGGCTTTACCTGTTTATTTCTTTTATTTATTTCTTGCTGGTCTCAATCTTAGCCAATTTTGATAAGCCTACCAATATTACAATAAATGCCCCAGAAGAAGAAGCTGTATCACCAATTGTATTCAATATTGAAGGAGACAGTTCTACATTTGAAAGAAAGGTAAATAGCTTGTTAGCGCTTGACCCAGAAACAGTACCTACAGAAGATTACCTTGAGGTTAGAATAGGGCAAGGAACCGCAAAGCTCATTTCACTGGAGGCACGAAAAAGAGATGATTTGATTCGCAGCACTACACCGTTAGCTCTTCTATTGATTATACCCATTTACAGCTTGTTGGTTCGCCTATTCAACCTTAAAAAGAAACGCTTTTTTGTTGATGATGTAGTCTTTGTGAGTCACATTCTTTCCATAACCTTACTCGCGTCACTCGCAACTTCACCTATTAGTATGGGATTAGATGAGACGGCTATAGCGCAAGTTATTTGGTCAATTTGGACTGGGGCTTATTTCTTAGTTTCTTACAAACGTGTATACACTAGAGGATATGGTGTTGCCATTATTTATGGTTCATTTCAGTTTATTGTTTTCCTACTAATTTTTGGAGCAGCCTTAGTTCTTATGCTACTCTACATTGTTTACTTTAAAGTTTAAAGTGCTTCATAAAATGCTCTGTTGAAATTAGAAATGACCGTTCTTTTCTAATCCTCTACTGACCCAAAACTTCAGTGCAGAGTCCATAGCAAGAGCTAATCTTAAAGCCTGGAATACAATATATTAGGCGCAGACAAGAATTGCTTATTCTAAAAAAATAATGGGACGGGAATAGCTGTGCAAAATCAGTACAAATCTCTCTGAGAACAAGAGGTTTGTTCACAGGCTACTTCTCAGGTAATAATGGGAGCCATACCGCGAACGAAACTATCTTTGTCGCATGATTACCAACATCATTATAGGTCTGTCTGTTATGGCCTCATTTTTAGCATTTAGAGATGAAAACCTATTTAGAAAGCTGTCTCTAGACCCGTACCTCGCACAAAAGAATAATGAGTATTATCGAGTTATAACTCATGCTTTCATTCACGGCAATTGGTTTCATTTATTTGTGAATGCCTTTGTGCTATTTCAGTTTGGTGGAGTAGTTGAGGATGATTTCAATTACTTATTTGGCGCCAAGGGCAGCTTGTACTTCGTAGTAGTATACTTAGGCGGTATTATTGCTGCTTCTTTACCAGCATTAAAAAAGCATGGGGACAACCCTTATTATACAGCAGTAGGGGCATCAGGAGCAGTAGCAGCGGTTTTATTTAGCTTTATTCTTATGCGTCCTACTGCAATGCTTGGCGTATTCTTGGTTATTCCCATGCCTGCTTTTGTTGTAGGAATTCTCTATTTGTGGTACGAGAAAAGAATGACCGACTCAAATGACAGAATTGCACATGATGCTCATTATTGGGGCGCTATTTTTGGTGTAGTAGCAACAGCCATTTTTAAGCCCTCACTTGCTTTAGAGTTTGTTCAGAAAATTCAATTTGCCGTTCAATCGTGGTTTTAATTGTGAATAGTATTGTTAATAACCTGTTGAATACTATCTTTGAGGTCCTTCAAGCTTCATCCCATAACGGGCATGGAGTTTTCTGTGTCCGTTATTTTTACTTTAAACCGATGCAGAATAGACTTTATAAAGCTATATTTCTTGATAGAGACGGGGTGATCAATCATGACCCTGGTGATTATACTAAATCTAAAGCTGAATTCACCATTTTGCCTGATGTGCCAAAAGCACTAAAACTTTTGATGGATGCGGGTTATAAACTCATAGTAATTACCAATCAGGCAGGTATAGCCAAAGGATTGTATACCCATGATGATGTTGCAGAAATACACGAATATCTGCGTAGTGAATTGGAAAAGCACGGTGTTCACTTAACTGATATTAGGTATTCGCCTTACCACGATGATTATTCAAACTCACTTACAAGAAAACCAGGTAGTCTCATGATTGAGCGTTCTATTTATCTGCATCAGATAGATCCTAGTATTTCCTACATGATTGGAGATAAGGATAGAGACCTGCAAGCAGGTAGTGGAGCAGGAGTAAAGGGTATTAAAATGGATACTAACGCAAATCTTCTAGAGGTTATTCAAGCAGCTCTATGAGTGGTTTCATAGTCATAAATGGAGAGCTTATGCCCAAAGACAGAGCCGTTTTCTCTGCTACCAATAGAGCATTCAAATATGCCGATGCCATTTTTGAAACATTTAAGGTAGTCAATGGCTATGCTCCATTCTTGGGGGAACACCTTAAACGATTGTTGATTGGCATGGAGTTAATCGGGTTAAATTGCTCGGCTATCCACAATTCAGACTATTTAAACAAAGAGATTTATAGACTTACGCATAGAGCTAGACTTTTGAGCGGAGCTCGTATTCGTTTATCTGTTTTTAGAGAAGGTGAAGGGACCTATTTCCCAGAAACAGATGATGCCTCATGGTTAATGGAGGTAAGCCCATTGCAACAAGATTTTGAGCTTAACGAGAAGGGTTTTAAAATAGGCGTGTTTGATTCGTACACAAAATCCATTCACCCATTTAACGCACTTAAAAGTGCCAATGCTCAACTTTATGTTCAAGCTGCTCGCGAAGCGTTGCGATGCGGGTGGGATGAAGCAATTGTATTGAATGACCGCGGTAGAGTTTGCGAGGGTGTTTCTTCTAATGTATTTTTTGTTGTCAATGAGCAGGTAATTACTCCATCATTAAATGAGGGTCCATTACCTGGTGTTATGCGAGATTTCGTTACTAAACTTTTGGCAAAAGGAGGTGTAAAAGTCATTGAAACCGCAGTTACACCTGAAATATTACATGAAGCAGGGGAGGTGTTCTTCACCAATTCAATTCAAGGAGTACAGTGGACGATGGGTTACGGAGCTAAGCGTTACTACCATAAACTGGGCTCACAACTTATTTCGGCCTTAAACAAAGAAGTTGAACTTAGACTTAGTTTAAGTTCGGATTTTCTGGAAAGCGAGTCATAACGGCAAACTTCTTACCTAGCTTAGAAAGCACCTCTTGCCAAAAATTTTCAGAATCACTTAACGCCATAGATGACTTGAATTCACTAACAATCCAAGCGCGTTCTTTCAGTTCATCGGCAAGTTGCCCTGGAGACCAACCACTGTAGCCTACAAAGAACTTCACATCATTTGGTTTTGTGAGCCCGTTCTTGATATAAAACACCAAACGATCAAATTCACCACCAAAGAATAATCCTTCTGCCACAGGAATCGCACCTGGTAATTGCTCAGGGTCCATGGTATGCAGGTAAAAAAGTTGATTCATTCCAACTGGACCTCCTATGAATACAGGAGCATCAACGTTCTGTGGTTCCTCTAGAATATCATTTAATGAAAGCTCTGCCTTTTTATTTAATACAAACCCTAGAGAACCCTCATCGTTATGCTCAACCATCATCACAACACTTCGAGAGAAGTTAGGGTCTTGCATGAAGGGTTCTGAGATTAACACCCTTCCTGGTACAGGGTTAACAGGAGCAAAGTTTATGTTCTCAAAAAAATCGGCATCTTTCATGCACACTAAGTTATCTGCTTCTATCTAATAACCACCCTTTGCATAGCAGTGTTTCCTAGCTCACCAACGAGTTTCACCAAGTAAACCCCGTTGTTCAATGAACTAATGTCAATTGAGTAATTGGGATTTTCTTCATTGTAAACCAAATTTCCTGTAATAGAGTATAGCTCAATCCTATCTATTTTCTCTTCTTCAGAATAAATGAACAGCTGATTTGTTGCTGGGTTTGGGTAGGTTCTCATAGTAGCACCTTCACTCATAAGTTCATCAACATTTGTTGATGGCGATAAGGGGTACTTCCATACATCATTGGTGATAACACCTGTTTGGCGATTTTGACCTGCCATAAAATAAACTTCACCATCAATTACAAATGAGCCTGGTGCCCATCTACTTATACCAGGATGGGAGGGGAGCTGTGTCCATTCATCTGGAGTGGGGTCGTATTCCCAAAACTCTCCTTCTGCCATCCAACTGTGGTTGTCACCGTCACCACTTAGAACATATCCTTTATCACCATAGCCAAATTGAGTGCCAGCCACGCGTGCTTCTCCTGGGAAATCTGCCATGGTTTCCCAACTATCTGTACTAACATTGAACTTGTACCAATCATCAAAAATTATTTGACCACGGTGTCCCATTCCTACGTAAACATGATCCCCAGCAGGAAACATAAAAGGGTGGTGTCTGCCAGGAGCTGGTAGATTGTCTTCTTGAGACCACGAATCTGTATTCATGTCATATACATGCCAATCACCTAAGTCACCTGTAGCACCATCGCCAAGTCCCACGTAGATTTTGTCATCTCGTATGATAAATGCGGGGTGACGTCTACCGGCACAATCGCATACGGTGAGCAAACTCCACGAGTCTGCAACAGGGTCATATTCCCAAATATCATTAAGGAAAGAGCTTGTAGAAAAGCCAAATCCCATGTAACCTTTACCATTGTAGGCTTGCCCAATGGCAAAACTTCTATCTGCTCCAGGAAAGCTATTCATTTCTGCCCATTGGTCTGTGTCAGGATCGTATCGATAAACATCATCTGTGGGAGTTGTTAAAGCTCTTGTGCCGGTAATTGCATATCCTTTACCGTCAATTGAGAACGTAACAGGATGGTGTTTACCTACAGGCATAGATGCCATCTGAGTCCAAGATTGGCTCATAGAGAAAAGTGGAAGTAGTGCAGCTGTAAAGAAGATGTATACCTGTTTCATATTATTTCTTGTTCTAGTTAACCGCGAAAATTGCGATAATTATTAGTTTGAAATGTCTGTACTTTTACGAATAACGCAAGTGAAGAGTTAAGGTAAGGTAGTTAAGTCCACTGAAACAGATATTTCATTCCTCCGATTGGTCGCTTTGTAGGGAGGGTCATAACCTAAAAGAGTGAAATCTGAACCGTAAGTAATACCCATGGAATCTAGAGCACTCACTAATTCCATTTTTTTGGCATTATACTTATCTTGATTCGAATACCCCGAAAAACGAATTACTGCAACGTCTTTTGCTTCTGAGAAGTGCATTTTAACGTCATTATTATTGGGCGCAGGTAACTTTTCATCCCAGTGCTCTTGAGGTAGCACAAAGCTCATAACAGATTCTTTTTGTGAAGAAGACATATGCACAGGTGCAGTCATGGCAATTTTCATTTCATCTTCATTACCCCCGTAAATATAACCTGCCAGTGTTCTAAAGCCATCGTTATCAGAACTCTTATCGGAGGTGTAACTGATTAATCTGGCTTTGGGGTAATGCCTAATCTCAATATCTCCATAGGTTTTGAGAAGTTCATAGGGCTGTTCCTCAACATCTGTATTGCTCCACATAACCCAACCTTGAAAAAGAAGTGCGACTAAGAATAAGGTAGAAAGTCCATAAATCAATGCTTGCTTCATGTTCATTTAACATAACATATAGCCATGATGTTTAAGCCTTGGCAGAAAGAAGAGCTCATTCACCCTCAAAAATGCGATGAAGCATACAGGTTAGTGCATGAAATTGTCTATTTCCCTGAAATAGAATCATTTAAAAGACCCTTGAAAAGGGTTCTAGAGTCTTTTTAGACAAATAATCAAACCTCAAAAATCAGAATTATGAGTAAGAAAATTAAATTATCCAGTGTGTTAATTGCGCTGGTAAGCTTAGTAGGATGCGGTAAAGAAGGTTGCATGGATGAAGATGCAGATAATTATTCTGCAGATACAGAACGTGAAGCCACTTGTGAGTATAGCGCTGAATTTGTGTTTTATTTTAATGAAGAAGGTGCTAACGAATACAAAAACGATCCAGCTGTTGACCAACCATTTAAGATTAAGGTAAAAGATGAAGTAATTGGAGAAATATATTACGATAGCACGTACGAAGTTCAGCATGCTTGCGGAACAACTATTCCTAATTATGTTGTTAGTTATACATTGCCAATGGGTATGGATATAGAACCAGCGAGTGTTTCTTTGGTTGCGCGCTCAGGTCAAGAATACATTTATAGAAGCGATAATGTTGCTACGCTTGCTGGCTCGTGTAATCGTATAGTACTTTAAGGAGTTGAACGGTTTAGCCACTCTTTTCTTCATCATCTTATTGTATTATAATTAATATTATGTTAAATAGAATGATAAAAAGAAAGGAGGGTGATATGCCCTCCTCACATTTGTAACTTACTTACCTAATTTCTCTTTCATTGCATTGTACTTATCCGTTTGACCGGTTTTACCATACAACTCTAAAAGTGTTGCAATTACTCCTTTTTCTTCTGGTCTAAGCTCTGCAGCCTTTTCTAAAGGTGTAATTGCCGTTTTAAATAGTTCATCACGTTTCGCTTTCAGCTCATCATATTTTTTCTGTTCGCTGAAATCTAAGGCATTCATTTGTTCTTGGACATCACTACTTTGATTTACGTACAATGCTCCAAGGTTATAATTTGCTTCAAAATGATTTGGATCTAACTCTACGCACTTCTTAAAATCAGCTTCTGCTTTATCCAAAGTTTCTGGATTTTTTTGATAAAGTGTACCTCTAGCATAATATAAACTAGGATTTGTTGGATCATCTGCAATAGTTGTATTCAAGTTCTCAATTGCTTGCTCCATCTTGCTTTCATCCTGCAAATAAATATTGGTCTCTAACAACAACAAATTCTTACTCCCAGGATATTTTGCTTTGCCCTCCTCAATAGTAGCCAACGCCTCGTTTACCTGCTCTTCTTCTATTTGCATTCTTGCTATTTCGTAGAATAAATCAGCCTGGTTATAGCCCGTTTCCTTTATTGAAGAATACATTGCTATCGCCCTTTGATTATCTCCAGATTGAGCAGCAGTGAGACCCGCATTAAAATAAGCTGCCGTGTCCATATAACCGAAGCTATTTCCAAGTGCAGCTTGCTTTTCAAAGAATATAGATGAGTTTACAAAATCGTTGCTGTTGTAAGCGTTAATTGCCTCGTTTGAGACAATTGTAATCATACCTGTGTATGCTCCAAGTATTTCTTCTTTTGTTATCCTGCTTGAATTAGGAAGCGTTTCAAGTGCTTTATCATAAGCTGAGATCGCTTCATCAATTGCTCCTTCTTTCAAAGGTTGAATCGACTCTTCTTCACTCATGATAATTGCCTTATAAATATCTCCCTTTAGTTTGAAAACACGAGGGTCTTTATTTGTTTTCTCATGAACGCTTGCAGCATCAATAGCTTTCTTAGCTTTCGCTAAATCTCCGTTGCTTAAATAGTTTCCAGCAGAAATACGGTTACTGTTTTGGGCCATTCCCATGAACGTAACAACTGCCAGTGACAAGCTCAATAGAATCTTTTTTTGCATAACTGTTTTGTCTGTTTTTTTCGTTTGCGAGTGCAAAATTAATTATTCTTCACCTCCTTGAGTTGCATTTTCCGTGCCATTCTCGTTAGAGTCGGATAATTCATCCTCTTCCTCTTCATCGCTGTGCGGCACTTTAGCAACGGCTGCGATCTCATCATTAGACTTCATGTTAATTAGTCTAACTCCTTGGGTTGCACGCCCCATAACTCTAACACTCTCTAGCGCTAGACGGATTGTGATTCCCTTTTTGTTAATGATCATTAAGTCGTCTAAATCAGACACATTTTTAATCGCAATGAGTTCTCCTGTTTTATCAGAAATACTCATGGTTTTAACGCCCTTACCACCTCTATTGGTAATTCGATAGTCATCAATATCTGTACGTTTCCCATAGCCTTTCTCACTCACAACCATTACGGTCTCTTCTGAGTCTTCACCACCTGAAACGCAAATCATACCTACTACTCTATCTTTATCATGGGCTAGCGTTACCCCTCTTACTCCAGAAGCAGTTCTACCCATGCTTCTCACTTTTTCTTCATGGAAGCGAATAGCTCTACCGCTACTTAGGGCCATTAAAATATAGCTATTGCCATCTGTAAGTTTAGCTTCTAACAGCTCATCTTCTTCACGAATGTTGATAGCAATAATTCCATTACTTCTTGGTCTGGAGTAGCTCTCTAGCGAAGTCTTCTTGATTACCCCTTTCTTTGTAACCATAGTAATGAAGTTGTTCTTCACATACTCTTCATCTCTAAGGTCTTCTACATGGATATAGGTAATCACCTTATCATCCTGCTCAATATTTATCATGTTTTGGATTGCTCTACCTTTAGATTGCTTGGTTCCTTCAGGAATCTCAAACACTCGCATCCAATAACATCTTCCTTTTTCTGTAAATACCAATAGATAATTGTGCGTACTGGCAACGAAGAGGTTTTCTATGAAGTCGGCATCACGTGTTGTTGAACCTCTACTTCCTCTCCCTCCTCTAGCTTGCGTTTTGTATTCGCTAAGGGATGTACGTTTTATGTATCCAAGATGAGAGATGGTAACAACCACTTCTTCGTTAGGAATCATATCTTCTATTCGGAAATCAGCAGAAGCATAGACAATTTTCGATCTTCTCACATCGCCATACTTATCCTTCATTTCCAAGAGTTCCTCTTTAATGATATCCATTCGCATGCCTTCGTTAGCCAAAATAGACTCTAAATGCTCAATGGTTTTCATTAATTCGTCATACTCTTCTTTAATCTTGTCACGCTCTAAACCTGTAAGACGCTGCAGACGCATCTCAAGTATGGCTTTAGCTTGAATTTCGCTTAATTCAAACTTTTCCATGAGTCCAGTTCGTGCCTCTTCTGCTGTTTGAGAAGCTCGGATAAGCGCAATAACTTCGTCTATGTTATCCAGCGCTATCAGGTACCCTTCTAAAATGTGTGCACGTTCTTTTGCCTTCTTTAGTTCATATTGAGTTCTTCTCGTGATTACCTCATGGCGATGCTCTACGAAATGATGAATCAAATCTTTCAGATTCAATGTTTGCGGCCTGCCTTTTACAAGAGCAACATTATTAACTGAAAATGAGGTTTGAAGCTGTGTATGCTTAAACAAATTGTTTAGAACAACATTGGCTATTGCATCACGCTTGAGTTCATACACAATACGCATTCCTGTTCTGTCCGACTCATCTCGTATATCAGAAATACCTTCAACTTTCTTATCGTTAACGAGCTCAGCAGTTTTAGCAATCATATCGGCTTTGTTAACCAAGAATGGAATCTCAGTAACAATAATCCGAACCCTACTAGAACGTTCGTCATCTTCAATTTCAGCTTTCGCGCGAATTACTACTCTTCCCCTACCCGTTTCAAAAGCTTGCTTTACGCCATCTATTCCATAGATTTCACCCCCAGTAGGAAAATCAGGAGCTTTAACGTACTCCATCAGCCCTTCAATATCAATATCTCTATTGTCTATGTAAGCCACAGTAGCATCAACTACTTCCTGAAGATTATGAGGCGCCATATTGGTAGCCATACCTACGGCAATACCGCTAGCACCGTTTACTAAAAGGTTAGGAATCTTCGCAGGTAATACGTTTGGCTCCTTTAGAGAGTCATCAAAGTTCAGCGAGAAATCTACCGTTTCTTTTTCGATGTCGGTAAGCATTTCCTCAGCTACCTTTCGAAGCCTTGCTTCTGTATAGCGCATGGCAGCTGGTGAATCACCATCTACCGAACCAAAGTTACCCTGTCCGTCTACAAGCGGAGTACGAAGAGACCAAGGCTGCGCCATACGCACCATAGTGTCGTAAACAGAAGAATCACCGTGAGGGTGGTACTTACCCAGCACTTCTCCCACAATTCTTGCCGACTTTTTGTACGGTCTATTGGAATAGACACCCAAATCCATCATACCATAAAGCACTCTTCTGTGCACAGGCTTCAATCCATCTCTTACATCAGGAAGTGCTCTAGAAACTATCACCGACATAGAATAGTCGATGTAAGCACTCTTCATTTCCTCATCAATATTGACGGGGATTATTCTTTCACCATCTGCCATAGTGTCTCGTTATCAAATGATTACGCGCACACCTCAAACAAAGAAGCATGCGCATTCGTGTATTCTCCGAAAGTAGTCAAAGAAAGCCCCTAAAACTGTTGAAAACCCTCGGTTTTTCAAACAAATGCGTGTTGATAAAACTGAGGTTATCAACACCCCTTTTGCTTTCGTTAGCGGGTACCTTTGAAAGCAAGGCCAAATTCACTAATTTGCGTGAAAGCCGAAACGATTTTGACTTTAGAACGTTCTTTTAGTCATTATAGGAGCTAAACATTATGGACACAAATTTTTCTCCACGCGTCAAAGATGTCATTTCATTCAGCCGAGAAGAAGCACTTAGGTTGGGGCATGATTACATTGGTACGGAACACTTCTTACTTGGTATCATACGAGAAGGTCAAGGAGTTGCTATTCAAATCCTGAAGAACCTGAATGTAGATATTCCAGAGCTACGTAAGATGATAGAAAGTACCATCAAGGTTGAAAACCCCAATAAAGTAAATTCTAATTTGGGAAATATCCCACTAGTCAAACAGGCTGAGAAAACACTAAAAATCACGTACTTAGAAGCAAAAATGTTTAAGAGCCACGTTATTGGCACAGAACATTTATTGCTCAGTATTTTAAAAGATGAAAACAATGTGGCAAGCAGAGCCATGTTTAATTTTAACGTAGACTACGAACTAGTGAAAAGCGAATTGGAACATTTAATGAGTCATGGTGATGTTACAGAAGATCCAAAAGCTGAGATCTCTGGAACAGATGATGATGAAGGACCTGGTTATGGTACTGGAGGTGGCAAAAAAGGTTCGGTAGGCGGAGGTGCTGCTTCTTCAGGCTCTAAGGCTGGTGGAAAGTCTAAAACCCCTGTTTTAGACAACTTTGGGAGAGACCTTACCCAAATGGCAACAGAGGATAAGTTAGATCCAATTGTTGGTAGAGAAAAAGAAATTGAGCGTGTTTCTCAAATTTTGAGCAGACGTAAGAAAAACAACCCAATTTTAATTGGTGAGCCAGGTGTAGGTAAATCTGCAATTGCAGAAGGGCTTGCTTTGCGCATCGTACAAAAGAAGGTTTCTCGAGTTCTTTTCAACAAGCGTGTGGTTACTCTAGATTTGGCGAGTTTGGTAGCAGGAACCAAGTATAGAGGTCAGTTTGAAGAGCGCATGAAAGCTGTAATGAATGAATTGGAGAAGTCGCAAGACGTGATTCTTTTTATTGATGAGATTCATACAATAATTGGAGCTGGAGGAGCTAGTGGAAGCCTTGATGCAAGTAACATGTTTAAGCCTGCTCTTGCTCGAGGTGAAATTCAATGTATTGGCGCAACCACTCTTGATGAATACAGACAATATGTAGAAAAAGACGGAGCATTGGAACGTAGGTTTCAAAAGGTGATGGTTGAGCCAACTACTCCAGAAGAGACGGTTACTATTCTAAACAACATCAAGGAAAAATACGAAGCTCACCACAATGTAAATTATACTCCAGAAGCCATTGAAGCTTGTGTGAAACTCACTAACAGGTATATGTCTGACAGACATTTGCCAGATAAAGCCATTGACGCATTAGACGAAGCGGGTTCTCGTGTGCACATTACCAACATAAGGGTGCCTGAGGAGATTATTAAAATTGAAAAGCAGATAGAAGGCGTTAAGGAAGAGAAGCTACAGGTAGTTCGTAGACAGAAATACGAGGAGGCTGCTCAATTAAGAGATAAAGAAAGAAAACTAACGGAGGCCTTAGATAGCTCCAAAATCAAATGGGAAGAAGAAACCAAGCTACATAGAGAAACAGTAACCGAAGACAATGTTGCCGAGGTTGTAGCTATGATGACTGGTGTGCCTACACAAAGAATTGCTCAGAAAGAAGGTGAGCGATTAGGTAAAATGCGTGAAGAGCTTACCGGAAGTGTTATTGGCCAAGTTGAAGCCGTTGAGAAAGTGGTGAAAGCCATTCAAAGAAATCGTGCTGGATTGAAAGATCCTAACAAACCTATTGGATCCTTCATTTTCTTGGGTCCTACGGGCGTAGGAAAAACCCAATTGGCTAAAGTGCTCACGCGCTATTTATTTGACAAAGAAGAGAACATGATTCGCATAGACATGAGCGAATACATGGAAAAATTTGCGGTTTCTAGATTAGTGGGAGCGCCTCCAGGATATGTAGGCTATGAGGAAGGCGGTCAGTTAACAGAAAAAGTAAGAAGACACCCCTACTCTGTTATACTGCTTGATGAGATTGAGAAAGCTCACCCTGATGTATACAATATCTTATTGCAAATCTTAGATGATGGTCAAGTTACAGATTCACTTGGTCGCAAGGTTGACTTTAAGAATACCATTATCATTATGACTTCCAATATTGGAGCTCGTCAGTTGAAAGATTTTGGACAAGGTGTTGGGTTTAGCACAACAGCTAGAGAGGCAGCAGCCGATGCAGAAGCTAAAGGTGTAATTCAAAAAGCACTGAAACGAAGCTTCGCTCCAGAATTCTTAAATAGAATTGATGATGTGGTTATGTTCAATAGCTTGAAGAAAGAAGATATCTACAAAATTATTGATATTGAGTTAAGCTCAGTGTTCAAGCGTATTGAAGACTTAGGTTATGGCATTAAGCTTTCCAAAGCAGCTAAAGATTTTGTGGCCGAAAAAGGTTATGATGAGCAATTTGGTGCTAGGCCATTGAAAAGAGCCATTCAGAAATACTTAGAAGACTCTATAGCAGAGGAAATCATCAAGAACAAGCTTGAAGAAGGTGATACCGTTCAAGTAGATGTAAATAAAGGTAAAGATGATGTAGCCTTGAAAGTAGTTAAGAAGAAAAAGGCTCTTCCCAAGAAAAAAGAAGATCAAGAGAGTGAAGAAAAATCCGAATAGGATTTTTTGGCTTCTTCTGCACACTAAAGCTTCGGTTAATTCAGTTTAGCCGAAGCTTTTTTCATTTACATAGAATACCGTATATGATTACGTAGAATCACATAGTTCTAACAACTAGAGTAACACGACTTTTGAATCAAACAAAAACTTAGTGTTATGAAAAGATTTTCAATTTTCTTAGGTGTTCTTCTGATGGCGGGTTCTGTGACCTTTACTTCATGCGAAAAAGCTGAAGACGAAATCAACAATGTTACACCAACGCCTAATCCCAATCCAAACCCCAACCCCACTCCTAGTCCTGAACCTGTATTTCCAACGGGAAATAATGTGGCAGGCATTATGGTTGGTGTAAAAACCATTACTTATCAAAACAGTCCAATCATCCCATTGCCCATTGAAGTTGTGTTTGGTACGGCAACTGCCTTCTACCCTACTAACGTAGGCGATTTCACCTCTTTCCAGAATGTGGGTGACGTTACTTGTAACAGCAAAAAGCTCGCGATACAAACAAACAACTCTTATGTATTTACTCCAGGCCTATTAGACCAAGAAGGAATAACCTTTGATAACGGATCTAACTAGGAAATTTCTGGTGGTGGAACTATTTCTCCAATGACAATGGTTTACATTGAATTTCCAGATGCTGGAAAAGTAAATAGTGGCGATGTAGATGTTTCTCAAGACTACATACTTTCTATTGAGAGTGCTGTTGGAGCACCTGCAGACAGCCTTTATTTTGGACTCTACGGATCTGCTGATTACATCTTAAAAACAGTTGGACCCAATGTTACTTCAGTAACGTTTACTGCTGCTGAACTAGCAAGCCTTGGAGATACTGATTTTGGTATTGCTCAAGTTACATCATACACAATGAGAACTGTAGAAGCAAACAACACAGACTTCTACTTGGTAAATGAAACTGTAAACTCTAAAACGGTAAAAATTAATTAGGACCTACCAAGAGTTACGTCAAAACGATATCCGCATGCAGAACTGCATGCGGATTTTTTTAGTCATTAAAAAAGTGAAGGCTTCCCCAGAATGAAAAAAGCATCAAAGAGATTACAAGTATCAAATCAGAACCACTAAAAAAGCTTGATAAAATAAAGGTGTAGACAAGCATTACTAAAGGGATGAGAATCATACCAGTAACGGCTTTTAAAGAGCTAACAAACTGAGGGTCTTTCGTGAATTTGTTTCCTATTGTTCTACATGTTGCATAAACTGGCAAGAAAGGTATGGTACAAAGGCCAGTAATAGCTTTCAATAAAATATTAGGCTTTCGCACAGTAAGTTCTTTCCACTCTGGGTGATCACTCCACCACTTTTCCAATCCTTCTTTTGTTATATCCTCTTCTGGCATCGTATTTAACTCTG
This sequence comes from Salibacteraceae bacterium, assembly GCA_965662345.1. Lineage (GTDB taxonomy): Bacteria > Bacteroidota > Bacteroidia > Flavobacteriales_G > Salibacteraceae > UBA6049. The sequence goes on from CBFIHE010000008.1 coordinate 21,694, forward strand.
AAATGAGTTTACGTGCAAGCTCAAAGCGAAAAACGAAATCTACTGAAGTCGTGTGTGTTGTGAGTACTTTAGAGTCAACAAAATCGTGAACTAAATCGTACTTCGCCTTATGCTTTATGTCTAGCATAAGCTCGCTAATGGATTTCTTCAACTCATCATTAAAGCTCCTCAGCGCTAAAGCTTCATTTTCTAGATATTTTGAAATGTATTTACCTACAGAAATAGGCTCTCCTATTTCTACCATCACAGAACTTCTAAAATTTTGATGATTAGAATACTCCAAGCCTATTGGTAGTACCAGTATATCTTCACAAGTAGGAAACTCAGACAGGGTTGACATTGCGATACGACCTACACCCTTTTTGAGAAGCCTTAACTGCTTTCGCTCTCCATGATTACCTTCTGGAAAAATAATGATTGAACCCTTTTCCAAAAGCAGGTTTCTAACGGTAGAGAAAATAATATCGTTATTCGACAAAGAATTGAACCCGTCTCTCATTCTAAACACTGGCATCATCTTCAGTGCATTAAGAAATCGCTTGGCAATAGGATTGTTAAATACATCTGCTCTAACCAAGGAAGCTGGTTGTGTATTTGTTACTACGGCAATGAGCAATGCATCTAAGAATGCATTTTGGTGGTTAGAACAATAAATAACAGGAACGCCTTTGGGTATGGGATGGTGTTTTCTAACAACCAATCGCTTGTAAAAGCAATGAACTGTTGTAGAAACCGCAACTTGCATGAGTGCATAGAACAACGAAAATCTACTTAACTTTTCCATAAGCGCATGAGTGATGCTATACCCAAGCCTGCCAAGATATGCCAAATACCCCACCAACCGGCTATGAGCGCCATACTTCCCAATCCGTCAAAGAAATTAAAAATGATCACTAATGCCAAGCCAGAATTTTGAATGCCGGTTTCTATAATTAAGCTTTTGCGTTCTGAAACTGGTAAACCTCCTAGTTTACCCATAATCCATCCGCCTCCAAACGCCACCAAGTTATGCACCAATACCCAAAAGAAAATAGCTCCTATAAATGCCGTAAAGGCGTCAACATTCTTGGAGAATGCTATCACCACGAACCCTGCAAAAATTACAAGACTTAATATCCGTATGGATTTTTTAATCTTTTCTGTAATAGTTTGAAGTCTTGCGGCAAACAACATCCCAATAATCATTGGAATTACTAATAGAATTAAGACTGTTTCAACCAACTGTATATAGGTCACATCAATTTCTTTCATTATGTGACCAGCAGGTTCGTACATACTTCCCCAAAAAGTAAAGTTAAAAGGAGTTAATACAGGACTCAATAGCGTGGCTAGCATGGTTAATGTGACAGATAATGCAATGCTTCCCCCGCTCATAGCAGAGATGAAATTAGACACATTACCACCTGGACAAGCAGCAACAAGCATCATTCCAAGCGCTATACCTGGTTCAGGATTGAGAAAATATATTGCAATGAAGGTGAGTATGGGTAATATTAAAAACTGAGAGGCCAAACCAAACCAAACACCTTTTGGTGCTTTTAAAAGCTCTTTGAATTGCCCTAACTTAAGATCTAATGCAACTCCAAACATTATCAAGCCTAGACTAATATTTAGTACCCAAAGGCTATCCTGACTAAAATTCAAATAAATTTCATTCATGTATCAACGCGTTTTAGTTCGCGTAATCAGACATGAACTTAAGCCTTACTAACCTTAATTCTTCCTCGGAATAATCATCGTCAAATTCTTCTAAAGCACTCGCTATGGAGTCATCATCAGCTTCTTTGAAATAATCGAATATTTCTTCAACGGCTTCTTCATCTAAAACATCATCGATGTAGTAATTGAGGTTGAGCTTAGTACCTGAGTATACGATATTCTCTAGCTCAGTTACGAACTCTTCATCTGATAAACTTCTACTTTTCGCCAAATCTGAAAGTGGAACTTTTCTGTCAATGCCCTGGATAATGGCTATTTTATTACTTGATTTATTGGCAACAGACTTCATTACCAAATCCTGAGGTCTATCTATATCGTTTTCTTCAACGTAGGTTTGAATCAGCTCTAAGAATGCCTTCCCAAACTTCATGGCTTTGCCCATTCCTACCCCAACTATGTTGGTGAGTTCTTCATTGGTAATAGGATATCGCGTAGCCATGTCCTCCAATGAAGGGTCTTGGAATATAACAAATGGCGGAAGACTCTTTTGCCTACCGATTTTCCTTCTAAGCTCTTTAAGCATTTTCAAAAGCTTCTCATCGCCAGCCGCTCCACCTTTTTGATGTACTACAGCATTAGCATCTTCTGCCATTTGATCGTAATCATGGTCTTTGATGAGCATGAAGCTTTTGGGGTTATCTATAAACGCTCTTCCAGAATCTGTTAACTCAAGTGTTCCGTATGCTTCTATGTTTTTCTTCACAAAGCCTGCTACCAGAACTTGACGTATTGCGGCATTCCAGTATTTCTTATCGTGATCTTTACCAGCTCCAAAAAATGATGCAGTATCATGCTTAGAACTTTTAATGGCAGATGAATTGGTACCAGTAAGCACATCTACAGCGTAGTTTCCTTTAAACCTCTCTTTGATGTTGCGGATGGTCTCCAACAGAAGCTTTATTTCTTGTTTGGCTTCAATCCGCTCTTTGGGGTTTACCATATTATCGTCCATGTCTTTGCCATCGCCCGTGGTCTCATCCCATTCTTCTCCAAAGTAATGCAGTAAGAATTTTCTTCTAGACATAGCCGTTTCTGCATAGGCCACAACCTCATTTAATAATGCTCTACCAATTTCTTGCTCAGAAATTGGTTTACCAGCGGTAAATTTCTCCAGCTTTTCAATGTCTTTATAATCGTAAAAGGCAATACATCTACCTTCTCCACCGTCTCTTCCTGCTCTACCTGTTTCTTGGTAGTACCCTTCCAAACTTTTAGGCATATCATAGTGGAATACAAAACGTACATCTGGCTTATCTATACCCATACCAAATGCAATGGTAGCTACAATTACATCTACCTCTTCCATTAAGAAGTGATCCTGGTATTTAGCACGTGTACCAGCATCCAAACCTGCATGATAAGGAGCCGCTTTAATACCATTTACCTGGAGTACCTCTGCAATTTCCTCTACTTTTTTACGGCTCAAGCAATAGATTATTCCACTCTTCCCTTCATTGTCTTTAATGTATTTTATAAGCTGCTTCTCTGGATTAATTTTAGCCCGTACTTCATAAAACAAGTTGGCCCTGTTAAAGGAAGCTTTGAATACTGCAGCATCAGACATCCCCAGGTTTTTCATAATGTCTGTTTGTACCTTTGGAGTTGCTGTTGCCGTTAGCGCAATTACTGGTATAGAGGAATCAATATCCTTGATCATTTCCTTTATCCTACGGTACTCTGGTCTAAAATCATGCCCCCACTCAGATATACAGTGAGCCTCATCAACTGCTACAAAGCTTATTTTCAAGCTTTTAAATAATAGAATATTATCTTCTTTGGTAAGAGACTCGGGTGCTACATATAACAACTTGGTAACACCTTCTTTTAGGTCTGACTTCACTTTATTCAACTCAGTTTTATTGAGAGATGAATTCATAAAGTGGGCAACCCCATCATTCTCTACAAATCCGCGAATGCTATCTACTTGATTCTTCATCAAAGCGATAAGTGGAGAAATAACAATGGCTGTACCCTCAGAAATAAGTGCCGGTAATTGATAGGTAAGCGACTTACCGCCTCCAGTTGGCATAATAACAAAAGTATCGTTGCCATTAAGAACACTTTGTATAATGGCTTGCTGATCTCCTTTAAAAGCATCGAATCCGAAGTAACTCTTCAGGTTCTCAAGCAGTTCTTTATCCGTAATCATTCGTCTTATTTGTTGCATTGCCTTTAAAAGCAGGCTGCTTGCTTCGTTTAAATAATGAATAAAAAGAAAAAGCCATCTACATATCCTGGTTTTTCTCCTTTAACTAAGATAAGCTAAACCTGTTGAACACCTAGCATCGACAAGAGAAGATATAGACATCCAATATGTATTTCTGCCACATAATGATTGTTGATTAATGATTCTATTATTCACAAGAAGTGTTTTGACGTTTACTACATTTGCCAAAATCATTTAGTATCATGAAATCAATTTCATCTAAAAAGTTCTTATTTGTAACGTTTTCATTGGTTTTGGTTGCGCTCACGCGCTTCTTACCTCACCCTCCTAACTTCACGGCCGTTGGTGCTTTGGCTCTTTTCGGTGGCGCTATGTATGGCTCTTATGTTTTGAGGTTTGTAATTCCGCTACTCATCATATTCTTCACTGATTTGGTATTGAATAACCTTGTTTACGGTGCCTATTATGATGGTTTTGTATGGTTTACCGAAGGTGCTGAATTTATATATGGCGGATTTGTGTTGATGGTAGCCTTTGGAATTATACTAGGTAATAAAATAAACGCTAGAAATGTTATAGGATCTGGACTGATAGGGTCTTTAGCATTTTTCTTAATTACAAATTTTGGAGTGTGGATGGCACCAGCAAGTCTTTACCCGAACACCGCTGAAGGTCTTATTGGGTGTTATGTTGCAGGGATTCCGTTCTTACTTAATTCTATTGCAGGTACTCTTGTGTTTTCAGGAGTTTTATTCGGAAGTTATGCTCTTATCTTACCGAAACTCGAGTTAGAGCAAGCTTAATAGATTATCCAACGAATTGAAAAAGGAAAAAGGCCTCTTGTAGAGGCCTTTTTTGTTATCTGATGAATAATTTATTTGGATTTCGATATCCTGATTTCTTCTTGTACCAATCTTTTTTTGGAGTTCCCTCCAGTGGATGCCCACGTATTAAAGTAATTGTAACCGATGTTAATGGGTTCTTTTTCAATCGGATGATCAAAATCACTGATAACATTAATGGCCCAAGGCATATTGTTGGAGGTAAGGTAATAATCTCCTTGCTGAGTAACAGATGCATCATGAGCTGCATTGAAGTAAGAGGAATTAGCTATTTCCGTGTTTCTTTGAGCCAGTTATTCTTGTTGTAGGGTTTCCCGTTTTTGAGGTAAAACTCTTGTCCCCAACTGTAGCGTTCTTTTACGTATTCGTCTCCTCTATTTCCAGTAACAATAACAATTTGAGTAATGGTTTTATTCCCTTTTTCCTCTTTATTTTCTGTTCTACCTTGAGGGTACTTTTTAGCAAGCTCTAAGTTAAACTCCGTGTCATTTGCTGCTAGGACAGCAGCTTTTCGTAATTCATCTTGAATGGCCGCTATCTCCTTTAGTTTAATTTTTGGCTCTTCATTATCAGGAAATACATCTCTTGCTTTTTCGTACGATGTTTTGGCATCTTCATAGTTCTCATCAGTCATTGCAGACGCACCTTCAGCCATATAGTTTTCGTACTCTGCTAATTTTGCTTTTTCTCTTTCCTCTTCTAACCTTTTAGCTTCCGCAAGTCGAGCTGCTTCTGCCTCTAGGCTCTCTAGTTCGGCAAACTTTTTAGGAATAATTAGGTCATTTGGTTTCAATCCTTTCGCTTCATCAAACTTAGTCCTTGCCACTTCTAAGTCTCCCCCATCCATAGCCACAGAGCCCTGAGCAATGGCGTTTTTAAATTCAGCATCTATTCGTCTTGCTTCTTCATCAGCTTTTCTTGCTGCTTCCTCAGCCGCAGCTAATTCTGCAACCTTATTCTCAATTAATGCTATTTGCTCATTAGGGTATGCCTCTTGTGGCTTGAGACCAGATGCTTCTTGGTATTTTGAAATAGCCTCAGTGTAACGTTCTTCTTTAGCTAGAAAGTCTGCATTATCAATTAGCATTTGATATTTCTTAGCCAGTTGTTTTTCTTCACGCTCAGCTTTTAATCTGGCTTCTTCTGCTGCTGCTAGGCCAGCTACAACACCGCTAATTCTCGTAATTTCTGTTTGAGGAAAGCCCTCTTCTGGCTTTAATTCTTTAGCCTCCTCTAACTTGGAGATTGCTTCCTGATAAGATTCTTGTGCTTCTAACGACTTTGCTTCTTCTAGCAAGGTTGCATAATCAGCATCTAACTTAGCTAGACGTTCTGCTTCTAATCGGTCTGCTTCTTCTTGAGCAGCTGTCATTGAAGCTAATTTTTTGTCTATTTCTTCTATTTTAACTGAAGGATAAGATTCATTGGGCTTAATGGACAACGCGATACCATATTTGGCTTTTGAATCTTCCCACAACTCTTTTGCGAAAAGCTTGTCTGCCTCTGATATAGCTTGTTTGTAATTGCTTTCGCGTTCCTCTGCATCAGCTAACAGGTTATTTATTTTCTGAAGCTGTTCTTTGGGATATGCAATTTCTGGCTTTACACGTTGAGCATCTTGGTATGCTCCTTTTGCAGATTCATAATCTCCAGCTTCAAAGGCTACATCTCCTTTACCTATTAGAGCAAGGTACTCTTCTTCAATTGCTGCTAGGCGTGCAGCCTCTTCTGCCTCTTGAGCAGCTAATAAGGCAGCTTGCTCGCTCAATAACCTTTCAATTTCAGCAATAGCGTCTTTTGGTTTTTGCTGAGTTGGCTTAACCTGTAAAGCTAAATTGTATGAAGCGATAGCAGCCTCGTATTCCTTATTTTGGAATTTTAAATCTGCATCTTTCATATGCGATTCATAGCTTTCTTCTGCTGCTGCAAGTTCTCCTTGGTGTTGAGTAATGAGACTTAGTTGCCCCTTAGGGTACTCTTCATTTGGTTTGAGCTCCAATGCAGCCAAGTAAGCTTCTTTTGATCCATTAAGCTCGTTAGCTTCAAATGCTCTATCGCCTTCAGCTATGAAGCGCACATAATTTTTTTCAATCTTTTCTTGCTCTGCTTTTTCTTTTGCGGCTCTATCTGCTTCAAGTGCTAGCAATGCAGCTAGGGCTAATTCAATCTCTTTGATTGCCGCAGGTGGTCTTGCCGCAGACGGGTTTAATTGAGCTGCCTGCTCAAAATGACCTTTTGCTTCTTCGTATCGTTCATCTTTTAAAGCAGCTTCACCCTGTTTCAATGCTAAATCAAAGGCTTTTTCACTTTCTAATAAATCCTCGAGAAGGGTGGTAATCTCATTGATTTTTGTTTTTGGATATGCTTCATCAGGGAAAATGCGCGAAGCTTTTTCATATCCCTCTTTTGCATCTTCATAGGCCTGACCAGAAAACGCTATATCAGCAGCTGCGATAAGTGCATCATATTCTTTCTGCTTCTCTTCGTTTTCCAAAGCTATTGCCAACGCTTTTTCAGCAGCGTCAATTTGGTCTTTCGGATACTCTTCACTCGGCTTAAGGCTGAGCGCATCTTGATAATACCCTATCGCTTCTTCATATTTCTCAGTATTAAAGCTGTCGTCACCAGAAGATAACAAAGCTGCATATTGCTCTTCAAGGGCCTCAGAAGCACCCAGTTCGCCTTGAACTTTTTGGAGCATCTTGGTAGGGTAAGATTCTCCTGGCTTCAATCGGAGTGCTGCTTGGTATTGAAATAATGCATTTTCAAAGTCCTTCTCTTTGTAAAATGCATCGCCATCTTGAATGGCCAAGTAATAGTCTTCTTCCAACTGTTCCTCTAACAAAAGCTGTTGTTCTGTTGCAGCTTCAAGTTCTGCAAGAAGTGCATCTAACTGTTTACGAATAGACTTAGTGTACTTATCATCATTCGCAAACTGCATGTAAGTAGAGCTATAAGAAACTTTACCAATGGGCTGTTTAAGAATGGAGGTGTTTAAGCCAAGCGACTCTTCAAAAAGCTCAACCTTCCACTTTCCGTAGTATAGATTTGCTGTTTCTTTTTCATCTTCAGGTATACCGCGAGTATCTACCTCAATCTTCTTTGAAACATATCCTTCTTTACCAAACACAAGCATGAAAAGGTGATCCAACTCAAGTTCAACTTCAAATTTTCCATTGGACTTAGTAGTCACTTCGTTCGATTTTTGTCCATCTTTAAAAACAGTTACCTGGGCTGCATTCAGTTTTTGTGAACCAACTGTTAGCGTACCATCAATGAGTAGCTTTTTTTGAGCCAAAGCAAAGGATGGTGTAAGTACCCACAGAAATACCATGGCAAATACAAGAGGGCTAAAGAGAGAAAGAAGAATATTGTCTTGACTGTTGTGTTTCACAAATTACCGGGTTTTTCAATCTAATTCAAAAGTAAGTAGCCAAAATGGGCTATATCGTGGGGTTTCAAAACGTTTTCAACGATTATGCCGGAATAACCCCAAAACTTGTGTTGAATATAACGATTAGCGATGAAGAATATTAGAGCCTGACCAAAAGCCTATAACTCTAGCAAAACTTTTTACTCGCTACTTTGAAAATCTATTTGTGAAAGAATTCTATGTCATTGGGTATAATACCCGTAGCTATTCTTACTTCTTCTACTCCTCTGCTATTCAGTTTGATTACCTCTCCTCTTCTGGTATAGTCTTTCACATTTACCAAGTACAGAGCTGATTCATCTTTCTCAAAATGCAAATTGTACACATTCAAACCTTCTTCGCTGTACCAACTAATGGGGTCGGCATTTTGTGTTCTGTAATCTGCTAACCATACACTGCCATTCAAGGAGTAGTATAATTCCATTCGAATCGCATCTACAACTAAGTGGTTCAAGTCTTGGGGTAATCCAGTTGTTAACGTCTCGTTTGTGATGAGCTTATACTGTCTTCTACTCAATTCTTCGTTTTTCACCCAATACAGAGCATCATTATCAAAGAAGACACTTCGAGCTCCCTCCAAAATGGTTTCTTGGAATGCACCCGTGTACCTGTTTAATGAAGTTACCGTACTCGTGCTATCTGGGGTAGTAACAACCCATATAGAATTGTCTACGACCTTTATTTCATCAGCAAGGCCATTATGCTTTAGTTGCGTGATTTCTTGTCCTTCACAGGTTTTAACGTATATATGATTCGCATACAAATCAGTTATGTAGCAGGTGTCGCCAATACAATCTATATATCTGGGCGACTGCATGTTTTCAATGGTGTACAACCTTTGGAAAGACGGCAGATCAACAACTTCTATTTTCCCTGAATTATTCACAACTAACCATCCTGTATCGTTTCTAACGAACATAGATTGAGCTACATCGCCTAGTGGTATTTCATTAACAACTTTGAAAAGCTCTTGGTAAGCTTCGCCATTGACCAAATTCACACCAGTTACCGATGCATTTCCCCAAGTGTAGTTGCCCTCATTGAGGATATACATCCATTCTGTTGCTAATGAATCAGGTAAGGTATTGGGGCTCTTACTTCTTGGGCCATAATTCTCCTCATCTGGTGTGCAAGCAAATGCCATTAAGCTCACGTAAAGAACAAGCAAAAATCTACTCATATTTTTATGTTAAGCGTAAACCTGTAGTTTCTTCTTGGCATTGGCCTACCTGCCATAACCATATAGCTCTTATTGAAAAGGTTACATGCTTCTAAAGATACTGATAAATTGAGGCTCTTAGAAACATTGATATTGTTGTAAACATATTTTATGTCTACTAAATCGTAAGCTGGGAGGTAGGTTGAGTTCTCTCTGTCTACAAATCGATCACCTGTATACGAATACAGTACCGTTACCATTTGATTTTTGTGCGTAACCCCGGTCTGTACTCTAAACTCAGCATCTGGAATGTAGATATTTGATTGCCCTTTACCGTTATTCGTACTTAAGAAGGTGCCTGAAACATTCAGGTGTATATTGGTTTTACCAAAATCACGATGAAGTGACACATTTGCTTCCACTCCTATTCGATCAGAATAGTCTTGATTAACTGGCGCTGTAAAACCTTGGTCTGTTGGAATCCAAACCAATAAATCTGTTGTTTTGGCCTTGAAACCTGTAAGTGTAAAAGAAGTCTTGATTTCTTTTAGATGCTGTTTCCAATTGATGCTAACCTCAAATGCTTCATCTCGCTCTGCCTTTAAATTGGGGTTACCCCCAGGCTGCCAATAGAGGTCGTTCAGTGTTGGTGCTCTTACGTTCCTTGACCAAGTTCCAAACCAAGATAATTTTCCTTTTAGTAATTCTCCTTTTAGCCCTACAGTTGGAAGTATACCAAGTACTGAATCATTCAAAAGCTCTGGTTGAATACTTGTGAATAAAGACAAGAACGATGTTAATTTTCTCTCATATCCTAACTCAGCTCTTGCTTGAACTCTAGATTCATTAAATATCTCACTTAAAGCCCAATCTGTGGATAACAAGACATTAGCATGAATCACATCCTTAGCCCCAAGGTTTCTTTTTCCATAGACTTTGGCTTGCACTCCATGATTTAAATAATCTGTATGAATAGCTGCGTTGGGATCTTGATAAGTAAGAAAACCATACTTGTAGCCTATTGATGCTTCAAGTTTTCTAGATCCTTGAGACTTGATGTAAGAAACTGCTAATACACCAAGGTTGTCTGATTGTTCTTGCAAAGAGGACTGCACACCAATGCTAGGAGGTATTTGTCGTTTTGTTTGCGTCCATAAGCCATTAAACTTAAGCTGCTGGGTATCCTTTATCTTGATTATAGCGTGCTGTTCAACAGATAGCCTGTTGAATGCTGAGTTCGACATCTCTACTTCTGGGCTTTCTAGTTGTGTATAGTCTGAAAAACTGTAATTATTTTCACTGTAAGCTCCAGAGATTGCGGTTGATAATAACCACTTGTTACCCAATTGATAATTAACTCTTGTTCCAGCACTGTAAGTATTGAAGGATGCTGCTCCTAGAGTGATTTCTGCACTAGGAGCCTCTTCAATTTCTGAAGTTAAATTAACACTACCACCAATACCTCCAAAGCCATCTCGCCTATTTGCATTTCCGTATCTAATCTCAGCAGTTGTAGACCCTGCTATGGGAATCATCGAAAGGTCTGCTTGCCCAAGGGTTGGAGAGTTGATGTTTACCCCATTCCACAGTATAGAAGTTTGAGAAGCAGAGGTTCCTCGTAATGAAATGGAAGTTAATTGCCCAGGACCATAATCTCGTAAATGAATAGGGTTCACTTCTAATGCATCAGACAAAGACGCATTAAACAGATTCAAGCTTCTTAGTTGAATAGAATCTGTTTTGTAAACGGGCGGCAAAGGATCTGGAGTAGCAATAATGTCTACTACCCGCAGTGAATCTGCCAGAAGAGTATCTACTTGTTGACCAAGCCCATTGGTTAGGGTACTAAACAACAGAAGAAATACTATCGCTTTATGCATTTGTAAACCTGTTGGCCATGCCCCCCATTAACCCTGAGGAAATAAATGCCTCTGCTTAAATGAGAAACATTTTTGGTTGAATTCCCTTTTGATATTTGCCCAGTACCTACCTCTTTGCCCAGAGCATCATGCAGGGTATATTCTAACTCTGAAGTGGTATAAATGGAAAAAGACTCATCCCAAATTGTTTGAATGCGTGACGTATTTGAAGTTCGTACATCACTAGACTCAAGCGCTTCATTTAACGCACATACCGCATCTAAATCAAAGCCACATGACGAGAATGCTGTTGGCCATGGATCATTAATCATGTTGCCTGCGGTATCGGCTGTGCCAAAAGTACTGTCTATACTGCCTACTACATCTGTAATCCGCACATGGGTCACATTAAAAATATCTAATTCTGGATAGCCTGCAAGCTCTGCTAAGTCAAAAGGAGTGCCATACCCCGTTTCATACTTCCCTGCCAAACCATTGACTTGGGTAGGATCAACAGTACCAAAGCTTCCTACTTGCTCATTTGAAGGAGTTAATGAGTGAGCTGGAAACATCACGAAATCCATACCATTGCTGCTCACTTCTACAATAGCAAGTTCTAGAAAATAGCCAGAATCTATGGGAGAGTAAAAGCCATTTTCAAAGACGGCAAAATCGTATCCCGGTAAATCTTGTAAAGGCTGATTAAATGATAAAGTAGCCACTCCCCCATCTCCTAAGCTTATACAAGCCCCATCGGCTTTGCCCAAAGCAAAAGAGCTTTCACCAGCATCTGCCAAAGGAGCTCCTGGTTGACTTAGATTGATGGGGGCTCTTGTAACTTCTACTTCAGAAGCCCATGCCACACAAGCATTTGAATTGGCACTTACTGCATTAGACCCAGTTTGGCCTACTGCTGGTGAATAAGGTCCAGTTTGCGCAAAAATAAAGCTAGGTAACCCAATAAAAACAAATAATAAACGAATCATTGCTTTATTAATTTATTCATTTGTATTTCACCATTTATAATCGCGTTTACATAATATACACCCATTGGCAAATCGCCTATGAATAGTCTTTTGCTGCTTCCCAAGGTTTTGATGAGAGAACCAGTAGAATTGTAGATTTTAATTTCTTGGGGTATGTCTGAAAACCAAGCTTCATCTTGTGCTGGATTCGGATAAATTGTGAATTCTGATCTCTCGCTAGTGTTTAGCCCCATTGAACTATAGACATGCATGGTGGTAGTATCACATTTGTTGTATCTATCGCAAATCTCTAGAACAACTGTATCTACAACTCCTAGCGCAACAGGGATTTCATAGGAAATAAAACCTGATTGGTATGAATAAGAAATTGAAGCATCAACAGAGAGTTGTTCAATTACGCTTATTGTAATGGTATCTAGCCAATCACGCTCGTAAGCATCTAGCAATAAAGAATCTGGGTTATTTGTAAGGTACAAATCAAGTGTTGGCTGAACAACGGGCTTTCTATTGTATGCTAAATCGATCGCACTGCCAGATATTGGTGTTTCTAAACTATCTGAAAGTACGCCTGATTGATTAACGCCCATAACCCATCCCTCTGAAAAATAGTTTGTTGACTGCGCATAATAGTTGGTTCCGTTCGTATCTAAAACCAAATCACTTGGCGTAATTGAAGCTAAAGGGCTAACCATTGAATTCATAGGGTCTATAAAGCCTAGTCCGCCATTAAAAATACCTAAAACTCCTTGTGTGCTAGATTGATAAAGGTCCATGCCCGAAACTACTGAGGTGTCTGTAATAAAAGTATTGTTCACTAGATTCAACTGAGTAAATCCGTTGTATGCAGGAACCCAATTCACATAACGTTGATTAACTGCAAATAACGTGTTTGCCGACACAACAATATCACCAATTCCAGCAGCTAGTGTATCTAATTGAACGTCACGTTCATGCCAAAGTCCCAAAATACTTGAACCATTAGAACCAATGGTATAAATTCCAATATGACCCGTATCATTGAGCGTGTAGGACACGTACGCTGTATCTGGAGTAAAGGCACCTCCTTTTTTTCTATAAAGCCCTGATGTTGATGCAGGTAGATCAGTGTCAGCATACGTTGTATTGCTTAAATCCAGTAACTCCTTCGCAACAAGGAATTGAGATGTTGCCCCAAAGCCCCGATTGTAGACCAAATAATAGTCTGCAAAGATTTCTATATTCTGTAACCCTGCTACATCTGATTGAGTACTATCTATTACTTCACCAGACAATAGGTCTACTCGATAAATAGCATCTGTGCCAGCAGGATGGCCAGAAGCTCTACCTACATGCACAAATGCTTGTGTACTCAAGACGGCTACATCATTTGAAAAATCACCTAAGAAAGAAGCAATGGTATCTAATTGACCAGATTCTGGTATAGAAGATAATAAGTGAACTAGATTTCCGGGCTGACCATAGGACCCACCCGTTGAAAAAACTACACGTTCTGTAAAACTCTGTGCAAGGAGCTGTGTAGATGCCAACAAGAATGCACTTAACACTAATTTTTTCATCCTAAAAGATTTAAATATTTAAAATCCTTTAGGGATAATACATTCAGGAACAGTGAAGGAATTGAGATTCGGGTCAACCATAATCACCGTATCCAAACTTTTATCCCGAAAGTTGAATATCAATGAAATTGGCAGGTCTTCTGACTTACTCAGAGGTTTGAGCGCCTTCCCGTTCTTAATGAACAGTGGCATAATGCTTGGCCTATTAGAGCTTACAGCTGCGGGAACAGTTTAGGACTTTCACCCAATTCCCTTTTAATCCGATTGCAAGCAACCGAAACCAAAATCTGTACGAAGGTAGCCCTTTCTACAAGAAGACCTAGTAGGCTCTTCCTATTCTTGAAATGAACTGGCCGTTGTTAAGTAGTATTGAATTTCCATTGGTATCATAGAGAACACACTCCATTTCACCCGCCATGGTGTAGGCAGAAAATCCATCTGGATTTTCTAATAATTCCCTTATGATAAACTTACTCGTTTGTGGTTGGGCAGTAAAGTTTCCTGGAGGATATTGTGTGCTCCATACCATGCCCGTATCGTCTGCAAAAGTGACCACAACGCCCTGTAGCGTATCGATATTACTGCCATATTCATAGGAGCCAAGTCTAATGATGGAATCTTTATCAATATCCATTTCAAAAAATGGAGCGCACCCCAAAAGCTCAATAGATATAGAGTTTAAAGCACCAGTGTCTAATTCTCCAAAGGCGCCCCAATAGGTAGACTGTCCTTTTAAACGGTCTAATGAAGTGTCTGAGCAAACGGTATACCAAGCACTATCAATGCCGTTACCTGAACTTCCATCGTTCATCCAAGCTTTTGTAGCTCCGTCTATTTGTGCTGAGAGGAAAAGTTCATCTCCCCAAACTGGTATCGGGTCAGGCGTTGGTGTTTCTTCAAACACTGTAGGATCTACTTCTTCTCTACAACCAATAATTGCAAGTACTGAAAATGCTGCTATGAGTATAAATCGAATCATTTCTTACCGTAGTAGAGTTTAAACTTCACTTGCCTTGCTTCTAGTTGTCTGCCGTCTCTATCGTACAAATAACCATTGAACTCGCCAAAGGCTAAGTATTTGCTGACTCCATTGTAGTTGTTGTCTATCACTTCACTTAAAGCAAACCGACTAAACGTACCAGAGTTATTCCCTCTAGAAGAACTCCAAAGTGTACTATCTGAATCAATGTAAAAAAGCTGAACGCCATTTGCATCTGCTGGAGAGCTGTAAAAATCTAGTAGTGCAGGCGTGAACAGCGAATCTAAATAGGTCTGCTCTGTAGTATCAAGCGGAATAGTACGAATGATTTCAATGCGCCAGCTTTCTCTATCGTTGTAGTTTCGGCCTAACATCATTGTTTCAGTTTGAATGTAAGACCAGGTTGAATCATTGATGGGATTCCATCCGTTTTGAGAATTTCTCACCCTACTTACATAATCATCCTTATTATGTTCATAGGTAAAATATTCTCCGTCAATCCTTCCAGTCATTAAAAGATCTACTGGAATAATCAAACCAGTTGTATCTGTAAGGTTTGGATTGGGCAAGCGCTCCAAGTCATCATCTCCTGCGCAAGAAGACAAGCCAAACAGCCATAAGGCAGCAATAAAAAGCGATAACGTTCGCATCATTACTTGATCCCGAATTTCATTCTGAATTGTCCAGACTCAACCCTAACTCCTACTGTGCTATTGTATAACACTAAATCCATTTGACCAAGGAGCTCTAGTGTAGCTGTATTGGCTGTGGAACTTACGGTATCTACAGAAAGAATATTGAACTGGAAGTTTTGATTAGAGCCCGTTCCTCTTCTAGAAGTGTACACAGTACCGTTTGGAGCAGTCCATTTTACTACAACCCCCTCAGTTAGTTTGTTCAAGCTCTCATCACCGTATGGGTAAGTCATCGGTTGAAAAACGGCCAATCTCTCAGCTAGGCTAGCAGTGCTAGACTGACACTGTAAGAATTTAATCTCCAAAGAAGGACCGCTTCCCGTGGTGTCTCGCAGAACAGAACTTTGACTGAACATAGCATTGCTTGTATCACAATCCCATCCTGTAGCGCTATCCATGGCGTTCACGTAGTCAGAAATACTATCTTGAAGCGTATACACAAAGGAGTCAACTTTTCCAGTAAAATAATACCTACTTACAATAGGAACAGAATCACCCACACCCCAATTAGGATCGAACGGTGGTGTTGGGGGAACATCTTCGTTCAACACGTCTTTTTCACAGCTTGCAAATGCAAGAACCGCTAACAGCGGTAATAACCAAAAGTGTTTTCTTTTCATGGTTCTTTCGTCTCCTGCCAAATATATTCAAATTTCAGTACTGCCTCTACCCGCTTATTGAACGAAGGCGCTCAAGGATTTCATATACTGCTGGACATATAGACGCATTTTTTACAGTTAAGCTGCTTATTTGATGCATATTCTTTCTATTGGTATGTGGATATTCTCTGCATGCCCGTGGTCTATCTTCATATACTTGACAGGTGTTGTCTTCATTTAAAAAGACACAAGGCGATTCCTGTAAAACAAAATCTCCATCTTCATCTTCTCTCAAGTATTTCTCTATGAATTCTATGGGTTTCATTCTAAAACGCTTAGATAAACGCTCAATGTCTTTATCAATAAAAATAGGGGTTGTGGTTTTGCAGCAATTCGCACAATGCAAGCAATCTAGTTCTTCAAACACATCATCGTGCTCTTCGCGGAACAGCACATCCATTTGCTTAGGCTTCTTCTTCAGGCGTTGCATAAGCTTTTTATTGCTTTTCTGCTTAGCTGTTGCTAGGTCTTGAAGTTTCTCTAACCTTTGTTGTACTTCTTTCTGATTCATTGAGATGACAAAAATGCGATATTACGCCATTTATAAACCCGATGGTATGTTAAGTCAATTCACAAGCGAAGGCTCAAAAAAATGTCTTGCAGATTTAGACTTTAACTTTCCAAAAGATGTGTATCCAGTTGGTAGGCTCGATGAACTTTCTGAAGGGCTTCTTCTATTGACCAATGATAAGCGAGTAAATGATGCTCTTCTTAACCCCAAACATGCTCATACAAGGGTTTATCAAGTTTGTGTTGCTGGAGAGGTTTCAAACGATGCGCTACTTCAATTGACCAAGGGGGTAGAAATCAAGGCGAAAAAAAGCAAGCACTTTGTGCAGGCCGCTTCAGCCCGTAAAATTCCAGATCCAGGTTATCCAGAGCGAAATGTTTCGTTCAGCTACTCCAAAGAAAAAGGCCTTTCTTGGTGTGAACTCACATTAACCACTGGCAAGAATAGACAAGTAAGAAAAATGACAGCTGCTGTAGGATTTCCAACTCTGAGGTTGGTGCGTACACGAATAGAAAAGATATCTTTAGACCAAATGAAGCCTGGTGATGTTGTTGAGATTCAACGGGATGAGTTCATGAATTTAACAGCAATAAAACTCAAATGATTGATTTTGCATGGTTACAGTCACCAGATGGATGGCTTGCGCTAGTAACATTAACAGTACTGGAAATTGTATTGGGAATAGATAATATCGTTTTCATATCTATACTTACCAATAAGTTACCCGAGGATATAAGAAGCAAAGCACGTTCATCTGGAATAGGGTTGGCCTTAATCCTGAGAATAGCCATGCTGATGGGAATAACCTGGATTATTCAATTTCAAGAACCTCTATTTACGGTGTTCGAAACTGCATTATCTGGTCGAGATTTAATTCTGCTTTCTGGAGGCTTATTCCTAATTTTTAAAAGTACCCGCGAGATTCATCATAAGGTTTCGCCTGATGAAGAACCAGAAACTGAAACACTGGGAAAAGCCGCGAAAAAGAGTTTTCTCTACATCATTATTCAAATTGGCATTCTGGATATTGTGTTTTCTTTTGATAGTATTCTTACCGCTATTGGAATGGCACAGGAGTTATCCATCATGATTCTGGCTGTAGTTATTTCTTTGGTTGTAATGTTGGCCTTTAGTGGTTCTATAGCGCGACTTGTAGAGACCTACCCTACTCTTCAAATGCTTGCTCTCAGTTTCTTAATCTTAATTGGTTTTGTTTTGATTACAGATGGACTGCATCAGCATATTTCCAAAGGCTATATCTATGCAGCTGTAGTGTTCTCACTAGCTGTGGAAGTGTTGAATATTCGCGTATCTAAACGAAAATCAGCCCAAGCTGGAAAGTAATTCTGAAGAACTTTTGATGATTTCTTCTTTCTGCTTCCTGCGGTACTGCATTACCCATCTGGGGTGTGGTATGGTTTCAATGCGCTCAAACCAGCCGTGCTTCGCATTCAATTTCTCTAAGAACTTAACATTCTTCCCCTTGCCTACACTAACGGCTACATCTTTAGCCCCAAAGCTGAGTTGCTTCTCAATTTGCGAAACAATGTAAGGCGTTAACTTGGCTTCTAAATCAGGTTGGTCGTAGTAGTTAATATTCTTTCCATCTTTTACATAACCAACAGGGGAAACAGCAGAAATATAGAAGTCTTTGTAGAATTGGGTTGGGCCTCCCATGAAGTCTATCAGATCATAAATATAGGCAGCAGATAGCTCAGACCGCTGATCTAATTCATTTTCGAATCCAAGTTTAGTTAAAGTCGCAGGATCAGTAAAACCGATTCCTGTTAATCCAGAACCAAACCTACCAGGGTTAATCCCAAAAAGGAAAGTGCGCTTATAACTATCATTGAAGTACGTATTATAGAATGATTGAATGAGTTCTTTTACCTCTACACTTTCGAATGGAGTTAATACTCCAATACCCTTTGGTAAGCTATTCGGTACCTCTAGTTGTGATAAGTATTCAGCAGCTTGCTCTCCAAATGAACGCATATTCCTATCGGTTTAGAGTTAAAAGTACATTTCTTCAAAACAAAATTACATGTATATACATTTATTTAGATGTATTCTTGAAGCCTCAAATGTTAACCGTGGGCCTCAACGATGCATTTATGTTAGTTCGGTAGCTCATTAAAAGAATTAAATAACATCCTCAAATAAATCAAACTATGGATATTTTATCAGCAATGCGTAACCGCTACGCAACAAAGAAATTTAATGCAGAAAAGAAAATCTCTAACGAAAACCTAGCAACTATTTTTGATGCTATTAACCTCTCTCCTACTAGCTACGGGCTTCAATTATTTAAGGTTCTTCATGTAAAAAACGAAGAGACCAGAAAAGCTCTCCAGCCCACTGCGTGGAATCAGTCACAGGTAGTAGATGCTTCAGAATTATTGGTGTTTATGGCTAAAAGTGAGTTTGATGAGTCTGATGTAGATCAGTACATTAACTTGGTTTCTGATACGCGTGGTGTAGATGCTGAAGCATTGAAGGGCTACGGAGACTTCATGAAAACTAAACTTGCTGAAAAAGGCGACCAAGGCTTTTTAGAATGGACTTCTAGGCAACCTTACATCGCTTTAGGAAATGCCATAACAGCTGCTGCATCTGTTGGAGTAGACTCTTGCCCTATGGAAGGCTTTGAACCCTCTGAGTCTGCAAAGGTATTGGGCGTAGCTAATTCAGGGTATGTACCAGTAGTGATCTTAGCGCTTGGTTACCGATCTGAGGAAGATGCAACCCAACATGCCGCCAAGGTAAGAAAGCCTCTATCTCAACTCATTGAAACTGTATAATTGGATCACCAATGGTAATTTGGAGAAATGACCAATGGTGAAAATGTCACATTTTACCTTCGTTCTTAAGGTTGCTTGAGAGCGAAGGTTTTTTGTAGTTAACCCGTTAGGGCATTTCGTACTAGAACATACAGAGAAGTACCCATCTTGTAAAGGCCTTGGATTTGGCAGTAGAGTAATGAAGGAGATTTTACACCTAGCCAAACCAGAGTCCAAATCCGTTATTTTTACTTGCCCCTTTGCAAAACAAGTTTTTGCAAAGAAACCAGAGTGGTCAAATGTGCTTTAGCATCTTTTGCCAATGAAATTAAAAGATATAACCAAAGAATATCCAAATGATGAAGTCACAATTGTTTGGAAGCCTAAGAAGTGTATTCATTCAGAGAAGTGTTGGCGGAATTTGCCAGAAGTCTTTAGGCACGGGAAAAAGCCATGGGTAGACCCTAATGGTAAGTCTGCAGAAGACATAAAAATACAGATAGACCAATCCCCGAGTGGAGCATTATCTTATTACTCGAATAAAGAAGGAAATAACACCAATTCAAAGCCTACAGTAACCGTTGTTGATGTTGCTCCTGATGGTCCGCTTTTAGTAAAAGGAGAGTTTGAAATCAAAAAAGCAGATGGAACAATATCTGTAGAGACCAATGCAGCACTTTGTAGATGTGGTGCAAGTACTAATAAGCCATATTGTGACGGCTCACACGTAAAAGTAAACTTTACAGATTAAACCTTTGCAGTATCTAATTCACATTTCTTTAATGGTAATGAATTAAGGTGTTCAAAGAATTTTAAGTATTTGCCAACAAAAATCATAGCATTTTCAGGAAGTTGAAATACTCCAATATTCATGAGGCTGCCTACATAGTAAATAAACGTGAGCAAGAAGCCTGTTGTACGTTTTTCATTTACCAAGATGGCTATGCTAGCACTGGTACGCTTAGGGCTAGCTGTTAGTATTTTTATGAAGTACTTAAGATCTGAAAGGTTAGCGGTTAGCCTGGCATCACGCATATCAATAGCACCATTAATATCGGTTCTGTAGAGCGGGTGGTTCCAAACTAGCTCCATTGCACAAAGCAATTCTTTGATATTGAACTCACCTCTGTAACGTGCGTAGATAAAGTCTAATTCTTTAAATATTTCATATTCATAAGTGTTTTTATTTTTCATAATCTGTAATTTACAAAACGTTTATCAAAAACAAAAACACAGCACCCTTTTTCTTGTTTGCTAATTATGATTGAAGCATCATATATCTGTTTGTTTTGTTTTTCTTCAAACACTACATCGGTTGAGCCCATAGAAGGGTTTCAGTCGTATGTAGAAGACTGTCAAACCTGTTGTAATCCGCTACAGTTTGAGGTTCAAGTACACAATGGTGAACTTGAGTCATTGGAAGTAATTTCTTTAGAGCAATAAAAAAGGAGCCCATTTGAGCTCCTCTTCTATTAATTTATTTATCGATTACGTTTACATGTTTCTGCGATATTGACCACCTACTTGGAATAGTGCCTCTGTGATTTGACCCAGCGAGCAGTATTTAGCTGCTTCCATCAACTCTTCAAAGATATTCTCATTGTTAACGGCTTTATTTTGCAGTGATTTCAACAAGTCTACTGCCTTGTATTCAAAACGACCTTGCAGATTCTTGACCATGTTAATTTGGTACTCCTTCTCTTCCTTAGTGGCTCTAATCACCTCTGCTGGAACTATTGTTGGTGAACCTTTAGAGTTTAGGAAGGTATTAACCCCAATAATTGGGAATTCACCATTGTGCTTCAGCGTCTCGTAGTAAAGAGATTCTTCTTGAATCTGTGTACGTTGATACATGGTTTCCATGGCGCCTAACACTCCACCGCGTTCTGTAATTCTGTCAAACTCGGTAAGAACAGCTTCTTCAACTAAATCTGTTAATTCCTCAATGATGAAAGAACCTTGCAATGGATTCTCATTCTTAGCTAATCCCAATTCTTTATTGATAATCAACTGAATAGCCATCGCTCTGCGCACACTCTCTTCGGTTGGCGTTGTTATGGCCTCATCATACGCATTGGTATGCAAAGAGTTACAGTTGTCATAGATGGCATATAACGCTTGTAGCGTTGTACGGATATCATTAAAATCAATTTCTTGTGCATGCAATGATCTACCACTTGTTTGAATGTGGTACTTCAACATTTGCGCACGCGGATTAGCTCCGTATTTCTTAGCCAGAGCCTTGGCCCAAATTCTACGTGCTACCCTACCGATAACCGCGTACTCTGGATCTATTCCGTTAGAAAAGAAGAAAGATAAGTTTGGACCAAAGGCATTGATATCCATATCCCTGCTCAAGTAGTACTCTACATAAGTAAACCCGTTTGCCAATGTAAAGGCCAATTGAGTAATGGGGTTTGCTCCTGCTTCTGCGATGTGGTAACCAGAAATGGATACCGAGTAGAAGTTTCTTACTTTTTCATTGATGAAGTAACTCTGCACATCTCCCATTAATCGCAAGGCGAATTCTGTACTGAAAATGCAGGTATTCTGAGCTTGGTCTTCTTTCAATATGTCGGCTTGCACAGTGCCACGAACAACGGCCAGTGTGTCTGCCTTGATTTTAGCATAAACATCTGCAGGAAGTACCTGATCACCTGTTACACCTAAGAGCATAAGGCCTAGTCCGTCATTACCTTCTGGCAACTCACCAGTATAGGTTGGTACTGGCTGACCATATCCTTTGTAGATAGCTTCTATCTTCTGTTTTACTTCAGCTTCTATCCCTTGTTCTTTGATGTACTTCTCACATTGCTGGTCAATAGCAGCATTCATGAAAAAAGCCAAAAGCATGGGAGCAGGACCATTAATTGTCATGGAAACCGATGTGGTTGGAGAAGCTAAATCAAAGCCTGAATAGAGCTTTTTAGCATCATCTAAACAACAGATTGAAACTCCTGAGTTCCCAATTTTACCATAGATGTCTGGTCTCCAATCTGGGTCGTTACCGTAAAGTGTAGTGGAATCAAAAGCAGTTGATAAACGTGCTGCTGGCATGCCTTTGCTCACATAATGGAAACGCTTATTGGTACGTTCTGGACCACCTTCTCCAGCGAACATACGTGTTGGATCCTCTCCTGTTCTCTTGAACGGGTAGATACCTGCAGTATATGGAAACTCTCCTGGAACATTCTCTTGCAACGTCCATCTCAAAATATCTCCCCAAGAACTGAATCTAGGTAAAGAAACTTTTGGGATTTGTGTATGCGAAAGTGATTCTGTATGGGTTTGAATATTGATTTCTTTATCGCGTACTTTAAAGGTGTATACAGGTGCTTTGTAGCGCTGAACCTTGTCTTGCCACTCTGTTAGACTCACCCAATTGTGCGGGTCTAGGTTCATTCGTTCTTTGTCGAATTCCGCTTTTAACAGATCTACTAAAGCTTGTTTATCACTATCAACTTGCAATTCGTTCTCCCAATCGTTTGACTTGATTGGTAGCGACTTACCAACTATTGCTTCAAGTGAACCATGAAGCTTGTATAATTTGTCAGCAACAACTTTTTGCTGCTCTGCCCATTGGTCAAAAGCTCTGTTGTTTTCTGAGATTTCACTCAAGTAACGCGTTCTTGCAGGCGGGATGATGTAAATCTTCTCACTCATCTCCTTGGTTACCACAAAACTGGTTTTCAAGTTGGCTCCGGTCTTCTCCACCATGCTCTCCATTAAGCTGCGGTAGAGCTGGTTCATACCAGGATCATTGAATTGAGATGCGATGGTACCATGAACTGGGAGTGTACTATCATCAGCATCCCATAGTTGGTGATTTCGCTTGTATTGCTTCTTCACATCGCGAATGGCATCTAAAGCACCACGCTTATCAAATTTGTTGATGGCTACGATATCGGCAAAATCCAACATATCGATTTTCTCTAACTGCGTGGCCGCACCAAATTCAGGAGTCATTACGTACAGTGCTAAATCACTGTGGTCCATAATTTCCGTATCGCTCTGCCCTATTCCTGAGGTTTCAAGAATAATCAAGTCATACTCAGCAACTTTCAGAATGTTAACCGCCTCGTTGACATACTTACTCAGTGCCAAATTGCTTTGGCGAGTGGCCAAAGAGCGCATATACACACGGTCGTGGTTAATCGCATTCATGCGAATTCTATCTCCTAAGAGCGCCCCGCCTGTTTTACGCTTAGATGGGTCAACGGAAACAATAGCAATTTTTTTATCGTCAAAATCCAATAAGAACCTGCGCACCAATTCGTCTACCAAAGACGATTTACCCGCACCACCTGTTCCAGTAATTCCAAGCACAGGGGTTTTGGAGTCTTTGGCAAGTGATTCAACCTCGTCTAGCAGGACTGTATGGTCATCTCTGAAATTCTCAGATGCTGAAATCAATCGCGAAATGGATTTAACATCTTGTTTCTTTATGGCATCTAAATCACCTTGTAACTCTTTACCAACAGGGAAATCTGCTTGCTTAACAAGATCATTAATCATACCCTGTAAGCCCATTTCACGACCATCATCTGGATGATAAATTCGAGTAATGCCGTATTCATGCAATTCTGCAATCTCTTCGGGCAAGATGGTTCCACCTCCACCTCCAAAAATCTTAATATGTCCAGCACCTCTCTCTTTCAAGAGATCGTGCATGTATTTGAAGTACTCGGTATGTCCACCTTGATAAGAAGTCATGGCAATGGCTTGTGCATCTTCTTGAATAGCTGTATTCACCACTTCATCTACAGAACGGTCATGACCTAAGTGAATTACCTCACAACCCGTTCCCTGTATGATTCTGCGCATGATGTTGATGGCAGCATCATGACCATCAAACAGGCTAGCTGCAGTAACTACGCGGACGTTATTCTTTGGCTTGTATATCTCTATGTTTTTCATGCATTGATTGATTAAAGCGCTGTTCGGACGCTAAAGGAACGCGAATTTAAGTAATCCTGTTCATCATACTTGCTTCAAAAGACGCAATCCACAGACAACACTTAGGTTTGCAGTAGTTTAAATACAATTATGAATAAGTTTTTACTCTTTACACTGGCCCTTAGCCTTTTCACTGTTTTTTACACCCTCAATAATAAGAGTAAAGCCAATGAAGGCGACCTCCCAGAAGTGCATACGGTATCCGCTATGCGAGAGGTAATGCATAAGGGCGAACTCCAAGGCAAGTTTAGGTTTGATACACTTTCTAGCACTGAACACCTTTATGGTATTGGGCCTCTGGAAGGGTTGCGCGGAGAAATTCTTATTCTAGATGGTGTTCCCCTTGTGAGCACCTACGCCTCAGGTTCCACCATGCATGTTGCGGAAAACACAGAACTCTCTGCCCCATTCTTTGTGTATTCCAAAGTTTCTGATTGGGAAGAAACCCCACTGTCTGCTGATATAGTTGACCTATCAAGTTTGGAGAACTACCTTATTGAACGCATCGATACGTTAGACGAACCCTTTTGTTTCAAACTTACTGGCAAAGCCGATGTTGCAGAGATTCATGTGCAGAATTTGCCTATCGGAAAAAAAGTCTCTTCACCCAAAGAGGCGCATCAAGGTCAAGTAAACTACACTTTAATGAATAGGGATGTAACGTTAGTGGGTTTCTTCTCTAAAAACCATCAAGGTATATTCACGCATCACGATACGTTCATGCATTTACATTTGGTAACCGATGCGCAAGATTTTATGGGGCATTTGGATCACATCGCTATGCGAGACATGACCCTTTATCTTCCTAACGGACTTTAAAACAGTGAGAACAAAAAGGCAAACCTTGAAAACAGGACTCAAAGAAAATCTCAATCAGTTTCTACTGCTGGTGTTGGTGAATGCCTTTGTTGGTGGTATGGTAGGCTTGGAGCGTAGCATTTTCCCACGCTTTGCAGAAGAGGAATTTGGTGTAGACTCCCATTCGGCTATACTATCGTTCATCGTAGCCTTTGGTATCTCT
The DNA here is from genome assembly GCA_965662345.1 of Salibacteraceae bacterium. Classification (GTDB taxonomy): domain Bacteria; phylum Bacteroidota; class Bacteroidia; order Flavobacteriales_G; family Salibacteraceae; genus UBA6049. The sequence goes on from CBFIHE010000008.1 coordinate 47,016, forward strand.
AAAGCCGCTGCCAATTATTTTACAGGAAAGCTCGCAAACCGTTTTGGTAGAAAGAACATGTTAACCTATGGGTGGGTGGTTGCCCTCCCTGTTCCCCTGCTCTTACTTTGGGCTCAGAGCTGGAATACCGTAGTTCTCGCCAACGTACTCTTAGGAATAAGTCAGGGTTTTACCTGGAGCAGTACAGTAGTAATGAAAATAGACTTAGTTGGTGAAAAGCAACGGGGATTAGCGATGGGGATTAACGAATTCGCTGGTTATTTGGCAGTAGGACTCGTTGCCTTTCTCACTGGAACAATTGCGCATAAGTATGGCGTTACCCCTTACCCCTTTTACTTGGGGTTGGGAATTGCCATAGTCGGCCTCCTACTCTCTTGGTTTTTTGTAAAAGACACGGTGCATCACGTGCGGGCTGAGCAAAGCACTCAAAACAAGCCAGAAATGAATAAGGTATTCGTAGAAACATCATTCAAAAACCCCACGCTGAGCGCCATTACCCAAGCTGGTTTAGTAAACAACTTGAATGACGGTATGATTTGGGGACTCCTTCCCGTTCTTCTAGCAAACCTCTTCATGGATGATGCAGAAATTGGACTCATAGCCGCCATTTACCCAACCGTTTGGGGATTGGGTCAGCTCGTTACAGGCAGAATGGGCGACCTCTATTCCAAAAAGCGTTTGTTAGTAGTAGGAATGGCCATGCAAGCCCCTGCGATTTTATTGCTTCCATTTGCAGACTCATTCTCGCTTCTTATAATGATCTCCATTGTGCTTGGGCTAGGAACAGCCTTGGTTTACCCCAACTTTTTATCTGCCATTGCAGATGCCACTTCTCCAATACAAAGAGCAGAAAGCATAGGTTCATTTCGTCTGTGGCGAGATTTAGGCTATGCCATAGGTGCCATACTTTCAGGCGTGTTGGCAGACCTTTTTGGGTTAGATGTTGCGATTATTAGCATTGGAGTGTTAACAGCAGTTTCAGCATGTATACTACAGGTTAGAATACCAAGGTAGTTAAGGAATTAGAGTTTGGAGCCGTAAGAACATCAGGTGCCACTCAACTACTAAACCACTCAACATCTCAACCACTAAACTACATCCCCTCTTGCTCCCAACTCTTACTCTAACCCGAATTTCAGACCCTGAAACAAGTTCAGGGTGACGGTTTACTTTAAACCCGCCTTATTCTCGATACAATCCGCCTGAGGCTGATACTCGAATTGGCGGCTACATTGGTCTAATAAAGGGAGTCTTAGTCTGAATGTTAAGAATAAATATCTAGCCGTCAAATCGAGTGAACTTCTTGGAGTAAAGCGGAAAGAAATTTGTATCGAGATTGAGGTCCAAAATAGGATTAGAGTATTCTTTACTCTTGCTCCAAACTGTTTTTTCGTCATGCTGAACTTGTTTCAGCATCTCAATCTAGTAAGTACAAAGACTCAAGTACCAAGTACAAAGAGAAATCACAGCCGTCATGTCGAGTGGGCTTTTTGGAGTGGAACGGAGAAAAGGTTGTATCAAGACATAGGAGGGTTTACAATAAAATTTAGCAGTTAGCTCTTAGCAATTAGAACGTTCCTATTGCTCAGTACTTCAAACTCTTGCTGTTTTTCCCGCCTTATTCTCGATACAATCCGCCTGAGGCGAATTACTCGAATTGACAGCTGCTTCCTGCTTATCTTGCTCAATACTCTTGCTCCAAACTGTTTTTTCGTCATGCTGAACTTGTTTCGGAAGCTAATAGACGTATTCAAAATCCACACAAATCATGTAATTTAGTCCTTAAGAAAACAATAGAATATGATCAAGAATATTGGAAGCGCAGACAAAATCTTACGAGTAATAATTGCATTGGCCCTCTCTGCGCTGTACATTACAGGAGTAGTAGAAGGTGCATTTGGTATAGGCCTACTTGTATTTGGCGGTATTTTGATACTTACCAGCGTGGTGGGTACTTGCGGTTTGTACATCCCCTTTGGGATAAATACGTGTAAATTAAAAGACACAGAGTCTAAGTAAAAGACCAAAAAGCACCAATTGTGCTATACTTGCTTTGCCAATCTAATGAGATGGCTGCGGGAAAAAAACACTATGGAAAAAACCAAGGTATTACTAGTAGAATACGGGAGTTCACACGATGAGTGTTTATACTCTCAAATTAAAATTCTGCGTTCAATACCTGGTGTTCACCTTACTCTGCTATGTAATGAAAAGTTAAAAGGCAATGTGTCTTACTTTGGAGACATAGATTACATAAAGTATATAACCGTTGAAGAAGGCAAAAGCGCTATGCCACTGATGCTTCACATGTGGAACTACATCAGAAAGCATCGTTTTGAGAAAGTGATTTACAATACGGCTCATGGCGATATGGTTGGCAAGCTATTCTTCTTTTTTCCAAAGATTACTGGCGTTGACTACTATGGTATAGCCCACAACACAGGTAAGTTACTTTCTAGTTTTACTCAGGGGGTAATCACAAAACATTTCAAGAGTTATTTTATCCTAAATGAATATTTAATTCACAGGCTGTATACCCTTGGTTTTCAAGAGAAAAAACTAGTTGAGTTTCATCCTGTTTTTTATCCAGATTATCCAGAAAAACCAATAGAAAAACCAGCAAATGAGATTTGGGTCACCATTCCAGGCCAGGTTGAGCTCAAGCGAAGAGATTATGCCTCTTTGTTCAACAGCATTAGAAAGCATGGTCTAAATAGCAACATTAAATTGCTTTTATTGGGCAAATCTGCGCATGCGCATGGCGATGGTGACTATATCCAAGAGCGCATAACAGAGTTGGGTATTGAAGGTCAGGTTCAATTGTGGAACGATTATATAGATGTAGAAACCTTCTACTCTATCATAAAGCATAGCGACTACCTTTTACCGCTTATTCACAGCAATCACCAATCCGGTGAGCTGTATGAAGACCAAATCACGGGTACGTTCAACATTGCTGCAGGATACGGTAAAACGCTGTTAATGGAAGAAGAATATTCCGAAGAGCGATTTAAGAAATACAGCACACTGTTCTACAACAAAGAAAATCTCGCCTTGAAACTCAATGCGCTTATACCGCCTCAAAATACTGATAATCTTTATAGTACTGAGGTTTGGCAATTTGAAACCCAGAAGAATGTATATGCTAAAGCAATTGGCATACCTGTAGAATAAATTCCATGATTCCACTTAGTAAAAAGTTGATTTACAGCCTTCTTTTCTATATGCTTCTTAGTACGAGTACAAAAGCCCAAGAAAGCATACCGAAGACTGAATTTGGAAGTATACAAAGGCTTGAAAACTTATCGTCTACTTTCATTACATCTAGACATGTAGATGTTTGGCTTCCAGAAAACTACTCAGACACCATAGAGCACAATGTGATTTATATGCATGATGGTCAGCTGCTTTACGACACCTCTATCACTTGGAATCACAAAGCTTGGGAAGTAGATAGCATAGCACAATCCTTGCTTTCACAAGGTAAAGTTCAGCCATTTATTGTAGTTGGTATTCACAACGGTGTCAAAACCAGATATACAGATTACTTCCCTCAAAAGCCTTATGAAGCCATGTGCCGTAGAAAGCAGAAACGCGTGTTGCGAGAATTGCAATTCTACAGCAAAGTAGATTCTTCATTTTCTCCAAGATCTGATGCATATCTAAAGTTCATTGTTCAAGAGTTAAAACCAATGATAGACAGTCTGTATGCAACAAAACCAGAAAGAGATTACACCTACCTAGCAGGCAGCAGTATGGGTGGGTTAGTTTCATGGTACGGATTATGCGAATACTCAGACATCTTCAAAGGTGCCGCCTGTTTATCTCCTCATTGGCCAGGAACTATGACTTTAAAGCGAAATCCAGTTCCAGGTGCTTTTTTGAAATACCTAAAGGCCAATTTGCCCGATACTGCCATTGAAGCAAAGATTTACTTTGATTGTGGTGACCAAACCCTTGATGCACTTTACCCAGGTATTCAAAAACGTGTAGACAGGTTGATGCTCAATAAAGGATATACTCAAGAGCATTGGGTAACGCGTTACTTTCCAGGAGAAGCTCATGATGAGAATGCTTGGAAAAAGCGATTTGGAGCTGCATTGCTATTTTTAATGAATCCTAATTAGAATTTCAATAACACTTCACCCTAAGGAGCAAATGAGATGCTTGTAACACTAGTCACTTGGTTCTATATCGGTTTTGTTCTCATTGCATTGGGCATTGGCTTCACTGAAATAAGTAGAAAGTGGTTACGTCTAGAACCTTTTTCTAATGACGTATCAGGGTTATTGTTGGTTTTCTCTGGCTACTCCCTGTGTTTACTCCTTTGTTCTGTAGTCTACCTGTTTGTTCAAATTGGTTTTGCTGTTCACGTGAGTGTGCTGGCATTAAGCCTATTCCTTATTTACTTTTTTAGAACCACTACCCTGCGCTTACTTCGCTCCTTTGTTTCAACCATACGAACTATGGGAGTCTTTAAGCTTATATTGGTTGCTGTTAGCGTGCTCAGCATACTTACAGGAGTTGTCTCTCACCCAACAAATATTGACTCTGGAAACTACCACATTCAAGCCATTGCCTGGATGACCAAATACCCCGTTATTCCTGGGTTAGGCAATTTATTGGTGAATTTGGCCTACAACCAGTCTAGCTTTTTAGCAGAAGCATTTTTTAGCTTCTCTTTTCTCACCACTGAACCATTACGCGTAGTAAATGGATTTCTTGTGCTAACCGTACTTATTCATGCAATTTCAAATCTTGATTTAAAAGGCGAGCAACAGATTTCAGACAACCTACTTTACACGGTTGTTGTTTTCTTTATTCTTCTACACTTTAGGAATTGGCTCTCATCCCCCGTACCCGATTTAGTAATTGCCCTTTTTTCTTATATCATTCTACAAGAAGCAATCTTACGTATCAGACATCAACAATACCAATTGTTCAACCTCCCCGTAGTGCTCCTAGTATTCATGGCATTTACGGCAATTTCCATAAAGATTTCAGCAGCTATACTTCCTGTAATCGTCCTGTTTTTAGCGATTTTCACCCCAGGCTTTTTCACGTTAAGACGAACACTCTTTTTTACTGTTTTAGGAGCTGCCATACTCTTACCTTGGTTTGCCAGGAGTGTTATACAGTCTGGTTATTTGGTTTTCCCATTGGCAGAGTTAGATCTTTTTGAGGTAGATTGGAAAGTGCCAAAAGCCATGGTGAAGGCTACTGCGCTACAGATTAAAGCCTTTTCCATTATGCCCTTTATGCCGTTAGAAGAAGTGAAGGCACTCACTATGCTAGATCGTGTGGCTATTTGGACCCAACGAAGTTCAGTAGATCGTATTCTAATCTTTCTCTTGGTCATTTGTATGCAGTTAGTATACCTGTTCTCTTTGTATCGCAAAGCAAAGCCGAATACAGAAAAAAAGCAGCTGCAACTCCTTAGCCTTACAATCTTTGCTGGAATCATTTTTTGGTTTATTACCGCTCCAGATTTCCGCTTTGTGAGTCCGCTGTTGTATATCTCGGTGGTTATCATTCTTTATGTTTATGTGCCTAAATCTCTTTTACAACATAAATACACCACACTTGTATTGGCTATCTTCTTAAGCTTAGGGTTGTTGCGAAAAATGGACCTTAACACCTTCACTACGAATACGGTATACCCTATACCTTATATAGCTTCACCCGTAACGCTTGTGCAAGGCGATGGATTTACAGTTGCTGTACCCGACTCAGGCACCTATTGCTGGAATCATCCGGTTCCTTGTATTCCGTTCGGAAATATCAAGCATTTGGAATTTAGAGGGGAAAACTTGAGTGAAGGTTTTAGATTTAAACGGAATCCCTTGAAGCGGTGAGTCGTTTTTACAGTCGATACAAAACCAGTCTCATATGAGTCTGGCTTCATCTTTTAACCAAGAAGGGATTTGAACCCGTGTCCGCCTCAGGCGGATATGAAACCTACTAAGCTCTGTTCATTATCGTTGTGAAAACAAAAAGCTCCAACATTTCTGCTGGAGCTTTATCTTGTAGCGAAGACGGGATTTGAACCCGTGACCTCAGGGTTATGAATCCTGCGCTCTAACCAACTGAGCTACCTCGCCATGTCCGTTTTAAACGGGGCGCAAATGTAAGTGCATTCCATTGAATTTTCAAAGCGAATTTTCATACTTCTTTTAAGCCACCTGTCGTATTACCTTAGCTGCATGAATAATACCATTCATCAACAACGCGGATTTTTAATTCTTTACCTCTTGTTCCTTGTTGGCTCCACCAGCATCATCCTCTTCTACCATAAGGTTGAAATCCATTCTTTTATGAACTCATGGAATCAACCCAGTTTGGATAGCGCTATGGTACTTACAACCCAGTTAGCAGAGGGTATCGCTATAGCTGTAGTAATCATCCTTGGCCTTAGCTACCGTATTCAATCAGGGCTGTTTATTCTTTTCTCAACCTCACTGGCATCATTGATTACTCAATTACTCAAGCGTCAAGTATTTCCGCACCTAGATCGGCCAGGAAAAGTCTTTGAAGGAGTATCTGAGTATTCCCTAAGGGTTGTTGAAGGTTATGAATTGCATGATCGGTTTAGCTTTCCCTCTGGGCATACAACAGCTGCATTTGCACTTTGGCTGTCTGCCAGTATTGTTGTGAATAAACCCAAAATCTCTGTAGGCTTCGCCATCATTGCCATTGGAATAGGTTATTCTAGAATTTACCTTTCTCAACATTTCTTACAAGACGTAGTGGTAGGAAGCTTAATAGGAACTGTAGTCACTTTATTTCTAGCCAAAATATTCTACGAAAAGGCTTTTAAAACCCATTGGATGAATTTTGGTTGGGGTAAAAACACTTAGTCGTTTGCATTTTTAAGAGAATACACTAAATTGTGCCGTTCTGAAATATAGCAAAACGAATACGCACAATGTCAGCAAAAGAAAAGTACCAATTAGAATATACAATTAACTCATCTGCCAACGTACTGTACAATTATATCAGCTCTCCAAGCGCCATGCAAGAGTGGTTTGCCGATATGGTTAATGAAAAAAACGGGTACTACATTTTCGAATGGGATGGTAGCGAAGAACGCGCCAAATTACTCACCAAGCGTCCGAAAGAATTCATCAAATGGCAATGGGAAGTAGATGAAGAAGAAGGTATTGATTCTTTTTTTGAGCTTCGTGTAAAAATTGATTCGCTTACCAATGATGTAGCACTTATTGTTACAGATTTTGCTGAGCCTGATGAGAAAGAAGAAGCTGTTTTGCTTTGGAATAGCCAAATAGACGAGCTCAAACACGTAATTGGTTCTTAATATACTCTTGAAGAAAAGCAACAAGACGGGCTACACTTCGTTACTTTTGACGGAAACAAAAGCACGTTGAAAAAACTAGATTGGTTCATAGTCAAGACCTACGTAGGCCCTTTTGTGCTTACGTTCTTCATAACGGTCTTTGTCTTTGAAATGCAGTTCCTGTGGCAGTATTTTGAAGATATGGTTGGCAAAGGCCTTGAGAACCAAGTGCTTTTTGAACTATTTCTCTATGCCTCGGCATCTTTTGTGAGCATGGCTCTTCCGCTTGCAATTTTGCTCTCCTCCATCATGACATTTGGAAACTTAGGAGAGAATTACGAGTTGGTTGCCATAAAAGCATCTGGTATCTCGCTGCGCAGGGCTATGCGCCCTCTACTCTATGTTACACTACTTTTAAGTGGTGTTGCATTCTTCTTCTCCAATAACGTATTGCCCATTGCCAATCTCAAGTTTAAATCATTGCTGCACGATGTAATGCATCAGCGACCCGCGCTAGATTTTAAGCCGGGCGTATTCTACGATGGTATAGATGGGTATGTAATTCGTGTAAAATCTAAGGGAGAAGAAGGAAGAACACTTCAAGAAGTGCTCATTTATGACCACTCTCAATTAAATGGTAACCGAAAAGTTATTTCTGCAGAATCTGGCGAGATGTATCTAAGCGAAGACAGCAGGTACCTCATTCTCAAGCTATACAACGGCTACCAATACGATGAACAGGTGGGTAGAAAGTTCCCTTTAATGCGAAGCACTTTTGATGTGCACCGCCTCAATTTCAATCTTGGTGGATTTGCCTTTGAAAGAACTGATGAGAGCCTTTTTAAAGACCACTATCAAATGCTCAATTTGGCACAATTAACAGAAGCTACCGACTCACTTAAACAAGCGCGTACAGAACGTTATCAAGACTTTTCAGGAACCATGGAAGGGAGAAGCGCTGCATTTAGAGACACACTCAATCAGATTGAATCTCTGCAGGTTACAGCTTCAACACCGCTTTATATCGACTCCCTAAAACCCAATGAGAGAATTTCATTGTTGGCCACCGCAATAAACCTTACTAGAGGTGGAAAAACCTTTTCAAACGCTATCCAGCAAGAGATAAGATCAAGAAGTGAACGTATTGTAAGGCACGAAGTAGAATGGCACAGAAAGTTTACCCTTTCTATAGCCTGCATCGTTTTATTTTTTATTGGCGCTCCACTGGGTGCTATTATACGCAAAGGCGGATTGGGAATGCCCGTTGTAATTTCTGTTTTCTTCTTTCTTATTTACCACGTAATCAGCATTACAGGAGAAAAACTTGTAAAAGGACTAGAGATAGAGCCTTACTTCGGAATGTGGATTTCCACCTTTATACTGGCTCCTTTTGGTGCCTATTTAACTTACAAAGCCACTACAGATAGTGTATTGCTAGACGCTACCTTCTACACGAAATTATTAGAGCCTTTAAAAAGGCTCATCCCTCCTTTTTTAAAAAAGAAAGATAAGTCCGCAGATGCGCATTCTTCAGCTGTGTCATAAGCCACCATTTCCCGCCAATGATGGTGGAACACGAGCTATGCATGCTAACACCTTGGCGTTTGCAGAACTAGGTCACAAAGTAGATGTAGTTACACTGGAAACACCCAAACACCCCATGCTTTGGGATGAACTTACAGATGATTATTTAGAACTTGCCCAACCAGAGGTTCATTTCCACAACGCCACTCCAACAAAATTTGGCGCAGTTGCTGCCTATGCTTTTAGAGAAAACTACCACCTTCAGCGTTTTGATGTTCCAGAAGTTCATGCGCTCATTTCTAAAAAACTCAGTGAACATACCTATGATGTGGTTTGGTTTGAGAGCGTTTACACAGCTTGTTACTTAAAAACGGTAAGGGTTAATGCTTCTAAAGCTAAATGTATCCTTAGGGCGCACAATATTGAACACAAGCTATGGGAAGGCAGACTGAATGACTACCCTGCTTACATGCAGCCGCTCATAAAAACGTTTAACACACGTTTAGAAGAAGCAGAAAAACAGGCTTTTATAGAAATGGATGCTGTAGCTGCTATTTCCAAGCCTGATGCAACGTACATCAATTCCTTAGTTCCTGGCAAAGCCGATGTTACACTCTCCTACTTTCAATGGGATAACTCAAGCATATTGGCAAGCGAAAAGCCACTTCTTGTGCGGTACATTGGAGCTCTCGATTGGGAACCAAACATCCAAGGAGTAAAGTGGCTCGTAAATGATGTTTGGCCACTGGTTTACAGAGATTTACCTGAAGCTAAACTAGAAATAGCTGGGAGAAATACTTTAGACCGTGTTTATAATCTCCAGAATGAATCAGTACATATACTAGGCGAAGTAGACAATGCTAGTCATTACATGCAAGAGGCCAGCGTTTTAGTTGTTCCTCTGTTCTCTGGTGGCGGAATTCGAATCAAACTCATTGAAGCTGCGTCACTCAAAAAAGCTATTGTTGCCACTCCTAAAGCCATAGAAGGACTTTCTTTTAGCACCCGTGCAATTCGGGTAGAAGAAACACCAGTAAAGTTTGCTGCTGCATTGGTTGATTTATTGAACAATCAGCAGGCCTGTAATAAATTGCAAAACCAAGCATACACTGAATTTGAAACGTTTTATGGGAAATCTGCTTATTTAAAGTCAGTTGAACAGCTCTTAATTCAAGAGATATGAAGGTGTTGTTCTTACTTTCTAGAGTGCCATATCCGTTAGAAAAGGGCGATAAACTGCGTGCTTTCAATCAACTTAAAATCATAAGCGAACAGCACAAGGTGATTTTAGTCTGTTTAAATGCTGGTAAGCTGCACCCTCAAGCAAAAGAAACGTTAGCTCCCTACTGTGAAGCCTTATACATAATCCCATTAAACAGGCTCACCATTGCCTGGAGTTTGATCAAATCATTTTGGGATTCTAAACCTTTTCAAATCAATTACTTCTACCAAAAGCAAGCCGCTCTTAAATTGAATACAATTATAGAAGAACACTTGCCTGCACACTTGTACGTTCAGCTCATTCGCACAGCTGAATATGTTAAACCCTATGCATTTATACCCAATACCCTAGACTACATGGATGCCTTTAGTACTGGAATTGCCAGGAGAATGGCACATTCCGTTCCTGGCTTAAAGGCGTTGTTTGCAGAAGAAGCATCGCGACTCAAAATTTATGAGTCGGGAATATTTAAGCATTTTACCCATAAAACCATCATAAGTGAACAAGACAGACAGTTGATCGACCATCCAGACAAAGAAGAAATTAAAATAATACGTAATGGAGTAGATTTTCAATTCTTCACCCCGCAAGAAGTGCCTAAGAAGTATGATTTGGTCTTTTGCGGTAATATGGCCTACCCTCCTAATATCAAGGCCGCTAAATACTTGGTAGAATACATCTTGCCAGAAATTCACAAATCAGCACCTAAAACCACCCTACTTATTGCAGGAGCAACACCTGTATCGGCAGTAAAGGCTCTTGCATCTAATCAGGTTACCGTTTCTGGTTGGATGGACGATATCCGCGATGCCTACGCTCAATCATGCGTTTTTATTGCTCCCATGGAAATTGGTACAGGGCTTCAAAACAAATTACTAGAAGCAATGGCAATGAAACTACCTTGTGTAACTTCGCCATTAGCCAATAAAGCATTGGGTGCAAAATTGAATACAGAGATTTTAGTTGGTGATTCTGTGCAAACCTATACTGAGCACGTGTTAGCTTTATTAAATGATCAGACTTACCGAAAATCTATAGCAGATGCTGGATGCCGCTTTGTTTTGAACGAGTTTAGTTGGAAGGCAAATACAAAACATCTGCTTGAATTATTTGAAAAAGATTAGTTTGGCACAGCCTTTGGAAAGACTTGATTAAAATCAGGTTTATTAAATTGAATAAGCATTTACTTTTGAAAACAAATCCTAGAAAAATGAAAAACATGAGATCCTTAGCCGTTGCGGCAGTAGTAGGTATGATGGCATTCGCAAGCACATCATGCAAGAAAAAAGAAGAAGTAGTAGAAGCTAAACCCAAAGGTGAAACCTTAGTTGAGGTTTACTGTTCAGGTCCTGAGTACTTTACAAATCAAGAGTATTTTAGATCAAACTCTATTGGAGAGTCATTAGATCAGATGACAGCAAAGAAAAAAGCATTGAGTAATGCACGTGCTCAATTGGCTGCAGATTTGGAAGTTACCATGAAGGTAGTTGGTGATAACTACGTAAAGTCTAGTGAATTCAACAATAAAGAAGAAATCACTGAAACTTTCCAAGAGAACGCAAGAACAGTTGTTAACCAGGTTCTACAAGGAACACGTACTATTTGTGAAAAGCAAACGAAAACAGTAGAAGGTAAATACAAGACTTACATTGCTATAGAGCTTAGCGCAGATGAGTTGTTAAACAAATACAACGAGCGCTTAAGTAATGATGAGGCTTTAAAAGCTGATTACAACTACGAAAAGTTTAAAGAAACGTTTGACGCTGAAATGGAAAAGCTAGAGCGTGAAAGAGGCGGAATGTAGAAGACGCTTCAAAGAAGTAATAAACCCTGGAGACAATGTCTTCAGGGTTTTCTTTTGCTCCTACTATTTTAGAAATGCTCTATGAAATTGAGGCACCCACTTTAACTCAATTTCTTCAGATACTTTTTCCAATGCCTTACTCGCTGCCGAGGATTCACTTAACTGCACACCTCGCACGTTTGAAATACGTTGTAAATGAACTTCTTCATTGGTTTCTGCATCGGTAACAGCAAAACTACCCTCTGCTCCTGCCGTATACCTTCCTGAATTCTCATTCAATATGCGTACAGTTAAATCTATCTTTACGAATAGCCTAGCATCTTTTGCTGAAGAAACTAAACGGTATCTTTTTTTACCCAAAGCATCCTTAACAGCACTTTTAAGCACCTCATTGCCTGCTTCTTTACCTAAAACGCTACAGTTCACGTCTACATAAACAGTAGGAGGCTCTACGTTAAGCGCTAGTCTAGCGGGTGGACCTTGCAGGCCTTCAACCAAGTCTGCTACAAACGCATCTTTTTCACCTTCTATTTCTTCATAAACCGTGCGCAAACTCAGAGAAGCTTCAATATGTTGGGTGGCATTCACAGAGCGTAACTTACCTAAGCCAGCAACAGCAATTCCAGCTGCATCTGTTACAACTAGCCTGGGTCTTATATACCCTTCTGTGTAAGAAAAGCGTATCGGCATATTCGTTACGGGCTTACCCTTCCTTATCAGTTCAAAAGTCAATTCAGAAGAAGAGAAAGAATGTCCCCATGAAGTTCTAATAGAAGATTTAGTAGGGTTAAGCTTCATGGATACAGCCAACTCTCCTATTGCTTTCATCAATTCTGTGCCCCAATAGACTTCATTGCCTTGATATTGCGTTTTGAGTTGCTCATTTAGATACGGTGCCACTGGATTTAGAGCTTGCATGTAGAGCTGTAAGGCTTCTCTGTAATTTCCTCCTGCTTCTTGTGTTTTTCCCTCTTCATAAGATACCATAGACTCACTTACAGCTTTATCTATAGCTGCCTGCTTATCAGCCTTATACCTAGCCTTACTTAGTCTGTAGAAGAGATAATAATCTGTAGAAGTCTCATAAACATCAACCTGCTCAAAATTCTTAATACTCGTATTCGTTGTAAGCTTTGTAAAACTCTTAAATTCTTCCTTTAACTCTCCATTCTGCTCCAAACTAAACAACATGGAGTTACTGTTTACATTCACTTCAATTTCTGAAGCTAGCTCATTTAATGCCTGCCTCTTTGCCTCTTCGTGAAAATTAAGCGGAAACTGCATTTTGCTCGCTACACCAATTCCAATATAATAGGCACCATCAATGGGCCTGCTCAAAACCCAATCTGGTTTGAGCGCATCTGAAGAAGGTACCGTTTTTTGTGAAGAGCTACACGAGAATAATAAAAGGACTACAAAGGAATAAGACAGAAATCGGAATGCATTCATTAGTCGGGATTGTATTTTTCTATTACGTATGCGATACGTTTAGCCAGGCCTTCTGAAAGCTCTGTATCAAGCTCTGCAAAAGACTTTAATGATGTTTTGGATGTCGTAAACTTAGCATTAAGCGCCTGTTTTTGACGGTAAGATGTAAATACCTTATCTCCTGCAACCATTGCTCCAGAAGAGCTCTTATATGTGCCGCCATAAAGATTCTTGTAGTTGCCCTTATACCTTGCATAACTCACAATATCTCGCTTTGAAGACTTAATCATCTCAGAAGCCATTAATTCACCTGTTTCTGTATTTACTACATCTATTTGAACGGTACAGAATACTTCAGAAGCACCAGAATACTCGGTGTAGAAGGTTTTTCTGTAATTGGTTTTGTAAGAAGTTTTGCCCGTTTCCTTATTCACTTGCTTCACTCTGAAAGACTCATAACCTTGTTGGCGCTGAGCTTGAACTCGGCCTCCTTGCTTTTCATATGAAAGAACTTTCCCCGTAATCAAGACATTGGCACCGCGCATTTCAGAAATATCCAAATCTCCACCAGTTTCTAGACTTACCTGTTGTTCTTTCTTTATTTGATCTAGGTTAGATCGGTCCAGTACCTTAATGAACGGGTTTTTGGTACGCATAAGGCTTTGAACAGTACCTGCATATAATTTCTCGTCTACGGTTCCAGCTTTCCCAGATTTATCTTCAAACGGAACGACAGCAACTGTAAGAATAGCCTCATCTAATGCCATTTGCTTAATATCAATGGCATCTTTATAGGTACCTTTCACGCCTATCACTTCTTGCATTAGCGTATAAGCCATTCTGTATTTGCCCGCATCAAATGCCTTTATCCCTTCTTGGTAGATAGGTTCTACAGTAGTCATCTTCGCCATTTCACCTGCATCTCGATATTCTGGCTTTAGATCTATTATTTCTTTAAAGATGCCGTCTGCTTCTTGGTACTTCTGTTCATAAACAAGTTCAGACGCCTTCTCATAACGTTGCTCTAAATAAACATCCAAATCTTCATTGTAGTACTGTTCGTAATACGGAGGCACTTCTATATCTACAAATGGACTGTAAAGGTCTTTTAAGTCCATGGCATCGCGGTATTTATACACCGCTTCTCCATATGCCTGCAACGAATGTGCCTTGTAATACTCATTCAGCTTACTCGTTACAATTGAACCCCCTGTTTGCTTAAGGCCAATTTTGGCATCAATATTCTGCGGGTTTCGCAAAAGAGATTGATAATAAAAATCAGCAGCTTCATTAGTTAGACCCGCCTCTTGCAGTTTACGTGCCTTCTTACTAAATGATTTTGATCCAGAACATCCCTCAATGAGGATGACAGATAAAAAGAGAATAACTAATGTGAAGTAACGCTTTTTCATTATCCGATAATCAGAGTGAACAAATATAACAGGCAGTAGAGTATAGTTAAGACATAATGAACAAAAGCTTTGCCAAAAAACCATATATACTCTTTAAATGTACATTTCACACATGTACCACATGCCTCTTAAAGAATTCTTATACTCTATATATCAGACTTTTAAATTGTATTGTTAAAAGTAATACTTCATATATTCTGACATGATTTGAAGTGTGCTATCTCCAGCCCCAAATCCATAAAAGATACATTTGTAACCTTTGCGTTTTATCCAATGAAATAAATAGTATACATTTGTATCATGTCGACAATACAGGATAGGTTGCGCATTTTCATGCATTTTAAGAAACTGAATGCTACTCAGCTCTCAGAGATTATAGATGTACAACGCTCAAGTATATCTCACGTTCTTAACGGCAGAAATAAGCCTAGTTTAGAGTTTGTACAGCGACTGGTGAAGGAATTTCCTGAAGTAAGCTTTGAATGGCTTGTAAATGGCTCAGGTAGCTTAACTAAGACTGGTACAAATGTAACACCTCCTTCTACAACTCAAACAGATGATGTAGTTACAAATGTTACGCAAGAAGATACAAGTACCACCACTTTAGCAGGCAGCGTGCGTAAAGATGATGCTGGACAAGTGTCGGAACCTGTAAATAAACCTATCCAAGAACCTGATAAGGAAAGTGTTAGGCCAATTAAGAAAATAGTAGTCTTCTACCAGAATGGAACCTTTGAGGAGTATTTTCCTAGGTAGAAAACAGAAGAAACACCTCACTCCTTTTTGGTAAACAAAAACGCCTTGGTGATCCACTTCTCACCAAGGCGTTTTTCAATTTTAGTCTACCTGCCCTCTACTCCAACTCTAACAATAGGGCATTGAAAGTATGGCTTGGTCGCATTACAGAAGATAGCTTTTGTCTATTTGGGTGGTAGTATCCTTCTAAGTTAACCTCATGACCTTGATCTTTTTCAAGCTCCGTCAATATCTGGTCAATGCTTCTTTCAAGCTTAAGCGCTACATCTTTAAAGAATTCTTGAAGTATAGGGTCTTTATCTTGCTTAGACAACATTTGTGCCCAATATAAGGCAAGGTAAACGTGAGAGCCTCTATTATCTAGCTCACCAACTTTTCGTTTTGGGCTCTTTTCATCCATTAGTAGAATTGTAGTAGCCTCATCTAATGCATCTGCCAGTACTTTAGCCTTGGTATTATTCAAATGCTCGTACATGTGATTTAAACTTGCGGCTAAAGCCAGGAATTCTCCCAATGAGTCCCAACGTAGGTGATTTTCTTTTACCAATTGGGCCACATGTTTAGGTGCAGAACCTCCAGCGCCCGTTTCAAACAAGCCGCCACCTTTCATTAGGGGCACTATACTGAGCATTTTGGCACTTGTTCCAAGCTCAAGAATGGGAAAGAGATCTGTAAGGTAATCCCTTAGCACATTTCCAGTAACAGAAATGGTATCTTCTCCTCTTCTAGTTCTGTTTAAGGTTTCTAAGCAAGCATCAACAGGGTTCATTATCCGAATATCTAGACCTGTTGTATCCTCCTCAGCCAAATATGCTTTCACTTTTTTGATTAGTTCAGAATCATGCGCTCTATTTTCATCTAGCCAGAAAATAGCTGGCATTTTAGAAAGCTTGGCGCGTTCAACAGCCAATAGCACCCAGTTTTTAACTGGAGCGTCTTTTACTTGGCAGGCTCGCCAAATATCACCCTCCTCTACACTATGCTCTAGAAGTACTTCTCCATCTCTAACAACTTTAACAATACCATTGCTGGGCAGAATGAATGTTTTATCGTGTGAACCATACTCCTCTGCTTTTTGCGCCATTAAGCCCACATTGGCTACAGTACCCATTATTGTAGGATCAAATGCCCCATTCTCTTTGCAATGTTCTATAGTCGCACTGTAAATACCTGCGTAAGTGCTATCTGGTATAATAGCTAAGGTATCTTGGGTATTGCCAGATTTATCCCACATCTTACCAGAGTTGCGAATCATAGCAGGCATAGAAGCATCTATAATAACGTCACTTGGAACATGTAAATTGGTGATTCCTTTGTCAGAATCTACCATTGCCAACTCTGGCCTATTGGTAAAACAGTCTTCTATTGCTTGTTCAATCTCTAACCTGCGCTCTTGAGGCAGATTTCCCAACTTATTCACGAGAGCTCCAAAGCCGTTATTCAAATTTACACCTAAGGCTTTAAAATCTTCAGCATACCTTTTTAATACAGGCTCAATAAAGGCACTTACTGCAAGCCCAAACATCACAGGGTCTGAAACCTTCATCATGGTAGCTTTCATATGCAGAGAGAACAGTACCCCTTCTGCTTTTGCGGCCTTAATTTGCTCAGAAATAAACGCCAGGAAAGCCTTTTTGCTCATAAAGGTGGCGTCTATCACCTCACCTTCTTCAAGAAGCAATCCTTTTTTGAGCTGGGTTGTTTCTCCTTTGCTCTCAAAAAGAATATCAACAGAGCACGCTTTATCTATTGTAACTGATTGCTCATTGTGAAAGAAATCACCAGTTTGCATCGTAGCTACTCGAGTCTTAGAGTCTTTACTCCAAGCTCCCATTGAATGAGGATGTTTTTTTGCGTAAGCTTTAACCGCCATAGGAGCTCTGCGGTCTGAGTTCCCTTCACGAAGAACTGGATTTACAGCACTTCCTTTAACCGAGTCATAAACTGCCTTAACCCGCTTTTCCTCTTCGTTTATTGGGTTATCGGGATAATTGGGTATGGCATAACCAGCCTGTTGCAATTCTGCTATGGTAGCCCTAAGCTGAGGAATTGATGCAGATATGTTTGGCAGTTTAATAATATTGGTTTCTGGCTTATTGGTTGCATCACCCAAGTATGCCAATGCGTCTTCAACGCGTTGCTCATCCCTCAACACGTTATTGAACGCGGCCAACACCCTTGCAGATAGTGAAATATCTTTTGTAACCACCTCAATATCTGCTTGTTTCAGGAATGTTCTTACAATAGGCAAAAAAGAATGGGTGGCTAAAGCTGGAGCTTCATCTGTGTAGGTATAATATATTCTGTTGCTCATGTTCAGGGTTACTACAAATGCGATTACTAATGAGTCGCAAAGCTATAAAGAGCATCTCAGAAAAAAATGTGATATATGTCTCGTATTAACAATAATTTCAACGGAAAATGGCATGAAAAACCAATAGGATACCCTTTCTTCGTTATCAAATCAGACACAATGAAACCTTTTGTTTTTACTGCTCTTGCATGGCTCACCTATTTATGCTCTTTTTCTCAAGTAAAACTGATTTCAGCACCTATGCCAGGATACTCAGCCATGCGCGAGGTAACCGTTTGGGCGGCTACTAATGGCAAAGCCGATGTGTACATGACCTATACACCAGTTGATGAGTCTGCTTCAAAAAGAAGAACGCAAACAGTGGAAAGCCATTATGAAAATGGCTATACGGTTCACTTGATAGCAGATTCTCTTGAGCCTGGCAAAGTATATAACTATACCCTCTTTGTGAATAATGAGCCTCAAGAGAAAAAGTATACGCAAACATTTGAAACACAACCACTATGGCAACACAGAACGGATCCACCAGAAGTAAATGTAGCCATTGGATCTTGTGCATACATTAATCAAGAAGAATACGACAGACCTGGAAAAAGTTATGGCAGAAATTATGACATCTTTACGGCTATAGACAAAGAAAATCCTCAAGCTATGATATGGCTTGGAGATAACATATACCTGAGAGAGGTTGATTTTGACTCGCGCACAGGTGTATACCTGAGAAATGCGCATGCTAGGTCGCTTTCAGAACTGCTTCCCTTACTTAGTAATACACACCACTATGCCATATGGGATGATCATGATTATGGGCCAAACAATGCAGACCGCAGCTATTTGGGTAAGCAGTGGACCAGAGATGCATTTATAGATTACTGGGCAAACCCTTCTTATGGGTTCAAAGGTGAAGGGATTACTACACAGTTTCAATGGTATGATGCTCACTTTTTTATGCTTGATAACCGATGGTGGCGAACTTCAAATGAAAGACTAACTGGTGAAAAGTATCAATTGGGAACTCCTCAAATTGAGTGGCTTATTGATGCCCTAAAGTACAGCAGAGCACCATTCAAGTTTGTGTGTGTGGGAGGCCAAGTTCTCAATACAGCAGATAAATATGAGAATCTAGCTACCTGCCCAGAAGAACGCGCATACTTGATTCAACGGATTATTGATGAAGAAATAGACAACGTTGTTTTCTTAACAGGTGACAGACACCATAGCGAATTGAGCAAATTAGAAAAAGGTGGTATTACTATTTGGGATTTAACCGTTTCACCCCTTACTTCTGGCTCTCACAATGCCTTGGATGAGGGAAATATGCTACGCGTTCAAGGGAGTCATTTCGCACAATCAAACTATGGCATACTCAATATTACAGGTGCACGAAAAGAACGTGTATTGAATATTACGCTTAAAGATAAAGACGGTGAAGATCTATACGATTTCAGAATTCCGTCTATATATAGAAAGTAGCAGCTGTGGAATGATTAGCCATCCCTTAAAATCTGTTGTTTAAAACCAAAAAAAGAGCGAAGGCAACGAGAGAACAAATGACCGAATTGGAAGTATTAATTGACTTTCACAAAGACGCTGAAAGACAAGGACCAGGAAGTAATGCAGATACGTTAAGAGCGTTAAGCTTCATTGATTTAGATAAGAAGAGTCGTTTGAAAGTTGCAGACATAGGCTGTGGCTCGGGTGCTCAGACAATAGCTCTTGCTCAAAACATAAATGCTGAAATAACAGCCGTTGACTTATTCCCTGAATTTTTAGACAAGCTCAATATCCGTGCAAAAAGCCTTGGCTTGCAAGACAAGATTATTACCCTTGAAAAATCAATGGATGATTTACGATTTGACAAGGGTGAGTTTGACCTTATATGGTCAGAAGGAGCGATTTACATCATTGGTTTTGAAGAAGGAATTAAAAAATGGAAAGAATACCTGAAAATAGGTGGCTACATAGCATTAAGTGAAATTACTTGGACTACTAATTCTCGACCAAAAGAAATTGAAGAGCATTGGAATGATGAATATCCGCAAATTGACACCGCCTCTGATAAAATGCGAATTTTAGAAGAAAATGGATTTTCACCAGTTGGATATTTTTATTTGCCAGAGAGCAGTTGGTTAAAAAACTATTACCAGCCAATAGAAGAAAGGATGGATGCTTTTTTGAAGAAACACAACAATTCTGATTTAGCTAAGGGAATTATCGAAGCTGAACAAAATGAAATCAGTAAATTTCGGACTTACAAGGACTTTTTAAGCTACGGATTTTATGTAGCAAGAAAAGTGAAGTAAAAGGCAGTACACGAGATTGTTTGTAAGTAATGCGTTCGAAAGTTCTGATATCAAAGCAATTACATCAAATTAACTCAGTGCTAATCGGAAAGTGAAGTGCGTTGTAACCTCGTACTACGCATAACCGGGACCGAATATCACAACCATAGCAGAACATCCTCCTCGCGTATGATCGCTTTTTTCATATCTCTAACTACCAACCTTGGATTGCTACGCCATCCCTTAACCTCCGAATGACACAACCATAGCAGAACATCCGCTTCGCGTATGGACGCTTTTTTCATTTCTTCCGCTTACAAAAGCAAGCTTTTGACGCGTCTTAAATGAAAAAAGCGGAACGCTAACGCATTCCGCTTTTTGCTTCGTGACTCCGCAGGGATTCGAACCCCGAACCTCTTGGGCCGTAACCAAGTGCTCTATCCAGTTAAGCTACGGAGCCAACTCCTTTTTATAGGGCTGCAAATGTAAATGTTTTTTGGAATTACAACTATGCTTAACGCACTAATCTTGTTGCAATGAGTAGCTATCATCATAGACTTGAATGCGCAAATCATCTACCCAAACGGAGTCCTCTCCTCTATTCCACACATATACAGCCAGTTCATCTTTTACATTTCGAATTTCTGGTGTTAAGTACCATTTATTCAATTCAACCCATGTATCGGTTTTCTTCAAATCGATGTCTATCGTTCTGTATTTATAGGCTCCACCAGAATGCTCAAAAGTGACTACCAATGAGACAGGTACAGGTTGATTGCTGTTGGTTTTCAAGAAAACATCTGCATAAAGCCAAGCATGATTATTAGTTGTTAGGCTCTGATATGGCAAGCGTATAGCTGGCGAAAATGGATGCGTAGAAGAAGTAACGAAAGAATAGTCGCCTGTTCTTGACATAATACGTGATAATCCTTCTTTTTTATTTGGCTTTTCAGGATATAGAATTTTTAACAAATTCCCCTTCCAATCGTCACGCTTTATGGCAGAGTCAGATTCAAAAGACTGGACATAGGAGTTTCGGTATATCGGATTTTCAGGAATCATGTCGAATTCATTCGAAGAACGATTAACCAACAACAACTTCTCACCTTCTTCGTTAAGCGGTTCTGTTCTAACTAAATGCGCCCAATAGGCAGCTGCAGTCATTCTGGTAGGATGAATAACCCCTTTACTGTATTGGTAGGTTTGGAACAGGTTCCAAATCGTTAATGCCGCAAAAATCACAAATACGTACACCTTTTTATTCTTGAGTGCATTGGCAATATACACAGCCATAGGTATAGCTAAGAAAGCATAATATTGAACCATGCTTCGCTGACCAAAACTGGCGGCATACCACCAAGTTGTCCAAGAACTCAACAAATAAACAGTGAACAACAACATCCATAAGAATGCGAGATGCCATTGCCTATCTATCTTTCGAAAGTGTTTGAGACCAAACAGCGCAAAAAGCATGACAGGGGTGTAAATGAGCCAACCTTTTCTGAAGCTAAAAAGAAAGTTCCAAGTATGCGGACTCAATAAATCGAACCCCTCACCCGGATTTTGATAGCTGTAAACCAATGGCAATCCTGTAACATACATCCAATAGATCATTTGCGGAATAACTCCAATTAAAGCTCCTAGCAGAAACTTATTCCAATGCTGGTATACTCCTTTAAACCAAGTTAAGTCACGCTTTTTTCGAAAACCAAAAACGAGTATCAGGAATATAGCAAAAACAATCTCGGAATTTCTAGTAATCACTAAGACTCCTGTAAGCACACCTAACAGTAAACTCGGCCTACCAAGTTCTCTATCTCGGTAAACGAGCAAACCAACCCATGCATATAAGGCGAATAAATAAACATGAACCATTCCTGGGGCTTGAACGGCTTGATGCAACAAGTTGGTAGCTAGAGCGACTACCAATAGTGTTATTGCTGTTACTTTTGGCGTAAACCATTGTAGCAGCAGCCTTCTAAGTCCAATGAACCCAAGAATTAAGTATACTAAGCTACCAACTAGAATACTTAATTGATAGGGCGCTGAGAAGCCATCTGCGGGATAAGGAGAAAACAGTGCAATAAGGTGGCCTACTATGAAAAAAGGTAGATTGAGCAAAGCCCATCCAATAGGGTACTTAATCAGATTATTGTCTTCATAAGGAACCAATTGATATAGCGTATCTGTATTCTGGTATACAGCCAGGACTTCCTCAACGGAAGACAGGTTCGAAAGTGCTAAATCACCGTAAATAAAAGAGAAGGGCAGGTAGAGGTAATATCCAAAAATATCCCAAGAAAGGATATTTCCTGGCAAATGAAACCCAAGCATTAGGGAATAAAAAAGGGCAGCTATAAAAACTGCCCTTATTGAGCTATCGTTGAAGTAAACCCTCAATTATATCTTGTCTTTATCTTTCTTTGAGTCTTTACCCCCTTGAGGTTTAGCGATGCTAGAACGCATGTCTGTATCTGCCTCAATGTTTTTCATTTTGTAGTAATCCATTATTCCAAGATTCCCCGTTCTAAAAGCTTCTGCCATTGCAAGTGGAACCTCTGCTTCAGCTTCAATTACCTTAGCTCTAGCCTCTTGTGCTTTAGCTTTCATTTCTTGCTCCAATGCAACAGCCATCGCTCTGCGCTCTTCTGCTTTGGCTTGTGCTATATTCTTATCTGCTTCTGCCTGGTCTGTTTGAAGCTCTGCACCAATGTTCTTACCTATGTCTATATCGGCAATATCTATAGAAAGTATTTCGAAAGCGGTACCTGAATCAAGACCCTTTTTCAATACTGTTTTGGAAATAATATCTGGATTTTCAAGAACTGCTTTATGTGAATCTGCAGAACCGATGGACGATACAACGCCTTCACCTACTCTAGCCAAAACTGTATCTTCTCCAGCACCACCAACAAGTTGTTTAATACTTGCTCTTACTGTTACCCGCGCCTTTGCAATTAGCTGAATTCCATCTTTCGCAACGGCTGCAACTGGAGGTGTTTCAATCACCTTTGGGTTTACAGACATTTGAACGGCCTCAAATACATCTCTACCAGCAAGATCAATTGCAGTAGCCATAGTAAATGGAAGCTCAATGTTAGCCTTACTTGCTGATACCAATGCATGAACCACTTGTTCTACCCGTCCACCAGCTAAATAGTGAGCTTCTAAAGCATTTGGATCTATTTTCAGTCCTGCTTTTGATGCTTCAATCATTGCACGAACAATCATTCCTGGAGGAACTTTTCTCCAGCGCATGAAAATGAGCTGAATAAGTGAAATTCTAACATTCGTAATAATGGCTTGAAACCATAAACCTACGGGTACGAAATAAAAGAATACCCACAGCAGTATAAGGGCTCCTATGATCATACCAATGGTTACGCCAAAGCCTATTCCTGAAATTTGTAAAAAGATGAGATTAAGTAGATTCTGCATAAGTTGTTGTTTGAACTATAATTTTATTACCGGATAAAGATACCACTCGTATGAGAACCTGTTCATCTATAAGCTCATTTTGTGCGGTGACTTCATAAACACCCGATGAAAAACGGGCTTTTCCTATAGGATTGAGACGCGTAACGGTGGTTCCTTCTTCGTTCACATTTACCTTTGGTGCAACATCTCTGTTTGTAGACAATACCGATTCGTGCAAGGCAAACCTATCCCAGGTATCACTTTTTAATGATTTCCAAAGTAAAAAGCCAGAGAACAACACTGTTCCTGCCAGCACAAACCAACCCTGCGTTACATCTGCATTAAAGGCAAGTACCAACCCTATTATGGTAGATATTATGCCTGCAATGCCTGCTATACCTACTCCAGGTATAATAAACACCTCGATTAACATGAGAAAGAGTCCCAAACCTATTAATACCAATGCTGTTGTCATCTATTTTTATTTGCGGCATATCCTTTGGCAGCAGGAATAAAAGCACGAATATCGGCAATGCGTCTTTCATCACTCGGGTGTGTGCTCAACATTTCTGGTGGCTTTCCTCCCCCACCTTGACTCATTCGCTGCCAAAAGTCAATTGCTTTTTCACTATTGTATCCAGCGTATTCCATAAACACTAGTCCCATTTTATCGGCTTCAGACTCATGAGCTCTTGAAAAAGCCAATGTTCCCAATGTACTTCCCAAACCGTAGCTCAACAAATACAGGTCTTGCGTTAGCTGAGGTTTCTGGCTAGTAGCAACCGCAAGAGACATTCCACCTAGTGCTACCATCATTTGCTGGCTCATTCGTTCGTTTCCATGCCGAGCAACAGCATGCGCAATTTCATGCCCCATAACCGTAGCAATACCATCATCATCTTGACAAATAGGTAGAATGCCCGTGTAAAACACAACTTTTCCACCAGGCATACACCAAGCATTGACCGTAGGCTCATCAATTACATTAAACTCCCAATTGAACCCCTGTATGCGGTCGCTTTGACCTTGGCTCTCTAGAAATGCTTCACATGCCTTCGCAATGCGATCTCCTATTTCTTTAACCCTACGTGCTTGGTCATCATAGTTGCCAAGTACATTAGATGTTCCTAACACCTCTTGATAACTACTAAGACTCATTTGCATGAGGTTAGATTCGCTCATCAAGTTAACCTGTTTTCTACCCGTAATGGGCACGGTTGTACATGCTACGGTTAGAAATACAAAAAGTAGTGCTCTGTATTTTTTCATGGTTAATGGATTTCTGCAGACAATCCTCTTCTGTGGAGTTCTTTCAACCTTGGCTCCAAATCTTCAAAGCTTCCATGCTTCACATCGCATTTACCCTTGTAGTGTATGATGTAAGTGCATTGCTCTGCCTGCTCAACCTCGTGCTCGCAAATTTCTATCAAACACTCAATAACCCAATCAAATGTATTCACATCATCGTTGAAGAGTATCAAAGACCTTTCTGCACTCTCCTCTGTTAGCACATCAGATTCTGTATCAATCTCAGGAGCAGTTTCTGTATCTCCCGCCCAGTAATGATTCTTCTGTTGTATGAAAAACACCTTACTCAATTAGGGTACCATTTTCAAATTTAACCACTTCTGAATCATTGATTCCTTTGCTTTTCACTACTTGCAATAACGCTTGAGCTTCTGCTTCTGTTGCATAATTCCCAATGAAATATACAGTTCCAGCTTCTGTGCGATCAATATTAATTCCTACGCTATTCATGCCCAATATAACCCCAGCCTCATTCACTGGTACCAGACCTGGGTATGGACCTACTTTTACCCGATATGCATTCTCAGACTCAGCTGTTGAAGGTGGCAAAGCCGATGTAGGTACTTCTGTTGCTTCTTGAGGTGTTACAATATTGGTTTCTGGTGTAGTTTCTTGAACAGCGGTTTCTTCTACTGTCTGTGTCTGAGGGGTGGCTACCGCGACTCCATTAGCGGCAGTTGCTCTAGCCTCTTCTACGCTTATACGCTCTCCATTACTGTAAGCTGTAACAAAAGCATCTTGAATACCAATTGTTCGTATTCTGTCTCTTGCAGCATTAGCAGCTGCAACAGTGCTAAACACTCCTGTTGAGTAACGAATGAGTCCACCCGTTGTGGTTTCACTGTTGATAGGTGAAATATTGAACAAGGCAGAAGGTGAAACTTCGCTACTGTAAACACCAATTTGAACTGTGTAGAACAATGATGCTCTAGAGTTAACAGATTGAACATCTAGCTCATCTGGCGAAGCAATCTCCACAACGTCTCTATCTTGAACAGGTAGAGGTTGATCTGGCTGGTTGGTGGCCACTGCTGCAGGAACTTCTTCTAGCACTGTGCCCTGCTCTAAGGCGCGAGCCTCTGCCAAGGTAATACGATCACCATTTCTATAAGCCACCACAAAAGCATCTGAATATCCTAATGCTCGAATTTCGTCTTTAGCACTATTGGCGTTATTGTACTGCTTGAATAAACCTGCCGAATATCTCGTTAATCCAGATGCTGTTTTCTCTCCAACAATCGGAGCAAACCCTTTAAAGGTTTCATTGGGAATTGTTCTACTAAATGCACCTACTTGAACCTTATATACAACACCTTGAGGAAGCTGTACATCAACTGGGATTGGTTTCTCGTCTGAGTAATAGGCTAAGTTAGCTTCTTCTTTTTTGAATATATCAGAAGCCAATGTAGCTGGAATAACATCTATATCACCATCAGCAGAGTACAGAAGCTGGCTATACCCTCCTTGTGATAAGGCTATAACATCTGTTCGTAACACATCATCTTCAATAGCCAACAAGTCTTGGTTTGCCATATTCATAGCATAATACGCTTCGCGTTCCAAGGCACGAGCTCTTTTTCTCTTATTCACCGCTAAGCGAATTTCTTCATTCCCAGCGCTACGAAGTGAGTCTGATTGTTCACCCGATGAAGCATCAGCTTGTGCTAGTAAGTTTCTCCCCTGCTGCTCTTGATTTCTAGCTTCACTGTAAAGTACATCTGCCTCTTGAATGGATTTGCCAAACGATTCTTTGGTGGCATTGTAATCAGTATACTCTGGAGTAGACTTAATTTGAGCTTGCTCTTGTTCTGTAAGAGTTCTATCTGTTTCTGGTAATTCAACAATAATCTCTCTGCTAAATGCAGTAGTTGTTTTGAGCGTGAGCACTTCTGCCTCTTCTACCGCTTTTGCTAACTCCATTGCTTGTTCTGCCTCTAGAAGTTTAGCATTTGCCTCTGCTTTTTGTGGTTCAAGTGCTTCTAGAGCTTTCCTGCGCTTTTTCTTTTTGCGCATGGCTCCTATTTCATTTTCTTGATCTTGAATCTCTTGCTTCTGAATCTGTGCGTCATAGCTCAACTTATCGGCTTGTGCCATTAAAGCTGCAGACGGTCTTTCTGCAAGCGGGTTAGCCATTAACGTTTGTTTAGCATCTTCTACCGATGTTGCTTTTTTACGTTTTACATCAAGCACCTCTGCTTGTTGTAACCTACGTTCCGTTAAATAGTCTATTTCTTTTTGAAGTGCTTTTTTCTCTTTTTTCTTCTTAGCAGCATTCAATTGATTTTGCAACTCCTCTATTTGGGCATCCGTATCATTCAAGTCTTCTTGAACGCTAGCTGCTTCTTCACCATAGCTCGCGAGATATGTATCTAACGTTTCTAACTCATCTTGTACTAATTCTTCTTCTGTAACTGGCTCAGCCAGAGCGGCATTATTTTCTGCCTGAGTTAAGCTCTCTTCAATATCGTTCTCTGTACCATCTGCTACTGCAGCAATACCATCTTCTTCAAAAGAAAGCGGCTCTTCAGTGGATTCTTCTGGTTCTTCTAAGCTTGCTAGCTCTTCAGTAGGCTCAACACTTGATTCTTCTTCAAAATCCTCAACTAGCTCAGGTTCCTCATCCTCAACTGTTTCTGGCTCTGCTTCTGTTACAGGCAATGGTGTATCAGCTATTGCAGGCTCCTCTTCTACTTCTGGATCTTGAGGTTCTGCTTGAATGATCTCCTCTTCTGGCACCGCCAATGCCACTTCTTCTGGCTCTTCTGCCACATAACCAGATTCTACTAATGTAGTTTCTAATGCATTCAGCCGATTTACCTCTGCTTGCCTTTCAGACTTCAAGGTTCGAAGAGATGAAATTTTATCTTCTAACACCTCTTTCGTGCTTTCATTACTCGCATTCGCACTTAAGTAAGAAAGTGATTCAATTTCCTTATTGATTTCCTCTACCCATTCCTCATTCGCATCTAATTGAGTCCGAGAAGCGGTTAGTTCATTCGGATTGTTTCCTGCCTCATCAATTCTGCTTTCATAGGTAGCATTGTAAGGTGATTTCCCTGTATAGACTGGGGCTTTTCTCACTTCCTCTGCATTCGAAAAGTATTTGAATCCACCCGCTGGCACTCCATTCTCATCAACCTCTGGTGCTACTTCTGCAGTTACTGGCTCAGTAGTTTGTTCAATAGGCTGTTCTTCTTGAGCAAAAGTCTCTTCTTCAACAGTTTCTTCTGCTACAAACTCAGTTTCATCAATTCTTTCTTCAGCACTTGACTCTTCTGTATTTGCTGAAGGAGTAGTTTCAGTTGCAGTGGCTTCTACATTATTGGCTAAGAATGCATCTGCTGCATTCGTGAATGCAAATGTAGTAGGCGATACACCATTAATTACAGTTGTATTGAACTCAATATGATCGCGCTTCTTTTTCTCCAATACCTTAATGGCTTCTACTTCTTGACCCAACTCTCTGTAATCTTCCCCATTTGGATCTAGCTCTTCTACGGCTGATTCTAAGCCAATCCGGGTAGCTTCTAAATCTGCTAAGTAACGTTCATTGATGGCATTGGTCTTAGCCATGCGCTCATCTACATCTGCAGTGGCTGATGCATCATCAAACTCAAAGTAGTATTGATCTTCAAGATCTTGGATACTTGGGTAAGACATCTGCCCTTCCGTAGGTTGAAATTGAGTACTATTTGGGGTGCTATTTGCCAGGATTTCTTCTGCTGCCGCAACTTTTGCATTCACTTGGTTACGCTCCTCGCGAAGCTCATCCATACGCGCATCAAATTCATCTGATGGTTCTTGTAGGATTAGAAAATCAATTTCTGCACTAATCGCATCGGCTTTTGCCGTGTAAAGTGCTTCTTCATTCATCGCGCGCAAGTAAGGGTCTTCAATACCTTTTACCGATTCTTCTTTATCTTCATAATAGTCGGTGTAAGGTGATTCAGCTGTATTGTATGTGGTAGTAGTTAGCACTTCTGGTTCCTCCTGAATCAAATCTGTATTGACATCTGATTCAGAAACCTCTTCAGCAGGTGATTCGGTTTCTGTATCGTTAGAAGCCAATACGGGTTCCTCAGCAAAATTGTAGGTATCACGATCTGCATAACGAACACTTTCTGTGTAAACCTCATTAGCACCAGATGCAATGGCTTTTCTATCTGAATCAGATAGGCTTGCACCCGACTCATGTGCGGCTAATACTTCCTGACTTATGATAGAGGCTCTTCCAGATAGGGCTTCTGCAATTGCCTCTTTCTTTTTGTAATTGCCATATTGCGTAGTCACTTTTGTACTAACCTCTTGCAAATCTGCACGCATGTTCGCCAAGTCATTTTCAAGCTGCTTTTTCATTTTCGCTTTTTTCGCTTGGTCTGCCTGACCCAGCGTAAAGGCGATGCTTTTCTTTAGGCGTTCTTCTTCATCATATAGATCTTCGTAACGTTGCTTTGCCGCTGAAGCCTCTCGTTTAGCCTTATTGGCTTTTGCTGTTAGCGCCTCTTCTGCCTGAGTTTCAACGGGCTTTTTGTTTACGCTTACTTCATCATTCAGTTTTAAATAGGCTTGTACAACTCCGTTGCGATTACCAGCAGCTAACTCTTTTTCTACCTCTTTTTTCGCGTCTATAGTTTGTTGGTTTTGCTGTTGTCTTTCATTCCCTAGCTCTTCCAACGTATTGGCATAAGCCAAAGCCGATGCTGCTTCAATAGCGTGAGTAACTGCTTCTTCTTTGAGTCGATTTACTTCCTCTACCTTTTCAGAATAATCTGGTGAACCTTTTTCTGGTAATAACTCCTCTAAGCGGTCTGCTGTAGCAATGTCTTGACGAGCTACTTCGCTTTTTTGTTGAGCTACTGAATAAGCTGCATCTGTATAGCCTACTAAATCTCTGGCATTTGCAGATAACAGAACAGATTGCTCATCTAAATCAGCGATAATCTCTTCATTAAATAAAGCAATATTCTTTTCAACTTCCTCTGCTTGTGAATCTAGCTTCCCTAATTCCGCTAAAAATTCAGAAATAAGCTCTTGGTCTTTAGCATCTGGCTTTTCATCAAATAAGTTTTTTATGACCAACTTCTTGCGGTCTCCATCTGCCACTATGTACATTTCTTGTTTAAGTGGATTTAAGGTATTCACTTCAGGAATCTCTACGACTCCTGCATGCACAACATCACTATTCTCTGGCTCTACCAAAAAGCGATAGCGATGACTAGACTTCACTCTAGACATGTAAAAACCATCTTTAGCTCTGGTATCAAAAGCTGGTAGCTTTTGACCTGTTTCGCTGTCTTCAATCGTGATTGTAGCTACTTTGCTGCCTTCTGCTGAAAAATTACCTACAAGCAATGCTTGAGATAGCCCTCTATTTGCCGTATCAACCAAGAATACGGTAACAAAACCCGCATCATTATTCCGAGAGCTAGAAAAATATGCTTTTCCATCTCCAGTGGGGATGTATAAGAAATCATCATCAGGAGTATTGTACGCATAATCCATATTTTCTGGCGCGCCAAAAGTTCCAGATGCCTCATCATACTTGGCTCTAAACAGATCAAAACCTCCCATGGAGTTGTACCCCTTTGAGCTAAAGTAGAGTATGTTCTGCTTTTTGTCGAAATACGGATACCCTTCATCAAACTCTGAGTTCAATTCTGTTATCGGCAAGCGATTCGTTCCATTACCTTCTTCATCTGTAATAACACGGAAAAGATCTGTTTGATCCTTAGATTTCGAGAAACCAG
Organism: Salibacteraceae bacterium; assembly: GCA_965662345.1. Lineage (GTDB taxonomy): Bacteria > Bacteroidota > Bacteroidia > Flavobacteriales_G > Salibacteraceae > UBA6049. Next base: position 77,524 of record CBFIHE010000008.1, read on the forward strand.
CAACGATAATAGTGTCTGAACCCTTTTGAATGGCCGTAACAGGACTATACTCCATAGACTCATCCTCATCGCTTTGCAAAAACGAAGGAAGCCTGAGAAGTTTCACACCATCTGGCACTCTATAAGACATATAAAACTCACTATTAGAGAGTGTTTTACGCTCAAACACACGTGGTTCAGAAACATTTTTGAGCACTTTAAACCCATTGTTAGCTGCTCTTAAATCTTGGTCTACTCGAATACGTTTCAAGTCTTTGGAGCTCGCCTTTGCCTTGAACCGTGAATAATAGATTGCAGCTTCGTTGAATTTGTAGTTGTAATGATACCCTTTACCTAAGTAGTAGTAGGCTTCTGGCTCTACATCGGGTTGAGTTGCCGCATACTCCAAATACTTCATGCCAGCCTGTTTATCACTCTCTGTAAAAAGCATGCATGCTCCCAACTTGTAATTATACCCTGCATCTTTGGGGTAATACGTTACAAGCTGATTGTAAAGCTTTTTTGCTTCAGCAAACTTACCCTGTTCAAACAGCTCTTCAGCCTGTTTAATGGTTTCTTTATTGGCCTTATCTTGGCCTTGTAGCGTTGGTGTCGCAAACACCCCCAATACGGTTGCGACAACGATTAGGATGACTCTTGCCATGTAATTATGTTTCTCCTGTAGGCTGTGGTTGTTCTTTTTTTCGCTTAAGCGATACTTTTGATTCTTCTTTCTTCAGTAGGCGTTTGATATTGGCTCTGTGTGTAACAATTACCGTAATGGCAATAAGCGCACTAAAGACCATAAGTGCAGGTGTGTCGTTTTTAAAAACAAATACAGTAATAAATGGAAATGCCAATGCAGAACTCATACTCGAAACAGACACAATACGTGTAGCAATTAAGACTAGAATGAAAATGCCTAGGCAAACCAAGGAAGACATAGGTTCTACTCCAAGCATGAAACCTAATAACGTTGCGATGCCCTTACCCCCTCTAAATTGCGCAAAAAGTGGAAAGATATGGCCTACTAGTGCAGAAATGCCAAGAAGTAGTTGGAAGTTTATAAACGGATCTGAACCAGGCTCTAATCGCGTAACGAATGATGCTAGTTGAACAGCTCCATAGCCCTTGAGTACGTCTAGTAGAAGAACGGGCACACCTGTTTTCCAACCCAACGTCCGAAACGTATTTGTTGCTCCGGCATTACCACTGCCGTGGTCGCGAACATCAACTTTGTGGAACGCCCTACCCAGCCAAACAGCTGATGGTATGGAGCCAAATAAATACGCTACAATAACAAGTAACCCTTGTACAAATTGAGGCATAAGGATTGCGATAAGGTTTGCTGCAAATTAACTATTTATTATTCATCTGAGAATTTAGTAAGAGCTTCACTTCTTAAACGCTTGGATCCAGCTTGGTAGAAAAACTGTCTATTCGTTTTGCTGGCCTTGATTCTACGGTTGTCATTTTTAACGTCTTGCAAGGCCTCCATAAACTCTGTACTTGAGCTGTATACCAGCATAATACCACTACTTGCTCTGTATTTAAAAATGTAGTAATTCTTCTCCAAATTCAGGTACAAGAAAATATCAGTTCCTGTTCGTTTGTTTTCTAGCTCTAAGCCACCTTCTACATAAATATTCAACAATTCCTTACCAATATTACCAATCCCCATTTCTCCTTTAGAACGGTATACTCCTTCTGACTTCTCATAGGTTAATGCTAAATCGCTAAAAACAAGCGCATTGTAATCTTTTCCTTTCAGCTCATCGGGTAGTCTAACAGCTTTACCCAAGCCCATTCTAGCCAAGATTTCATCTGCTTCTTCTCTACCCAATAATTCACGTAGTCCTAATGCATAGGTAGGGCGCTCAACATCTACAGGCTTCTTCTCTTCCATTGCCTGAATTTCTTTAGTGATGATATCCCAAAGTCCATCATCAAATAAAAACTCCCACTTCGTAATGAAATCGGTATTGAAATCTTGTTGAACGGAGTTGAAATCATAGGTGCCCACTGGGTTGAATTTCATATGCGGAATATCTCCAGTTACTGTAAATTGACCCTTACCATGTAATCTACATGTCTCTTTGTTCATAGAAACGTAATTACCAGGAATAGAGGTCTCAGCTAATTTCTCTAGTGAGGCTAAGCGATACTCCTTTGCAGTTTTATCATACATTAAGTATCCTTCTGTTCTTCCTACAGGAATGTCTGAAGCAGACTGCGCTGATGCCAGAAAACTACCGTACATGGTACTATCTACTGGAATCATGGCACTGGCTTGAAGTAACGTTCCTGATTCATTCTTGGCATCTGACGTTATGCGAATATTGATGTCTTCAGGATCAATACTACTATTGAATCCAAACCACTGTACAGGTAATTCTGAGCACGTATGATTGAGTTTGCCATAACCCGAGAAAATCAGTGGTTTCTCATTGGCTTCCAATCGAACATCTCCTTTGTAGAAGAATGCTGGGCTCAAGGTAAAATTGGCCTCATCTGCAATAATACCAGTGGCAAAAGATTGTCTACTAGAGTCAACTGCTACCTGATCAAAATAAATGACTTGTTTACGCTTATTCTCATCTAAATAATCGTACTTCCCTGTTGCACGGTAGTTCCACCTTGTTTTCACGTTTACAGTAGCCTCATAAATGGTGTGGTGTTTGGTTCTTCTATTTGCTACTACTTTAGCAGAGTCTAGGGGATCCATTACCGCATCTGTTCTAACCGTAGCTTTTCCGTCTCCAGGAATAATGCTAGCATCAGCTACTTCTATAAAATCAATTCCCCTCGCATTAATAACCGACTCCTTATAATTGTATAGTGCACCTTTAGCAAACCACCGTAGTGAATCTTGCTTGGGGTGAACAGAAATAAACTCTGCTCCTTCTACTTGTACTGATTCTGCTCCTTTGTTAATAGGTTCTCCTTCTGCTGAGTATTCAATTTCTTCTGAATCCATTTTCCAAGTAAATCGATCTAAGAACGCATTGTATTTAACCGCTCCAAAATCTGTAAAAGATTTACCTGTATTTGACACGAATTTGGCTTCTCTGGTTTGGAAATTCACATCGGCATTAAGATTTTCTGAGGAGAAGTTCACATCGCCCAAGAGGTCGTTTGGTATTTCAAAATCACAGGTATCTGCCAAGAGTTGTGTAAACTTAAATACCATTAAATCTGAGTACAGGTTAGCGCCTTCAAAGTGATTTTCACCCCAACCTACCAGTCCTGTTGGACTGTACCTTACGGTTCCAGTATGTGTTGACGTTCCGTTATACATTTCTAGCGGACTTGCACCTTGTACAGAACTGATATCCATGTAGTCTTTATAAGGTCTCCAGTGTACAAATGAAGTGTCTACCGTTAGTTCTGGATACTCCACCGCACCACCAAATTGACCTTCTAGTTCAGCAGCTTGAGTAATACCATTCACTGAATCTGGGAAAAAGATAAAATTATTAGAAACCGCAGTAGCTTCAATGTATTCAAGTGGCCCGTCTCCTCGCAGACCTTTGTTAGACAGATCTATTGTTTGATCAAAATTCCCTTTTCCGCCATAAACAGGATATCCTCCAGCTGGTGCTTCCATTGTAAAGCCCAATGAATAATCTGCCTGAAGGACTAGAGTTTCTTCAATATCTGGGAAGATCCCTGCAGAAGCGAATGTTCCTTTTAATTGGATATCTTCATTCCCAAAATTATCAAGACTATCAAATGTAAATGGCTCTAGTTGAAAGTAGAACTTGTCTCTGTCGTACACTTTATCATGCACAAAGCTGTGATCGTAATAGGCGTAAGACTCCTTCTCGCTAATAAACTCTGGATACTTGTTGATTGATTTAAGTCCTGATTTATTATTAGCACGATCAATCTTAAGTTCTCCCTGTAAATCTTCAATTATCGTTTGTACACGAGCTTCTAACCTATTCCCGTTCTTGTCTTTTTGGTTTGTTTGCGCCCAAAGCTGCAACGAGTCTACGATAGGCATATCAACAATAAAGTCATTGTACTTAAATTCAAACTCACTACCAAAAAACTCAGACCTTCCTGCTGCTACCATACCTGAGAAGTCGAAATCGCGATTCTTCTTCATCACAATTCTCCCACCATTAGGAAAAATCTGCACGTTGTGAGAATCACTCAAAATGATTCTACTCACACCGTCTATTGTTAAGTCGTAATTCAATAGGTTCATTTTGGCATTGGGAATGGTATTCCCTGATACGTCTGACATAATGCGTAACACATCGTAATCACTCCTTTTGGACCTACTCATTACTTGGTGCTTAACCTTATCTTTTACAGTAATAAGTTGTTGCTCTTCATCTAACTCAACATATCCCATTATTTGATAGCGATACATCATGGGAACTATTTGAGAAGGAGGCAATTGCAAACAATCACACATTTGATTTACCGTGAGCGTACTGCTAAAGTTTTTGTCTACACAAAGCTTTATGTAAGATAAAGGATGCTTTGAACCAGCCCCCATTAAACGATCGAAAAGAATCTCTTTGAAGAACTTATCTGAGGTAAAAAGTGCTCTTTTGTCTTGGGTGGTAATGAGCGAGGTAAAGCGCATTATTGGCTCGTCTATCTTCCAATCTAGAAGCTCAAACTGCATTTCAACCTTGTGAAAATCATTGTAGTATGGCGATGCGGATAGATCATCTTCACCGCGTATTAGGTTCACCTGTCTTTCATCTGTAAAAAGCGTAAACTTTATTCCAGGATGTATAATAGAATCTTGCCCAGCTAGAATAACAACTCGTGCATTTCCAGAGGTAATGCGGTTACGGTCTGCCTGTCTTACTTCATCCTTCTTTCGTCTTTTCTTTTTGTCGTCAGACTCTTCTACGGGGTCGGCCATACGAATGGTAAAACGATTAGCCGTAGCAACCATTTGTGGCTTTCCTTCTCTGTTTATAATTACTCGAGCAGGCTCATCATTGTTTCCCGCACCTAGGAATTTTGGTCCGTGCTGAGCAAAACCACCATCATAGTCTACGCCTTCAATTATGTTTCTAATGGGAATACGGGAGTTAGAAGACTTGAACCTTGGGTAGCTTCTGCGGTCTTCAGACGCAATGGCCAAAACCTTGTCTTCAAGCCTACCCAAAACAGGTTCAGTGAAGTACTTCTTGTTCATAAAAACCGCTTTTTCCGCTACATATTCTGGTTTGCGAATATTAATCTCATAACCTCCCTGTATCTCTGCATACACATCTTCTGGCTTAAAACCAGATTGGTTCCAAAGTGACTTACCACCTTCACCTACAAAGCGCTTAGAGTCTGAGTAATACGTACCAGATGTATTGTATATGGTTAAGCTATCACCTTTGGAGTAACACGCCAAGCGGATGTTCTTGAAGTGGACAACAGGCTCTTTTTCAAAATCTAAAGTAAAGTTGGTGGTATGGGCTCTCCAACTCACAGATTTGGTTTGTGTTTCATACAAGGTGGTGTTGTTGAACAACGTTCTGCTAAACTCCAAGTAACTTAATAATGGCTTCTTTCTGCGTACATCGTCATCTAGTTTATCTATGTATTCATGAAAGCGCTGCACACGCTGGGATCCGTGATTATTTTTGTACAGGTAAACAACGCTCCAAAGGTAATCTGCCATATCTGGATAGATCCTGAACCGAATCTCATCAAACTTATTTACAGTAAGCATAATTTGCTCTTGCTCCCCACCAGAAAGCTGCTCTAAAAAGATAGGCTCAAAGGCTTTGATCAACTCTTCTGCCCTGCTTCTATTCGCTGTATTCAAATTCTTCTCCAAGGTCTTGAAGAACTTCTCAGGCTCAACCGGGTACGACTGAGAGAATGCAGTAATTACACTTAAACAAAAACTTACGGTAATAATTACCGGTAGTTTGATATTCATACTATTTAATTTTTTCAAAGACGAGCTGCGCCCAATCGTTTTGATAGTTCTCTTGTAACAAGGAAAAGCCTTGTTCACGGGCGGCATCTTTAATGAGCGAGGCATCGTGCTCAAAGAAACCGCTAGTCAATAGGAGTCCGTTTTTAGGAAGTATTTTGGCATAAACAGGCATTTGGTCAATTACAATGTTTCTGTTGATATTGGCCAAAACCACATCATAAGAATCATCAAGAACTGAATCTATATCACCTAAGACGACTTCTATTTCTGGATAGCCGTTAAATTTAACGTTCTCTACTGTGCTTTCGTACGCCCAATCATTGTTGTCTACAGCTTTGGTGTATCCAGCATGGCGCATTTTAGCCAAAATAGCAAGCACACCAGTTCCAGAGCCCATATCTAACACTCGCTTGTTGCTAAAATCAACCTCCATCATGGAACGAACCATTAAGAATGTAGAGTCATGGTGTCCTGTTCCAAAAGCCATTTTTGGATCTATGACTATTTCGTATTCTACTGGAACGCTCTCATGAAAAGTAGCGCGAATCATGCAACGGTCGTCAACATTTACTGGATGGAAATTATCTTCCCACTTCTTATTCCAATTTTCATTGGGAACGGTGTCAAGCTTATACAATACTTGAACGCCTTTTTCATGCAAAACCCACACATTTTTGAGTGCATTTTCATCAAAGTCTTTCTTTTGGATGTAGGCCAAAAAGAAATCTTCTTGTTGCATGAAGCTTTCAAAACCAATGCCACCTAGGGCATCTGCTAACAAATCTGTCCACGGTTCTTGCGGGTGAACCTGAAACGTAACTTCTGTATACTCCATCTAAAATGCGTTGCAAATAGCCATGAAATCTACAGCTTTAAGCGAAGCTCCACCAATTAGTCCACCATCTATGTCTTTCATAGCAAACAACTCTTGAGCATTATTTGGCTTTACACTTCCTCCATACAGAATGCTTATTTCCTCAGCAATTTCATCACCATATTGGTCTGCTAAAATGTTGCGAATAAAAGCATGTACCTCTTGCGCTTGTTCTGGAGAGGCTGTTTCTCCTGTGCCAATTGCCCAAACGGGCTCATAAGCAATAACCACTTTACGCATATCAGCCTCTGGTAAGTGGAACAAAGCTTGCACCAACTGAGTTTCTAACACGGCTTTAAAGCGGTCTTCTTTACGCTCTTCTAACGATTCACCAATACAATAGACAGGTATCAAATCGGCTTCTAGAGCACGGTTAATTTTCTCTGCCAATTGCTGGTTGCTCTCACTGAAATATTCTCTTCGTTCTGAGTGCCCAACCAACACCATATCGGCTCCTGCCGATTTTAACATCGTAGAGGCTACTTCACCCGTGTACGCTCCAGACTTATGTATACTACAATTTTGAGCGCCCAAACCAATTCCTGTATTGGTCAATTGGTCTGCAATTCCCGTTATATATGGAAAAGGCGGAATAACGAATACTTCTGTATCGCTTCCGCCTGCATTTGCTTCTTTTAGTTCGCTTACCAAAGCCGTAGCTTCTTGGTAAGTCAAGTTCATTTTGTGGTTTCCAGCAACTATGTTTTTTCTCATTTTTCTACCATTGAGCATTGATATGCTCAAAAGTAGGAATATCATTATGATGCCATTTACCGATAACCGTGCCCTTTTTCAACAATACCAAACCTGGATTGCTGCGAACAACTGTTTTAAGCGTTGTAGCATCGCAAGACATGTACGGAAACGCATTATCATTCGCATGCCTAAAGTCTTCTACCTGATCATAAAGTCCGCCTGTTAAACCAAAAACAGGAACTCCAGACTCCTCCAATTGCTTGCTCAATTCGCTAACTTGCTTTTGGGCGTCAATATCTGTTTTGCTAATATCATACGCCACCCATAGCACAACACGATCGTAATTTAAGATTTCATAGGTGCGGTCTTCTCCAGAGTTAAGGTCTTCTAACACAAAATCATGGATGGGCGGCACATAGCCGTCTTTGTACAAGATTTGATCTGAGGTGTTTACAATCTTCAAATCTTTGTTTTTCCATACCTCTTTCTGCAAGTAATCTATAGAGCTTACCTCTTGGGTCTCACCTGTAGATTGACTCTCCATGGTGTAAATAACCATGTATTGAGGAGGTTCTTTTCCCTCTGGAATCTCCATACCATCTGCTATGTTTTTACCAATTGCATAGGGTCTAAAATCTTTGATTGGAAGATGTGCATATGTGTAGTACGTGAAAAAACCAGAGATTAGAGTAGCAGCACCAGCCATTACCCAACCTTTAGCATCGCTTTGCATTATTCTGCGAATGGCCACCATTACTCCAAAGGTTACGAAACTGAAAACGATAGGAAAAGCCCAGCCTAGAACACCAAGTGAAAAGAGCCCGATTAAACCCAAAGCACTACCGTAATAGACATAATCTTCTCTTTCTGTATTGCCCTGTACCCCATCTTTCCATATGAATAGTACGATGATAAAGGCCAATAGCACCACGTCTTTTAAAAAAGACTGCATGGGTGTAAGTTGAATGGCATCTCCAAAGCAACCGCAGTCTTTAAAGTAATGAATATCTCTAGCCTCAAAGCCAAATGCACTTTCTGCTGTTTCTGTTAAACCAGCGGTGTGGTTTTCAAAAAACCAGTTTCCAATGGCTGTATATCCTGTTAAAAAGGCAAAGAATACAATCATTAACAGGAGCGACCATGTGGCCAGTTTAAACTTCTCTCCTGCTAGTACGGCTACACCAAGCAGAATTTCTGCAATACAAACCAAAGCCGCCAATTCCAATTCAACACCTTGAAAAATAAACCAGTTAAGCACATCTGGGGCTACATACTCTTCTAGTTTGTATGAAAAGCCAAGCGCATCATTGGCTTTAATAAGTCCGGAAACAATAAACAAGGCACCTACGAAAACACGAGACACCAGCATAGTATATTTCTTGAACATAATTTCTTGATTGATTTTGGTTGTGCTAAATTAACCGTTGGGTACGTATTCGGTTGTGCTTAACGGAAGTTTAACTCAATTGGCTTCACCAGATTGTATTAAAGCAAACACTGAGTAATTGATGATGTCATGGTAATTGGCATCTATACCCTCACTTACCTGGGTCTTGCCTCCATTATCTTCAATTTGCTTGATACGCAGTAATTTCATGAGAATTAAATCTGTGAACGACTCCACGCGCATTTCGCGCCACGCCTCACCATAATCGTGGTTCTTTTTTAGCATGAGATCACGAGTTTCTTCAAAATGCTTGGTGTACAACTCAACAGCTTCCTTAGCTGGCATATCTGCATCATCTGCAAAACCGCGCTCTAACTGAATAAGTCCCATCAAGCAGTAATTGATCATGGCCATATACTCAGGAATAATGCCCTCTCCCACCTTACTTTCTCCTGTTTGCTCCAAGGTTTTGATGCGCTTGGCTTTTATATAAATCTGATCGGTTATTCCAGGTACGCGCATTACCCGCCAAGCTGTGCCATAATCCGCGGTTTTCTTGGTGAAAATATCTTTACATTTGGCCACGATACGGTTGTATTCTTCCACGGTATCACTCATAAACTCCAATAAAAATTCAGTTGTTGAACGGGGCGAAAGATACATTTTTTAAGAGCGAGTTCACGCTCAATCTAAAGGGCGATTTGGTTACTATTGATTCTCCCAAAGTAATGGGCATTCTCAACGTTACACCAGATTCGTTTTACGATGGAGGCAAGCATCTCAACAACGTATTGAAGCATGCTGAGAAGATGCTTGAAGAAGGTGCATGGATGCTAGACATTGGAGGTGCCAGCACCAGACCAGGAAGTACCCAGCCTACCCAAGACCAGGAACGGAAAAGGGTATTGCCAGCACTTGAGGAAATAAGCAAACGGTTTCCACAGGCTTACCTTTCTGTAGATACCTACCGTGCTAAGGTAGCACAAGAGGCGGTAGCTGCTGGTGCATGTATGGTGAATGATGTAAGCGCAGGAAAGTTAGATCCTGAACTACACAAAACAGTTGCACAATTAGGCGTACCTTACGTGCTCATGCACATGCAAGGCACTCCAGATACCATGCAAGAGTATCCTTCTTACAAAAACGTAACCCAAGAAGTGATTTATGAATTAAGTAAAACACTTGATCAGCTGCGACTGCTTGGCATAGCCGATGTACTTATAGACCCAGGATTTGGTTTTGGTAAAACTAAGGAGCACAATTATACCTTACTGCGTGATTTGAAATTATTCCGTGTGTTTGATGCACCGCTATTGGCGGGATTATCGCGTAAGCGCATGATTAATGAAGTTTTAGGAACCACACCAGAAACCGCCCTAAATGGTACTACGGCTGTAAATATGTTAGCATTAACCAACGGAGCTCACCTGTTGCGTGTACATGATGTAAAAGAAGCTGTAGAATCTATTAAAATTCACCAAGCCTACATACAATCATGAGTACACTGCTGTTCATTTCGCTTCGTTGGTTAGATATTTTAGATATTCTCATTGTGGCCGCATTACTCTACCAGCTGTATCATCTGGTAAAAGGCACTGCCGCTATCCGTATTTTTTTGGGCATTCTTACTTTACTTATTGTTTGGCGCATAACCGTTGCGCTACAGATGGAGCTTATTTCCAGCATTTTGGGTCAATTCTTGGGAATTGGGGTTATTGCGGTAATCATCATCTTTCAGCCAGAGATTCGCACCTTTTTGGTAAGACTGGGCACTAACAAACTTTGGCAAGATTTCATGCGTGAGAAGCAATGGAGTTTTAACCTGTTTAAGCCAGATGAAGAACAAAACCGCAAAGGCATTGAATACATTTCGCTATCTGCTTTTAACTTAAGTAGAACCAAAACGGGAGCTTTAATCGTTATTCAGCGTGATAGCGATTTACAAACAATTACAGAAACGGGAACAGAACTCTATGCCACCCTTTCTAAAGCTTTGTTGGAGTCTGTTTTTTTCAAGAATAATCCGCTACATGATGGAGCTACGGTATGCACTACCGCCCGGGTATTAGCTGCTGGTTGTCAACTACCTTTAACACAGCGTGAGAACATAAATCCTAAATTTGGAATGCGTCATCGAGCTGCAATTGGTCTTACGGAACAAACCGATGCCTTAGCCTTGGTGGTAAGCGAAGAAAATGGAGACGTGCATGTGGTTGAAGAAGGTGAAGTCACTCATATTGAGTCTACAGACGCACTAGCGCGCCTCCTTACCCAACGGTTGAACTAATTTACTTTTTGAACGATTCAAATGGAAGTGCTCTAACAAAGCCTGTCACCTCTTCTACAGAGGCATTGGTAGAATCTACCGTAATGATGTAGCGATCGTGCAGTCCTACCGTTATGTTGCACGTTTGATCTGACATATTGTTTGAAATAAGTGCAGGGAAACCATTGATTTTGGTGCCTTTAATTTCTTCATCATCACTCTGGTAATGCAAATCTGCATTCCACATGCTAAGAACCTGTTGGTACATCATGTTTGAACCCTTGTAGTCAAAAAACATTACGCTTAACTCAGCTCTACCTTTGATATATGTCCATTCTGCAGTAGAGAAGTTCATGCCACTCATGTTTAGGGTAGAACCGTCTTTTTCACCTTGCGGTTCAAAGCCATTTGTTGAAGCAGGGAACTTCGCTTGCAGCTCTTTGTAAGATACAGGTCCCTCTTGTGTAAACGCAATAGTACTTGTAAGCAAAGCAAGTACACTCAATAAGAATTTGATTTTCATAGCATTATAAAATTTGTGCTAAAGATACTTTTTACGTGCAAATTTTAGGAGTTTACTACTTGCTCCCCTACCTAAAACATGACAAATGTGCGTTCTTTTTGGAGTTGTTATGGTTTTACTTTGTTAGCAGTATCCTTGAAATAGAAGTATTTGCCATGAGAGAGCTCATTTATAAACTCGTTTTTGAATCAGACACAAGGGCTGGGCGTTTGTTTGACTGCACTATTCAGAGTCTAATTATTCTCTTGCTCATTAGTTTTGCCGTTGAAACCTTGCCTAATTTACCTATGTCTCTTCGATATGGTTTAGCAAGTTTTGAGGTGCTTGTTATTTTTGTTTTCACCATTGAATATGCATTGCGTATATACGCTGCAAAAAATAGATTTAAGTACATATTCAGCTTCTTTGGGCTAATCGATTTAATAGCCATTCTTCCATTCTATCTCATATTTGCTTCATACTTACGTTTGGTTAGAGCATTTCGCTTTTTACGCGTATTTAGGGTATTTAAGCTCGTTAGGTTTAACAAGGCCATAAAACGTTATCAAATTGCCTTTTCCATAATACGAGAAGAATTGGTGCTATTCTTTTTAGTTACAGGAATCCTCACCTATTTGGCAGCTACTGGCATTCACTATTTCGAGCATGAAGCTCAGCCAGAGCAATTTCAATCTATTTTTCACAGTTTCTGGTGGGCCGTTGTTACTATTACCACTGTGGGTTACGGAGATGTATACCCAATTACCTTGGGCGGCCGCGTGTTCACTTTGTTTATTCTAATGGCTGGTGTTGGAGTCGTAACGGTACCCGCAGGTTTAGTAGCTTCTGCCATTTACAAAGCTCGTGAGATTGAAGAAAAAGAAGCAGAAGAAAAGGGCCGCCTCTAATACTAAACTCCCTTGGTATTTTCCAGTAGTCAACCACGCCAAAAGTATGGTTTGATAATGCCAATTATTTCATTTTATAGTAGGCTCCTACTAAACCATCAAGCCTATTAAATAAGTCGACTTTCCTCACAAAGACGCCAAATCCATTTTTATACCCAGTACTAAACTGTACCTTGTGAGCTGTGAAGGGAACTAGACATAGTTCAGCCCTCACAAAGCAATAAATAAATGCGTTCAATAGTTTTTTCTCCCGCATCCAGAACCAATTAATCCATGGCATAACTGGGAGTAAAAATCTCATAGATGTAGTGATGGATATTAGGCAGCTATATAAGAAGATACGAACAGAAACAGTAGATTTCTGTAACCTCTTGGACGTTGAGGATTATTCGGTTCAGGTAGCCCCTTTTGTGAGTCCCGTAAAATGGCATTTAGCTCATACCACTTGGTTTTTTGAAACCTTCATTCTATCAAAATACCTGCAAGACTATACCGTTTTTAATCCTGCATTCGGCTTTCTATTTAACAGTTACTACAATCATGTTGGTGAAAGATTAGTGCAGGCTAACAGAGGAAACCTCACTCGCCCACTAACGCAAGAAGTTCTTAACTATCGTTCTTATGTAGACCAACAAATGGATGCATTTCTTGCCAATGAATACACCCCGTTAGAAACAGTTATTCTAGGATTAAACCACGAACAACAACACCAAGAACTGCTGAAAACAGATGTAAAGTATATGCTTGGGCACAATCCACTGTTTCCACCTTTACATTCATCTATTAACCTAGTAGCCACAAAAAACACTTCTAACAAAATTGCTAATGTACCAGCAGGAACATACTCCATCGGACATAACAGCAAAGGCTTTTGTTACGATAATGAATTGGGCGTGCACACCGTATACCTTGATGAATTCAACATACAAGATGCCCTAGTCACAAATGAAGAATACCTAGAATTTATGGAGGCTGGGGCATATTCTAATTTTGACCTTTGGCTAGACGAAGGCTGGACATGGATAAACCAAAACAAGGTTAAAGCACCACTTTACTGGCATAAAAAAGAGGGGATCTGGCACAGCTATACACTTGCCGGTTTAAAGCCCATAGAGCCGAACGAACAACTCTGCCACATCAATTTCTACGAAGCTTCTGCGTATGCAGCTTGGAGAGGCAAACGACTACCCACAGAATTTGAATGGGAAGCGGCTAGTAAGCTACTAAACATTGGTTCGCGTTGGGAATGGACTGGTAGCGCTTACCTGCCCTATCCTGGGTTTAAAAAGGCAGAAGGAGCTGTTGGTGAATACAATGGAAAGTTTATGAGCAACAAAATGGTTTTACGCGGAGGTTCAGCAGCTACCCCTCAAGGTCATGCCAGACCTACCTACCGCAATTTTTTTCATCCTTCAGAGCGATGGCAGTTTACAGGAATAAGACTGATTGATTAGATAATGGAAACTTTTAAAAAAGACGTAGATAATGGGCTTTCGTCTAAGCCCAAAAAGCTCTCTTCAAAATATTTTTACAACGAGCGCGGAGACGCTCTTTTTGTTCAAATTATGCACTTGCCAGAATACTACCTCACAGCTTGTGAACTAGAGATTTTTAAAGAAAAAACGAGTGCTTTAATTCAAGCTTTAGGTTTGGAGAAGAGCCAACCTTTTCAACTTATAGAGTTAGGCGCAGGTGATGGCACTAAGACACTAGAGTTACTTCGCGAGCTACAGCAAAAAAGCTACGCGTTTACGTACACGCCTGTAGATATATCGCCACACGCATTAGAAATGCTTGAAGCGAATATCACCTCAGAAATTTCTGGGGTAACTATAGTGCCTAAACAAGGAGACTACTTTGAAGTACTGGCAGAATTAGGAGACTCCCACACCCCTAAAGTGGTGCTGTTTTTAGGCTCTAATATTGGCAACATGAATGATGAACTAGCTGCCTCTTTCATAAAAAACCTCTCAAGTGAACTCAATACAAAAGACCAGCTATTGCTGGGTGTTGACTTAATCAAACCAAAAGCTATTGTTGCACCCGCATATAACGACTCGAAAGGAATTACAGCCTCTTTCAATCTTAATTTATTGACTCGTATTAATGATGAGTTGGGTGGTGATTTTGATTTATCACAGTTTGAACACAAACCTCAGTATGATGAAGATGAAGGCATTGCCAAAAGTTTCATCGTGAGTAAGACAAAGCAAACCGTACACATAAACGGCATAAACAAGTCCTATTCTTTTGAAAAAGGTGAAAAGATTCAAATGGAAATTTCTAGAAAGTACAACGATGATATACTGGATCGAATTATTACTGGTTCTGGAATGGCAATGACGGGTAAAATAATGGATAACAAGAACTATTTTGCCGATTACGTACTTCAAAAGCAATGACTAAAAACACCATAGGAGTCTGGGGGTTGGGAAGCGAAAGCACCCTTTTCTACCTCCAAAATTTAAACGAACAGTATCAATTCATACAAGGAGGTTACAGCACCTGCCCTTTCAAGCTACACAATAGTAATTTCAACCACATTAACCCTTTGTTGCCTGCACCTAACAAAGCCTTAGATGCCGTTGTAACTAAAGAACTATATGAGCTGAAAAGCCTGCGGTGTTCCCACTATCTTGTTCCTAACATTACTTTACACGAAACGCTAGATGGGTTGTCTCATTCGCTTCGCCTCATTCACCCTGTGGAGTTGGCAAAAACAGCGGCTCTGGGTAAAGGTTTTAAAGAACTGTATGTCTTTGGTACAGTCTACTCTATGCAAAGCGAATACCTGAAAACCAATTTTGCTAACGCAGGTATTATACTGAAATCGCCAACAGAACGAGATAGGCTGGCAATAGATGCATTTAGAAAACGCGTTTACAGCGGAATAGCAAAGCAAGAAGAAATTGACAGTTTCCAAAGACTTTTGAACGCCTATTGTTCTCATTCCGCAGTGCTGTTGGCATGTACCGAGCTAAGCTTACATCGTCCTGCTTTAAGTGAACGCGTATTGGATACAGCCCAACTACAAATTGTTGAAGCCATACGGCTTATCCTTAAATAAGTATGACGGTATTCATCCACTATTTCTGCCGCTCGTAATCATCCTTACGTCTTAACACAGAATACTCTTATATTTGATATAGTAACCCGTATTAGCTAAGTATACATGGAAATCACTTTCGCAATCCTCATTGCTTTTATTCTTGGAACTCTATTCATTTGGGTTCTTCCCATTATGGCCATAGTGCTCTCCAATCGCACTTCTGGCACAGAGAAACTAGCTTGGGTGTTGGCAGTAATATTCATCTCATGGTTTGCCTGGATTTTCTACTTACTACTTGCACCGCTAAAGCGTTAAAAAAGTCAAGAAACTCTCTTATCAACATTCATTTTATTGTAATATACGGTTAATCCCGTAGTCAAATTTCCAGATTTGGGCTGAATACCGTATTGCCTCACCTCACCCCTCTTACAATCTTGCACCTCAAACAAAATCACACTGTTATGAGAAAAACAACTACACTTTTTGCTTTAGGATTGTGCCTTTCTGGTGGAGCATTTGCTCAGACCTGGAACCAGATTTACACGTATGATGTACAAGAACCCGTATGGGATAAACCTCGTTCTGCCGTGAGTGCAGATAACATCGTTATGGTTGGCATGGAAACAAACGAAGCGGAAGAAAATTTGAACGCAGCGCGGATGGAGGTCAGAATTGGACAACCATTAGTAACGACTTTCAATCTGCCTTTATGGGATTTGACGGAAACAACAATCTCTACCTTGTAAGCGAGAAAAAGAACCAAAACGTAAGTACAAACTACATGGATAGCCTTTGGTTCTCCAATGACGGAGGTGCCACCATTCAAGCCGTTGATGACATCATTGATAACGGGGTTAGAAAAGAAAACTTCTACATCAGTTCCGATAATGATTTCTATACCGTGGTTAATGGTGCTGAACCTAATTTGGAACAACAACTGGGCACCTACAACAACGGACAACAAACAGGAACGCTAAACTCTCCATTTTCCGCAGGAAGCAGTTCATTACGCGGAATCATCAAGCTCTCGAACGGAAACTTGGTTACTTCTTCGTACAACGATGGCGTACACTACAGTACAGACGGAGGCAGCACCTGGGTAGAGAGCATGAATGACAATGTAATAGGAACATCAACCTTTACCAGCTTTGCAGAGGCTAACAACGGAACCCTTTTCTTGGCTGGAGTGAGCCTAAAACAATGTACCGATGGCGGTGAAACATGGACGGATGCACCGCTTACCTTAAATTGGGTTTCTACGGTGAAAAAATCAGGTAACGGAAATTTGTACGCGTTGGCCGTATATTCTTGTACAGAACTGCAATTACGGGAGGCTCTACCGGTATAGAAACCGTACAATCTACAGAAGTTCAG
>CBFIHE010000009.1:0-88454 GCA_965662345.1 Salibacteraceae bacterium
TTTAGCCTCTTGCATGTTCACAGGATCTGCATCATCGCTTTGCGCATACGGAATTTTCAGTTGCATACCTAGTTGTAAACCACCGCTAATGTGAGGGTTGATTTCTATAATCTCCTGAATGCTCAGTTTGTATTTCGTAGAAATGGAGTAAAGCGTTTCTTTCTTAGCAACAGTATGAACAATTGTGTCTCCGTTAATCAAGACTTCGCTTCTTTTATATTCACGCTTATCCATCTCAGCAATAGGTATTCTAAGCGTTTGGCCGATTTTAATTCCAGATCCTGCGATATCAGGGTTAGCCTCGGAAATGGCATCTATGGATACTATGTACTTCTTGGAAATAGCATAAAGCGTTTGGCCTTTCTGCACCAAGTGTATGTAGTAGCTACCTGTTTCATCTTTAACCAACTCAGGTGTTTCCTGAGCACGAGATGAAAGAGATGCTAAAATTATTGCCAGAACGGCAATTAGCCTTTTTATATAATCTATTCCCATTCTATGGTTGCAGGTGGCTTTGAACTAATATCGTAAACTACTCTGTTTATTCCGTTAACCTTGTTAATTATTTCGTTTGAAATTTTTGCCAAGAAATCATAGGGTAAATGACACCAATCAGCAGTCATACCATCTGTTGAAGCTACAGCTCTTAAAGCCACCGCATTTTCATAGGTTCGTTCATCACCCATCACACCAACAGACTGAACAGGCAAAAGAATAACCCCCGCTTGCCAAACATCATTATACAAACCATGTGCCTTTAATCCATTAATGAAAATGGAATCTGCATCTTGAAGTAACGCCACTTTCTCGGGTGTTATTTCACCTAGAATACGAATAGCAAGACCTGGGCCAGGGAATGGGTGTCTACCCAATAATTCACCTGGTAGGCCAAGCTCTTTACCAACTCTTCGCACTTCGTCTTTGAAGAGGGTATTCAATGGCTCTACAACGTTCAGTTTCATAAAGTCTGGCAACCCTCCAACATTATGGTGAGACTTGATGGTTGCAGATGGTCCCTTTACGCTCTTGCTCTCAATTACATCAGGATAAATGGTTCCTTGACCAAGCCATTTTACATCAGGAAGTTTACCTGCTTCTTCATCAAAAACATCTATAAAAACTTTTCCAATTGCTTTTCGTTTCTTCTCAGGGTCAGAAACTCCGTCTAATGCAGCATAAAAAGCTTGTTTAGAATCTACACCCTTAACGTTAAGCCCCAAACCTTCGTACTGTTTCAAGACTTGCTCAAACTCATCTTTACGAAGTAGTCCATTGTCTACGAAAATACAATGCAACCGATCGCCAATGGCCTCATGCAATAACATAGCTGCTACCGAGCTATCAACTCCACCGCTAAGCCCAAGAACTACCCCATCATTTCCAAGCTTATGCTTAAGGTCTGTAATGGTTTCTTCAACGAACATAGCTGGTGTATGGTCGCAAGAACAACCACAAATACCTACCAGGAAGTTCTCTAAGATTTGTTTCCCGTCAACGGAGTGGTAAACTTCTGGGTGAAACTGAATACCATACGTTTCTTCATCTTTTATTTGGTATCCTGCAACCTCAACATCGTTGGTGCTACATATTACCTCAAAGCCTTCTGGTAACGCTTCAATCGTATCTCCATGAGACATCCATACTTGAGACTCTTGAGGGATTCCCTTCATTAGTGCAACGGCTGTGTGAATATGCGCCAAATTAGCTCTGCCGTACTCTCTAATTTTACTCTTTACAACGTTTCCTCCAGAGTTTTGTGCAAGATATTGTGCTCCATAACATACGCCTAGCAGAGGCATTTTCCCTCTAATCTCAGACAAATCTGGAATAGGTGCATTCTTGTCGAAAACAGAATACGGACTACCAGAAAGAATTACCCCTTTAACCGTTGAATCAGGCATGGGGAAATCATTGTAAGGATGTATTTCGCAGTACACATTCAATTCTCTAACGCGTCTAGCGATAAGCTGCGTGTACTGAGACCCAAAGTCTAGAATGAGGATTTTTTCTTGCATGTGCAAATGTAAAATTTCAACCCCACAAATGAGAGATTAAACAAGGCTTGAACAGCCTGTTCAATGAACAATTCTAATGGCACTGAAATTAGCAGTAACTTTTTCTTATTGAAGGTCTTGAGAAATAACACTTAACCAATACGCTTAGAATTCTATACTTTTGTGAAAACCAAAACTTTAAACATGAAAATTTTTTTGAAAATTGGAGCTCTTGCTCTTGCCGTTGCTTTTGTTGGAAGCTCTTGTGAAAAACTAGATGAGCTTACAACCTTAGCCATAGATACAGAACTCTCAGAAAAAACAATAATAGATATTCAAGACACTGGTGATGTTTCTTATTCTATGACTCAAACTTTTGAGGCTTCTTCTAATGAAGACTTAAAAGATTATATGGATAAACTAACCACTATTGAAATAACCACTATTCAATACAAGGTTTCTAACTATACAGGAGCAGATGATGGTGCGTTTGAAGGAACGTTAAAGTTTGCTGCAATTCCTTACGCATTGGAAATGCCTTACACAGAAGTAAAAGATGCGATGGAAAACGATGTAGTAACGACTATTCGTGCTACAGAAGATCAACTTGCAGATATCTCTGCTTTGTTCTTAGACGGACAACCTGTTGATGTAGAATTTGCTGGCACTGGTTACAATGCACCTATGAAATTTGATTTAAAATTAATTCTTAAGGTGCAAGCAAAAGCTGAGATTGAAGAGTAGAAATAATGGCAATGCCCATTGAAAGCTCGAAGGAAATATCCTTCGAGCTTTTTTATGCTCTTAAGATTTTAAGTTGTGTATCAAATGCATTGCAATGGTGGTAAATCTCTTCTAAGAAAGACTCATTCCCAAAATCTAAGAGCATCTGTACAATGTTGATATATCGCTCTTGCACTTTGCCATTAGGCAGTGCTTCTGCTCTGATAGCATAAACACGGTCTGCGACCACATTTGCATTTCTTTTCTCTGCTCTGATAAGCTTCTTTTCTAGCCTATACAATTCATTTAAGCCCTTCTGTAGTGAAGATAATGCTGCTGCTTCTAGAGTAGCGTCTTCATCTTTCATGCGTTGAATAATTTCTTGATAGGCTAATTCAACAGCATCTCTTTTCTTTTCAAAGAAAACATGAGACCCCTTTTCTTCATGCACATGCGCTTTGAGATAATCATCACAATCCATAAAAATCTCATGCGGGAGGATTTGCTCTTGTTGCATTTTACGCGAAGTACTAGCGCTCAACACTACAAACCCATCTCTCAGCATTACCTGAGGAAAGAAAACATTCATCTTTTCAAATACGCTCTTGAGTTGTAACCAATAGGCAACCTCTGCACCTCCCCCAACGTAACTTAGGTTGGGTAGGATCATTTCTTGATAAAGCGGCCGTAGAATCACGTTTGGGCTAAATCTTTCTGGATATTCTTCAAGCTCTAGCCTCATCTCTGCTTCTGAGAAAACCAAAGGTGTATTAAGTACTGTAAAACCATTTGTAGATTTCTCAATGCGTTCTCTTATTCCATCTTTTAGGTAAAACAGGTTTATCGACCTACCCGCTACCTGTGCTTTATAACCAAGGTTTTTCCATTCGGCTAAAGTAGCGTCAACATCTTGTTGTGATCCTTCTCCAAATAACTCATTCTCAACTGCAGGTAGAAATGCACGCTTTAGTCTAGGAGTATCTCCATCTACTACTAAGAATGAATGCCCTTTAAACAAGCGATTCACCAATAATCTTGTTGCTTGCGCCAGATTCTTTCCCTTGCGGTAAGCTTCTAAAAACGGCTCAATTACTCCCCGAGCATGGAGCGATTCACCTAGTTCTTTTTCAATTAGATCTAGTATCGGCTGCAGACCTTCAAGCGAGAACCTACCAACAGCTCCTTTCTGTTTATCTTCCCAACGGTAAGCAGATTGACTTAGGTGAAAATGGTTGATTTCATCAAAATCATGATCCTCTGTTGCCATCCAATATACAGGAATGATATTCTTATCTGGATGGGCCTCGTTCAACCTTTCAGCCATTTTGATGACTGAGAATATTTTGTAAACGAAATACAACGGACCCGTAAACAGGTTGAGCTGGTGACCAGTTACAATGGTGAATGTATTTTCATCTCTTAACTGATTCAAACAGTTAGCTTGTTCAGGAGATATTGAATCACCATATTGGAGTTGAAGCTCAGAAACCAATAACTCTCTATCAATGGGGAAATTAGGCCTTTGCGCTAACGCATCCTCTAGCCCTTGAAAAGATGGTTCAAAACGGTATAGACTATTTAAGCTTGATTTTCCTTCAAGATAATCTAGCGTTATAGGATGAAGCATGTTGGTTTCTGCATATGCTGCCTTCTCTAGCTTCATGCAACTTCGTTTTCATCTACTTCGCCATACAAATCGAAATGCTCTGCACGCGTTATTTTCACATTGGCAAAATCACCAATTCGAACATAGCCTGATGACTTGGGAACCAATACTTCATTGTCTACTTCTGGAGAATCAAACTCTGTTCTTCCAATAAAGAAATCGCCTTCTGCTTTGTCAAATAACACTTTCATGGTTTGCCCAACAAAGCGTTGGTTCTTACGGAAAGAAATATCGCCTTGCAACTCCATTATGGCAGAGGCTCGTTCTTGTTTCACTTCTTCTGGAATATTATCTTCCATTCCATAAGCATGGGTATTTTCTTCATGGGAATACGGGAATATTCCTAACCGATCGAATTCGGTTTCAGCAACCCAGTCGTATAGTTCTTGGAAATCTTTATCTGTTTCTCCAGGAAAACCAGATATCAATGTGGTTCTCAATGCCAGGTTAGGGTTGTGATTTCGTATGGCATCTACCAATTTTTGTGTCTTCTTGCGCGAGATTAATCTACGCATAGACTTTAGCATGTTATCACTGATGTGCTGAAGTGGCATATCCAGGTAGTTGGCCACATTGGGATGATCTTTAATTACATCCAACACTTCCATTGGGAACCCAGCAGGGTAGGCATAATGCAACCTAACCCATTCAATACCGTGCACATCTGCCAACTTACCCAGCAACTCATCTAAGTTTCTCTTACCATATAAGTCTAACCCGTAATAGGTGAGGTCTTGTGCTATGAGCATCAATTCTTTGGTGCCATTGGCGGCTAAACCTTCTGCCTGCTGCACTAAGTCTTCTATTGGTGTAGAGCGGTGCTTTCCTCGCATTAACGGAATGGCACAAAAAGCACAGGGTCTATCACAACCTTCTGCAATTTTCAAATAGGCAAAGTGGGCAGGAGTTGTTAGCAAGCGCTCACCAACTAATTCGTGTTTGTAATCTGCTTTCAGCGTTTTTAGAAGCCGAGGTAAATCTCTAGTGCCAAAATAAGCATCAACTTCTGGTATCTCCTTTTCTAAATCAGGCCCATAACGCTGACTTAAGCACCCTGTAACATAAACTTTAGATACAGAACCTTGCTTCTTGGCTTCAACCCAATCTAATATCGTATCAATAGATTCTTGTTTCGCACTTTCTATAAATCCACAGGTATTAATTACCACAACCTCAGAGTCTAACTTCTCCGATTCGTGTTCAACTTCAAACTTATTAGCCTTGAGTTGCCCCATTAGGACCTCTGAGTCGTAAATATTCTTGGAGCATCCAAGAGTAACTACGTTTACCTTATTCTTTCTGAGTGTTTTCGTTTTCATAAACTACCTCTCTCCAAACAATGAATCTACAAAAGTGGTTCTGTTGAAAAGCTGTAAATCTTCCATGCCTTCACCAACACCTATATATTTTACTGGAATTTTGAACTCATCGGAGATTCCAATAACAACGCCTCCTTTGGCAGTTCCGTCTAGTTTAGTTAGAGCCAATGCTGTAACATCTGTTGCCTTTGTGAATTGCCTAGCCTGTTCTACCGCATTCTGCCCTGTAGAAGCATCTAACACCAGTAGAACTTCATGAGGTGCTTCTGGAAGAACCTTTTGCATTACATTCTTAATCTTGGTGAGTTCATTCATAAGTCCCACCTTATTATGTAATCTTCCAGCCGTATCAATGATAACCACATCTGCACCTTGTGCAACTCCTGATTCAAGAGCATCAAAAGCAACTGAAGCTGGGTCTGAGCCCATTTTTTGAGTGATTATAGGTACATCTACTCTACTGGCCCAAACTTGAAGTTGGTCTATAGCAGCAGCTCTAAATGTATCTGCTGCACCAAGCACTACTTTCTTTCCTTGTTGTTTAAGCTGGTGGGCCAGCTTACCTATAGTGGTAGTTTTTCCCACACCATTTACACCCACAACCATAATCACGTATGGATCTTTCTGATCTGGCACAATACGTTCGGGCTGATCTGCACTATTATTCTCATTCAAAAGAGCACCAATCTCTTCACGTAAAATGCCATTCAGTTCAGAAGTACCTAAGTATTTATCATCAGCTACGCGCTCCTCTATGCGCTCTATGATTTTAAGTGTTGTATCTACTCCAACATCTGAAGTAACCAGAATTTCCTCCAGATTATCCAGCACCTCATCGTCTACCTTGGATTTACCCGCAATGCTTCTAGTTAATTTAGAAAAGAAACCCTCTCTGGTCTTGGACAAACCTTTATCTAGGTTTTCCTTCTTTTCCTTGGAGAAAAAATCGAATAGCCCCATACGTGAAATGGTTTTAAAGAGCTGAAAACTCTAATATCAAAGTTTCCAAATGTAAGACAAAAAAAAGCTCCTCTTCCGCGAACGGAGAGGAGCTGTATCTATACTTATCTCGGCTCTATTTAGCCAAAAATTCTTTCACTTTATCTGTAGGCACAATGCGCTCTTCGAACATGTATGCACCTGTTTTGGGCGAGCGTACGGTCTTGATCACTTTAGTCAAATCCTTTGCACCACCTTTACCTAATGTTGCTACTGTCTTCTTTGCCATCTTACTTTATTTCTTTGTGTACAGTGTATCTCTTAAGAACAGGATTGTACTTCTTTAATTCAACACGGTCTGGTGTGTTTTTTCTGTTCTTGGTAGTGATATATCTAGAAGTACCGGGCATACCGCTTTCTTTGTGCTCGGTACACTCAAGAATTACTTGAATTCTATTACCTTTTTTCTTAGCCATAGCGCTTCGTTTCTAAGCAATTATTTGTTCAAATAGCCTTTTTCTCTGGCTTCTTTCAAGCAAGCAGCTATTCCTTTCTTATTGATGGCACGAATGCCAGCAGCAGAAATTTTTAAAGTTACCCAAACATCTTCTTCAGGAACGTAAAAACGTTTCTTGTGCAAGTTGGGTTTAAATACGCGCTTTGTTCTCCTTTTGGAGTGAGAAACATTGTTTCCAACCATTAAGCGCTTTCCGGTTATTTCGCAAATTTGTGACATCTCTTTGAGCTTCTTTCGAAAACAGGGGTGCAAATATAGGTTTTAAATCGGTTTGAAATCAAGATAGATTCAAAATTTCTTTTCTGAGTAAATTGAGGGTAAAAAGGGTCGCTTTTCTGATATTTCTTTCTCGGTTCTTTCCAAAGAATTCATGTGCCGTAACCGTACCTCCAGGGCCAGAAACAGCCATCCAAACTAAGCCTACTGGTTTCTCTTCTGTGCCTCCATCAGGACCAGCAATTCCACTAGTTGCAATACCAAATGTTGTTCCTAGCTTTTGTCTAATGCCCTCTGCCATTGCTTTAACCACTGACTCACTAACCGCACCATGCTTTTCTAAATCAACCACAGAAACCCCCAACTCGTTTTCTTTAACAGCGTTTGCATAGGCAACAACACTACCCTTAAAATACGCACTGCTACCCGCAATACGGGTAATAAGGTGTGCAATATATCCTCCGGTGCAACTCTCAGCAGTAGCTAACGTAGCACCTTTCTCTCTTAATAGGTTTCCGATTACTTCTTCTAGTGTTTGCTTTTCATAGCCAAAGATGAGCTCAGGGATTAGCTCTTCTAACTCGCTTACTTTCTTGTTAATGCTGGATTTGACCTTCTCAGCACTATTTCCGATACCAGAAATTCTCAAACGAACAACACCTGGAGAAGGTAAATATGCCAGCTTTAAATCATCATCTTTCAATGAGTCTTCCCATTTATCTATCATGCCCATGAGTGTGCTCTCTCCTACTCCTTGGGTTAATACGGTTCTATGGTAAACTGATGGCGTTTTGAAATGCAATCTCCACTTAGGTAATAACACATCTGATACCATAGCCTTCATTTCATAGGGTACACCTGGCATAGAAACTAAAACCTGGCCATCACCAAAATCAAACCACATTCCTGGCGCTGTTCCATTGGGGTTCGTGATTACCTCACATGACTCAGGTACCAATGCTTGATAGCGGTTTACCTCTGGCATTTGAACGCCTCTATTCGCAAACAGTTGTTCCACATGCATCAATACATCTTGATTCATTACTAAGGGGGTACTGAAATAATCTGCTAAAGTGCGCTTAGTTATATCATCTCTAGTTGGGCCCAAGCCTCCAGTAGTAATAATTAGCTGCGCTCGTTCCGATGCCTCTTGAATCGAAAGCTTAATGTGCTCCTTATCATCTGTTACGGACGTGATTTGATGTACTCGAATACCTATGGAATTCAATTGTTCTGCAATCCAAGCTGAGTTTGTGTCTATAACTTGACCTATCAATATCTCATCGCCTATGGTAATTATCTCCGCTAACATGCAACAAATATAAAGCTTGATGAACGCCAATAGGGTAGTTTAAACGAGTTAGTCACTTCTCACCGTTGATTGAGTATGTTTGTACTTCAATACACATTAAATGAGCACAATTCCCCAGCAATCTGAGTTAATTCTCAATCCTGATGGATCTGTATACCACCTAAAACTTAAAGAAGAACATATTGCTGATATAGTATTAGTTGTGGGCGATCAAAACCGAGTGCCACGAATAGCCAAGTACTTTGATTCTATTGAGTTTGAAGGAGAAAACAGAGAGTTTAGAACTGCTACTGGTATTTTTAATAATACTAGAATAACCGTCTTAAGCACGGGTATTGGCACCGACAATATTGATATTGTATTGAATGAACTTGATGCTGCGGTTAACTACGATTTGCAAACCCGACTTCCAAAGAAAAAGCATCGCAGTTTATCTATTATTCGCTTGGGAACGACTGGTGGAATCCAAAAGAATATTCCCATAGATTCTCTTTTAATCAGTAGAGCAGCCATTGGTTTGGATGGACTTTTAAACTATTACGGGGCCGATGCGAACCATGAAGAAGCTCAAATGGAAAATCAATTTATTGAACAAGCTCGCTACCCAGAAGAGCTTGCAAGGCCATACATTCGCCTCTGCGATGATTCTATTTCTGAAAAACTAGCGGATAAAGCCATTTTAGAAGGCATCACCCTCACCTCACCTGGTTTTTATGCTCCACAAACGAGGAGCTTACGTGCGCCTTTGCGTTATCCGCATCTGTTCAATGCGTATCAAGAAGTGTCTTTAAGCGGCAAGCGCATTACCAATTTTGAAATGGAAACTTCTGCGCTTTATGGCTTGGGTAAAGCGCTAGGACATAAATGCTGCACTATTTGTGCCGTTATTGCCAATAGAGCAACAGGTACCTTCAGCAAAGATCATGGTAAGGCAGAAGAGCATCTCGTTCAACACGTTTTAGACAAGTTAACAAGTTGATTGTTAAAACTCTTACCATTCACTTGATTTTACGCTGAGTGCTGCTCCTACTTTTGGAGTAATAACGCAGAGACTTTGGCGAACATTGATAACATCCATTCCTTAGTAAACCTTTTAGACGATCCCGATGATGGAATCTACACTCACATTAGGGGAGAAATCATGGGAATGGGCCCTGAAGTCATTCCAGACTTAGAAGAGATTTGGGAAGAAGGTTCACTTAGTCTACTCTTTCAATCGCGTATTGAAGAAATAATTCATGATATACGGTTTAACTCGGTTAAAAAAGAGCTCAATGATTGGAATAAGCACAGGAATGAAGACTTACTCGAGGGTATGTATCTTATTGCCAAATATCAATATCCTGAGCTGAGTCGTGTAGACATTGAAGAACCTATTGACAAACTGGCTCGTGATATTTGGATAGAACTTAACGAAAACCTCACCGCCCTTGAGAAAATGCGAATCATAAACCATATACTTTATGATGTGCATGGGTTAACGGGAAACACAACGAACTATCTATCTCCTTCTAATTCTTACTTGAACGATGTTCTCAACACAAAAAAAGGAAACCCAATTAGCTTATCTATTATCAACATCTTATTAGGGGAGAAGTTGGGGCTTCCGCTGAAAGGAATTAATCTACCCAGGCATTTTATTGTAGCTTGGGAGGATGATTTCTTTTCAAGGTTTAATAAAGAAATGGCTAGTCCAATCATGTTCTATGCGAACCCTTTTAGTAAAGGCACCATATTCAGCAGAAAAGATGTAGAGCATTTCTTAAAGCAAATAAATGTTGACCCATTGGATATCTTTTTTGAGCCTTGCGACAATACGTCTATCGTTAATCGTGTAATCAATAACTTGATTAATTCTTATACTCAACAAGGCTTTAAGGATAAGGTAGATGACCTTACTATTCTTCAACAAGTGATTAGTCCAAAATCCGAAGAATAGTTCCAAAAATAATTTTCACATCTGTTACCAACCCAGCATCTTCTATATACTTGAGATTTAGTTCCAGTTTGTGCGGCATTATTTCATTGATATATGCTGATTCAGGGTTTTCTGCTTTAGCAAGAATTTCACTCTCATGCACATATTCCAAAGAAGCATAATCTGTTAAACCTGGTTTTACAGAAAGTACCATCCGTTGCTCAGGGCTATATAACTTTACATATCGGTCTACTTCAGGTCTTGGACCCACTACGCTCATTTCACCCTTTAGGATGTTTAATAGTTGGGGAAATTCATCAATTTTAAACTTGCGCAAGTAGTAACCCACTTTTGTTACCCGAGGGTCTCTGTGCCCAACCGTTATTTTCCGTTGATCAGTATTGGGCCGCATAGTTCTGAACTTAAAGAGCTTAAAGGGTACACCATCTTTCCCTATTCGCTCTTGCAAGTAGAAAACACCTCCCTTAGAGTCAATCGTAATGAGTACTGCAACCAGTAAAAAAACCGGACTCAATACGATTAATACTACACCAGATGAGATTATATCAAAAGCTCTTTTGATCACGCAGGAACTTTCTCCAAAACCTTTTCAACTGCGAAGACAACTGCATCTAATACAATTTCAACAGCTTCATCTGAAAGGTCGTAATAAACTGGCAACGTTATCTCTTTTTCATAATTCGAAAAAGACTGTGGGTAATGGTCTATGTTATATCCTCTATGCTTGTAATAACTGAGCATGGGCAAAGGCTGATAGTGCACATTTACAGCCACATCTTGCTCATAAATTTCGTAAATGATGAGATTCCTCTGGTACTCGGTAATTCCATTTATCCTCAACAAGAATAAATGATAATTGGAGCATTTGTCTTCATTTTCATATTCAGGCAGTCTTGCCCATTCATAGTTGCTCAATCGCTCGCAATACCTTTGAAAAATAGCTCGCCTTCTTTTGAGGGTATCACTTTCATATCGCTCCAGTTCAACCAAACCAATAGAAGCCAATATATCGGTCATATTATACTTATAACCAGCTTCAACCACATCATAGCGCCATCCACCCTTTTGAACTTTTGCGAATGCATCTTTGGTTTGACCGTGAAGCGATTTTGTATTCAGGTCTTTGTACATTCTTTGAGGGTCGAAACGATCTGGTAAATTCAAGGATAAAGAACCACCTTCAGCAGTAGTAAGATTCTTTACAGCATGAAAAGAAAAAGCAGTTGCATCTGCCAAAGAGCCAGAGTTCTTCCCTTTATACGTAGCTCCTATTGAATGAGCTCCATCTGCTAAAATCATTATCCTGCGCAATAACTCTTGCGGTTCTGTTCGCGGTCTAAACTTGGCGCGGACTTCTTTTTTGCGCACAATTTCGAAGATTTCATCATAATCGCATGGGAAACCACCTAGGTCTACAGGAATAATAACCTTGGTTTTATTGGTGATGAGGGCTTCTAGTTTATCTGTATCTATGTTAAAGTCTTCTTTTACATCGCACATTACTGGGGTAGCTCCTGTATGTACCACGGCATTAGCGGTTGCGGTGTAAGTGTAAGCTGGTATTATGACCTCATCGCCTTCACCAACACCAAACCAAGACAGCATTAGCTCCATACCTGCTGTACCAGAATTCAAGCAAATAGTAACTTTCGCACCTGAATACTCAGAAATACGCTTTTCAAATAGCTTGGTTTTAGGACCAGTAGTTATCCAGCCGCTCTTTAGCGTATCCACTACTTCCTCAATTACCTTATCGTCTATCCTCGGAGGCGAAAACGGAATCATATAATCTTCTTATTGTAATGGTTCAAAAATACATAAAGTATAACGGTTCAGTCTTTCCAGGTAAAGTATAACAGCACCCACATTACGGCATAAAAAATCACACCTCCCTGCTTCTCTAAAACACTCTCTGTAAGGAAATTAACACCAACGTTTCCTAAAAAAAGAACATAGAGGTAATTTCCTTTTTCCCAAATAAACTTTAAAGGGTAAAGCATAGGCAACAATAAAGACAACAAGCCAAGCATACCAAAAGCAATGGTTACTTGAAAGAACTGATTATGTACGTTAAGGTTCTTCACTACGGCATAAGCAATACGTTCTTCCTTAAATTTATCCTGCATAGTGTCTTGAGCATCACCTGTTCCTACGCCATAAATTGGACTATCAGCCACTATGTCAAAGCTCGCTTTCCACATAGCAAGTCTAGAACCAAAGCTTGAACTTTGATTGCCTGCTTCTGCGATAACTTGGCCTTGTCTACCACCTTTTGAAATCATGTAAGACACGCCAATGATGCCAATGCTCACAAACAGTAAAAGCAAATAGGCAGAGAGCTGATTCTTCCATCTTATTCTGGGTAAAACAAGCACTCCGAACCCATAAATTAAGTTCAGGATAAGGACTATCGTTCCGGTACGAGACTCTAGTTGATATACACCTACAATAAGCACCACTAGACCTAAATAATAGCGTAGGTTAATGCGATCTTTGGAATGATAGATCAAACTTATTAGCAATGAAATAGCGAAGTTGGCATACATTGAAAAGTACCCTGGGTGCATGAAAAGAGAAAGATCTTTGTAATAAAATACCCTGTGTTCTCCCAGCTTAAAAAAGGCTATTGCAGCTGAAATAAAGCTCAAAACCATTACCACAATGTTTCCAAAAACGAATGTTTTGGTTAGCTCTGGCAAGGTGAATTTGTTTACGTTCTTACCTGTGAGCATTATCAAGGGAACAATTAATAGTGAGAGCTGCATCTCAAGATGAAAAAGTCCCTCTTGCATATTCTCTGTGTAGAGCAGCCCAATTATATTCAATAGATACAAAGAAGAGAACATCAAAATAACCTTCCATCTTTTCTTAAAGAGGGTAAGTCTTTCTTCCCAAGAGCAAGTAAAGAGTGAAGTAATCAAAAATAGACCCAAAAAAGCAGGCACCAAACGCTGCTCAAATGGTAATATAAATACCATGACATGTGCCAGGTAAAGGTTTATTCTGTTTATGCTGATTCCTTCGCCTATCAATTAGTAAAGTGTTTCAGTAATGCTTTCGCAATTGTATGAGCCGCTTTACCGTTACCATAAAGATTTACTTCAAAGTTAAGTTGGCTCTCAATCATTTTCTGATGTTCTCTAAGCAGAGCGTCCGTATCTGCTCCTACTAGTACATTAAAGCCATGTTCCACCAATTCAACCCACTCTGTTTGATCTCGCATGGTTATACAGCCTTTGGCAAAGAAAAAAGCTTCTTTCTGCAGGCCGCCACTATCTGTCATTACAACAGAAGATTTTTTTAGCAGCTCTACCATTTCAAAATAACCTACAGGTGGAATTACTATACAATCTAATTTAATACCTGTTTTATCCAATACACTTTTTGTTCGTGGGTGTAAAGGAATCACCACGGGATTCTGCTCTGTATGAATCCGATTGATCCCAGTTACCAAAGCATTCAATCTTTTCTCATCATCGGTGTTTTCTGCACGATGTAAAGTACATAGCGTAAACCCACCTAGTGGCAGATTATCTGGTAAATTCGCTTTCTCATGAGAGGTCTGAGCGTAGAATAATGCTGCATCTTGCATTACATCTCCAGATTTTACAATTTCATTCTCGAAATGATCATAGCCTTCTTTGCTCAAATTTTCAATTGCCGTATTCGTTGGACAAAACAACAAATCTGAAATGCGATCTGTAAGTATTCGGTTTATTTCTTCTGGCATTTCCATATTGAAACTTCTTAGCCCCGCTTCAACATGTCCTACAGGGATGTGGAGTTTCTTGGCAGCAAGTGCCCCTGCTAATGTTGAGTTTGTATCTCCATAAACCAATAACAAATCAGGTTTTTCTGTAAGTAACAGCTCTTCTATACCCTCGAGCATTCTACCCGTCATAGCTCCATGCCCTAAAGAGTTAATTGCTAGGTTGTATTTGGGTTTAGGTATATCCATATCATTGAAGAATACATCGCTCATATTCTCGTCAAAGTGCTGACCAGTATGTACCAAGACTTCTTCGATATCTGGATATTCTCTGAATACCCTGCTCAATGCAGCAGCTTTAATAAACTGTGGACGAGCTCCTATAATCGTTACTATTTTCATGTGCTTAACTTCTTTAGCTCTTGGTGAAATGATTCGGCAATTTTATCGCGATTAAAGTTCTCAGCAACATAATCTCTTCCATTATTCCCCATCACTTCAAAATCAGAGTTATTCTCTAGCTTCTCTTTTATTACACTTGCCAAGTGGGCATCATCCTCCGGATTAAAGTGTAACCCTGCTTTGCCATTCTCTATAAATAACTGCTTTGCCTCACCATTCACTCCTAAGATAATTGGCGTCTTCATTGCTAGCAATTCAAAGATTTTAGACGGAATTGCCCCTTCAAACAGCGGCAGTTTCTTCAATGGAACCACAGATGCATCTACATCTTTTATGATTCCTGGCATAGCGTCTTTAGTTACAGGGGCTAAGAATAAAACGTTATTAAGAGACCGTTCCCTGGCCATTTCACTAAGAGCTGGTTTTTCTGGTCCATCGCCAAGCAATACAAACTTAAGTTGAGGATATTCTTTCAGTCGGTCTGCAGCTTTTAGAATAACCTCCAAACCCTGTGCATGACCAATTATTCCTGCATAGAGAAATACCAAGTCGTTTTCGGCAAGTCCAACCTTGCTTCTCCAGCCTTTTTGAATCTTATCAGGATTATATCTGCTAAGATCAACTCCGTTGGGTAACCAATAAACCAATTTGTTAGGGAATCTTTTGCTTATATCTGCTACAATACCTTGTGTTTGACCTGTAACAAGAGTAGATGAAGCATATAGAAACTCTTCTAATCTAGTAGCCATTCCCAAGAAAAACCTATTTGTTACCAAACCCAGTTTCTCTGCACTCTCTGGCCAAAGATCACTTACGTTAAAAATAAGCTTTGCGCCTTTTAGTTTGCAAAGAACCCATGCACTTATACCCAGAAAAAGAGGCGGAGATTCTACCATTATAAAATCGTATTTGGGAAGTCTAAGCCAGCCTGAAAGAAGCGATGAAAACACAAATGAGAAGTAATTTAATAGACGCAAGAAGATACTTGCGGATTTCTTGACGAAAATGCTGCTTCTATAAACCGTTATGCCATCTATCTCCTCTTTTCTAATTTTTCCAGACTCATAATCAGGAAAGATTTCCATTTTAGGATAATTAGGCATTGCTGTCAGCACCTCCACCTCAACACCTTTAGCTTTTAAACGAAGGGCTAACTCATGCAGTCTGTTCTGTGGAGCACCCGTTTCTGGAGGATAATATTGTGTTAGAATTAATAACTTCAATTTCTTCTCAATTTGCCTTTTGATTGAATCTATGCACCCTTATTATTTTGAATCACTCGTTTCAACATTCATATTAGAGCAGGCAATACAAAAATACAGCTAGTAAATATTTCCTCTCTTCGTTTTCTCAGGTAGCACCACATTCTGCTCTCTAATGAAATTGCGAACCTCAAAGGTACTTTCAAAAACGTTCAAATCTCCTAGCTCAAACGTGTGGCTATTTTCATCATCTACAGCTTTGTAATACATCATTACGCGAACCGTGATCGGCTTGGTAAAATCCAATTTGTCTACTTGTTTAAACCCTGTTGGGTGAAAAACAATGAAATTGTTCTTCCTGGGCACAGGTCTTTGATAATACCGTTCTGCAGAATTACCCATATGGTCTATTAACAAAATTCGCAATGAACTAATCTGAAACGAATGATTCAGTGTAAACCCGTAGTAGAACGCTCTATTTACCAGTTTTGAATTGAGTGCTGCGTTGAAATCAATATGCTTACTAATTGAATCAGCGGGGTTGCTTAATCTCCAATTTCCATCCACGCGTTCAACTTCTCCCTGGTATAAACTCCAAGTGGCATTACTTTTATGGAG
Source organism: Salibacteraceae bacterium (assembly GCA_965662345.1). Lineage (GTDB taxonomy): Bacteria > Bacteroidota > Bacteroidia > Flavobacteriales_G > Salibacteraceae > UBA6049. Next base: position 16,557 of record CBFIHE010000009.1, read on the forward strand.
CAATAGCGTATCTATTATGTAGTCTAGCTTCTCATTGTTATATAACAGTACTGAGTCTCCTGAATAAACAGAAAATAACTGAAGGCTCTGAAGTTCCTTATCATCTGAAAGGGGGAAAACGTGAAATGCTCTATCCATTAAACCCACTTCTAAATTTCTTGGGTTTTTCACATAATAATTCTCTGTGGAACCGTCTGCAAAGTTCATTTTTATGGTTAAGGAGTAGGTGTCTATCCAATACGGGTGTGGTGGTCCTAATGCTGAAAAGAATAAGGAATCGTCTTCGTTAATAAGAACTGGATATGTCGTTCTTAATAAATCCCTTCTACGCTTTAACTCTTTGTTCCAGATAGTGTCATGATGCGAATCCAAAGTCTTAAGAGATTCAAACAAGAGAATATCAAAGATCGCATAGTGTGTAGGTTCAATGGTTACTGGGTTTAACATGTACTTGGTCCACTTTGTGGAATCATAATAATACTCAACACGCTTTTTCAAGAAGGCTGAAACACCTTTTTCATAAGCCTGCTGTGCCCTGGTTAAACCTGTTTCATTAGCTATGGTTTTAAGGTTTACAAGTGCATAAAGAAATCCGTTCAATACAAAATACCCATTGTTAGGGTTGGTTATGGTTTCTGCATACTCCAAGTACCAGGTAGCGGAATCACCTAGCTGAATGGTACAGCCATTTTCTTTGGTGGTGTTTAACACCCCATTCAACACCTTTTCAAATTCACAGTAATAGGTTGAGTCTCTAGAAATCTCAAAACCTTTCCAAAAGGCAAGAGCAATAGTTGTATTTGCCATGGCAGACCACCACTGCCCCTTTTTCATTTCATGGTGATCGAATCCGTATGCATAAGTAACCGCATCATTTGTTTCTATCCGATACTTATAATTTTTCAAAAATTCTAGATAAGGCTCGAAACTCAAACGACCATTCTCCAATTGCCAGTCTGGTTGTGCGTGCAGTATAAACAGAGCATGTCTTCCGACATCTAGTGGGTGATTTGCTTTGAAAATTGAGGAATCTAAATACCCTTTTATGATTACTGAATCAGTATAACCCCAAAGCGCAGGAGTTAATGGATCATACTCTTCTAGCTCTGTTGTTTCATCAGAAAGTGGTTTGTGTTTCTTGTCTTGACATGAATCCGCAACGAAAAGAAAGCAAAGGGCTAAAGCTATTACTCTCATTGCAATGCGTGATAAAAATCTTTCAATTTTACAGACTCGCTTTCCCAGTTTAATTCTTGAATGGTTTTAAAACCTTGATTCGTCATACGGCTCAACTCTTCTGTATCTCCCAATAGATGATCTACTTCAGCAGAAATTTGCCTTGGTTTAAATGGATCCACAAAATATGCTATGCCCTCAAAATTCTCTTGCCAATATTCAATTTCAGACATTATAATGGGCAGGCCTGCAGCCATATACTCAAACGCCTTATTTGGCAAGGCTATCTTATGGTTCTTAATAGTAGGATTAAATAGAATAAAACCTAACACTCCTTTTTCTTGAGAAAAACGATATACTTCTTCGGCCTTTCTGAAGCCCCAATAGTTCACTTTTCGCCATCCATCTAGTTCTTCACATTCTTTTCTATATGCCTCAGACTCCCAACTCCCAAAAAGGTGCAGTACCTCAATCTTCTTGGAGGACCCTACCGACTGAATCATTTCTTTGATGTTTCTTATTCTCATTAATCCCCCAGCATAAACAGCACCTGATTTGGCATTCTGTAATTCTTCACTTAAATCTGTTGCTTCAAAAGCCTCTAGAATGGGCAAATTTCGGATGAGATGTCTACTAGGGTGGTCAAATCTCTCAACCAAAGGTACCGCTACAGAAACCACTGCGCTTAATTTACGAACTACTCTTTGCTCGTAATTCTCAAACCAGTTTGAAATAGCAGTTCGTAGAAACTGAGTAGGAATCCACTCCTTATCATAAATACTTGCTGCCGTATTTTCATGAGCATCATAGACCACTTTCTTTCCTGATTTTGCGAGCTTTAATGCGGCAGGTAAAAGCTCAGGATCATGTATATGATAGATATCTGCATCTACCTCCATCGCTCTGCGCACAGCATGTTTTGCAGTTTGATACATTCGCTCCAATCTATTGCTAGGCATGGGTAGCGGGTGAATAGTAACCTGATTTTCTACAAATGTTTCTTGCTGCTCAACAGGAACTATTAAATGAACGTCAAAACCAAATTTAGCGAGCGAGGTGCATTCTTTCTGAAATATTCGAATATCGCTCCAAGTATGTACTGTGGTAATGTGGCAAACGCTTGTTGGGGTATCCTCCATATCCTATTCAAAGCGCGAAGTTAAAATTTAGCCGAGGCGATAAAGACTACAAATTCGTTTATTTGCCTTAACTAATGTGTTTCCTATGAGTGAAGAAATTAACCTAACCACCTTATTTACATTAATTGCTCAGGCTATAAAGAAGCAGTGGCTTTTGGTACTGGTGTTGTTCTCAATAGGTGCAGTTACAGCCTTTATAGCTGTATCGGTTTTACTTCCTAAAAAATATATTTCGCAGGCTGTGCTCAGGTCTGCCTATTTGAGTGCTGCTGATATAGAAATGAATATGAATCACGTAAATTCAGTCTTAATTGCTAATTCTGTCTTACCCACCAATTACCTACCCTATGAAGGTTGTAAAAGTTTCTCCATTAAATCTGAGGGCCAGAATCAAGTTCCAGAAGGGTTTCTAGCGACTTACCACACGAACGTTACGGTGGAGTTAGAAACTACATCACCTTCTACTGTGCATGATGTTACTCCAGCAATAAAGCAATATTTTGATACCAATGCTACATACCTTGAGGTGAAATTGAAAAAGCACAAGGCCCTACGCCAGATGGTTTCATCACTAGAAAAGGTAAGTGAGGATCTTCAAGCCTCTATTCAATCGACTAAAATGAATTCTGAAGAACTCCTCTTTATTCCAAACACATACAATGAAATAGCTTCTGCCAAGGTCATCTTAGACGAAGATCAAATAATACGAATTGTACAACCCTTTTCTCCTGCTAAAGAGAAGAGTAACAATGCACTAGCGCTGGCACTCGTTTCTGGTCTACTTTTCGTAATTGCAGGCTTTTTGATTAAAGGTTTTATTGAAGCTTAGGTGAGTTTATTTTGGGTCTTGCCTAAAATAAGATAGCTCAAAACCATTAGCAATAATCCTCCGTGCGTAACAAGTACGATGGTGAAGCCCGAGCTCAATAAAGTGAAAATAAAGACAAAAAAGAGTCCGAAATATTTGGGGTGAATAGATAGAGCATCAAAGTATTTGAAAATTAATCCAACGAACACCATACCAATAAAGGCGCCAAGATATCCAAGGTTAATAATGAAGTCTGTTAATACTCCATTATTAGCATTTGTTTGAGCTGAGCCAAAATACCTTTCCCCAACTAGTTTTGCAGGTTCTAAGTCATATGGGTACTCTATGAAATGGCGCATGAAACCGTAGCTGTAGAAGAGGTTCTCAGACTCAAAAAGCTCTAGGTAGCAACTATTCAAATAAGCAGGAAGAAAGAACACTCTACGTACCAATAAAGAGCTAACCTCTAACACTCCTTGCGTTTCTAGGAACATGCCTCCAAGAGCTAACACTACAACAGACCCCAACAAAAAAAACAGCTGCATTCTATGATTGGGCAGCATGGCAAATAGAACAACAACCAATACACCAAAAAAGATGCTTTTATGAGGCGACATTAGAAATACTACCAACATTAATCCTATACCCAATAAAGAAAGGATAACTCTCCTGTTCACCAGTCCGAAACCTATTACAAGAGGAATTAACACCTTTACATACGGAGAAAAAATGTAACCTACCAGCGGATGAGAGGATAGACTATTCTCTTTGCGGATATCATAAATCATACTGCCGAACTTGAACAGGTCCACATTCCAGTGAATACTGAAGGCACTAAAAAGCGGTATTAGCAAAGCAATAGCGAGTACAGCCAATACCAATGCCTGTTCTGAAATGGCCAAAGACACGCTTCTAATTTTTGGTAGCTCAAACCGCTCATAGTTTATTACGAGTAACAAAACGAAAGAAAGAACTATTACCGACCCGTTGCTTCCTGTATTCATCCAATAGATAATATTTGGAATCAGGAAGAATAGTTGAATTACGGCACTTACAGTAAAAAGAAACCTAGACTTGGTCAACAGGTAGAAGAATGAAGAAAATAGAAAGGCTACTCCCCCATATAGCTTGAATTCCCAGCCCATATTAAGAGCCTTAAAGCCCATATAGCCGTAATACTTTGCAACAAAATGAGTGTACTGATAGCTGAACAGCAGAAAAATACAGCTCATCAGAAAAAAGTTTACCAGTCTAAAAAGTAACTCTTTGCGAACCACGATGGATTTTGAACCAATTTCTGCTTCTGACTGCATGCTCACATATCTTGGGCTATTCCAGCCTCATATTTTCTGATTGCAAATGCCACTATGGCAAAGTAAACGGAATATGCAATCACTTCAAAGAACACAAAATACAGCAGAAACTCTTCAAACTCTAGTTCTCGAAAGAAGTAGAGGGAAGCAACCAATCCAAGATAAACGAATGGAAAGATATTCGCCAACCGAAGCTCTTTCAATGCTGGAAGTACGTTACTTAACGGAGACACAACAAACTTTATGGCATAACTAAAAGTAAGAGTAGATACAATTTGTCCTGCATAGCGCCATTCTTCACCAAAAATGAAGGTAAAAACAAATTCTCCAGTAAAGAATAAAAAGACAGTGAAGGTTAGGGCCGTGCCCCCAAGAATAATCACTAACCTATTAAACTCCTTCTTCAAACTATTCCGTTCTGCAATATTGGATGAAATTCGTTGGAAGTACACATTACTCACTGAAATAGCTATTAGCGATAGCGGCACAAAAACATATTGTCTTGAGAAGTTGAAATGCCCAAGTTCTTCTGACGCAAAGTAAATACCAATCAGAAACAAAGAAAGATGTTGGGCAATATCGTTGGCTAGTGTACCTACCACATTGTAGGCTGGAAATTGAATATACTCTTTAGCTACAACTGGTAATTCTCTCCATCGAAATGAGCCTTTAAATCCGCCTGTTTTAGAGAAGAATAGCCACAAAAAAGCCACAAACACCAGCCACCCAATAGCAAAACCAAATATGAGTCCATTTTCTAATCCAATCCAACCTAAGAAAACCGTAAATATGGCAATGGCCGTACCTTGAACAACCTTGGCTAAAGAAGCTCTTTTGAAAGCCTTGTGACGAGAAAGCCAAAAATTAAGAGGTTTGAACATAGACATCAGCCAAATCATGATTGGGATGAAATAGAGTATAACTCCCAGTTCATGCAAGCTGAGCATGCTCACTAATTGATCATAAAACAGACAAATTACGCCAAATAAGAGCCCAGAAAAGAGAAAAGATACACCAACACTTAACCCAATCAAGTATTTGCTTTTGGAGTCTTCCTTGGGCAGTAAAACTGCCATTTCATAACGCCCACCCACCACGTTAACAAAGATTCCTAAGCCAGCTGTAAACAGGGCATAAACACCGTACTGTTCTGGCGAATACAACCGAGCAATTACAGGAGAGAAAAGAATGGGGATTACAGAAGCAAGAACAGTACCAGTGAGCAGCGTTGTTACATGACCAACAAACTCATTTTTCTCGAAATACTGCTTTATGGCTTTCATTTATCCCATTTAATACAGATAGAATCTAAAGTGGTTAAACTTTACTGACCTGGTTGTCTTTTAATGTGTAGCGTTCTTGGGACTCTGGACAAATTGCCTCTCCTTCATCGTTAAAGTTCAAACGATGTCCATATTCACTCATCCATCCTATTTGCTTTGCGGGATTACCAACTACCAACGCATAGTCTGGAACAGTTTTAGTTACCACGGCACCAGCTCCTATGAAGGCATATCTTCCAATGTCATGCCCACATACGATAGTCGCATTAGCGCCTATGCTGGCCCCCTTTTTTACGGTAGTTCTTTCGTACTGCCCTCTTCGGTTTACACCACTTCTTGGATTAGTAACATTGGTAAACACACAAGACGGACCTAAAAACACATCATCTTCACAATTAACCCCTGTATAAATACTCACGTTGTTTTGAACTTTTACGTTATTCCCCAAGTGAACATCTGGTGATACAACTACATTCTGCCCAATGTTGCATTTTTCTCCTAGTACACACCCTGGCATAATATGCGAAAAGTGCCAGATTTTTGATCCAGCCCCAATTTCGCAGCCGTCATCAACAACGGCTGTATCATGTATAAAATACGTTTTCTCGCTCATGTTATTTAGCTACAGAAACAGACCTAAGCTCGCGGATAACAGTTACCCGAACTTGACCTGGATAAGTCATTTCTTTTTCAATCTGATTTGAAATTTTGTACGACAATTCAGAGGCCATTTGATCGGTTACTTTTTCACTCTCTACCATTACACGCAACTCTCTACCGGCTTGAATAGCATAAGCCTTCGTAACTCCGTCATAGTTTAGAGCTAAGCTTTCCAAGTCTTTCAAGCGCTGTATATATGATTCAACTACTTCGCGTCTAGCACCAGGTCTGGCACCAGATATGGCATCACATACTTGAACGATTGGAGAAATTAAACTAGTCATCTCAACCTCATCGTGGTGAGCTCCAATAGCGTTACACACCTCTTTGTTTTCTCCATGTTTTTCAGCCATTTTCATACCCAATATGGCGTGTGGCATTTCTGGCTCATCTTCTGGCACTTTTCCAATATCATGCAAAAGACCTGCTCGTTTGGCAATTTTAGGGTTCAAGCCTAATTCACTCGCCATTACTGCACATAGGTTGGCAACCTCTCTGGAGTGCTGCAATAAATTCTGACCGTAAGAAGAGCGATACTTCATTCGTCCAACCATTTTAACAAGCTCTGGATGCAAATTGTGGATCCCTAAATCTATTGCGGTACGCTTACCAGTTTCAACTATCTCTTCTTCTATACGCTTAGTAGTTTTACGAACTACCTCTTCTATTCGTGCAGGGTGAATTCGCCCGTCAGTAACGAGCTGGTGTAAGGATAGCCTCGCTATCTCTCTTCTAACTGGGTCAAAACAAGAAAGAATGATCGCCTCTGGCGTATCGTCTACAACTACCTCTACACCAGTTGCTGCTTCAATAGCACGAATATTACGCCCTTCTCTACCTATGATACGTCCTTTCACGTCATCACTTTCAATGTTAAATACAGACACTGAATTTTCGACCGCATGTTCTGTTGCAACACGTTGGATAGATTGAATAACCACTTTCTTAGCCTCTTTATTGGCATTGATTTTAGCTTCATCCATTATCTCTTGAATAAGCTGCATAGAGCGAGACCTCGCATCGTCTTCTAGCTCTTTCTTAAGCTCTGTAACGGCCTCTTCTTTTGAGAGCCCGCTCATATTCTCCAGTTGTTCAACACGCTTGGAGTGAAGCTTTTCAAGTTCAGACTGCCTTTTCTCTACAACCTGTAACTGCTTGTCTAAATTAGATCTAATATCCGTTAAACTGCTGTCTTTTTTATTTACATCAGCCAACTTGTTGTTCAAGCTATTCTCTTTCTGCTTAATGCGTTGCTCCGCATTCTTCATTTTGTCGTTGCGCTGAGAGATAACTTTTTCGTGTTCCTCTTTCATTTGAAGGAACTTCTCTTTGGCTTGAAGAATTTTCTTCTCCTTGCGAATCTCGCCTTCTGATTCGGCTTCTTCAATAATTTTATTCGCTTTGCCTTCAAGAGACTTTCTCATAAGTGCGTATACGATACCCGCTCCCGCGCCACCGCCAATAACCACACCTACCACAATACTTAGTACATCCATGGTACGATAATCTAGTTTTAAAAACCCGCATAAACCTCGATTTTTGTTTGAGTAAAATCCTGAAAAGTACAGGTTTAGAGCTGCCGACTTTCGCAACCTTCCAGTGTCCTATAAATAGAATCCACTCATGAGAGTGTAAACAGGCCTGATTTTGATAATCCGAGCTTCGCTCATAACGGTAAAAATGTTGATTTTACCAAACGTAACGAGATCTATGCGGGATGATTTTCACCCCTTTACGGAGCATTACTTTTAAGAACGTTCTACTTCGTCCAAGTAACTTGATAACCGTTTATTGAGCGTTTGAAGTTGAGAGGTTGTTTCATTCATTGCTAGCTTACCAGAACCATCATGTTCTATAGCTCTATTGGCAAAAAAAAGTGCCGACATTGCTAGCAAATCTTGTTTATCTCTTACCGCGTAATTCTCTTCTAAATCACGCATATTCTCGTTGACCAATTTGGCCGCTTTGCGAATACTCTCTTCTTCTTTCCGCTCAATTTTTAGCGGATATACTCGATTTCCCAGTGTGACTTTTATATGAAGTTCATCACTCATGGTTCTTACTTATTCAACATGGCAATACATTCATCTACTTCTCTCATCAGCTCTTTAACCCTCTTCTTCATCTCTGTTCTATCTTCCTGCTCATCGGGTATGGCATTTACTATGCGTAACGCCTCTTTTTCTTGCTGCAATTGCCTTATATCTTGTTTTAGTGCTTCATTTTGACGCACTAGGTCATCGCGTTCTTGAACTAAACGATTAACGTTATCAATAGAGATTTGGTGTAATTCCATTAACCGATTGATTCGTTTCTCCAACGCGGTTAATGATAACTTGTAATCTTCCATATCCGATGTTAAACGTACTATGCAAATGTAGGCTGCACATGTGAGGAAACAAATTTTTAACGTGGGTATTGTGATAATACGATGTAGAGATGCTTCAGCCCAAGCGACCCAAAACTTAGATTTGTCTTTAATGACACATAAAAAATTACTCTATTTACTGTTTTGGCTGCTTAGCCTCACACAATTGCATGCGCAAGAAAAAGTTTACCCTCAGGGCTACTTTAGGTCACCTGTGGATATCCCAATCCGCCTTGCTGGTAACTTTGGAGAAATAAGAGGAAATCATTTTCACGCAGGGTTAGATATTAAAACCAATCAAGTTGAAGGATTGAATATTTATGCTTCAGCCTCTGGATATGTGTCTCGAATAAAAATATCGCTGTACGGTTACGGTAAGGTTTTGTACGTTACGCATCCGAATGGATTCACCACTGCCTATGCACACTTACAGCAATTTAATGATACGCTCGAAGCGTACGTGCGTAAGCATCAATACCTCAGAGAATCATTTGAGATTGAACTGTTTCCTGCTCCAGGAGAACTCCCCGTTGAAAAGGGAGAGGTTATTGCCCTTTCTGGAAATACGGGCGGATCTGGTGGCCCACATCTACATTTTGAAATAAGAGAAACCGCAACATCTATTCCCATTAATCCGCTAAAGTTTGGGTTTGCCATTCAAGACAACATCAAACCCATTCTTAAAACACTATCCTTTTACCCGCTTAACGATACAAGTATTGTAAACGGAGAAAACACACCGTTGCACCTTACCCTCAGAGGAAGTAATGGAAACTACAGTATTCCAGGTCCTATGAATCTTTCAGCAAGAGGAGTAATAGGGGTTGGAATAGAGGCTATTGATCGCTTTAATGGTTCCTCTAACCGATGTGGAGTGTATAGTATTCGTTTAGATGTAGATGGGGAAACACACTACGAGCATGAGATGGAGCGCATTCCATTTGAGCTATCGCGATACATTAATAGTCATGTAGACTACTACGAAACCAAAAAGAATAGAAGAAGGGTTCAAAAAAGCTATTTAGACCCCAACAATAAGCTCAATATTTACAAAAACGTGAAGTTGAGCGGCAAGCTATTCTTTTCAACTTTTGGTCATGACGTTCACTACACCGTAAAAGACTTTTACGGGAATACGAGTGCGGTACATGCTTCTATTGCAGCAGACACAACTACGGTGATTCATCCAAAAGCTCGCAAGGGATTATTTTTCGCCTACAACGCTCCTAACTCATATAAAACAGACTCTTTTAAGCTCTTTCTTCCAGCAGGTTCTCTTTATAAAAACACCTATTTCAATTATAAACGAACCAAACAGACTTTTCCGTTCTTAACCAGTATTCATCATGCTCACAACCTGTATGTACCTCTTCATTCTTACGCCACAATGCAGATAAACATAGCCACTGTTCCTGATTCGCTCAGGTCGAAGCTCTATGCCGTTTCGCTGAAAGAAAATTTAAGTGTACTGAGCCCAGAAGGAGGCTCAGTTGAAGGCAGCTGGCTTATTTTCAAGTCTAGAAGCTTTGGACCGTATAGCGTCTTGGCAGATACCCAAGTTCCTTCTGTATGGTTAAAAAAAGGTATATCAGGCAAAGCCGATGCTGGTTCATCAATTGTTTTCTCTATTAAAGATAATGAGTCGGGTATAGCAAATTACCGAGGCGAAATTAATGGCGAATGGGTGCTCATGGAGTACGATCGGAAAACCAAAGAATTAACCTACACGGTGGATGGCTCGGATCTTAACGAGGGGGTTAATGAGTTAAAGGTTACCATTACAGATGCCGTAGGAAATACCCAAATGCGAAAAACATCGTTTATTTGGTAGATTTGCTTTCTATGAAACACGTATTACTTGCAACGGCTGCTCTTATTTGTTTGCTATTTTCAAATTCAATTACTGCTCAAAATCAAGATTCTAATCTGGTTCAATTTAGCGGTGTGGTGCTAAATGCTGATAGTTTAACCCCAGTTCCCTTTGCAGCAATCATCATCCAAAACTCGCATAGAGGTACAACATCAGATTATTATGGTTACTTCTCTTTTGTGGCAGAGGTTGGAGACACTATTGAGTTTTCAAGTATAGGTTTCCAAAAAGAATCTTATATCATACCAGATACGCTAAGCACAAACCGTTATTCACTCATACAGCTTATGAGTTCAGATACCTTTCTATTGCCAGAGGTTGAAATTTACCCTTGGCCCAGTAAATCTGAGTTTCGGGAGGCATTCCTTAGCTTGAATTTGAATAGAACAGATTATGACAGAGCTTTTGCCAATCTAGATAAAAGAGCAATGCGACAAGCAGCAATGGAAATGCCAATGGCAGATGGATCTGCAAATTTCAAGTACGCCCAGTACAACAGGAATAGCCAGTTATATTATGCTGGCCAATATCCTTCATGGACTATTTTAAACCCAATTGCATGGGCTCAGTTTATTGATTCTTGGAAAAAAGGTGACTTTAAAAAGCAATAGACATTGCGCAATACCTCTAGTAACTTCTCGTTTCTTTACACATTGCTTATAAAACTACCTTTGGAGCTTTTTGCAACGTGAAACATATAGTAGGATTTCTTCTGTTCCTCGTACTCTTCTCTAGTGGAGTTATTGCCCAAGAAAAGACTCTTTTAAAGGGAGTTGTTTTAGATGAAAATGGCATGCCACTTTCAGGGGCAAACGTTAGCGTTAAAGGTTTTTCAGAAGGCGTATCTACTGATATTAATGGAAATTATTCACTTCCCCTTAAACCAAATAGGCCCACTGTTGTATTGTGCACTTTTATTGGGTTTGATACCGCAACATTTAACGTAGAGGCCGCAGCTGGAGAAACCGTGAAGCATACATTTAGAATGTATTTTGCTGCAGAAACCATTGGCCAAGTAACCATTACCGATGAACGAACCAGGCAAACCACAATGGTTCGTATTGACCCAAAGAGTATAGATCAACTGCCTGCTCCTAATGCAAGTATTGAGAAAACCTTACAGTTTCAAGGAATGGGGGTTTCCAGCAACAATGAAATGAGTTCACAATACAACGTGCGTGGCGGTAACTATGACGAGAATCTTATTTATGTAAACGATGTTGCCGTATACCGACCTTTCTTAGTGCGCAGTGGACAACAAGAAGGGCTCAGCTTCATTAACCCAAAAATGGTTAGTAACATAAACTTTAGCGCAGGTGGTTTTGAAGCCAAATACGGAGATAAAATGTCTAGCGTACTTGATGTTCAATATAAGAAGCCGCAAAGGAGATTTGGTGGAAGCGTTGAAGCTAGTTTGTTGGGGGCTAATCTGCACCTAGAGAATACAAACAAGAACTATAGATTTACACAAATTCATGGTTTCAGATACCGCACCAATCAATACTTATTGAGCGGTCTAGAAACTCAAGGCGACTACCAGCCTACTTTTATGGATTACCAGACCTATCTGACTTTTGACATTACTCCAGACTGGGAAATTGCTGGTTTTTTCAACTATGCACGCAACAATTATCGTTTTGCACCAGAAACCAGAGAAACAGAATTTGGAACCTTTAATGAAGCCCTAAGACTAACTGTCTTCTTTGAAGGTCAAGAAATAAACGCCTATAACACTGGGGTGGCTGCTTTATCTACCACTTATCAGCCCACAGATAAGCTTTGGCTTAAATTTATAGCATCTGGAACACGCTCTGTTGAAGAAGAACGATTTGATGTTGAAGGCGCTTACAGATTGGATGAACTAGACAGGGATTTAGGTTCAGACAATTTTGGTAATGCTATAAATACTCGAGGAATAGGTGGATTTCTAGACCATGCAAGGAACTTCTTAGATGTTTCAATAGCTTCTCTAGAACACAAAGGATCTTACTTTGGTAAAGAGTACTCCTTTGATTGGGGACTAAAAGGTCAGCTAGAAGAAATAGAAGATGAATACAGTGAGTGGCAAAATTTAGATTCTTCTGGATACTCTATTCCTCAACCCCCACCCTTTTCTGGTAGACCAACCATTGAGCTGTATGAAGTGGTACGAAGTGAGAATACGATTTCTTCTCAACGTGTTATGGGATATGGGCAAGTAAGAAGAACATTTCAGCTAGACAGTCATGAAATAGCGGTTAATGTTGGCGCTAGACTAAACTATTGGAGTTTTAACAATGAGTTAGTAGGCGGTCCCAGAGCAAGTTTAAGCTGGAAACCCAATCGTGGAAAGAACATATTATTCAAAGCTGCTTGGGGTTATTATCATCAACCTGTTTTTTATCGTGAAATGCGCAATTTACAGGGTGAAATCAATCCAAATATTAAGGCTCAAACTTCCATTCACTATCTAGTTGGTATGGACTATGTCTTCAATATGTGGGGTAGACCTTTTAAACTGCAATCAGAAGTGTACTACAAGCAACTTAATAATTTAATTCCTTACGAAATAGACAACGTTCGCATTCGCTATTATGCGGAAAACAATGCCACAGGATATGCCACAGGAATTGATTTCAAAATGAACGGAGAGTTTGTTCCAGGGGTTGAATCATGGGCTAGCATGAGCATCATGCAAACCCGAGAAGATTTAAATGATGATTTTTACTTTACCTACACCGATGCAAATGGAAATGAGACCTTTCCAGGGAACTCATTCAGACCGCCTGTAGATTCTCAACGGGTAGAACCAGGATATATTCCCAGACCAACAGACCAGCGGGTTACATTTGCGTTGTTCTTCCAAGACTACTTGCCAAACGACCCAACTACCAAAATGAATTTGAATTTAGTTTTTGGAACAGGCTTGCCTTTTGGACCACCGTCATATAATAGGTATCAAGATACTTTACGTATTCCGCCTTATAGAAGGGTGGATATTGGACTTTCAAAACAACTACTAAGACCTGAACGTGCTAACCGTAAAAAATTAGGTACAAAAAAGGTATTTAACCATATAGATAAGATTTGGCTCAATGTTGAAGTATTCAACTTATTGGGTGTGAACAATACCATCTCTTATCTTTGGGTTCGAGACATTACAGATAGGCAGTATGCCATTCCCAATTACCTCACGTCTCGACAAGTAAATGTTAGATTAATTGTGGATTTTTAGAATATGCGTATAGTAAGCTTCATATCGTTTTTGTCTTTGGTGATTTTGGCTGGTTGCTCACAAAACGATCTTCCTGTAGACGAGCCCACCGTTGAAGAGGTGGTCTATTTAAACAGTTACTTATTGGAAAAAAATCTCTTTTCAGTAGACGACACACTTGACCTATACAGCTTTTATACGGTGAATGATTCGGCCTTGTTAAGAGAAGAAATGGCAAATATTCGCGCCTACTTCTGGAATGAGAATTACCCCAGCGCCAAAAGCACGGCTTTGTTTACAAGAGCTGGTGCACGTTGGGTTTTGCAAGATGACGACCCCAAAGAAATTTATGATGATAGAGCTACTTACCTAGAAGTAGATGATGCTTCAACAGATTCTTTACTGCTTGCGGTAGAAACAGACTCAATTATGTTCTTGGTCAAGCAAAGTGCTGCTAGATTAATGTCTGTTACTTCATCTCTGCCCAGTAGTACGGTTTTGATTGATCTAAGAGAACCTGCCAGGCCAGGGTTTGCTACTGTAGAAACAAGTGCTCACCGCTATTTGTGGTTTATGACAGACCTAAGAGGAAATACCAGATTAGGCGTAGAGACTGAAGACCCCGATTTCAAATTCTACAACATAACCAAGGTATTAGCCACTTTACACCCAGAGTACAGTAATCCAACCGTTGCAGAAAATAGCGATTATCGCATTTCTGTAATTGGATTGGATACAAATAGAAAAGCCCTCTTCATGGCTGAAAAGGGCTTCTCCAATTAAGTTATTTCTATCACCTATTTGGCGCGAACGGTCTCCATAATTTCTGGGCCAAGGTACTTCTCAAGAATTTCTTGGTATTCGCTTCTTGCAGTAAACTTGAATCCAGTATTAAAGAATTCATCAAATAATAGCTGCCAAGCAGATGCTTGATTAAAAGCAAACCCGAATTCCTCATTCTTAACCGTGGCAATGCTATGCATTTTTATATCCAAACCATCTCGTGTTCTCCATCTCCAAAAGGTAATCAAATCAATTACCGCGAAGTATTTACCCTCTCCTGATGCCAAAAGCTCTCGCATATCATCTTTGGTGTCAACATATTTAACAACCATATCAGAATGATGAAATGCTTTGATTTTCTTCAGCTCCTCTTCATGCGTAGTCCCTAAACGAACCAAAGCAGTCATACCGTCAAACTTTTCTGGTATTTCACCATAGTTCTCCAGGGTTTGAACCCCTGAAGCAGTAATAAGAACAGATGCGTTTTTTAAATATGCTGGAGAAAAAGAAACTTCTTGAGCTCTTTCTTTAGTTATGGTAATTGATGCTGAGCCAATATCTTCACCATCGTTTTTAGCTGCATTGTATACTTCAGCAAAAGTTGACTTTGCCTCAAAAGTTAGTGTAGCATCAATCTGTTTGTGCTTCTTGAGCCAATCTGTGAATTCACGGAGAATGTCTGCCTCTAAGCCTACAATCTTTCCATTCTCTTCAAACATATAAGGGTACTCATTCAAATAGGCTACATGTACTTCTGCCGTACTCTTGTAGTCTTGAGCTTTGAGTGCTACAATTGAAAGAGCTGCAAAAAGTAAGGTACTTATAATGCGTTTCATTTTTGTTCAATTAAGGGTTACAAATTTCGCGCAAAAGTAAGGCTAGTGTTTGTTCCTAAAATTACGAGAAAACCACCACCATATTAAATCAACGTTAACTACTTCTCGTGCACCAAGCTTGGTTCGCGCTGCTCGTAGATACGTTCAATAATCTCTACTACCTTAAGTCCTTCTAAGGCATTTGCCGTTATAGATGCCTTACCTTCTAATACTCCAACTACATTTTCAATCACATAATGATGGTTTGCAGCACTCCCTTTGAATGGTCCATAATCATTTGGCGGATTAGTTGGTGGCAATTCTGGTTGTTCATAATTATCAATATGGCAATACTCTATTTCATTCATGTACTGACCACCAATTTTCAATGAACCTTTTTCAGCCACCACCGTAATAGAGCTTTCCATATTCTTATCCCACACTGCGGTGGAATAATTAATTGAACCCATGCCTCCGTTCACAAATTCAAAGTTCACAAAACCAGAGTCTTCAAATTCTGTGCTCTGCTTGTGCGTGTAATCTTCAAAGTTCCCCTTAATCTTCTTAATATCACCAAACACCCAATACATGATATCTATAAAGTGGCTAAATTGGGTGAAAAGCGTACCGCCATCTAAGTTTTGAGAACCTTTCCAATTTCCAGGTTTATAGTATCGATCATCTCTATTCCAGTAGCAATTGATTTGAACCATATGGATTTTACCAAGGATGTCCTCTTCAACAAGACTTTTAAGCCATTTGCTTGGAGGGCTATACCGATTTTGCTTTACTACAAAAACATGTCTAGACATTTGAAGTGCCTTGAAAATAACTTCTTCACACTTGGCTTTACTAAGACCCATCGGTTTCTCGATAACCACGTGCTTTTTATTTTCTAGACAGATTAGGGCTTGGTCTGAATGTAATCCGTTAGGTGTGCAAATATTAACTACCTCCACATCGGTTTCTGCTAACATTTCATCAATACTAGTGAAGAACGGAACACCTGCAGGATAGAGCTCGTGTTTTTTTAATGACTCGTCTATATCAACAATACCAACCAGTTCAACATTATCGAACTCTTTTACAATTGTGGCATGTCTTCTACCAATATGTCCAAAACCTACTACAGCAAACTTCATATAATTCTATGCTAAAAAAATGTACAATTTCCGATGGAGAATTCTAGCTATCTTTGCGGAAATTCAAAAATAATTCAAATGCCAAGATCTAGAGGACTAACTCCGGGATTAATAGTTGCAAAATTTCGTGAGAACCAGAACAAAAATGCCACCATCAAATCTTTGTTTGCGAGTCAGTTTTTCGGAAAGTTCGAAACTATCGAGCTTCAAGGAATGATTAGAAGCATAGAAAAAGAGATTATGCGAAGAGAAGAGCAAGAAATTGAAGAACTTAAGTCTCTTTTAGAAAGCAAGGGTTTTGAAGTTACAAAGAAAGCTTAGCGCTGACTTTATCGAATAAAAAAAGCCTGGTCAGTTGACCAGGCTTTTTTTGTGATTTTATCTAAAATTCGAGCATTACTTAATGCTTAGTAATTCAACATCAAAAATAAGTGTTGCGTAAGGACCAATTTGTCCACCTGCACCGCGTTCTCCATAACCTAAATCATAAGGAATAAAGAAACGATACTTGGCACCTACAGACATGAGTTGAACACCTTCTGTCCAGCCTTTTATTACTTGATTTAAACCAAATGTTGCTGGCTGGCCTCGGTTAACAGAACTATCGAAAACAGTTCCATCGGTTAATGTTCCATGGTAATGAACTGTAACTTGGTCTGTTGCAGCAGGCTTTGGCCCTTCTGCTGGTGTAATCACTTCATACTGCAAGCCTGATTCGGTTGTTACCACTTCTGGTCGCCTTCCGTTTTCTTCTAAAAACTTACGTCCTACTTCTTTCATTGCTGCGGTTTTCTTTTCTTGAATTTCTGTAAAGAACTTTTGTAAAATGTTCCCTGCTTCTTCAGCCGATATTTGAACGGAATCTCCTTCAAAAATATCTGAAAACCCTTTGGTTAAAGCTTCCAAATTCACAGAGTCTAAACCTTGTGTTTTTAAGTTTTGACCAATGTTAACTCCAAGACTGTAGCTAATTGTATCTAATTCGTTTTTCAATTCCATTTGTTCTTTATTAGCCTTCTTCTTGCCAAACTTGAACCATTGAGCTTGAGCACTACCTGCTCCAAGCAAAACAACGAAGAGTATAAGCAATCCTTTTTTCATGGGTGTTCTAGCTATTAGATTTGATTTCCAATAATTCCACCTCAAAAATCAACGTTGAATAAGGAGGAATTGCACCGGGCGAACCGCGTTCTCCATATCCTAAGTTGTAAGGTATGAAGAATTTGTACTTTGAGCCAACAGACATCAATTGAACACCTTCTGTCCAACCAGGAATTACTTGGTTCAAGAAAAATTGAGCAGGTTCTCCCCTTTCAACAGAACTGTCAAATACAGACCCATCCAACAAAGAGCCTGTGTAGTGTACAACTACCTCATCTGTAGCCATCGGCTTAGCTCCACTACCTTCTTGCAATACTTCATACTGTAAACCAGACTCGGTCGTTTGTACGCCTTCGCGTGCAGCATTCTCTTGTAAGAATGCTTGCTCTTTAGTGTCTGCCTCACCTTTTTCGGCTTCCATTTTCTTCTGTGAAAGGTTGGTGAAATACTCACGCAAGAAAAGCATAGCATCTTGCTCGCTCATGAGGGTGTTTGTGTCTCCTGCCATTATGCTCTCAAAAGCAGAGGCCACAGCTTGACCGTTTACATCTTCTAACCCTTGATTTTTAACATTTACAGCCACATTCACACCTAGTGCATAGCTTACGCTATCTGTAGTGTTATTCAACGTTCCTGAGAACCCTGAATCTGCCGCGGGTTGATTACATGCCATCATGCCTCCAGCTAATAATACTGAGGCTATTACGTGTTTTTTATTCATTTCGAAAAATCCTGATTTGATTTGTGATTGGCGAAAATACGTTTAATTATAAGCTTAGAAAGTTATAAAGGCTTAAATCAACTCAAACCTCTTTCTTTCTTAATCGCTTCGTACGCTTCTTGAACCCGCTGAAACTTCTCCTTTGCGGCTTTCTGGAACTCCTCACCTAGAGATGCTACCTTATCTGGATGGTATTTTACTGCCATTTTTCGATATGCTTTTTTCACTTCTGCATCTGTAGCAGATTTAGAGATTTCCAAAATATCATAGTATTCTTCAGCTGTTTTTTGACCGCCAAACATGGCTGTAATTGATGCGAAATCTTTCTGAGAAATACCTAAATACCGCGCCATTGTATTAAGTAATTGAAGCTCAGAATTACTCATACTGTGGTCTGCTTTCGCAATACCAACCAAGTAGTGAAGTAGTTGCAACCGCATAGGATGTGTCATGTTCTCCCTAATCTGCAAGCAAACCTGCCTTACAGAAACTTCATGCTCTAAAACCTCTCTCAAAACACGCAGGAGTTCCTTTGCTTTTGCTGCTCCAAATTGCTTGTTAAGGAAGTCTTTAACATAATTCAACTCAGACTTCATCACTCGCCCGTCTGCCTTCATAACAGCAGCACTAAGAATCACCAAGCTAATACCAAAGTCGCCCGCACCGGTTGCGTTTCTTGTTGATGAACTACCATTTCCGCGATGCGCTCTAGTGTCAATATCATTGGCATTTTCAAAAAGAGAGCCTAAAACAAATCCAGCTATTGCTCCAATTGGGCCTCCAAGAGCCCAACCCAAACCACCAGCAACCCATTTTGTATACTTCGCCATTTAATCGTCTTGTTTTGAATTTGAAATGTAGATGCCAATTAAACCTGCAACCAAGAAGCCCATGTAAAACACACCTGATAAAGTGAGAAATACTGCAAACGACTGCGACACAGGATGTGTAGGCGAAATATCACCATAACCCAAGGTGGTCAAGGTGATAAAACTATGATAGATGGCCCCAAAAGGACCACATTCACTCAATATGTGAATGCTGTAGGAATTTCTGATTTGCTCGTCAATCATAGAAATTCCTATTGAGCCGCTCATCCCCAGGAGTAGGTATCCAGACATTGCGTGGACCAACGTAATAAGAGTTACCTCTTTTGACCGCATTACCGTGCTGATTAAAACGAATGTCAGCACCAAAAAGAAAGCGCTAATAACTGGCTTAACAATGAGGCCAATTGTGGGAAGTAGCCCAGAAAAATAATTTAGTAAGCCTGCCGCTACTACTAACATCAATGCAAAGCGCAAAAATCTATGGAGTCTATATTCTTCTGAAATTATATTTATACCGGATAAGATGATCAGAAACATCATTGACCTTATCAAAATTTTCGCTACTCCCGAAAAAGCCAACTCAACGATAGGAATTAGTAAGATTGAGGCCAAACCTATTAACAGCAGGTAATGTGCTGTATCTTTTACTCTGAAATTCATTACCAGCTACCTCCTGCTCCTCCGCCACCGAATGAACCACCACCAAAACCACCGAAGCCTCCTCCGCTGCCGCCAAAACCACCAAAAGAACCTCCTCCTGAAGAAAAGTCGTTCCAACGACCTCTGTGGTGCGAATTCATTGAGCTCATCATCCAGAATGCGGTCCAAAATGGAATATTTCTACCTAAACTGTAGTGTCTAGCACGGTTGATTCTACCAAAAAACATAAGAGCCAGCGCCATTAAAATGAAAAGCACAGGAATAAACTTTGGCGCCTTGTTATTCTTCTTAGCTGCATAAGCAGATGCTGGATACTCACCAGCAGATAACTCCATAAGTGTTACCACTGCTTTATAAATCCCTTCTGGATATTTCTCTTGTTTGAAGAAAGGAATCATTTCAAGATCCACAATCCGATTCGCCACAGCATCAGGTATTATTCCCTCCAAACCATAACCAGTAGCAATGAAGGCTTGGCCTCTATCGCTTGCTCCGTACTTAGGTTTTACCAGAACTACAATTCCATTATCAAAAGCCTTCTTTCCTACCTTCCAAGTATTACCCACCTCAAAAGCAAAAGATGCAGGGTCTTGCCCTTCCAAATCTTTAACCGTAAGAACTAAAATCTGCGTTCCAGTAGAATCATCAAAATTTACCAAGACCTGCTCCATTGCCTGTACTTGGCGAGGTGTAAAGACTTCTGCCAAATCATTCACCAACCTAGGTGGTGAAGGTTTGGGAGGAATAGCCATAAGTGATGTTCCTAACCATAGTGAGAGAAAAAGAAATATGTTTTTCATGACTTAGCTACCAAATGAAATTTCATCAGACAACTCATTCTGGTCATCATCTTGATATGGAAAATGCTCTGCGAGTTGCTTGCCCGCCAATTTAATCCCTTGGGCCAATCCTTCAGCATAATTTCCTGCTTTAAATTGGTTCAAGGCTGTATTTCTAACCTCATCCCAAAAACCGCTAGAAACCTTCATGTTTATACCAATATCACCAAGTATAGCGAACTTTCTATCTTCAAATGCCACATAAAACAATACTCCGTTGCGTAATTCAGTTTCATGCATCTCTAGGGTTTCGAACCAATACGCAGCACGATCTAACACATCTTCGGCACACTTATCGTCTATATGCACCATAATCTCTCCTGAAGTAAGCTTTTCTGCATGTAAAATGGCATCTGTTACTTGTTGCCTTTCGCTATCTGATAAAAACTTTTTAGCGTTTCCCATGATTTAAATTTGCTTTTGCGAAGTTAGGAATACGATTCATGCAGGCTTGATTTTGATTTATCTAACGTTTCCAGTTAAATTTCGTTGCACACACAAGAATTGGAATAGATTTGTTCTTCCATGGCATTTTTGTATCCCGTATTTCTTTTTGGGCTCTTTGCGCTGCTAATACCGGTGGTCATTCACCTTTTTAGATTCAAGCGTTTCAAAACAATCTATTTTTCTAACGTTGCCTTTCTTCAGTCGGTTTTTCAAGACAATAGAGCACAATCCAAGCTAAAGCACCTTTTACTTTTAGCCACGCGTTTACTCGCGATTTTTTTTCTGGTAATGGCTTTTGCTGGACCTTATTTTAAGGTAGGTCAAGTGAACTCACAAGTTGAAGGAGTTTCCAGGTCTATTTACATAGACAACTCCCTTAGCATGGGGGCTCCTGGTATGAGTCTATCGCTTCTAGACGAAGCTAAGCAGTCAGGAATTTCTCTGGTAGAAGCCATGGGTGAAAAAGATGAAATGTATGTTCTTAGTAATGACTTTGAACCTATTTCTAATTACACATTACCAAAACAAGAAGCGCTTTATCGTATTCAAGAATTAGAGGGTAGCCCTAGTGCAAAGTCTTTAAAGAGCATCATAGACAAGCAGAGGCTTATTTCCTCTAAAGACAATACAACAGCGTTAAAGCAATATATAATCGCATCTGATTTTAGAGAAGGTGTTTCATTAGAAGGAATTGAATTAGACTCCACAGAGCAGGTATTATTCATGCCAATTACACCTCAATCTGCAGAGAACGTATCCTTAGATTCTATCTGGATTGAAGAGCCATTTGTTCGCTCAGGTATGCGTGTTAAGATTCATTTTCGAATTAGTAAGAATGCTGCCTATGATAAGAATGAGACACCTGTAGCTCTTAGTATAGACAATGAAGGGTATGCATCATTTCGTATTCGTTGGAATAATCGTGTAGAAGTTGATACTTCAATCAATGCAGATTTTTCGAAATCCTCTTTGGGGTTGATTCTGCTCTCAATTGAAGACGAGTCATTGAGCTATGATAACTTTTTGTACTCGGCACTAGAAAAGCGACAGCAATGCCAGGTTCTAGAAATCTCTGATTCCCCAATAGAAACAGCCGCAGCCCGTGTTTTTGGAGTAGATTCATTTTTTCTGTATTCCAAAGCTCCTGTTGGCAACGTATCTACAGAAGCTCTAAGCCGCGCAGAATTCATTTTAGTAACCGCTAAAAAGCCGCTAAGTGAGGGGCTAATCATTGCATTATCAGAACAAATCAACAGAGGCAAGAATGTAGCTTTCTTTCCAAGCCATGGGTCTACCCAAGGATGGAATAGCGTTTTTGGGTCTCAAGGTCTCTCCATGTTTGGCCAAGAAGATACTTCAATGGTTCAGATAGAGTCTGTAGATTCTCAAAATCCATTCTACGCAGATCTTTTTAAAGAAGAGCCAAGTAAAGCCAGTTGGCCAACTGTTAAGAATTCGGTTACGTTAAATGCTCGCGAGAGCTACCTAACGGGTACGTTGCTCAAATCTGTAAAAGGTGATTTACTCTACACTAGGTCATCCATTGGTAAGGGAAATATTTTCGTAGCCTCATTCGGATTAAATGAGAACAATACCGCACTGTTTAAACATCCTATATTTTTACCTCTTCTCTACAAGAGTGCGCTGTATAAAGAAAGCAATAACCCACTCTATTACACCATCGGCTCTGCCAAGCGTATTACTACAGATTTAGAACCCTCAGAAGAAAATACCATGGAAATAGCTGGAGGAGAAAAAGACCCAGTTTTATTTCTGCCAGAAGTAATTAGAGCACCTGGTGGCATAGTTGAACTTGCCAGACTTGAGCCTATTCGTGTACCTGGACACTATACCATTAAAGGAAAGGCTAACACCATTGAAAGAGTAGCTTTTAATTATGCACGAACAGAATCAGTAACAGCAGTTGTTTCTGCAGATTCTCTGCTGTCTATGGCTCGAAACAGTGGCATTGACGCATCTGTACTTACCGCAGAGGCCATACAAAACGGAGATCTCTCTATACTCGAGCAAGAGCAGGAAACACTTTGGCGTATCTGCATACTGCTTACCTTGTTATTTTTGACAGCAGAAGTTCTTATAACCCGATTTATTCCATAAGCATGAAAACACTCATAAAAAACGCCACCATTCACTTTCCAGGATCTGAATATAACGGTGAAACGTTAAATATCTTGGTTGAAGATGGAGTTGTGAGTAAAATAACCTCGGATGCAATTACAGATGCAGAGCGTGTTATTGAGAGTAATAACCTTCATCTAAGCCCCGGTTGGTTTGATTTACGTGCAGATTTTGCCGATCCTGGTTATGAGCATAGAGAAGATTTATTTACAGGAAGTAAAGCAGCTATTGCTGGCGGCTTTACTGGCGTTCAACTTTTGCCAACTACCTACCCGATTCTAGATACAAAGTCTCAGGTTGAATATGTAAAGCAAAAAGCAAAAGGATTAGGTCTTCGCATTATTCCATCTGGAGCTATAAGCGCGGGTACTAAAGGAGTTGATATTTGTGAGCTATATGACATGCATACTGCTGGAGTTAAAGCCTTTACAGATGGAAATCTAGCTATTCAAAACCCAGATTTAGTGCGCAGAGCGATGCTGTATTGTAAAACATTCAATGGAGTTTTGATGCTGAGTGCATACGACAAAGAAATTGCGCGAATGGGGAGTGTTCATGAAGGTGAGGTAAGCACCTCTTTAGGCTTAAAAGGGTCTCCTTCACTGGCGGAAACACTAATGGTATCAAGGGATTTATTCTTAGCTGAATATTGTGAAAGCCCAGTGCACTTTAGCTGTATTAGTTCAAAAGAAAGTGTTGCATTAATTCGCGATGCAAAATCAAAAGGAATGCCCGTTTCTTGCGATGTTGCTGTAGCTAACTTATTGTACACAGATGAAGTACTCACCGAGTTTGATTCACGATATAAGGTATATCCAGTTCTGCGAACCAATCAAGACCGACAAGCACTATTAGAAGGACTCAAAGACGGAACCATTGATGCAGTTGTGAGTAATCACTCTCCCTGGAATATAGAAGAAAAAGACTGTGAATTTGATCATGCCGCTTTTGGTATGGCAACCATTCAGGTGGTTTATCCTATGTTGAAAGAAGCTTTAGGAGAAGAAGCTAACGATGAGTTACTGGCAAAAGTATTGGGGTTTAATCCAAGAACTATTCTCGGCTTGGAAATACCGCAATTAGATGAAGGAAAATATGCAAACTTCACTTTGTACGACCCAGACGGTACCACTGAGTATGTCGAAAGCTTTTCCAAGTCTAAAAATCACCCAGAGTTTGGCAAATTCTTCCAAGGAAAGATTATTGCCACCGTTTTTAAAGACTAATTTCTAGCTGGTCGTAAGCTAAGTATACACCCTCTGGCAATTCATGGCTCACAGAGGCGTGTAAGCCCATTTGGTGACTAATATGGGTAATGTAGGCTTTCTGTGGTTTAAACTCATCAATTACCTCTAGTGCCTCTTCCAATGTAAAATGCGAAATATGATCTGTTTTTCGCAACGCGTTTATGATTAGCACTTTTGTACCGTAAATTTTCTTTTTCTCTTCCTCTGGTATCTGGTTGGCATCTGTAATGTAGGTAAAGTCTCCTATTCTAAAACCGAGTACAGGTAGTTTGTAGTGTAACACCTGAATAGGCCTAATCAACACTCCTTCTGCTTCAAATGCATTAGACGATATCGTTTCCAAATGAATTCTAGGAACTCCTGGATATTTTACATCTGCAAAAGCATAGTGAAAATCACGTTTCAATGCTTCTTGTACTTGTGGAGTAGCATAGACGGTCATTTCCTTCTTCTGCACAAAATTAAATGCCCGAATATCATCAAGACCAGCAACATGGTCTTTATGCTCATGCGTGAAAAGAACACCGTCTAAAGAACGAACATCAGCACGAAGCATTTGCTGTCTAAAATCAGGGCCAGTGTCAACTACAAACGTTTTGGTTCCCGTTTCAATAAGAACAGATGAGCGCAGTCGTTTATCTCGTTCATCGGCTGATAAACAGACCTCGCATTGGCAACCAATTACTGGCACACCTTGTGAAGTTCCTGAGCCGAGCACGGTTATTTTCACGCCATTGTTTTCTTTTCTGCATAGATGTTTTCTAAACAATCTACCGCGTAATCAATATCATCTTTGGTGGTGTACCTGCTGAATGAAAATCTAACGCTTGGTCTGTCCATTTTTGCATTAATTCCACGTAAAACGTGCGACCCCGTATTGCTTCCAGATGTACATGCGCTTCCTCCTGAGCACGCCACTCCCATAATATCTAGGCTAAACAGTAGCATTTGAGCTTTTTCAGTAGCAGGTAGCAGCACATTCAACACGGTATACAAGGATTTGTTTGTTTGAGAACACGCCCCGTTGAATTCAACATCTGGGAATAGGTTCTGGAGCTTGTCAATCATGTATTGCTTAACATCAGTTACATGTTTTTGGTGTTCTTCCATGTTTTCCCAAGCCAACTCCATGGCTTTTGATAAACCAATAATACCATACACATTTTCTGTTCCTCCACGAAGTGCGCGCTCTTGAGATCCACCGTGAATAAGCGGTTTAATTTTTAAGTTTTTATTGATGTATAAAAAACCAATTCCCTTTGGACCATGAAACTTGTGAGCCGCTGCGGTAAGAAAATCTACATCTAGTTTGTTTAGGTCAAATGCGTAATGCGCCATAGTTTGAACGGTATCTGAATGAAACAGCGCCCCGTTTGCACGGCATATTGCCGATACCTCATCTATTGGTAATAAGTTACCGATTTCGTTATTGGCATGCATTAATGAGACAAGCGCTTTTCCGTTAGAGTCAGAAAGAAGTTTTTCCAGAGCCTTTAGGTCTACGCAGCCATCTTGCTCTAGCGGTACATAACTTACTTTAGCTTCTCCCGTACGCTCAAGTTCTTCAACGGTATGGAGAACGGCATGATGCTCAAGTTTGGAAGTAATTACATGCTCCACACCCAAATCTCTTACTGAGCACATTATGGCCATATTATCTGCCTCGGTGCCGCCAGAGGTAAAAACTAATTCTCCTGGTGTAACATTAAGTAGTTTGGCAACTTTTCTACGGGCAACTTCAATTTTACCCTTCACCTCTCTACCAAATCCGTGTGTTGAGCTAGGGTTTCCAAATGATTCTTTAAGCACGGGAGCCATTGCATCAAAAACTTCTGGTGCCAAAGGGGTGGTTGCCGCATTGTCTAAATAAATACGTTTTGCCATAACTTATTACTTAATCTCTTTGATCTCATTCATAATCCGTAGGGCCAATGCATCTGCTGAGGCTTTATCAGCACTTTCAGTGTAGATTCTAATAATTGGCTCGGTGTTAGATTTGCGCAAATGTACCCACTCACTTTCAAATTCAATCTTTACACCATCCTTGGTATTAACTGGTAAATGCGCATATTTAGATTGCATTGCCGCCAAAATGGCGTCTACATCAATCTCTGGTGTTAGTTCAATTTTATTCTTGGAAATATGATAAGCAGGGTATGAAGCTTTCAGCTCACTCATGCGCATTCCGTTTTTGGCCAAATATGTTAGAAATAAGGCCACACCAACCAAGGCATCTCTTCCGTAGTGCAACTCAGGGTAAATAATACCTCCGTTACCCTCTCCACCTATAACAGCGCCTGTTGCTTTCATCTCATTCACAACATTCACTTCGCCAACAGCAGATGCCGTATAGCTTCCTCCGTGTTTTTCGGTAACATCTCGTAACGCTCTGGTGCTTGACATATTACTAACGGTGTTACCTGAAGTTTTACTCAACACATAATCTGCAACAGCCACAAGTGTATACTCTTCGCCAAACATTTCTCCGTTTTCACTAACAAAAGCCAAGCGATCTACATCTGGATCTACAACTATCCCAAGGTCACATCTAGATTCTACCACTCGTTTTGATATGTCGATTAGGTTTTCTGGTAGTGGCTCAGGGTTATGCGGAAAGTGCCCGTTAGGTTCGCAAAACAACAATTCAGTATCTGTTACTCCCAAGGCTTCTAATAGGGCTGGAATGGCTAGTCCGCCTGTTGAGTTTACTGCATCAACGGCCACTTTAAAATGGGCCGATTTAATCGCTTCAACATCCACCAAATCCATGGCTAGTACAGCGTCAATATGCTTCTTTATCCAATCATTATTCTCTTCAACTTTGCCAAGTTGATCTACCTCCGCAAAGCGATATTCTTCGGCATCGGCTATTGCTAGCACCTCGGCTCCATCTCCACCAGAAATAAACTCACCTTTGGCATTCAGCAGTTTTAAGGCATTCCATTGTTTGGGGTTATGACTAGCAGTAAGAATAATTCCACCGTTAGCTTTTTCTGCAGGAACAGCCACCTCAACAGTAGGTGTAGTGCTTAAACCAACATTAATTACATTTATTCCCAACCCTTGTAGCGTTCCAAGAACCAAGCGCTCAACCATTTCTCCAGAAATACGAGCATCTCTGCCAACCACAATGCGTACCTGCTCGCCAATGGGGTATTGTTGCTTAATCCAAGTTCCGTATGCAGCCGTGAATTTTACCACATCGGGCGGAGTAAGTCCTTCTCCTGGTACATCTCCTATTGTACCGCGTATTCCGGAAATTGATTTTATAAGTGTCATGTTTCTGCGTTTTGACTAGCAAATATAGGGCAACAGATTGCCTTTGCTTACGTTGTTCATAACCTAACTCTGGTTGTTAATGAACCTGTGAATAAGTGAATACTACCAAATCTACCTTGGCCTCACATTTGGCTAAATTTGGTATACCCTGAAAACGTACTTCATGAACGAAGAATTTGAATCACCATTTGGAGGCTCACAGGATAACGACCTAATTAAGCGCTTTGAACAAATGCTTGAAGCGGGGGAGCAATACTTCTTTGATGTAGAAGAATTTGATGAAATCATTTCTTACTACATAGAGGAGCGTGCCAGTAAGCGTGCCTTTGAAGTGCTTTCTATGGCTAAAAGCCAACACCCTGCCACTGGAGATCTAATTCTACGCGAAGCTGAATTAATGGCTTCTACCAATCGATTTCAAGAAGCTCTTACTATTATCAATAAGCTTGAACAAGTTGAAAAGTGGAATACAGATTTATTTCTCACCAAGGCATCTATACTAAGCCAAATAGGGAATAATAGAGGAGCAATTAATACATTAGAACATGTTCTCACCATTTGCCAAGAAGAAGAAAAAGACGAAATCTGTATCAATATAGCTTTTGAGTGCCAAAACTTGGAAGAGCCCAATGAAGCCATAGAATACTTAAAGAAAGCGCTGCAATACAACCCCGAAAACGAGGAAGCTATCTATGAGATTGCTTATTGTTTTGATTTAATTGGCAACAACCAAGAGGCTATTGAAACTTTTGTTTCAGTAATAGATGAAACACCCTATTCACATCATGCATGGTACTGTTTGGGTAACGTCTACCTTGCTACGGGTTTGGTTGAAGATGCTCTAAGAGCATATGACTACTCCATTGTTATTCAAGACGACTTTGCTTCTGGTTACTTCAATAAGGCTATGTGTCTAATGCAGCTTGAGCTCTATGACCAAGCCATAGACTGCTTTGGACAATCGTTGAAATTTGAGTTGATAGACTCTGTGTGCCTCTATTACATTGGTGAATGCTATCTACGATTGAACCAAGACAGACAAGCAGAAATTCATTTTAGAAAAGCTATAGGTAAAGACGACAGACTTTTAGATGCTTGGGTAGGCATGGCTACTGTTTTATACAAACAGAACAAGACTATTGAAGCTTTGCATTACATAAAAAAAGCGCTAAAGCTAGATGAGCGTTCTGGAGAAAACTGGTATTTACAAGGCGAATATCAACTTGATGCTGGATTAGAAGTAGAGGCATGTACGAGTTTTGAGAAAGCTCTAGAACATGGCTACAATAAGACTTCTATTTGGCTCAACTACTCAGAAGTGCTCGTGTCTTTAGAGCAGTTTGAAAAAGCTGAGGAGCTCTTAGAGAAAGCACTATCTACCTGCCCTAAAGATAGTGAGATTCACTACCGTTACGTAGCTTATTTGCTTGTACACGGTAGAATTGGAGATGCGGAAGAAATGTTAATAGCGGCATTGGAGTTGAATAATGAAAAAGTAGAATCCTTGTTGGCCTATTATCCAGAGGTAATTCGTTATCCACAACTTCTTGCACTTATAGATTCGTATGAAGGATAGGCGTTTAAAATGTCTTAGGCTAGTTGAAGCAACTCATATTACATTCGTATTGCAAACACAAACGTTATGATTAAGGAGATTTCTGTTCAGGAGTTGCGCAGTAAACTAGCAACAGGAGAACACGTACAGGTAATTGACATAAGAGAACCTTATGAAGTTGATGTAGCTAGTTTTACTGAAACTAATATCCCTCTGGGAGAAATCTTAGAACGAGAGAGTGAGCTTGCAACTGAAGGCATAGTGGTTCTACATTGTCAGTCTGGGCAGCGAGCTTCTGCAGCTTGTGAAAGCTTAGAGCGACTTTGTAACAGATCTAATATTTATAATCTAACAGGAGGCTTGGAAGCTTGGTTAGCCCTTGAACCTGCCAAATAAGCATGAGAACATTTAAAGATTACGCAGCGATTGCGCTCAAAGGAATGGGAATGGGTGCAGCCGATGTTGTGCCTGGAGTATCAGGAGGTACCATCGCATTCATTACTGGAATCTACGAGGAGCTAATTGACTCAATTAAATCTATTGATCATACCTTATTCTCTACCTTTAAAGAAGGAGGAATCTCGGCTGTTTGGAAGGCTGTAAACGCACCTTTTCTCATCGCTTTATTCGTGGGAATAGGAATTAGTATTTTATCTCTTGCCAAAGGGATAGGTTTCCTTCTTAAAGAATACCCTGTACTTGTATGGTCGTTCTTTTTCGGGCTCATTATAGCTTCTGCGGTAGTTATTGGCAAAAAAGTGAAAAAGTGGAATGCACCCACTTTTGTTGCCTTATTCTCTGGGGCGGTCATTGCCTACTACATAACAATAGCCTCACCTGCAGAAACTCCTACAGCTACTTGGTTCATATTTTTGAGTGGAATGATTGCCATCTGCGCAATGATTCTCCCTGGAATATCAGGCAGTTTCATCTTACTGTTAATGGGTAAATACCGATACATCCTCGATTCTATATCACAATTGAAGCTAGATGTTCTGCTAACCTTTGCAGGTGGCTGTGTTGTTGGTTTGTTAACATTTTCTCATGTATTGAATTGGATGTTTAAGCGATTTCATGATGCTACTGTTGCCCTTTTAACTGGCTTTATGATAGGATCACTGAACAAAGTATGGCCTTGGAAAAACACATTAACCACACGTATGAATAGTCATGGAGAAGAAGTACCTCTTCTACAAGAGAACATCTCTCCATTTAGCGCTAATGACTCATTCTTTATTGCGGCATTCGCTCTATGTATTTTAGGTGTAGCCATTGTACTTGTTCTTGATCGTGTTGGAAAAAAGTATGAGTCGGAATGATGCGTCTTGGACTCATTGGTAAAAAGTTAACCCATTCATTTTCTCCAGCTTATTTTAAGGCTAAGTTCGAGAAAGCAAATCTAGACGCCTCCTACAAGCCTTTTGAACTGCAGTCTATTGAAGACCTAGAAGATTTACTTGAGAAAGAAAAGTTGAACGGGCTAAATGTTACCATTCCGTTTAAAGAAGTAATTATCCCATTTCTAGATGAACTAGATAGTACAGCCTTGAAAATTGGAGCCGTGAATACTGTTTGCATCGATAAAGGCAAACGGATTGGCTATAATACAGATGCTCCTGGGTTCATTCAAGACCTAAAACCGATGCTAAATCAAACAGATAGGCACGCACTTGTTCTTGGTTCAGGCGGAGCTTCTAAGGCAGTTGTTTATGCTTTGAATTCTATTGGAATAAAAACACGTATTGTTTCTCGTAGTGGTGATTCACTAAAATATAAGGACTTAACAAAAGAATTACTCCAACAATATCAAGTAATTGTGAATACTACTCCTGTTGGCATGCATCCGCATATTAACGAGAGCATACCGCTACCGTGGGAAGGCGTGCTAAAGGAACATTTAGTTTACGACCTCATCTACAACCCACAAGAAACCCTGCTTCTTCGAAAAGCTAGAGAAAGAGGCACACGGACTGCTAACGGATACAATATGCTGGTAAATCAAGCTGAACTTAGTTTTGAGCAGTGGGTAAAAAATACTTAGAGCTATTCTCGTAGTATTTAGAAAGGTTTGATTGGAGCTTAATAACCATTTCGGCGTTCGTACGCTTAAAAATGGCCATTCCACTTCTTTTTCTTACGTAATAAGGAAAAGGCTTTTCAAGTAATTCAAAGTCTTGATTCATCATGGCAACGCCTTCAAAATATTCTCCAAAAGCTTGAAAATAAACCAAACCAAAATCTGCGATGTAAAAGATAGAGTCTTTGGTAAGCTTCACTTTGGGAATTACATCTAACGAATCGTCTCTAAAAACACTATCAAATTCACGCTCTCGTATTGCACTGCTGTCTTCACTGTAAAAGAAATGGACATCGCAAAAGTCAAAAACCCCTCTAAATGCTTTAATTACTTCCTTATTTCTCTTGGCATTTCTTGCCACTAAAATATCTGCTTCTCTATCTCGTTTCTTACTTCTTAAGATTTCTATAGCCCTACTTTGCGTATGTAAACGCACTAAAAGGGTGCCCTTTTTTAGCTTCTGGATATGACTAAAGGCAATACTATCTTTTGTATTGATGAAGACCTTATCTAATTGCGCATGAGAAGTGGTCGTAAGTATCAATAAAAAGGATACTACAAAAGACTGTAAAAGCCGACTTATGGATATAGATTTCTGGAAAATCATACAAACATTGCGCGGTATGGAGGGTAATACTACATAACATGAGGAATCTAAACTCCCTCTATTTTGTTAATGGTACAATCGTCAAGATAGTGGCATTTATTCATAGGGGAACAGTTACTCTAGACTAAAAAACAAACTTGAAAAGCATAATTACCACACAGATAAGAAACATGAAGATTGAAATTCTATTAATCCCATGCATCACCTTCAAATTAAAATTAGACTCACTTTTCTTGAACATGGTAGCTGGGTTTAGATAATGTAAGAGTTTCTTAAGGAGCATATTTTACGTTTATGTTCTAACCTAACGGCACAAAAAAAGTTTAACTAGGAGGTGAATAACCTTTTTCGTATCCAAAACTACCCTTTTCAGACTTTGGAATATCATTTAATACCAGATACAATCGCTTTGCACGCTTTTCTTGGTGATAGGCCACCAAAGTTTCTAAATGAGATTTTAATGAGTAATTATACCTCACCAAATAGAGGTTTACATCTGTAAATTTCATCAACTCATTGGTATCGCTTACTAGTCCGAGTGGAGCTGTATCAAAAATAATAAAGTCGTAACGCTCTTTCAGTTCATGAACGAGCTTCTCAAATTTCTTTGAAACAAAGATTTCACTTGGGTTTGGTTCTAAGGGGCCAGAAGTAACCAAATCTAAATGAGAGCTTTCTAGCGGACGTATAATATCATCTATATTGTGTTGACCATACACGTAACTAC
Organism: Salibacteraceae bacterium; assembly: GCA_965662345.1. Taxonomy (GTDB): domain Bacteria; phylum Bacteroidota; class Bacteroidia; order Flavobacteriales_G; family Salibacteraceae; genus UBA6049. The sequence goes on from CBFIHE010000009.1 coordinate 49,336, forward strand.
TAACACCCCTGTCATTTTTGAGCCCTTTGGCCTCAAATACTTTAGGTTTTCTAAGATCTAGCTCAACCAGAACCGTTTTAGGTCCTGCTGAAGCAAAAGATCCAGCCAAGTTAATAGAAGTAAAAGTCTTTTCTTCCCCACCCACAGAGCTTGTTACTAAAATCACTTTAGAGTCTATACTATCACTGTCTTGAGGCGCAAACCGTATGTTAGACCGAATCCCTCTAAAGCTTTCTGATGTTGGCGAATCTGGAAAGTCGTATACTACGTTCTGGGTATCTAGTGGACATTTAAAAACCCTACCCACAACTGGAATGCTCGTAGCCTGAATTACATCTGCCTCAGACATGATTTTGTCTCCCAATAATCCAAACCCAAGTAAAACGGAAGCCGGAATACCTATTCCTAATAAGAAGTCAATAAGGTAATTCTTAAAGGGTTCTGGGCTAATTGGGTCATCGCCAGAGTGAATAGCTTCATTTATTATTGCGGTATTTGGAGTGGTAGCCGCTTTCATCATTTCTGTTTCACTCAACTTGCTTAACAAGTAGACCAATTGTTCATTAGTCACCTCATATTGACGCTGAATATCAACGAAGGCTTGTTAATTTCCTAGTAAAGACGCAATTTTTTCGTTTACAATAGCCAACTCCTCATTTACAGCAGCCTTTTCAATGCGAACCCCATTCTCTGTTAATGATTGTTTGAGTGCATCTAATTCGCTTCGCTTTCTCAATAAAACGGAGCTTCCATCTTGAACAGATACGCGTAGTTCTTGTAATTCAAGACTCAATGAAGCAACATCAGTTACAAGCTTGTGTAACAGTTGATCTTCAATTCTAGCTGTAGATGGTGCCATTAAACCATAGAATTGCTGCTTTTTCTTTAAATAACCTGCTAGATAATTGAAGTATTGTTCTTTGTATGTAAGCCTTGCGGCTTCTTCACCCATGATGCTAAAAGAGTAATCTGCCCCTTGTTCAAATGGTATAGATTCATTCCTATATATCCTAAAAGCACAGTCGCCAGCTGTAACCTTCTCACCTCATGCAAAAGGAATTCTTACCGTAGACTCCTCTACAACAGAATTGGCTGGAACAGCGGCTTTAAAGTTCTTATCATCTCGCACTCTGGCACTCAATAACATTTCCAACTCGGGCACATCCCCTGGATGCACGTAAACAGGCCCAGAGCAAGAATTGCATTTGAATCTGTGAATATGACAGTGAATGGACTTGTTTTATACAAGTCTTCAGAGGTTATACTAGATTCTTTCCTGTAAATTACTCCAAGTTCTAATTCGCGAATTACCTGCTTGTTATGGCTTCTAGATTTTAATACGGCTATTAGTTTCTCTACAAAAGTACTTCTGCTCTCTTCCACTCCCCCCAGGCCCACGTCTAAGCTTTCGAATGGACTTTTTTTCTCACTTATGTGAAAAATCAGTTCGCTCCTATAAACCCTTGTAGAAAACTCATTGATTAGAAATACACCAAACACCCCAGTAGCTAGTCCAACAACTAAGACATACCATTTTCTGAGTAAAAGATTTAAAACCTTCTTTAAATCAACCCCATTTGCATCAGCAGGTTGAATGGCTGCTTTCTTCAACTTTTCGCTCGCGGTAGCTTCTTGGAATGCTTTTTATCGCTCATCTTTTAGCTGTTTTTCTCGCTTCCTTAAATCTACGGGTAAGTTTCGTAGCATTGGGGTTTAAAGGTTTTAAAAGGATTTCAAAGATAAGTATTGATTAAACACCTATTGATTATGGTAAGGCTCGCCTCTAAGGATAGTGTACGCTCTATAAAGTTGCTCAAATAACAGCACTCTTATCAGTTGATGTGAGAACGTCATATGAGAGAAAGAAAGCTTGTAATTCGCTCTGGCATAAACATCTTTGTGAAATCCGTAGGCACCACCAACTACAAGTGTTACCATTGGATAATTCACCAGTGCACCCTCCAAAAACTTTGAAAAATCAACAGATGAAAAGCTCTTTCCTTTTTCATCTAGCAATACCACATAATCCTCTGGCTTGCATTGACTTAAAATTAGCTCAGACTCTTTTTTCTTCACTTCATCACCTGTCAACTTGTTGCTTCTCTTGAGATCGGGTATCTCAATGATACGAGCTTTTACGAATTTTCCTAACCGTTTCTTATACTCTTCAGCTCCTGAGTGTACAAAACCTCCCACAGTTTTACCTACAAAGACAATTTTAAGCGCCAAAATGAATTCTTGGATTGATGTTTGTTACTTTTGCTTCAAATGTATCGCATATTCAACTATACGCTTGTGTTTTTAAGTTGTGTTCTGCTTAGCCTCAACACTTCAGCGCAAATAAAAGGCAACATGCAAGCAGCATTAGAAGCTGGTGAAGCTGAGGAAATTGCCAATTACTTTACTCCACAAGTAGACCTTACCTTAATCGATCAAGATGACCTGTTTTCCAAAAAACAGGCAACTGCTCTGCTCAAGCAATTCTTCATGGTGCATGAGCCGTCTTCGTTTAATGAAATACACGCAGGAGAAAACGGTTCTGGTTTGAGCTATATCATTGGTAAGCTCTCTACAAATACGGGAACATACAGGGTTTCCTATTATTATGAAGGTGGTGATGGAAGCGAACGCATTCATCAATTAATTATTGACAGCGAGTAACCTAACGCATGAATTTTTCTGAATACATTACCAAAGCCCTCCAAGAAGATCTTGGTGATGGCGACCACTCTGCACTCTCTTGCATTCCTTCCACTGCTCAGGGCAAGGTGAAACTACTAGTCAAGGAAGAAGGCATCCTAGCGGGTATTGAACAAGCTAAGGAGGTCTTTCGTCAAGTAGATCCAAATATTCAACTGGACTTTTTCATGAAAGACGGAGACACCATGAAACCGGGAGATATAGCGTTTAAAGCCAAAGGATCAAGAATCAGCTTATTATCTGCAGAACGTTTAGCCTTGAATATAATGCAGCGTATGAGCGGAGTAGCTACCCTAACAGAGCGTTATGTTAGATCTTGTCATGGAACAAAGGCTAAAGTTTTGGATACCCGCAAAACCACGCCTAACTTTAGGATTTTTGAAAAAGAAGCTGTTCGTATAGGAGGAGGCGTGAATCATCGTATGGGGTTGTACGACATGATTATGATAAAGGATAATCATATTGATTTTGCAGGTGGAATTGAACAAGCATTAAACAGGGTTGAGGAGTATTTGAAACTAAAAGAAAAACAACTCAAGGTTGAAATTGAAGCCAGAGATATAAAGGAAGTAGAAGAAATTCTACAAGTTGGAAAAGGGCATAGAATAATGCTAGATAACTTCAATTATGAGGATACCCGCACAGCTGTGGAGCTTATTGGTAATTCATTCGAAACAGAATCCTCCGGTGGAATAACACTTGAAACAATTCGTGAATATGCACTTTGCGGAGTGGACTACATATCTGTTGGTGCTCTAACCCACTCTTATGTTGGGGTTGATATGAGCTTGAAAGCAGATATCTAAAAACCCGAATTGATTAATCTGTAATAATTGTGAAGTTAGATTGTATAACTTCATCTGAGCCATTGAGCTTAAGCACGTAGTAATAGACGCCATCACTCATAAACCTTCCGTCCCAATTATTGCGGTAGTCTTTAGATTCGAATACTAAGTCTCCCCAACGATTGTAAATAAATAGTTCAGATCCTGGGAACAGTTCTAATTTGTCAAAGACCAATAAGTCGTTAATACCATCACCATTTGGCGTAATCACATTAGTAGCTTTAACCTTGCTATCAATTTCAAATCTTTTTTCTGCCCAAGCTGTACAACCTTCATCTGAGGCTACGGTTAATCGAATGGTGTAAACCCCATCACGTACATAAGCATATTCAGGATCTTGAAGGGTTGAAGTACCTATTGTATCTCCAAAGTTCCAATCCCAAGAAGCTATATTTCCAGAAGAAAGTGTAGTTAAATCTGTAAACTGGTTAAGCTGCCCCATCACCGATTCGTCTTCAGGGTCTACCTCAAAGTCAACTACAGGTAGTGCATATGTCTGAATTTCATATTCGGCTGAATCAACACATCCAAAATCATTGGAAACCGTTAAGCTGTAAATTCCTGTTCTGTTAACATTGATTGTATCTGTAGTGTCTCCTGTACTCCAAAAATAATCCCCTATTTCTGGAGTATATATGGTATAACTACCTTCAATGCAACCTGCAGAGTCACCAAGAATGGTAGCAAATACTTCTCCACTGGAAACGAAGAAGGTATCAGCAACATTTAAACACCCATTAGTATCTGTTACGGTTACAGTAAATCCACCCGTGCCCGCTACAGTAGTAGGTGTTGTGTATGCCGTACTCCAATAGTAAGATGCGTATGATTGAGTAGTTGCCAGAACGGTTCCAGCAGAAGAACAATAAATCGTATCTCCAGTAATAACAGGGTTAGGTAGTGGAACGTAGCTAATCTGAACAGAATCTGTTAATACACAACCAGCAACATCCGTAACGGTAACAGAGTAAAGTCCTGGTGAACTAACTCGGGTTGACGAAACCAGAGAACCATTGCTCCATGTATAATCTGTAAACCGAGACTCAACATACAAGCTGTTCAAATCACCGTCACAAACGATACTATCACCAATAATCTCAAACCCAGTACCAGAGCTTATCACGGTTACAGAATCAGATGCAACTGCACATGTATCTAGAGATACAATCACTTGATAATCACCAGGGCCAACAACTACAGAGTCTGCAGTGCCTCCTGTATTCCACAAATAGTTATCAAAAAAAGCATCGACAGACAAAACAGTGGTACCGCCAGGGCAAACAAGCGTATCTCCCAGGATAGGGAACCCTTGCTTCAAGGTATCCACCTGGTGCGAATCTGAGGCGTTACAACCATTTAACCAAGCTGTAGCAGTGTAGTTTCCAGGCACTACAGACAACAACTGAGACGTATCTCCAGTACTCCAAAATAGAGAATCCCATCCAGCACCTACATCAAGAACCACCGTATCTCCAGCACATGAATAAATGCCTCCTGAAATTTCTAGACTTGGAATATTAATATCCTGAACTACCGTGAAAGTATCACGTGAACACCCATTTTGGGTTACAGTTACGGTGTAGGAACCTCCAGTGCTAATCGTTATAGAATTTGTTGTATCGCCTGTATTCCAGCTGTACAACTGATACGTTGGAGAAACAGATAAAACGCCTGAGCTGTTAGAACAAACAGAAGTATCGCCAGTAATAAGCGGTTGCGCCAGATTGACTACATTCACAACAACTGTATCTGAATCTGAACAGGTAGTTCCTGCCTGATTTGTAATAGATACTGTTACCGTGTAACTACCTCCTGGTAATAGTTCTGTTTGAGAAACTCCAGAAGTAGACCATGAGTAAGCATCAAAACCCACACCTGCATCTACTAGAACACTATCTCCATTGCATGAAGGACCAGCCGGGGTAAGCGCAGCATACGAATCTACACCCAAGGAACTGACTCTAAAGCTATCTATGGCAGAACACCCGCCTAGCGTGGCCGTTACGAAATAAATTCCAGGAAGGTTAACCTCAACAGAGTCTAGGGTGTCATTTGCTCCAGTGCTCCATTGATAATCTGTAAAACCTGGAGAAGCAAAAAGCATTGTTGTGTCAGGAAAGCAAAGCCAGTTCGCTCCTGAGATAGATAATGATGGAGTAGCGTCTTGAATTGTAAAAGCGGCTACTTCAGCGCATGAAGAATCTGAAACCGTTACAGTGTAAGTTCCTATCGGAACGCGAATAGTATCTGTAGTATCGCCCGTACTCCATAAATAGTTGCTGTATGCAGCAGTTAATGAGAGGGTTACACTATCGCCAGGACAGGCAGATGTATCTCCTACAACCACAGGTCTTGGTGATAATGAGTCGAGTTCAACAGTAACAGGGAATACGGCAGTTCTCAAAGGAGAACCATTATCTTGAGCAAAAAATCTAACTGTGTCATATGGGTTTGCCGATGCCGAAAAACTAACAATAGTGTTTGTAAAGCCAGCAGCGATGTTACTACTAAGTTGAAATCCTGGTAAGTTAGATGTGGCATTTACCTGAGTAAGCTGATTGCTCTCAGGACCTATGAAGGTAATTTCATAATCAAAAGTGTCTACTCCACAAATTCTCATGGTATCACTCAAGTCAACACCAGAAACTACAGGTGGAGTGTTTACAGAATCACAAGAGTTGATATAGAAATTTCTGAAATCTAACCATTGAACACCATCAGCCAGACCTCCTGGACCATCATAAGATGCATTGTTCATATTGAACCTGCCTATTTCCATGAAATCAGTTCCATTTCCTCGGTTCATACCGCAAACTGCTGGAACACCTTGGAAACCGTTAAGTCCATTACTTGCATCTCCAGTGGTCCATTGCATATCACCAAAGAAAAAACCAATGTTATAACCTAAAGGAAGTATTGGGTCTGTACCATCTGTAATTACTACCTGATACGTATTCTTGAGCGAGTCTCCTAATTGATAATGACTTACCTTTTCCCAAACCACTATTATGGATGAAGCGGTAACCTTATACTTCACAATCCCTTGCAAACGTGTGTCAACATCACTCCAAAAAGGGGCGATTAATCCAACATCTGCTACTGCCGGTAGTGGAAATGACAATGGTGTATTGGCGGCAAATGGCCTTTGAACCGATAGGTTACCATTGTTATTGATGAATAAAGAATCAACCTGTTCTCCAAAGAAACAAAACGAGAAGGGCAGTTTAATTACCGCTGAAACGCTGTCGTCAGATGCAGGCAAAGCTTGCAAAAACGACCCGTCTACGGGCACAAACCCAGTCTTTGCTGCAACATTGCCAGGAGTAGCCCCCAGAGTTAGCAAAATATCTGTAGTAACATTTGCTTTGTTTTGCGCGGTGCTTTCATAGGCTAACAGAAACACTGACAAACAAAGCAAGGTATAGATGAAAACCTTCCTCACTTTAGGTTATTTTTGGGTTTAGATTGTCTAACGAAAATATAAATAATACGCTATGCCGAATGCGGTTAACATGTGTAATTTCAACAGTTTGTGCTTCATATGAAATATGCTATTGCTATTTTAGCGTTGTTTTTGACTTGGATTAGCAAGCCGTTAATTAGTCAAAACACCCAAACTTCTTACGATATCGCCTTACAAAAGGTGTTAAAACAAGCAGCTTACGATTCTACTTTTACACTGAAAAACCCTGCATCTATAGTTAAGGCGGTTAGAAAGAATTACTTGAGGCAACGTTACAGGCTTCCTGGTGCTGAGACGGCTACAGACCAAAGTGTGACCTACAGTAAAGTAGCTTATTCTGTTACAGGGATAAACTACTTACTGGATTCTGTACAAAGAGATTCGTTACTAGGCTATGCTAGAAATGCGAAGGCGATTACAATGAATGAGTTTGTTGCAACCCTCAGGCAAATAAATCCAGAGGCAGCAAGCTACTTCAGTCTATTTCATGCAGAAGACTTCCCATTGGATATCAAGCGAGTGAATCAGAAAAATGGAAGTATTGGCTATCGTTTTAATGGAGAGCCTTCTTGGCCTTTGTCTGTTTCCATTAAAGATTCTACCTCTCTGATGACACCTTCAACTCAATATGATATAACTCCTGCCAATCCATTTCCTAGATTCAGCTTAAAAAATCAGACTGAGCCTGTACAACTGAACTTTCCTGCCCTCATACCTGAACGGAATCTCCTAAATAATGGAACGGATAGCCCTATTGATTTTAGTTATGGACATTTTAAAAAAATAGGATTTACAGACAAAGTACTGGGTGTACAATGGAGACCTGATGCTTGGTTTAACGGATATGATGGAGTTAAAATTGGTGCTCGAATAAAATCTGCGCATTTGAGTGAATGGCATAAAGTAGACGCTGGTGTTTATTATTCAACTGGCTTAGGACAGGGACCTACAACTGGTAATGCCAATAACTATCAAACAATTAGCTGGTTCTTAAATTACTCTACACGGCTTGATGATTTTATTCCAAATGGAACCTTAGGAGCATATGCTGGTCAGCTAGATGGACTGGATAAATACTCAGGAATGTTCGCTGTAAACTCACGTTCAGGCAAAACCAAAGTTAGCTTCTTGACCACCTATATGAATAGAAAAGAAGCTGACTATGTGAACTATCTTTTTGATGCAAGAGAGTGGGGAGAAGATCAGCTCAACGCTTTCATGGAATTCAGTTTATCTCACAAATACAGCCATTCATCTGGTTTTGGAGGGTGGAAAATAGCACTAAGAGGAAACGCTCCTGGTAGCGACTACAACTATGGCTTTCTGAACATGGAGAGTAAAAACCGACAAGAATTTAAGGGAATCCCCTTGAATATTCGGGTGTATGGACAATATGGATGGGGTAACTCCTATGCTCCAGAGTCTATGTTATACCTAGCCGGTGCAAATCCAGAATCTAGATACAACAATCCACTCAGCCGATCTGCAGGCATCATACCCAATGATTGGGGAACCTATGGTAACCAGGCGAATAACTTTCATGAATCTGGAGGATTAAACTTAAGAGGCTATGCGGGCTACGTGGCGCCATACCAAGCTCCTGGCGATATTCAAAAATTGACTTACCGAGGTACAAGCGGAGCCTCTGTTTCTGCAGAGCTACCATGGACAGAGCTTCTTAACATGCACATGGGTGGTCTAGAGCGCTATGGTAGATTCAGTTCCTACATTTTTGGAGATTTAGGAGTGATTAACGCCAATTTACCTGGTGAAGATATTCAATGGGCAAGTGCAAGAGCCGATGCTGGAATTGGCGCATATTGCGAAATAGAACAATGGGGTAAATACACTGACTTGAATCCTGTGGTTATTCGCTTTGATGTTCCTTTTTGGGTAAATAGTCCTGCTGCAGGTGAAGATTATATTGCCTTCCGATGGGTATTAGGAGTAAGTAAAACGTTTTAATGGCTGTACTTAATCAAGACAGGTACCGAGAACTAGCACCAGAACATGTATCCATATTTGGTCAACCATATTGGCTTGATGCCATATGCCCAAATACATGGGATGCCATTGTTATAGAAGGCCATAACTCATTAATTCTATGGCCTTATCATTTTAAAAAGAAATGGGGCTTTAAAGCCATGTTGATGCCAGAAGTTAGTTTGTTCATGGGGCCTTTTGTTCAAGGTATTCCTACTGCAACAGAACTTGGAGAATTACTCAATCAACTTTCTGAATTTGACAAGATTGCTTACCAAACCCATCACGGTTTCAATCTCCCTGAGTTTCTTCCCTCGTCAGAATTCGGTTTTAAAAAACGCACCCATTATGAGTTGAACCCGAAACAATATCCAGAAGAGGATTACAATACACTTACCTCACGTAAGCTTAAAAAAAGAGCCGCAGATGTACAGTTGACAAAAACTTTTAATCCCAATGCATTTATAGCCCTTTCAAGAGAATCGTACAAAGCGCAAGGGGTTGAAACCCCATTTAGTGAAGAAACCATTCACCGTCTTATTCAAGTATGCAAAGAACAAAGCTGCGGCCATATCGTAGAAGCATATACGCCTTCAGGAGTTGCAGCAGCTGCTTGGATCGTATATGACAAAAAAACCACTTACTATTTCTTGAGCGGAATTGACAGATCGCTTCCAGATTACGGTGCCATCGTGAAAATAATTCACCAGGCCATAAACGAAACATTTGAATCTAATAAGACCTTTAATTTCTACGGATCGGAAGTGCCTGGTGTTGCTCGGTTTATGCGTGGATTTGGTGCTCTACCCAGCTACAGCTACCTGCTTGAATATACGGGGAGCCCAGTTGTGAAAATCGCAGATAAAATCAGAAACCGCTAAGACCAAAAATGCACCACGTCTTCGTCTCTTTCTTTTGCCTTTAAAACAGATAGTTCACTGCCCATTTTAGCCAATACCTTTGGAAATGCCCTACTGCAGTGCTTGCTCCAAAGAGCAAATGAGTTAGCTCCAGTATCGCTTATTAGCAACCAGTCTCCTGGGTTGGCACTAACTAGTTCAATATCTCTGAAAGGAAAGTCTCCTCCAAAGCATAACGGACCTGCTACATGGGTTTTTATAGTAGAAGTATCAGCGAGTTCTGCGTTAGATCTATAAATACTAAGCTTATGCGACCACTTACCTTCTTGGTAGCTTTCCCTTAACAGAATGTCCGCTCCACTATGGGTAATTAAAACCTGAAGGTCTTCCTCTTCTTTTACATATTCAATTCTAGAGGCTATCCACCCGCCATGCGCATGGGTATATCTTCCAAATTCTGTGAGCATTTCAAAAGTACCATCCCACAATTCTGGGCATGACTCCCTAAGTAGGTTTGCGTAAGAAGAAATCTCAAATGGCTCACCAGAATAATTTACTGGGAAACCGCCACCAATATTTATCCTCTTAATTCTTTTAGAACCAATGCTTTTATTCATCTTCAAAGCCAAATCAACAACACGTCTTATTCCTTTGACTTGATTTTCTAGAGCGCCAAATTGAGAGCCTTGATGAATATGTAAATCTTGGATGTTAGGATTTGCTTCTACAGCATTGATTAGTTCCGCCTCGCGTTGATGCCAAATACCAAACTTACCAGACTTACCAGAAACATCTAACACAGGGTCTGATGCCGTTTTATAACCCACTGTGATTCTAAGCCCCATTCGAAGATTATGGTGTACTGGATACCTTTCAAGCTCTTCCAATGAATCTATATTCACGGTAGAATCATGAGCATGCTCCAACATCCAGGCAATTTCACTCCTTGTTTTGACTGGGGAGTCAAAAACAATATCTTCTGGTTTAAAGCCAGCGTAAAGCGCCAACTTTACCTCTTGTAGAGAAGCTGCTTCTGCGAGAAAACCGCGTTTCTGAATAAAAGATAAAACTCCTGCTAATGGATTCGATTTGATGGCTACTGCATGCCTACAATGACTCGGAAAATGCTTCTGAAGCGAATTCAATCGATTATCAAGCACATCAAAATCTTGAACAATTACTAAGTCGTCTGATTCATCAATTAAATCAGACTCCATAAAGCGTTTCAGCATAGCTGCCTGCTCAGCAGCGGATATCATTCCTGTTCGTAGTTTTTAGCAGCCTCCTTAATAATCTCTATCACTCGTCTTTCTAGGTCAGAATCAATGCCAGACTTAATCATATGCCTTATACTGTAAGACCCTAAGGCCAATCGGATGAACGCTTTATTCAAATATTTTACGGGCTGACCAATAATCAACTTGGTATTTCCGTTAAGTCCTGTATGCTCCGTTAAACTTATTTTTTTGTAAACCTCACGCAACTCAGGCTCAGAGTAATAGGTCCCATCTGACTTCTTCAAACGGAAAGAGATGATGGTTTTATTGGTGATTTCACCATCAGGCATTAATTCAAAAACATCGTTATTGGCAGAAAGCTCTCGAATGATTAAATCATACCAGTTATTCATAACCTCCATCACTTCACTAACGGAGAATTCAGAGATTTGAGCCATCTCGTAAATAGCTGCTTCCCAGCGAAGCAATAGGCCTTTATTATTGAAATCTCTAAAGTGCTTTCTCATCCAAGGTAGAGCAGCGGGAATATCGTTCTTGGAAAACACCTTAGCAAATGGCTCATAAACTGAAGCATCTCTGTCTTGTGGAAGCGTATCCAAAAACTTCTTTGGCACCAGAAGTGCACCGCAGTAAGGAGGCGCCTGATAAAATTTAGAACCAGTAATCATCACCATCGCTCCCAAGCCTATTAGTCTGTTTACCAAGTCACTGGGCGCTCGCAACTGACACATATCAATCACCCAAATAGGGTTCCCAGGGGACCTAGGAATAATAGTAACGTTATCTTCTATCCCACTCTTACTACCAATAACCAAATTACCGATAACAGAGGGTTCATTCTCCAATTCCTTGAGCTTCTCTACCAAAGCTGCTCTGTGGTTAAGGATGTTCCCATTCTCATCCCTAGCATCAAAGTAGTACGTGTTTACATCACATTGGTCAGAAAGCTTTTCTCCCTTGGAGACCTTTTCGCCAAACTGACTTAACTCGGCAAAGTACCTACCACTTGCAGCATTAGGTGTTCCAGACCCTAGCTCTTCTGGGCATGTAACCAAGTTGTGGATGGGTTTGCCAGGATTCAAGATAGACGCAAACAACAAAGAATAGTAATTCAATCCTGTTCCAGACGGAGCAAAGAATACTTCAAACTCTCCATCAATAGAAGCTCCTGCTAACTCTTTAATAGCGCTGCGCTGTCTCTCAACTTCTTTCTCAAAGTTTGAATCGTTCACCCGATTAGAAACCTCTGCTAAGTGGGCATAACTTTCAACGTTTAACGTATTGCAGGTACATGACCCTCTGAACAGGGTATCGGTATATTTTGCAGGGTTGATAAAATTCTTATTCAACCCGTTATCTTTCAATAAAATGCGTTCATCTCCTCCTGAGGTTAGAAGACCTGATAAATCACTCATGAGTATATGCTAATTTAATCATCAAAACTACATATTCTTACTCGCATGGTAGGAGTACATAGCCCATGGAAATCGCAAACTGAAAAAGAATATAACAAATTGACCCTTTAATTTGGAAAATATCTCTTTTGTCAACACTTATCGCTAATCTTGTTTTGAATGGGCATTGTACAACAACAGGGCATTCTTGCTTCCATTGGTAATTACACAGGTGTTATCCTCGGATACCTCAACATGGTAATATTTTACCCTAATGTTCTGGGGGCAGATGAGTTTGGCGTAGTAAGACTCTTAGTGGCTTCTGCCACCGTACTTGCTCAATTTGGCGAGATGGGCTTAGGCTCAGCTGTTATACGATTCTTTCCACGCTTTCGGAATTCTCCTGAATTTAAAGCTTCGCTTTTCTCCATTATTCTCTTGGCTTCTATTTTCACCAACCTACTCCTTCTGGCTGGAATGCACTTCTTTAGGGAAGAGGTAAATGAGTTGTTTAGTAAGGGCTCTGCATTATTTAATGTTTATTACCTCGAATTGATTGTAATGACCATTGGCGTTGCTTTTAGCGAAATACTCTTTGGAATTGCAAGAGCACAATTAAAAAATATAACCCCTGTTTTCATACGAGAGCTGCTCCTTAGAGTTGTACAAACCGTACTTATTGGTATGGTTTACACCAATGTGCTCTCTTTTGAAGCTTTTTGTTTTGTGTTTGCATTAACCTACCCTATGCAAGGTATTCTAATGCTGGGCGTGCTAATAACTCAAAAACGCTTCTCGCTAGCGTGGTCAAAAGAGAAATGGCCAGAGAAAAAAACGGTAGTCTTTAAATATGCCTCCTTCATGGCTTTGATGCGGATACCAAACGGAGCTACTGTACATATTGATGTAATCATGATTGGCGCACTCGTAGACCTTAAAAGTGTGGCTATTTACAGTATTGCTATCTTCTTGGCTAACATTATCATGATTCCGGCAAGAACAATTAATCAAATAGCTATGCCGTTAGTTTCGAGAGACCTAGAAGCGAATAACCTAGAAAAGGTATCACTGTTATTTGGTCAGTCGGTTTCTGCATTACTCGTCATTTCTGGATTGCTCTTCATAGGTATGAACACAGGTATTGAAGTACTTTCGTATTTTACCAAAATAGAAGGTATTGAAGAAGTTAGCTTACTCACATTTATTTTAGGAGCTGGCAAACTAATAAATGCTGGAAGTGGTGTGAGTTGGACCATTTTGAATCAATCTGATTACTATAGAAGAAGCTTTGTAATTAGTATCCTATTTGTTCTTTTTTCAATCGTTGCGAATTACATTTTGATTCAGAAATACCAAATCTTGGGAGCAGCTCTTGCTACCTCTGCCTCGTTCCTTTTTTATGCTGCCATTAAATTATTTGCCTTAAAAAAATGGTTGAATGTTGGTACACGTTTAGTCCAACCCATTCTTTTTTTGGTTTTCATCATTATATGGGTAGGACTCCTAAAAGAGTTTATTCCAGGAGACTCCATCACATTAGTCTCTTTACGAGTTGCAGCAGCATTGATTCCTGTACTTTTGGCATTATTTAAATGGAATATTTCACCAGAGATTACAACGGCAGTGCACTCTTTCGTGAAGAAACTTAACAAATAGGATTCACCTCTTTTACATGAGTACATTTATAGGAGTCATAGCTAAGGACGGAAAACCTCTACCAATTAGAGATTTCTTATCCATGGTTCGTTTATCTGATAATAAGCATAATGCTGAGTTTTTTACGGGTATCCGTAAAGACTTAACAACAACTTTAGTTGATGTCAAAGCCGACCCCGTGAATTTTCAAGATTTAATGGGAATTTGCTTTTTGGGGTTGAGTGCTTCTGAACTTGAGCAGAATGAACCATCGAGCAATACCTCAAGCTCCTGTACAACACTATTTGATGGAGAAATCTACGCATACAACGGAAGAGATTTAGATGAGCTAGAAAACTATCCTGATTTCTTATCTCAAAGATACCAAGCAGAGCAAACCGACTGCTTCAGTAAAATGAATGCTCAGTTTCTAGCGCTGCTGATAGATAGTAAAAAAGAGCAGATTATTCTTGCTAGAGATAAGCATGGAAGTAAAAGCGGCTTTTACCATGATTCTTCTTCATACCTCTCATTTGCTAACTCTTCTCGGTTTCTGCTGAAAAGCCCAGGGTACCGAACTGTTATTGATGAAGAAGGCTTTTGGAACAACTTGAGTTTTCCAGCCCCACCACAACCACTCACAGTATACAGTGATATCAAAGCTTTAGAAAGAGGGCACTACCTTAAGATTGGAAAGAGCATTGATGTAATTAAGTACTACGAAATTCCATACCGAATTCAAGAAGACTTGGATGAGTTTGAAGCTGGGCATTTAATTGATGATGCCATGAAAAAGGCTGTCAAACGCAGAACTAAAGGAAAAGCCACAATAGGAGCTCCCATTAGTGGTGGAGTAGACTCCCCTTACATCTGTGCACATGCCTCAAACTACGTGAGCAATATGGATGTTTACACATTCAGCTTGAAAGATCCTGCATTTGCGGCAATGAATGAACATGAGAAAGCTTCTCTTACTGCAAAGAAGTATGGTCTGAATCATCATGTAAAGTTTTATGAAGTATCTGATCTGCTAGAAGACTACGATAAAATTGTACGTATGTATGAGCAGGTAGGAAATAACTTTGGCACATACTACTATGTTGCCAAACAAGCAGCCGAACTTGGTAATGGAGTAATTCTAACAGGCTTAGCAGCCGATGAAAGCCATGGTGGATTTCACTATTTCAAGTACATCAAGCTTTGGCAGGCAATCAAACTTTTTCCTGCCATTACGAATCTTATACCTAGAGGGTACAACGCGTCTTTGGAAGACTTGAAAAACTTATCGTTAGCAACTACCATAGATGACTATTACGCCCATGCTTTCAGTAATTTAAAAGAGAGAGAAAAGCAATTGGTATTCCCAAGTATAAAAGGATTCCATTCACACAGTACCATTCATAACCTTTACAACACAGAAAATAGGAATTTTACAGATGATGTAGAAGGCCTATTGTACTTTATGTTCGCTAACGTACCTAACCATCACCTTTATCGCTTTGAGCAATTTTCAAATTTCTTTGGTTTAAAAGTTAGGCATCCATTCCTTGATGATGATGTGGTTGAAGCAGCTTTCAAGATTCCAAGCATCTGGAAGGTAAAAGGCGATGTTAGGAAGATTGCGCTGAAACGAGCAGCAGAACCTTATTTACCTAAAGAATCTTTAGTTAAGAAAAAATTAGGGCTCACAATCCCTTTAGGCACATGGCTTAACAATGATTTATCTGAATTTACAAGCACTCACCTAGAAAGTCTTAAGAAACGAGAATTGGTCAGTGCAAAAGGGGTTGACTACATTTACAACACCTATCGTAATATCAAGCCCGCTAAAGTCATGAAATTGATTATGACTGAGCTTTGGTTTAAAAACTTTATGGATAAATATTCATGATTTGTTTAGTTGGTGGATGCCCGAGTTCAGGAAGTACACTGCTCTCAGACCTGTTGGATAGTACCCCATTCACAGCATCAGGTCCTGAGCTTGAGTTCTTTTGCAACCCTAGTATCTATGATTTTGAAGCGTACAAAAAAAAACAAAGGAGAACAGGTAAGCTCTTTCCCGTTCGGTCTACCGGGATTTACTTTAGAAGCGATTTTCTCAATGCCTACGGGTTCACCCATAAAGAATGGGTGAACTTAATTCGTACGTCTAAATCTTTACCCCACTTTACGGAGGCGTTTACCCAACGTTTCTTGGCATTCAGGCAAAAAGAAACTCAAGGCATCGTATTTGAAAAAACGCCCCAGAATACCAACTGTATTGGAGAGTTTTTAGATGCATTTCCAGATGCATACTACCTGCACATAGTGCGAAACCCAGCAAACGTATTTTCATCATTGAGAAAAAGAAACTTTGGCACTTACACGGCAGGTGCTACTTGGCTGCTGTATGCTGCTAAAGCTAAAGTCTTTGCGAATCACCCTAGATTTATCAAAATCTCTTATGAAGAGTTAATATCAAATCCTTTCACTAGTGTAGAAAGACTTCTCGATAAAATTATGCCAGATTTCAACATTTCAGCTAATGAAATCAAGCTCAATTTTGAGAATAATACATACCGGCAAAATGTATCTGGCATTTCAACCTGGGAAAACCAGAACAGAACTTCTGTTAATTCAACACAAAAAACCATTTCAAACCAAGAGATGGAGCTTTTAGGTAGTTTTTTAACGTACAAAGTAGGGTCGCAATATGCCTCAACTTTTAGCCTAGAACAGCTATCGTTTAAACAAGCCATGCAGCAAAACGGATATGACTTTTTATTAGAGGAGTTAGGCAAAATCACTCCACGTAGTTTTGAAAAAAGGAATGGATTAGAAAACAAAAAGCTCATCACCAAATGGATAAAAGGATTTGTTTCTGGAAACTACTCTTTTACAGATCTAACCAAGATGTTCAACACCCTTGAATTGGTAAAAGGGTAACCTATAATTTTCTACTATTGTCTAAAGCCAAAGAAGAATGAACCCAAACATTAAACGTGTACTTATTCTAGCCCCGCATCCAGATGACGGAGAATTTGGCTGTGGAGCTACCCTTCATAAATTTACAGACAACGGTGCTCACGTGAAGTACATGGCATTTTCACCATGTACGGAATCTGTTCCTGATGGATTTCCAAAAGACATCTTGTACAAGGAACTCCGAAAAGCAGCGGAAAAACTGGGCATAGCCGATGAAGACGTACATACCTATGATTTTCCCGTTAGATACTTAAGCGACCATAGGCAAGCTATTCTAGAGGAGCTTGTTAAAATGAAACGTTCATTTAGTCCTGATTTGGTTTTTATGCCAAATAGTGTGGATATTCACCAAGACCACTCCACTATTCATAAAGAAGGCTTGCGTGCATTCAAGCATACCCGTATTTTAGGATATGAACTTCCATGGAACGATGTTGCTTTTCCTAACCGCTTTTACGTCCAATTAAAACGAGAAAACATCACGCAGAAAGTCGAGGCTATTAATTGCTACGCGTCACAGAGCTTCAGAAATTACAAAACAGAAGATTTCTGGTATGGCTTGGGTAAAATACGTGGTGTTCAGATAAACTCAGACTATGCAGAAGCTTTTGAAGTTATCCGTTGGATTCTAGACTAAGCTTTCTGAGAAAGGCCTGCAATTCAGCAGTAAGGGAGTAAATCACCCCATCTTGTATCGCCCAATTCTCGTCATATGGAATTAGGTCATAGAGCTTCTTCTCTGGGTGAAAGATTACAAATGAAGTTCTATTTGAATCTATGGCTATGATACATCCATCATGGGTGATGGCATTTTGAACCCACTCCATATCTCCTAAACCTTCAGGCTTTCCGCTGAGGTTGCATAAGGAATAGACCTCTTTTCTACCAGATTTCATCTTTCTATGAAGCATACCAGTTCCTGTGCTGGTGGCCAAATAACCAGAATCATAAACCCTGCCGCCATGCGGATTCTTCATTCCTTCAATAATCCGTTCACTTTTACCAGAACTAAGGTTAACCCGAAACACAGCTCCTTCATGAAAAAAAGTTGCTAGCACCTCATCATCAGTTTCGTAAGTTACAGAGTTAATGAATGCAGCTCGCATTGCTGTTGGTAAGACCTCGTTCTCTGGGTTGTGAATCACACGATACCCTTCTTGGCCTACTTTGGCTTTATCTCTAGTCAATAAAATGGGTTGCTTTGTCTGTGGGTCTATTGCTTCATTAAAACCGTTCTCCCAAGCCAGCCACTCACGGGTTAATTCTAAGGATTCTAGATTCCACTCTTGGATCAAATCAAACCCAGATGATGAAACTACAACCTTCGTTTCATCTTGGCTGAAATCTACCGTATGAATGTAGCTAAACCAAGGATGACTAAGTGTTTTAGCCTCTCCCTTATTGTTTATTACGTATACTTCTTTCTCTGCTGAAAAGGAGAAAAGATTCTCCGATGCCGCAATGCCCCGTGGCTCTGGAATACCTTCAAAAATCTCATTCGTTTGAAAGTTACCGTTCTCTAGGGTGCAGGTAACAATTCCTCCTTTTGCTGGTTTCCTGCGCTCAACACTACCGCTTCTTCCAGATTTGTTTTGTTTAGAGGCTAAATAACGCTTACGAATTGCTTGTAAATCAAAGCTTTTAACGGTGAGTACTAGGTCTAGCTTTCCGTAAAAAGACTTTTCACGTTTAAAATCAGCAATTTGAATCATAATGTGGTTATCTCATTTAAAAAAGAAGCTAAAACTTCTGTTTGACCTCTCCTGCCGTAGGTTTCAACCGCCTTAGACCGAGTTGTTACCTTATCTGATTTGAAGTCATTATACTGCCTGAGTAACACTTTCTTTATACCATCTCTGTCTCCGTAATGCAGCATAGGCTCCTGACTACAATTTGCAACAATGGCTGCTGCGTTACCATTCACAGGACCAATGGATAGCATGGGGGTTCCAGTAGCTAGATATTCAAATATTTTACCCGTTAAAATAAGACTGTTGTTAGTAGACTGAGGAATAATAAATAGCAAAGACCCAGATCCTTTCATGCGCTTTACCGCCTCCTTGTGTTGTACGAAATCAAACTTTTCATAAGACTCGCCCAGCTTGTCTTGAAGCAAGGCATCTACCCTTGGTGCAACGTTACCCGTAAGTTCTAACCTAAAGTCTTTCGCAAAAGAAGTATTCTCTTCTTTCAACTCAATAATTGCATTCCACAACTCAGTTACATCCTGGTTATCTTTAAAGTTTCCAATGTATGATAAACTAAAGAATTTTGTTTTTTCAGGTTCTTCAGAAAAGTCATCATCATCGAAACCATTAAATAAAACTTTAACCCGTTTAGCTCGATCTGCTAACTCTGCTTCCAGTCCCGGACTTACAGTTAATACACCATCTGATGCTTTTAAAACGCTTGTTTCCAATTGTTGATCCTTGGCATTTGCCGATGCGGTTCTAGGAAGGTATTTGTTATAATAAATGGTTGTCCACGGATCTCTGAAGTCTGCAAGCCATTTAACTCCAAACTTCTCCTTGAGTTGCTGACCAATGAGATGCGTACTGTGTGGAGGCCCAGTGGTTATAACAGCATCAAAAGCATGGTCTCTAATCAACTCTGTGGCTTTTTTGTATGCGTATGGGTTCCACCCCACTCTTGCATCAGGAATAAAATAATTGGCACGTATCCATAGGCCCAGCCTTGAAACCCAAGATTTGCTTTTATGCATGTCTCCCATTCCAACTGGACTATCTTTTCCTTTTTTACCTTTCAGCAGATTGAAAATACGAAAAGGCTCTAATGCCTGAGTTTTGTGGATTTCCACACTATCGGGAACATCTGCTTCAAGAGTGGTGTCAGTAGCAGGATAACTTCCGCCTTTCACCGTAAGCACAGTAGGGTTCCAACCAAATTGAGGAAGAAACTTAACAAACTTTAGCCAACGCTGAACTCCAGGACCCGACCCAGGAGGCCAGTAATAGGTGATGATCAGAACCTTTTTGCTCATGGTTTGCGAAAGCCTCTTGCCAAAACCAACAAAGCGCCTAAAAGAACCAATGCCGAACTTGCAAAAGAAATCCGTTCACCAATTACGTAACTCTTTGGCTCAAACTTAAATTCTACTGTATGTTCACCCGCAGGTATGTTAAGTCCGCGCAAGACATAGTTCACACGCGCGTGCTCAACTGGTTTGCCATCAATGTACGCGTTCCAGCCTGGCTGGTAATAAATTTCAGAAAACACTACAAATGCATCTGATTGTGCGCTAATGGCATAGCGCATATGGTTCATCTTTATCTTGGTTTGTTCAATCGCACCCTTTCCGAAAGATTCTTTCACAATTGGCTTGAACCTCTCATCAACTATAGCCGTTGTTCCTGGGGTAAAACTTTCGAGTGCTTTAATCTCAGCATCGGCATTGTTTACCCAATTAATCTCATTCACAAACCATGCACCACCCAAGGCACCAGGGTTCTGCTGAACACCGCCCTCACCTGGGGTTATTATGTATTTAGTATTGAGCATATTGAGCACCGGTTGACTAATGTTACCCGTGCTTCTGCTTATATAGAACTCTATAAGCTCTTGATAACGCATAAGTTTAGCAGCATGATAACCACCAACTCCCTTATGGTAGAAGGCTGTTCTTGCCGTATTGAAAGTATTATTTGCTAAGTCCAGTACTCGGTAGTTGGTCATGGTATCTAGCGTACTAAATGCAACTGAATACTGCTGCTGCTGAGATAAACGCCTATTTGACTGTTTTGCCTCGTTAATATTAACATCTGCCGCTGCTCTAATAGATGGGTTTGCAGCAAACTCAGATTGCAAAATCTGGAGGTCATAACTCTCAGCTGGATAAGGTGTATCACGTACCTCACGTTTCATCCATTGAGCATACTCTCCTCTGGTCTTTTCGCCATTTAAATAACGTTTATCCACAGTCCATAAATCCAGACCGACAAGCACTACTAATGCATATGTAAGAACATCAGCTTTTAATTTGCCAAACATGAAAGCTACAATTCCACCCATAGTCAATAAAACTAGCCCAAGACTTCTAAGTAGATCGCCTTTAAACATGCTTTCTCTAGCTGATTGCACCTCATCTAAATAAACATTGAATTGTGATGCTTGGCCAGGAGCCTTGTTCATCTGGGCCGTAATTTGAGCCATTTCTGCTTCTCCATGAAAATCAAAGAAAGAACCAGGTGTAACTAAAAATAAAACTAGAAGCGCTCCAAACGCTCCAGATGTAATGAAGATTTGCTTTTTCTTTTTTTCTATAAAATCTGGAGATGTAAAAAGCTCATGCAAGAATAGAACTGCCATGATTGGCATGATACACTCTACAACTACCAACCACATAGTAACGGTTCTGAACTTTCCATACAGCGGAAAATAATCTACAAACAAATCTGTGAGCCACATGAAGTTCTTACCCCAGGCTAATGCTATGGCAAGACCTGTTAAGACAACCAATGGCCACTTAATCCAATGTTCTACCGTTACAGCTCCTAGTAAAAAAAGCAAGGCGATGATAGCTCCCACATAAACTGGACCTGCTGTAAAGGGCTGATTACCCCAATAGGTGTTAGATTGAGCCACCATTTGTTTGTATTGACCAGACACAGACTTCATAGCGTCTGGGTCTGCACCTATTCTACCCGTAGGGCCTCCTTTTGCATTGGGAAAAACCAATGACCATGTTTCACCAATACCTAAACTCCAATTGGTGATGTAATCCTTATCTAAGCCTCCTTTTTTAGAAACTTGGTTTGCGCTTCCGTTAGCTTCAATAGTTAATTCTGTTTTCCCTCGTATTGTACTTTCCGAGTACTCATATGCCGACCAAAGCCTAGTAGCATTCGTAGCTAACGCTAATACAGCTCCAACGATCAAGAAACCAACATTTTTAAGAAAGTCTCGGGTCTTTCCAGATTTGAATAGACCGTAACTGCCAAATAGAACCGCAAATCCAGTAAGGAAGCCCGTATAATAAGTAATCTGTAAGTGGTTTGCTTTGATTTGTAAACTCAAGGCTATGGTAAATAGAATGGCTCCAACAAGTTTCTTGTCACGCCACAAGTAGACTACTCCAGCAAGAATCAGCGGCATATAAGCTATGGCATGTACTTTAGTATTGTGACCAGCTTCTGTAGAAATGATGAAAAAAGAGGAGAACGCAAAAGCGATTGCCCCCAAAACACCTAAACCTGGGCGAACTTTAAATGAAAGTAGAAGTACATACATACTCACCATCATGGCAAAAAAGTAGTATACTGGAGCAGGCATCAACTCTTTGAGCAGCGTAATATTTCCCAACAAGTTGCCAGAAGTGGCATAGGATATCATGAATGCAGGCATTCCTCCAAACATACTCCACGTCCAAAGAGGTTCTTCTCCATACGCTGCGCGGTGGTCTTCTATGGCTCTTGCCATTCCAACCCATGAAATAGTATCGCCTTGTCTTATTACATAACCGTCATAAACCTGTGGAAAGAAAGCGATACTAAGCACCGCAAACAATGCGATAGCGATAGCATGTGGCATCCATGATTTTGTTGTATTCATGTGTATAATTCTTTATCAGTCAACCTCTTCGTAATCTACGTAGTCTCCTGAATCGTACTTATTGTCTGACTTAGTGATTCTTACTGAACCATCATCTTTTATGACGTTCTCGCTTCCGTTTCGTTGGGTTCTTTGTGCTTGCTGTTCTTGTGCTTGCTCAGAAAACTTCTTCCCTGCCTTCTTGATGGCCCAAATACCCAACAAGGGCAAAACGTAGCGCACAAAGAGCTTAATTCCCCAATACACCAAAAAGAAAATGGCAAGTGTGCGCAGCAAACCAACGATATCTGCAGTATAAACCATCTATCGGCTAAGGTAGAGGTTTCGTTCAGAATATACCTTTTTGAAGAATGGGTCTCGCAAATGCTTTATGAATTGAATGGCTTCACCAGTAGACTTCATCTCTGGACCCAATTCTTTGTTCACATTTGGGAATTTATCAAATGAGAACACTGGTATCTTAATAGCATACCCTTCTTCGTGCGGGTTATAATTAAAGTCTTTAACCTTTGCTTCCCCTAGCATTACCTTGGCCGCCCAGTTCACGTAAGGCTGTTTGTAAGCCTTTGCAATAAATGGTACAGTTCTAGAAGCTCTAGGGTTTGCCTCAATAACATAGACAACCTCATCCTTTACGGCAAATTGAATATTCAATAAACCAACCGTCTCCAAGGCAACGGCAATCTTCTTGGTATATTCTTGAATCTGCTTTATTACATTTTGGCTCATGTCAAACGTAGGAAGCACGGCATAACTATCTCCAGAATGAATTCCAGCAGGCTCTATGTGCTCCATAATGCCAATAATCATAGTGTCTTTCCCATCGCAAATAGCATCTGCTTCTGCCTCTATAGCTCCATCTAAAAAGTGATCTAAAAGAATTTTATTGTCGGGCATATCGCGAAGAATGTTCACCACATGCTTTTCCAATTCATCTTCGTTTATAACAATCTTCATGCTTTGACCGCCTAAAACATAGCTTGGTCTAACTAGCAGTGGAAAACCGAGATCCTTAGATAATTCTATTGCTTCATCTGCAGTTTCAACAGAACCATACTTTGGATAAGGAATACCTAATTCTTTCAATAAGGTTGAGAAAGTACCTCTATCCTCTGCCATGTCTAAGGCTTCATAACCTGTACCAAAAATCTTAATACCGTATCTGCTTAACTTCTCAGCAAGCTTAAGCGCTGTTTGACCTCCAAGCTGTACAATTACACCCTCTGGCTTTTCATGTTCAATGATATCGAATATGTGCTCCCAGAAAACTGGTTCAAAGTATAGTTTATCTGCAATATCAAAATCAGTAGAAACCGTTTCAGGATTGCAGTTAATCATGATGGTTTCGTAACCACATTCTTTCGCTGCCAACACACCGTGAACACAGCTGTAATCGAACTCAATTCCTTGACCGATACGATTGGGACCTGAACCAAGTATCACAACCTTCTTCTTATCGGTTACTGTACTTTCATTTTCAAACTCAAAAGTGCTGTAGTAATATGGTGTTTCCGCTGGAAATTCTGCGGAGCAAGTATCTACTAGTTTGTAAACCCGATTAATCTTTTGCTCTTTACGCTTCGCATGAACTTTACTCTCCAAGCATCCTAGCAAGTGTGCTACTTGTCGATCTGCATACCCTCGTTGCTTAGCCTCCATCATCAGGCTGGCAGGTATAGATTCAACAGTATGTTTTTTAACCTCTTTTTCAAGAGAAATCAACTCTTCTATTTGATGTAAAAACCAAGGGTCTATTTTGGTGATTTCATGAATAGTCTTGAAAGGTATACCCAGTTTAATAGCGTCATAGAGGTGGAACAACCTGTTCCAAGATGCATGGCCTAAACTATGCAGAATTTGATCCTGGTCTCTAAGCTCTTTGCCATCAGCTCCAAGTCCGTTTCGGTTAATTTCAAGAGATTGACAAGCTTTCTGAAGCGCTTCTTGGAAGTTTCTTCCAATCCCCATCACTTCTCCTACTGACTTCATCTGAAGACCAAGTTCTCTTTCAGAACCTTTGAACTTATTGAAGTTCCAACGCGGAATTTTCACGATAACGTAATCCAACGTTGGTTCAAAGTAAGCCGTGGTGTTACCCGTAATGGCGTTACTCAATTCATCTAGCGAATAACCAATGGCCAACTTAGCGGCAATTTTCGCAATTGGATATCCTGTTGCCTTAGATGCAAGCGCGGAAGATCTTGAAACCCTAGGGTTGATTTCAATGGCTATGATATCTTCTGCTTCATCAGGTGATACCGCGAACTGCACATTACAACCTCCAGCAAAATCACCAATGGCACGCATCATTTTAATGGCCATATCACGCATCCGCTGATAGGTAGTATCGCTCAATGTCATAGCGGGGGCAACGGTAATAGAATCCCCAGTGTGGATACCCATAGGGTCCATATTCTCTATGGAACAGATGATAATCACATTGTCGTTCTTATCGCGAAGGAGTTCTAATTCATACTCTTTCCAGCCCAACACGGCTTTATCTATAAGTACTTCGTGAATGGGTGAAGCGTGCAGACCCCTAGTAAGCAGTTTATCAAACTCTTCTGGGGTGTGTACAAATGATGCTCCCGATCCTCCGAGGGTATAAGATGGCCTGATCACCAAAGGGAAACCTAATTCTTGGGCAATTTCTTTTCCTTCTAAGAAGGATTTTGCAATACGAGATGGGGCTGAGCCAACACCAATTGAGTCCATCAATTTTCTAAAAGCATCTCGATTCTCGGTAATTTCAATAGCATCCGTATCAACGCCAACCATTTTCACGCCAAAATCTTCCCATAAACCAGTATCTTGGCACTCTATAGCTAAATTGAGTGCTGTTTGACCTCCCATTGTAGGCAGCACAGCATCAATTTGTCTTTCAGTTAAGATTTGCTTGATAGAGTCAACCGTAAGTGGCAGCAAATAAACATGGTCTGCTGTTACGGGATCTGTCATAATCGTTGCTGGATTTGAATTAATGAGAGTCACCTCAATTCCTTCTTCCTTTAACGAACGAGCTGCTTGCGAACCCGAATAATCAAACTCACATGCTTGACCAATTACAATTGGACCCGAACCAATGATTAATACTGACTTTATGCTTTTATCTTTGGGCATTTGAGAGGAGTTTTACCGCTTAAAAATATTGCGAACAAATGTAATATTTTAACCCTATTAGCTTGAAAAACACAAAGCACGTAACGCATCGTTTATCAACACCAGATGGCTTTAAGATTGAGGCTGTTCAATACGGTAACGGACCTTTACCATTGCTAGCATTCCATGGTTTTGGAAGAGGTGCCCAAGATTGGCTAACCCTTTACCCAGCATTTGAAGACAGATATACCTTGTATGCTGTGAATTTATTTTTTCATGGTAAGAGCAGCTTTCCTCACAACAGATCTGCATTAGAAAGTATATCTAGTGCTGAGTTTAAGAATCATATTATTTCTCTAGGTAACTTCTTTGGTTTTAATCAATTCGCAGTGGCGGGATATAGCTTAGGGGGAAAACTAGCACTACTCTGTGCAGAACTCTTCCCTAACCAACTTACTGAAATATGGCTGTTTGCGCCTGATGGTATAGTTAAAAACTTCTGGTACAAAGTGGCCAGCAACACTAAACTTGGAAGAGCCACCTACGCTGGTTTTTTAGAGCGACCTGGACTCTTTTTTGGCACTGTGACCCAGGTACACAGATGGGGAATAATAAACGCCAAAATGCGTGATTTTGTAGTAGGCAACATGGAAACCCGTGCTCAACGTGAATTAGTTCGTGATGTATGGCTAGCTTACCGCTACCTCAATCCAAACATGAAGGTGGTGATTCAAAACCTTAAAAAATCGAAGCCTCCAGTTTACCAATTTTTCGGAAAAAAAGATTCCATTATTCCTCCTAAGCTTGGGAAACGCTTTGCCGATAAAATCAACCAAGAGAACCGACTCTTCATAATGGATTGTGGTCATTGGCTGTTTAGAGAATCAGTAGTAAAGGAAATAAAGCGAATACAAATAGAAAAAGGGTGATGATTAACTCAACACCCTTCTTCAAAAGAATATATAAAACGCTATCTAGCGCTTGTGCCTAGGCTCGTCTGAAACAGAAACTTTCTTACGACCTTTTGCTCTTCTGCTTGCTAATACTTTGCGTCCGTTTTTAGTGGACATGCGCTCACGAAAACCATGTTTGTTCTTGCGCTTTCTTCTTGAAGGTTGAAACGTTCTTTTCATAACTCAAATAGTATTGTCCTTTTTCAAAAGGAGTGCAAATGTAGCTTAATTTATGTCAGAGGCAAACGTTCAACACGAATTTTCTTACACTAGAAACCTTAGTGGTTACGATGCGTTGTATCAGTTACATTTGCCGCGCAAAACTAAGACTCGTGTTTGGATCTCGAAAAAAAGACAAAGACAAAATAAAGCTCACTAAGAACTCTTGGAAACAAGCAGCTCGACTGCTGAAGTACGTGGCTCCCTACCGTTTGAAATTTGGAATTGGTATACTCGTATTGATTGTTGGAAGCGTTCTATCCATGCTTTTTCCCGCTTTAACAGGTCAATTAGTAGATGCAGGCTCTGGTGAACCTTCTGAAAAATCTATGATAGATCTTTCAGATGTAAATACTATAGCCCTGGCACTTTTCGCTATCTTTTTAATTCAAGCCGTACTGAGCTTTTTTAGAGTTTACTTATTTAACGATGTGACTGAGCGCATAATGATGCAGTTGCGTCAAGAAACGTATTCCCATATTATTAGACTCCCTATGACTTTCTTTGATCAGAGAAGAGTAGGCGAACTCAATAGTAGAATCAGTGCAGATATCACCCAAATTCAAGAGACCTTTACAACCGTATTAGCTGAACTAATTAGGCAAGCGATTATTATTGTAATTAGCATCATCGCGCTTGCCTATTACAGCGTTCACCTTACCTTGACTATGCTGGCCTCCTTACCAGTTGTTATCCTCATAGCCGTTCTACTTGGCAAATGGGTAAAAAAATATTCAAAGGCTACTCAAGGTATGCTCTCAGAGTCTAACGTTATTGCTGAAGAAACGTTTACGGCCATAACAAGTGTTAAGGCATATGCTAATGAATTCTACGAAGTACTTAGATACAGGAATAAAACCGAAGAAGTTCGTTCTTTAGCGATGAAGAGCGCGGTTGCACGTGCACTCTTGTCTTCATTCATAATTGCAGCATTGTTTGGCGCTATTGTTCTTGTAATTTGGCAAGCTGCCAAGCTACTTCAAACAGGAGATATTACGAATGGAGAACTTATCTCATTCATAATCTACACCGTTTTTGTTGGGGCTTCAATTGGTGGAACAGCAGATTTATTTGCGCGAATTCAAAAGGCCGTTGGTGCAACAGAAGAGTTGTTCGGAATTCTAGATGAAGACCTCGAACCAATAACACTCGAAAAATCAGCCGGTCCAGATACGAGTTTTAAAGCAGACGTTCTATTCCAAAACGTAGATTTTGCTTATCCCAACAGGAAAGACATTCAGGTACTTAAGGGCGTTTCCTTTACGGTAAACGAAGGTAAAACGGTAGCCTTGGTAGGGGCCTCTGGTGCTGGTAAATCTACTTTGATAAGTTTATTAATGCGCTTTTACAATCCTACACAGGGAACTATACGAATTGGAGATCAAAACATTATAGATTATGACATTTCAACCATCAGAAATGAGATGGCTCTTGTTCCACAAGAAGTGCTCCTATTTGGTGGATGTATTCAAGAAAATATTGCCTACGGAAATCCAGAGGCTTCAGAAGATGAAATTAAAGAGGCCGCACGTAAAGCAAATGCTCTTGAATTCATAGAGAAATTTCCAGAAGGATTTAACACACTGGTTGGCGAAAGAGGCGTTCAATTATCAGGTGGCCAACGACAACGTATCGCTATCGCTAGAGCAATGTTGAAGAATCCAAGGATTTTGATCTTAGATGAAGCAACTTCTTCTCTAGACTCTGAATCTGAAAGACTGGTTCAAGAAGCTTTAGAAACTCTAATGGAGGGACGAACCTCCATAGTAATTGCTCATAGGCTTTCAACCATCAGAAATGCAGATAATATTTTAGTGATGGAGAATGGTGAACTGAAGGAGTCTGGAGCACACGAAAAGCTCATGCAAAAGAAAAACGGCATCTATGCCAAGCTTAGTTCGCTGCAGCATCAACTGCTTTAAGTAAAAGGAATGTAAACGACCTGTTTGGTTTCAAAGAATTCACCACCATAAGCTGAACTCAAATCAAATAGTTCATAGTCTCTTTTGGTCTCATCTAATTCCTCTTTAAGGTCACCTCCTTTTAAATAGAGCACCCCATTTGGCAATAGATTGAACCCTTCTCTTTCTATCTTAGCATGAATTAAAGCCAAAAACGGTTTCATTCGAGTAACAGCTCTACTCACTACAAAATCAAACTTACCCTTTGTTTTTTCTGCACGTTGATGAAAGGCAGTAACATTGGTAAGGCCAAGCTCTTCTATTACGGCATTTACCACTTTTACTTTTTTACCTATCGAGTCTACCAAAGTAAACTCACAATCTGGATATAGAATAGCCAATGGTATTCCAGGGAAACCTCCACCTGTACCTACATCGAGTACTTTTGTTGTGGGCTCAAAAGACATAAATTTTGCAATCCCCAAAGAGTGTAGCACGTGTCTTTCATAAAAGACATGCATATCTTTCCTAGAAATCACATTGATTTGGGCATTCCAAGCTTCATAGAGTGCTCCCAAACGAGAGAAATGAGCTTCTTGTTCTTCTGAAATATCGGGAAAGTATTGCTTGATTAATGCTGCATCGGCCATGCCACAAAGAAAAGAATCTGAGTCTAAAATTGACCTTGTCCAGAAATCATCATTTGATTAAGCATACCCTTGGCACGATGCAGCCTTGCTTTTACCGTACCCAAAGGAATACCTAGTGCATCTGCCATTTCTTCGTAGCTAAGCTCATCAAAGTATCGCATCTCAATCAGATTGCGATATACGTCCTTTAGCTTACCCACGTATTCTCTTACTATAGCCGCACGTTCTGTTTTTTGCATGTGCTCCTCAGGGGTTAAATCTGGAGCCTCCACTTGCAATTTCACCTCACCAGATTCGTAGTCAAAAGACTCATCAATACTGGTTGTATTCAATTTCTTCTTCCTTAAGAAATCAATGGTATGATTGATTGTAACGCGCTTTAACCATGTACTAAATGCATACACGGGCTCGTACTTTTCCAGTTGAGCAAATGCCTTGGTCATTACCTCTTGCGCTAAATCTTTCGATAATTGCTCATTCCTAGTTCTGGTATACACTTCCAGATACACATCTAGGTAGTGCTTATCCATCAGCTCCTGATAAGCTTGCTGATCGTTATGATTAATAGCTAATTGTATAAGGGAGTAATCTCTTGATTTCTTTGGATCTTTTTTCATCTTTTCCATTCGTTGGTTTTAGCAATTGTTTGCCGAACCACGAGCATTGGATAAAAAAACAAGTAGAACAGTTCTCCGAAGAGTGATACTGGTATTAAATCAGTTTCATTTGTCTTGCGTAAGTTCAATATACTTACCACTTGTTGTACAATGTAGCGTAAACTAAAAAGTATTACGCTTTCCAACACCCATACGTTCATGCCAAGTAGAACAATTAACAATCCAAACGTTGCATATTGACTGAATGACATAAACCCTAATGTTAAAAGATGTGAAAAGCGGTACCTGGGCGATGTTGTTAAGTGCCTATTCTTTTGCTGCACCCATTTCTTAAAAGTGCGCTTAGCATCACTGTAGGTAAAGGTTTCAGCACTGAAAACAACCTTGGTATTTTTGGAATTTGCCACGGCATTCAACAACAAATCATCGTCTCCTGATGCTATGTCATAATGGCGGGAAAAACCTTTTTGATCGAAAAATATATTCCCCCTATACCCCATATTTCTTCCAACACCCATGTACGGCATACCCAGTTTTGCAAAGCCGAGGTATTGCATACCGATAAGAAAAGCATCAAACCGTATAAGCTTATTCAGTACTCCAGAAGTTCTCCTCAGCGGAGAATATCCAAGCGCAATAGGCCTTTGATCCAAAGCCAAAGCCATTTCATACAGCCAAGTGTCACTCGCGGGAAGACAATCCGCATCGGTAAATACTAAATGCTCATAGCTCGCTGCCTTAATGCCAATGGTGATGGCAAATTTTTTCCCTCCTGAGAAAGTGGATGTTTCACGAACACGCGAAATTTTGATTTTATCGTGTTTCTCTGCATATGAGCGCATTATGCTATACGTATCATCTAAAGAGCAATCATCTACTATGATAATCTCAAAATCAATTTTTTTCTGCTTAAGCAAAGCAGGAATCAGTTTTAGTAGATTACCCTCTTCATTCCTTGCAGCTATGACTACACTCACAGGTTGAGGCGATGCTTTTGCAACCGTACTCGGCTTATGAAGCAACATTTTACCATGTACTAGCATCCAGTAAAATAGTTGGATCGCCACTACCACAGAGAAGGCTACAAAAATTATGTCTGACAGCATTTCTTGCATGGATTCCAAAAGTAGAGGTTTATAGAACCTCGGAAAGCCATTATGCTATCTTTGCCCGCCTTGTTTTTAACATATGAAGTTTACGTTACACAAGACAGATGATCGCACAAAAGCTCGAGTAGGAACTTTTGAGACAGACCACGGGCAAATTCCCACTCCAATTTTCATGCCTGTTGGCACAGTTGGTAGCGTAAAAGGGGTGCATCAGCGTGAGCTGAAAGATGAAATTGAAGCCAAAATCATTCTAGGAAACACTTACCATCTCTACCTAAAACCAGGACTAGATGTATTGGAAACGGGGGGTGGTCTCCACAAGTTTAACAGTTGGAATAAGCCAATCCTAACAGATAGTGGAGGTTACCAAGTATATAGTCTCTCAAATCAACGTAAGATTAAAGAAGACGGGGTGACGTTTAAATCACACATAGATGGCAGTAAACACTTATTTACGCCAGAAAACGTAATGGATATTCAGCGTACCATAGGTGCAGATATTATCATGGCATTTGATGAATGTACTCCCTATCCTTGTGATTATGACTATGCTGAGAAAAGCATGCATATGACCCACCGCTGGTTACAACGTTGCATCAAGCAATTTGATACTACAGAACCAAAATACGACTACGAGCAAGCCTTATTTCCAATTGTACAAGGTAGTGTATATCCTGAGCTGAGAAAACAAAGTGCCGAATTCATAGCTAATCAAAACCGCATAGGTAATGCTATTGGCGGATTAAGTGTTGGAGAGCCTCATGAAGATATGTATGCCATGACTGAGCTAGTTAGTGATATACTCCCTCAAGACAAACCTAGATACCTCATGGGTGTAGGTACGCCATCAAATATTTTAGAATGTATTGCCTTGGGAATTGATATGTTTGATTGTGTTATGCCTACAAGAAACGCGAGACATGGACTACTTTACACTTCTGAAGGGGTAATCAATATCAAAAACAAGAAGTGGGAAAAAGATTTTTCTCCTGTAGATCCAAATGGTACTTCTTTCGTAGATGAACAATACAACAAAGCTTATTTAAGACACCTCGTTCATACCAATGAGCTGTTAGGTGCTCAAATTGCTTCTATCCACAATTTAAGCTTCTATCTTTGGCTTGTTCAAGAAGCCAGAAACCAAATTCAATTAGGCACTTTCTCAACTTGGAAAACCAAAATGGTTAAGAAGCTAGACCAGAGATTATAGTGCACCACAAAATAGTTTCCTTAATTTCGATTAAAATCAAGAGCAATTATGCCAACATACTTAGATTTTGAACAACCAATTGCAGAACTGGAGGAACAGCTTCAAAAGCAAAGAGAAATAGCAGAAAAGAGTCAGGTTGATGCCTCTGGAACTATTTCAGAGTTGGAAAAAAAGATTCAAGAAGAGAAGAAAAATATTTACTCCAAGCTGACTCCATGGCAGCGAGTTATGGTATCTAGACATCCAGATAGACCATACACATTGGATTACATCCAAGCTATAACAGGAGGGGATTTTATAGAATTACATGGTGATAGAAATGTAAAAGACGATAAGGCAATCGTTGGTGGATTTGGCACATTAGATGGTCAAACAGTAATGTTTATCGGACACCAAAAAGGAATCAATACCAAAATGCGACAGTACAGAAACTTTGGTATGGCTAATCCAGAGGGGTACCGTAAAGCTCTTCGTTTAATGAAGCTCGCAGAAAAATTCAATAAGCCTATTGTAACGTTGATCGATACACCTGGAGCTTATCCAGGGCTAGAAGCAGAAGAGCGAGGACAGGGTGAAGCAATTGCACGTAACCTCTATGAAATGACTGAATTAAAGGTTCCTGTGATTTGTGTAATCATTGGTGAAGGAGCATCGGGTGGAGCACTTGGAATTGGAATTGGAGACCGAGTATTGATGCTTGAAAACTCGTGGTACTCTGTAATCTCGCCTGAAAATTGCTCAGCAATCTTATGGCGGACTTGGGATTATAAAGAGCAAGCAGCATCTGCTCTTAAACTTACGGCCAAAGACATGCTTAAAAATGGGCTTATTGATGGTGTAATTAAAGAACCTCCTGGAGGTGCGCACAGTAATAGAGAAGATACATATAAGCGTGTAAAACGCGAGGTGAAAAAATCTATCAAAGGACTGATAGATATGGATACCGATGAACGTATTTCTCAGCGTATAGAGAAATTCTGTGCCATGGGTGTGGTACATGATTAAACACCTATTAGCTATTAACAATTGTGAATAGCCTGCAGGCAAAACTATTTACGCTTTGTTCATTTCTTAGCGTGAAACAGGATACTTGTCTAGTTACCTTTGAAAGCAAACGAATAGAATGGCAGAAAACCGAACAGATACAAAGCGTAGACGCCTAGGCTCAGCTCAGAATGCTCAAAACTCCCTCGAATTAGGTAAACTCCCACCTCAGGCAGTAGATTTGGAAGAAGCTGTGCTAGGAGCATTAATGCTTGAAAAAGAAGCTGTTAATGATGTGATTGATATCTTACAGCCTGAAAGCTTCTACAAAGAAGCGCATCAAAAAGTATACGCTGCCATCAAAGACTTGTTCGGAAAATCACTGCCTATAGATATTCTTACGGTTACCGAAGAATTAAGAAACCGAGCAGAATTGGATTTGGTTGGTGGACCATTCTTTATTTCACAGTTGACCAATCGCGTTGCGTCAGCCGCCAATGTGGAATTCCACGCCAGAATTATTTCGCAGAAATACATCCAACGAGAGTTAATCCGTATTTCATCTGAAACCATACGTGATGCATACGATGAAACTACTGATGTTTTTGATTTATTAGATACTGCAGAAGGTAACTTGTTCAAGGTAGCAGAAGGCAACTTAAGAAAGAGTTTCGACAGCATGTCGACCCTCGTAGCCCAGGCGATAAAACAAGTTGAAGAACTTGGAAAAAAAGATGACGGAGTTAGTGGCGTGCCTACAGGATTCACATCATTGGATAAAGTAACCAGTGGGTTTCAAGGTTCAGACATGATTGTTCTTGCGGCCAGACCAGGTATGGGTAAAACGGCTTTTGTTTTGTCTCTTACACGAAATAGCGCAGTTGATTTTAATATACCTGTAGCTGTATTCTCACTTGAAATGTCCTCGTTGCAGCTCGTTAATCGATTAATTGCCGCTGAAACAGAACTAGATGCCGAAAAGCTTAAAAAAGGAACACTTCAAAGCCATGAATGGGAGCAACTTAATGCAAAAGTTGGGGCACTCTCCAACGCTCCTATTTTCATTGACGATACACCTGCACTTTCTGTATTTGAGTTGAGGGCGAAATGCCGCAGACTGAAAGCCCAGCATGATATTCAAATGGTTATCATTGATTACTTGCAGCTTATGACTGCTGGCGGTGATAAAGGTGGAAATAGAGAGCAAGAAATTTCAACTATTTCTCGTTCGATAAAAAGCATAGCTAAGGAGCTACATGTTCCAGTTATAGCTCTTTCACAGTTGAGTCGTGCTGTAGAAACCAGAGGAGGAGATAAAAGACCACAACTATCAGATTTGCGTGAATCAGGTGCGATTGAGCAAGATGCAGACATGGTAATGTTCATCTATCGTCCTGAATACTATAACATCGATGAAGATGAAGAAGGAAATCCAACTGTTGGTACTGGCGAAATCATTATTGCTAAGCACAGAAATGGTGCATTAGAAAATGTGAAACTCAAGTTTATAAATCGTTTGGCTAAGTTTACCAACTTAGATTTAGAATCTGAATTTACGGCATCCGAATTTATGCCAACAGGGCAAGATTTTAACCAGCACATCGTTAGAAAAAGTAAAATGGATGACCTTACAGACCAACCTGAAGATGATGATGAAGTTCCGTTTTAGCTTACTTCTATTACTTACGTTATTCTCCCAAGTAAGCGTTGCTTCTTACCTTCTTATACCAATGGATAAAGATGGTCAAAAAAATCATCTGAAAGCTTATGGAATAGCCTATTGGACTTTATCACAAGAGGTTCAAATGGAATGGCTGTTAAATTATAGGGGTGGTAGTTTTCTGATTCCTGAATCCAATGCCATTCGCAAAGAATGTATCATTAGAGGTGTCAGCTTTGAAGTTATAGCAGATGCTACGGCAAACAGTATTCGCTACGAAATTGCCAATCCTGAAAAAAACATGGAGGTGATGAAGCTGGAGAAGGCTCCTAAAATAGCAGTTTACACGCCTAAGGGAAAACAACCATGGGATGATGCAGTTACTTTAGTTCTTACATACGCAGAAATTCCGTACGAAGAGATTTACGACAAAGAAGTAATAGAAGGACAACTCCATCTATACGATTGGTTACACCTACACCATGAAGACTTTACAGGTCAATATGGTAAGTTCTATGCAGCCTATAAAAATGCATCTTGGTATAGAGAAGAGGTTCGGAAATCTGAAGAATCTGCTCAACAATTAGGATTTTCTAAGGTATCTGACCTCAAGTTAGCTGTTGCACAAAATATAAGAGATTATACTGTTGGGGGTGGTTTTCTATTCAGTATGTGCTCAGGTACTGATAGTTATGATATAGCTCTCGCTGCATCTGATATAGACATATGTGAACATATGTTCGATGGCGATCCAGCAGATCCTTCTGCGCAACAGAAACTAGATTACTCAAAAACATTTGCCTTCAAAGACTTTTATCTAAAAACTAACCCGCTAGAATACGAATATTCAACAATCGATGCCACACCTGTTCATTCAAGAACACCAGAGACCAAAGATTTATTCACCCTATTTGACTTTTCAGCAAAGTGGGACCCTGTCCCCAGTATGCTTTGCCAAAACCACACTAGAATCATTAAGGGTTTTATGGGACAAACTACGGCCTATCACAAAGAATTCGTAAAACCTGGTGTTATTGTTATGGGAGAAAACAAGGCACTAAATAGCGCTAAATATATTCATGGAGAATTTGGCAAAGGGCAATGGACTTTTTACGGAGGTCATGATCCTGAGGATTACCAGCACTATGTTGGAGATCCACCAACGGACTTAAACCTCCACCCAAACTCACCTGGTTATAGACTAATTTTAAATAATGTTCTATTCCCTGCCGCTAAAAAGAAGCATCAAAAAACATAATATTTCTAATTCATTAAATCCCAAGATATCCCAAATCTCAATCCGTTATCTTGTAGAGGGTGTCCAGGAGTTAAGATGTAATTGTATGGGGTTAAACCTGATGTAATATTAGAAAGCTTAACAAACCCTCTTGCCCTACCAATCTGCAGAGAAAGGAATGCGTCTAAATAAACGAACCCTCCAGTTTCATCTCTGTCTTGGTAATAGAACCTTCTACCCAAAGGCATATAACCGTCTCCGTAGAACGATGTAAAATGATATACATCAAAACCTATTCTACCATAAAGTGCTTTCTTGAAAAATGGTTTTTCTATGTAAATGGTTGATGACGATTGTAATAAGGGTAGATTGATTGGAGCGCTATCATCCAATACATGTCGCAGCTTAAAGCGAGCCTCAATAAATACTGGCTTCAAAAAGCTCAATTTGTAATCGGTGTATGCCTCAAGAATATTCACTCTATCCACAAACTGATTAGATACTAAACTAGTATCAAAAAAAGTATAATTCTCTATTGATCTAAACGAAACCCCAAGACTTCGCTTTTTATCATCTGTAAGTTTCATCCCAAATGAAAAGGAATTAATAGGTGCCCATGTATTTCTACGCACCTCTAGGCTATTCTCATAGAAAACATGCTCCCAAGCAGGCAAATAGCTTTCACTCAAGAATTGATAGGCTAATTTAAAATCAGAACTGTCACTCACATGGTGAGATAATTTAACATCATATCTAAAAGTTCCAGCAGAATAGCCCTCAAGATAATGGTTACCTGAAGCTTCAACCCTTAGTTTAGTATCTAGTGAAAACAAAAAACCAACTCCGACATCTGACATAAGAGTATCAGAAGACATATTTCTCAAATCGTGATAATTATAACGCAAAATTGGCGAAACACTAAACTTATTCCTACTAAACCTTAATCCCAATGAGTTTTTTAAAGACCTGAGCTGAATATTGTCACTGACATAACCAGAAATTGGAAGATGATATTGAAAGTAAAAAGAATCAACAGGGTTCAAATCCTCATACCTCAAGTCTTCTAATATATAATCAGAGTGTATATTTAAACCAACTTCTAATGCCCTATTACTGTCAGGTGTTTGTAGAATAATGTATTGCTCTAAGCCATAATAACGAGTATCATATTGATTCTCTGCCTCTGAAAGGTAAGTTGCTAATCCTAATCTATTTGCCTCTGTATTTTCTGTGAAAGTCGAATCAAATATCATACCTCCATTCTCTTGAGAATAACCTATGTTAATTATGGCATATCCCTTAGCCCTATATCTACCAGATCTACTTGCATAATTGAAATTTAGACCAGCATTACTCTGGACACTCCGTTGTCTCTGATAAAACCCATCTGAATTGAATCGCCTGTAAAAGACCGCAACATTTGATGTTTCGTTAAGATTCTGCGTGTGGATAAATTCTATCTCTTGCTCACGCCTCGGTCCATTATGATATGTAATTCTTGTAAACGGCTTTCTTACTTGAAAATAGTCTAAATCTGCAGGTTTGTATTGCCAAAGCCTATTAACCTGTTCGCCAAGCAGCCAAATTGATTCAGTATTATCGATAGCCCATGCATTTGATGCATTACCATAACTACCAGTATAACCTACTAGATCGTCTAAAAACCTTAAATTATAACGATGGACTTCATCAAGATTTGTATCCACTTCACTGAGAGATGAAGAGTGTAGTACATCATCCAACAAGATTCGGTAGTTAGAAGTATCGTGATTATATTCAAGCTGCTGTGCAGCAGTGAATGTACTTATAAAACCAAATAGCAGAATTAATAGGAATTCA
This sequence comes from Salibacteraceae bacterium, assembly GCA_965662345.1. Lineage (GTDB taxonomy): Bacteria > Bacteroidota > Bacteroidia > Flavobacteriales_G > Salibacteraceae > UBA6049. Next base: position 87,464 of record CBFIHE010000009.1, read on the forward strand.
ACCCTCTTCATACCCAAAGTTAAATCAAAAAAAAAGCCCTGCATTACTGCAGGGCTTCTAAAAGCGGCAACGACTTACTCTCCCGAATGTTACTCCAGTACCATCAGCGCAAATGGGCTTAACTACTCTGTTCGAAATGGGAAGAGGTGATCCCCATTGCAATAGTCACCGTAAACTTTTAATAAGTTAACATTTTGAAGAACTCAATGACAACAATACGATTTACCGCTTGGTAAAAAGCTACGGGTAATTAGTATCGCTCGACTTTGGCATCGCTGCCTTTACATCTGCGACCTATCAACGTCTTCGTCTAAAACGACCCTTAAAAGAAGTCTAATCTTGTGGCGAGTTTCGCACTTAGATGCTTTCAGTGCTTATCTCATCCAAACATAGCTACCCTGCGATGCAACTGGCGTCACAACAGGTACACTAGAGGTTTGTCCAACCCGGTCCTCTCGTACTAAGGTCAGGTCCACTCAAACTTCTAACGCCCACAACAGATAGAGACCGAACTGTCTTGCGACGTTCTGAACCCAGCTCGCGTGCCACTTTAATGGGCGAACAGCCCAACCCTTGGGACCTTCTCCAGCCCCAGGATGTGACGAGCCGACATCGAGGTGCCAAACCTCCCCGTCGATGTGAGCTCTTGGGGGAGATCAGCCTGTTATCCCTTGAGCGATGGCCCTTCCATGCGGAACCACCGGATCACTTGAGCCTGCTTTCGCACCTGTTCGAGCTGTCTCTCTCGCAGTCAAGCTCCCTTGTACTCATACGCTCTTCGCATGATTACCAACCATGCTGAGGGTACCTTTGCGAGCCTCCGTTACTCTTTAGGAGGCGACCACCCCAGTCAAACTACCCACCACACGCTGTCTCCGATAGGATTAGATATCAGATAACTCAAGGGTGGTATTTCAAGGTTGACTCCACGAACACTAGCGTGCCCGCTTCAAAGTCTCCCACCTATCCTACACATAAGTTACCCAATATC
>CBFIHE010000010.1:0-80846 GCA_965662345.1 Salibacteraceae bacterium
ATACATTTGGCTGGAACATGACAGTCTAAACACAGAATACAACGCAAAAAGCATCTCTTTATGTGGTGCTTTTTTTTTTTACCAAACTGATACAATGGAAGAAGGCAAACGCTTAAAAACATTTGGAGTAAACAATTTCAAGAAGATTCCTCAGGTAATAGAGCACCTTAGTGACGAGCTCATAGAAAGTATTGAGGTAGTTGGAAATGTATTACCGTTCAAAGTCAATACGTATGTATTGGACGAACTTATCGAATGGGATAATATCCCATTCGACCCTATTTTCATTCTCACTTTCCCTCAAAAAGAAATGCTCAGTGAAGAGTCTTTCAATGCAGTACGAGATGCCCTGAGAAACAATATTCCTCGAAATGATTTAAAAGCGTTGGTTAATGACATTAGGATGTCTCTAAACCCTCACCCTGCTGGTCAAATGGAATACAATGTGCCTACCATTGAAGATTACAAATTAACGGGTATACAGCACAAGTACAGAGAAACGATGCTTTTCTTCCCTAATCAAGGTCAAACATGTCATGCCTACTGCACTTTCTGTTTTCGTTGGCCTCAGTTTGTGGGTATAGATGAGCTTCGTTTTGCCATGAAAGAAGCAGAGCTGATGGTCAAGTATCTGAAAGCTCATCCAGAAATAACAGATGTTTTGTTCACGGGTGGAGACCCCATGGTTATGAAGACCAAGCAGTTGGAGAGTTATATCCTTCCAATACTTGAGCAGGTTCCCTCTGTAAGAACAATAAGGTTTGGTTCAAAAGCATTAAGTTACCACCCCTATCGTTTCACACACGATAGAGATTCAGCAGAATTATTAGACTTATTTCAGAAAATAACAGATTCTGGAAGGCACGTAGCATTCATGGCTCACTTCAATCATCCACAAGAATTGAAAACAGATGCCTTGAAAGAAGCGGTCGAGAAAATAAGAGCTACAGGAGCACAAATCAGAACACAGTCGCCAATCATGCGCAACATTAATGATAGTTCCGAGGCTTGGGCAGAAATGTGGAAAAAGCAAGTTAGTCTTGGCATGATTCCATATTATATGTTCTTAGCTAGAGACACAGGCGCTCAAGATTATTTTGCTGTTCCTCTTGTTCGTGCACATAGCATTTTCAAGAAAGCATATGAACAGGTTAGCGGTGTTTGTAGAACGGTTCGTGGACCTAGCATGAGCGCTGAACCAGGTAAAGTTCAGATAATTGGAGAAACCGAAATTAATGGAGAAAAGGTTCTTGGACTCAGGTTTATACAAGGCAGAAAGCCTGAATGGGTTCATAAACCATTCTTTGCCAAATACGATGAGAATGCCATTTGGCTAGATGATTTAAAGCCTGCTTTTGGTGACAATCATTTCTTCTTTGAAGAAGAGTTTAAAGAGCTAACAGAAGGTTCACTGCAAGAAGCATAAATTAAAAAGAGGGTTTAATAACCCTCTTTTTTTGTATTAAAGAATACATCTTCAATTGCATTGCCTGTGGTTGAACTTGGGAAGCCAATGTTGAGCAGTACACTTAAAGTAGGAGCTATATCTGTTATCGCATACCTTTTAACACTTGTTCCCTTAGGAACAGATTTTCCATAAAGCAAAAAAGGTACATGGGTATCGTAAGCATATCCAGTTCCATGTGTAGTGCCAACTTTGCGTTTGTTCATGTAACCCGGATTGAGCATTAATAGTACATCTCCACTCCTTTTCACATTAAATCCCTGCTCCATAGCCTTTTCTATGTAGTCTATTTTGTGATGTAATCTTAGGTCTGATGCGCTTACCGCATTGGCTATACCTGGCTGCTCTAAAAAGAATTCCACCACAAAGTTGGCTACGGTTTCACGTCTGAGCTCACTCTGGTCTATCAAGGTGTGATTTAGATAGACTTGATCATTATCTAAATAAAGAACCCAGTCTCCTTCTCCAAATCGAATGTTGAGCGCAGAATCTAATTCTGATTTGATGGCTTTATAATGAAACTCACCACCTTGCAAATGGTGTTTGCGAGCAAAGCCAGGGTTATCAGCAGCTCCATGGTCGGCTGTTAGAAAAACCAAATATTCACCCTCGCCTATTTTTTCATCTAAGTAAGCGAGTAACCTACTAATTTCTCTATCAAGGCGGAGATAGGTGTCTTCCGTTTCAATAGAACGAGGACCAAATGCATGACCTATGTAATCTGTACTTGAAAAACTAAGGGCTAAAAAATCAGTAATTGAATCTTGACCTAGCTCTTCTCCTTCAATAGCTGATAGACCTGCGTCTACTACCCAAGTATTTCCAAAAGGGGTTGTAGCTAACATACCAAAGTTCCCATTAATGTTTCTGTATTTTTTCAAATCATAAGGAAAAGAAGAGTCTTTTTTCTCTCGAAACTTAAACTCATACTCTTGATCATCATCTTCAGAAGCAGTGTACGTTTCTATCGGGTATAAAGTATTCCAGGTCTGATTCAACCATGCATCGGCCTTGTTTTTCGCATTGTAGTCTCTCACCCACTTTGGCAACTCTGCTTGATAATAGCTGCTGGTAATCAGTTTGCCAGTAGATTTATCATACCAATACGCCCCATTAGGTGTATGCCCAGCAGGAAAAATAGCACCACGATCTTTTATACTAATACCTACGACTTTACTGCTGAAATTAGTGGCTAGTTTTAACTCATCTGTAATGGTTGAGCTTTTAAGCCTATGAGGTGACATCTTCCCCGCATTTCCAGCATTCCCCACGGTTGTGCTGCTATTGTCAAAGGCACAATATACCTGCTTCCCTTCTTTTCTGGAGTACCAGTTATTGCCAACTATGCCATTGTATTTGGGGGTTGTTCCTGTGTAAATAGCCGCATGGCCAGGTCCAGTATAGGTAGGAATGTAATTGTAATGCATGTTCTTGGCCATAAAGCCATTATTCACGAGCCTAAGGAATCCTGAATCACTAAATCGGCTCGCATAGCGATATAGATAGTCTTGTCTCATTTGATCCACTACAATGCCAATAACCAGCTTTGGGCGCGACTCTTGCCCGTGAAGGATAGTACCAGTAAAAAGACAAAGCAACACTAACAACTTTTTCATTTTCCAAATTTGTATCAACACTTCAAATTAAATCACAAAAGTGATGTTAACTCTTATTGAAATTCGTTGTTAAAATACCTCTTTCTAACTAGGTTCAAGAATAAGACGGAACAATTACCTTTGCACCTTCGTTTCAAAAGCACGATAGACTACGAGAATGGCAGACAGCAAAACAGAAGATAAACTCTCTAACGTTTCTATTGAAGAGTTAGGCGACAACCATTTAGGCACGAGTACTGAGACTCCTCTCAGAAATGATGCTTTTGATTTAACGCCAGATGAGAAGATGGTCAAGATAGAAGGCTTATTTGGAGAAATCATGCACACGTTAGGTCTAGACATGTCTGATGATAGCTTAAGGGGCACCCCAAGAAGGGTGGCAAAAATGTTCGTGAAAGAGAATTTTTCAGGACTCATTCCAGATAACAAACCAAAGGCCTCTACATTTGAGAATAAATATGGCTACAGCCGTATGTTGGTTGAGAAGAATATTACCGTAAACTCAACATGCGAGCATCACTTTCTACCTATAATTGGTAACGCTCATGTGGCTTACATATCTAAGGGCAAGGTGATTGGTCTTAGCAAAATGAACCGTATTGTAGATTACTACGCAAGAAGACCTCAAGTGCAAGAACGTATGACCATGCAGATACTAAAAGAACTTCAAGAGGCACTAGACACAGAAGATGTAGCCGTTGTTGTAGATGCCAAACATATGTGTGTAACAACTAGAGGCATAAGAGATATCAACTCCTCTACTGTAACCGTAGAATATGGTGGCAAGTTCTTAGAAAGAGAAACACGAGAAGAGTTCCTACGCTACTTGGATGGAGACTTAATGCAAAAAAATGTTTAAGCTATGAGCATCTCATTTGAACAAGTATTGGTAAAAAGCATTAAGGAAGCTATGGCGGAAACCGATAGCCAAGACCGTGTGAATGCATTGCTCAAAATGTTGGTAGAAGTTCGTGAAAGTGCAAAGCTCAATGAAGATTTCTCTGCTTACGAACGCATCACCTCACAATTAGAAGAGCTAGGTGTTGTTCTAGCAGAAGAAATGCATGTTATTGCGCGGATAAAAGCAAGTTAATATCTTGTTTAGCAGATCTGCTAACTTCTAATCTGCTTTTTTGCATTTCATCAAGAATGCTATCTATTTCAGAAGCACAGCAAGTATCAGAGAACAGTTGTTCTTTTGGGTAAATCATAAAGCGCGCCTCATCTTCAAACTCTGCTAAGAGCCCACATTCTGTAGTGAAGTCACGTACAACAGAACTCTTCACAATCATTCCTTTGTTCGTATTCTTCAAGATGTGTAGACCGGCTAGCTTACCCTCTGCAAGCGGCTGAAAATCAAACTCCTCTCCTATTTCAGATGAATGAAAGGCTTGAATGTCCAAAAAATATACGGAATGCTTATCCATCACGCTGTGAGATTTCACTCGGATAAAGAAAGCATTGTCTTCACCAAGTAAGGCATATCCTTCTGTAATACTTATTTCATTAAACGTATACCTACAGAAAGATACGTGCTCCCCTTTTAAGGCTCCTAATTCATAAATTAAATATGGAGAGATGTCTGTTATCATTAGGAAAAAGATACACATAAAACCAAGAGACATCAACATTCTTGGTATTTTCACTCTCCGTAGGAATTAAAGAAAGTACAAATGCCCATACTGCGTCATAATTACATAGACCTAAAAAAAAGAACCATTTACCCTGCTGAGATTCGCTTTGATGGTAACAAGATTACGGAGATTACTAAGCTACATGAGTCTTGCGAAGGTTACGTACTTCCAGGATTCGTAGATGCGCACATTCATATAGAGTCTTCTATGCTTACCCCAAGTGGATTTGCTCCTAAAGCATTAGAACACGGAACGTTAGCAACTGTAAGTGATCCACATGAAATTGCAAATGTAATGGGGGTTGAAGGTGTTGAATACATGTTAGAAGATGCTAAAAACCTTCCATTGCAGATTTTCTTTGGCGCACCTTCTTGTGTACCTGCAACATCATTTGAAACGGCTGGAGCAACCATAAATGCGAAAGAGGTAGCATCTATACTGCGGAGACCAGAGATTAAGTATTTATCTGAAATGATGAACTACCCTGGAGTTCTATCTTCAGATACTGAGGTCATGTCGAAAATTGAAGCGGCACTTTCATTGAATAAACCTGTTGATGGGCATGCGCCTGGCTTAACTGGTTCTGAAGCCGCCAAATATGCTTCTGCTGGAATTAGTACCGACCATGAGTGCTTTTCTCTTGAAGAAGCTTTAGATAAGATTGCTTTAGGAATGAAAATCCTAATTAGAGAAGGAAGCGCAGCCAAAAACTTTAACGCTTTGCACCCGCTAATTGGTTCTCACCCAGAATCGGTTATGTTCTGTTCAGATGATAAGCATCCAGATGATTTACTTCTTGGTCATATCAATCAACTAGTAGCAAGAAGCCTAAAACTAGGGTATGACCTTTTTGATGTACTCCATATTGCATGCAGAAATCCATCTACGCATTACAACCTTGGACTTAGTGATGTAAGTGTTGGCTCAAAGGCAAGTTTTATTGTGGTTGACAACCTAAGAGATTGGACAGTAAGCGCTGGATTTGTAGAAGGTGAAAAGGTTGTAGACAACGGCACATATATTGGTGCTAAAACCTCCTCGTTGGTTATCAACAATTTCAATGCAACACCTATTTCTACAGACAGCTTAAGCGCTCATACTTCAAGTGAATCTACCAATATCCAGGTGATAGAGGCCATAGATGGTGAATTAATAACGCATTCAAACGTAAAAACCATGGCTACGCCATCAATGGTGATAGAACCTGATGTTTCTAGAGATATTCTAAAGCTTGCGGTTGTTAATAGGTACGAGAATAGTGAACCTGCAGTAGCATTTATTTCAGGTTTTGGGCTTAAAAAAGGAGCCATTGCTGGCAGTGTAGGTCATGACTCACACAATGTAACAGCAATAGGCACAAATGATGAAGAAATGGCCTTGGCTATAAATGCTGTTGTTGAGCATAAAGGAGGACTTGCATTAGCAAGTGGTAAAGACGTACATGTTCTTCCCCTTCCAGTGGCTGGCTTAATGAGCACATCTTCAGCTAAAGAAGTTGCAGATGCATATAGCTCGCTTACTCTAAAAGCCAAAGAAATGGGTAGCACGCTTACTGCACCATTTATGACCCTTTCATTTATGTCGTTACTCGTAATTCCAGATTTAAAATTAAGTGATCAAGGATTGTTCAGCGGGAGTAAATTCTCATTCGTTCCACTAATCGTAGATGAGAAAGAATGAATGTGCTAAATCACATTACAGGCTATAAAGCTGCCCTCCTATTTACACTTGTCTCATGGATCTTGTACGGCAGCACCATCCACTTTGAATTCACATTGGATGACACCATGTATACATCTAAAAACCTGCTAGTTACGAGTGAGGAGTACTCTGTATTAGATGCGTTTACTCATAGCCATACATATGGGTTTTCTGGTGTTGAAGATCAAGGGTATAGACCCATTACGGTGGTGGCCTTTAGGGTTCTATACACCCTATTTGGTGACTCGCCAAAAGGGTATCATGTCATTAATATTTTCATGTATGCCCTTCTGTTATTCGGAATATTCAACCTCTTTAAAACTGACTTCTTTAAACTTAAGAATACTGCAGTATTAGCTGGCACGTTGGTATTTGCAATTTTACCTGTTCATGTAGAAGTAGTTGCCAATTGCAAGGGGCTTGAAGACCTTTTGCAGAGCACTTTTTCGGTATGGGGTTTGTTTTTCCTTCTTACGCATTTGGAAAAGGAGAATAAGACTCATTTATATAGCGCTTTACTACTCTTGCTATTTGGTTCACTTAGCAAAGAAACTGGACTTATTGCCCCTGGAATTGGCGGGGTCATTTACAGATTGTCTTCACCAAAAAGACGAAACCAATTTCAAGAATACTTTGGTTTGGCAATAATTATAGGTCTAGTACTGATTGCTCGCTCTACCTTCTCTGGACAAAGTGGTCTTTTAGACATAGACCCTATTAATAATATTCTAGCTTCTGCTGAATCATATCAAGAACGTTTTATTACGGCACTTTACTGGCAACTTCTTTACGTTGTGAAATTGCTAGTACCTTTTACGTTACTATCAGATTATGGCATTGGCACACTTGAAATTATTCAACCCGTACATCCCGAAGGTCTTGCGGCCATTCTATTTGCGCTTAGCTCCATTTTTGCAATAGGAATTTCACTTAAAAAGGATAGCATTGTTTTTACATTACTTCTTTGGTACGGAGCAGCTATGCTTCTCACCTCCAACATTGTTGTTCTAATTGGAGCAGGCTTTGCAGATCGGTTCTTATTCTTCTCTTCTATTCCAGCCGTTTTCATTGGTGTTAAACTCCTACAAAAGGTAGAACCCTTGCCAAAATATGGGAAGTTCCTAATTTCTGTTATGGTTCTTTTGTATGCCTCCCAAACCTATAACAGGATTCCCGCGTGGAAGAACAATTTAACGCTCTTTGAAACGGATGTACAAGCCTCCCCCTCTAATGCAAAGCTTAATGCTTTTTATGCAATGGAGCTAAGAGATAGTGCAATGAATGCGGCCACTCAAATGGCAAGCCAGAATCTATTGATAAATGCTGAGCATCACTTTATAAAAGCATTAGAGGCATATCCGAAATATACAGATGCCAGGTATAATTTAGGAGTAATGTATCAACAAACAGGACGCATTGAACAGGCTAAACAAGCCTATTTACAAGCTCTTTCACACTTTCCAGACCATGCTTTAAGCAATAATAATCTAGGGCTGATTTTATTCAATGAGGGCAATAATAAAGAGGCTATAGAGCATTTTAGAATAGCTTATTCCTTTGCGCCAACAAATATTGAAATCCTTTCTAATCATGCTTTAAGTTTTCAACTAGAAGGTGAAAATGATTCTGCACGATTTTACTATGAAAAGGTATTGAAGTTGAATCCGAATCACACCATTGCTAAAACTAATTTGAAAACACTTACACCCTAGCTCGAATAGTGTTCAACTAGAAGGGAACAGTTATTTTTGCAGCGTGCAGGAACTATACAGTCAATATAAACCAACACTCATTTTCATTGGGAAATTTTTCATTTTCTACGCTATCGGATCTTGGCTCTATGGTGTTTACCTCAATGCTTATCCAGATAGCTTAGACCCCTTTAGTGTTTGGATTACAAGACAGAGTTCATACTTGCTCGGACTTATTCAGAATGACATTATAACACGTTACTATGAAGGGCTGACAACTGCCTATGTGTACTGCGAGAATACTCCGCTATACTCTATCATTGAAGGTTGCAACGCCATGAGCGTTATGATACTCTTTGTAGCCTTTCTATTAGCATTTAAAGCGCCTTTCAAGAATTACTTATGGTTCATTCCTACAGGATTGGTAATCTTACACGTATCCAACATCATTCGTATTGCATCTATAGGTAAAATTAACGCACAGATACCAGAGTGGAGTCAGGCTGCACACGACTACCTTTTTCCTGCTTGGATATATGGCACTGTAATTCTACTCTGGATTGTTTGGGTAAAATACCTTTCTAAATGAGGAGAGTAGCTACTGCTTTTGGCGTTGGATTAGGTATAGCTATGCTGATTGGGGTACGCATGCTGGGTTCTAAGGTGTTTTATGATCCGCTTATAGAGTTTTATCACGGAGAATATAAGAGTTTACCCTTCCCTGAACTAGACTTTGTTAGGTACGGCTTAAATATCGTTCTGCGCTTTAGTGTAAACTCCGCAATCTCATTAGGGATTATCTTCCTCCTTTTTCGCAATCTAAAGCATGTATTTATTTCTAGTTGGATTTTGACTGCTGTTGGCATTATTGCCACTTGTGTACTCCTATTCTTACTCATTGTAATTGATGATCCTTCTAAACAAGCTGTATTTTACGTGAGACGGTTACTTATTCATCCGCTAATGCTTTTCATTTTGGTGCCTGCACTCTATTTTCAAGAGCTGAACAACAGAAAGGAAAGCACGTTGAATTAACTACTTTTGCAGGCCAAATGAGAGCATATAAGACAGCAGCATATTACACCTTGGGATGTAAGTTGAATTTCAGCGAAACATCTACTATAGCTCGCAATCTACATGAAGCTGGTTACGCTCGTGTAGATTTTGATACCGCAGCAGACGTGTATGTAATCAATACCTGTTCTGTTACAGACCATGCAGATAAGAAATGTAGAAACATTGTTCGAAAGGCATTAAGGAGCAACCCAGATGCACGGGTAATCGTAATTGGATGTTATGCCCAGCTAAAACCAGAGGAAATAGCTAGTATTCCAGGCGTAAGTTTGGTGTTAGGTGCTAATGAAAAGTTTAATGTGGCTGAGCACTTAGAGAACCTAGATGCCGATGAGTATGGCAAGTATGTTGCAGGCCGTATAGGAATGGTTCGAGACTTTAATCCTTCGTATTCTGCTGGTGATCGAACTAGAACCTTTCTAAAGGTACAAGATGGATGTGATTACTTCTGTTCCTTTTGCACCATTCCTCTAGCTAGAGGTAAAAGTAGAAGTAACTCCATAGCGGAAACTATTAAAGTAGCTAAGGAATTAGAGGAGCAAAACATACAAGAGGTAGTATTAACTGGAGTAAACACGGGCGATTTTGGTGCAGGTACAGATGAGGATTTCTTTGGACTAGTGCAGGCGCTAGACCAGCTTAATATCCCACGTTTCAGAATCTCTTCTATTGAGCCAAACTTACTTAGTGATTCTATCATCTCTTTTGTAGCTCAATCCAAAAGATTTGTTCCGCATTTTCACATCCCTCTTCAGTCGGGTTCTGATACACTACTTACATCTATGAAGCGCAAATATGATACTGCGCTTTACAAAAGCAGAATTGAAAAGATTAAGGCTTTAATGCCAAATGCTTGTATTGGTGTGGATGTAATAGTTGGGTATCCTGGTGAAACCCAAGAAGAATTCATGAAATCCTATGATTTCATCAATAGTTTAGACATTAGTTATTTACACGTTTTCACGTATTCAGAAAGGCCAAACACAGTTGCCGTGAAACTAGAGGGTGAAATACCCGTACCCGTTCGCCAAGAACGAAACAAACAACTACGAATCCTTTCAGAAAAAAAGAAGCGCGCATTTTATGAAAAGCGAATAGGCAGCACGGGAACTGTTTTATGGGAGGGTGAGCGTGATGGAGAGATGATGTTTGGCTTCACAGAGAACTATGTGAAAGTTAAAACGGCTTTTGACCCTCAACTCATCAACACCTTTGAATCTTTGACCTTAGATCAAATAGACAGAGACGGAATTGTAAAAACTGCCTCCAAAGAATATTCGATTCATGAATGATCTTTCCCTTCAACATTTAGAAACAGAAGTAGTAGCTATAGCTCGTGAAGTTGGTAAGCTCATTACAGAAAAGCGCAAGACCTTCCATATTGATCAAATGGAAGAAAAAAGTGCGCACAACCTCGTAACGATTGTAGACAAACAAGCAGAAGCATTCTTAATAGACAAACTAAGCAAGGCGTTTCCAGGTTCGGGATTCATGGGTGAAGAAGGTGGCGATATTGATTCAAAAAATGGATACTGCTGGATTGTAGACCCAATTGATGGTACCTCTAACTTTGTTCATGACCTTCCACTCTATTCAACCAGCATTGCCTTAGAAAAAGACAACGAGATTGTGCTAGGCGTAATTAATGACATTCCGCACCATGCAGTCTATCATGCAACGAAAGGCAATGGAGCCTATATGAATGGTAATCGCATACATGTCTCTAGTACTACAACCGTGTATGACAGTCTTTTTGTTACTGGCTTTCCGTATGAAGAATCTGAACTCGACCGTTTTTTACTTCTGTACAAACACCTATTAAGGAATTCTAGAGGGGTAAGAAGATTTGGTTCAGCAGCTATCGACTTATGTTATGTTGCCAGCGGAAAGTTTGAGGCCTTTTATGAGGTCGGACTAAACCCTTGGGATGTGGCGGCTGGTGCGCTTTTGGTGAAAGAAGCTGGTGGAAAAGTCTCTACTATTTCAAATACTGAAGATTGGTTGTACGGCAAATCTCTTTGCGCATCAAATGGTCACATTCATTCTGAGCTTTTAGACTTGATGTAAACATCAATCACCCTATCTTTAGGGCATGAATTCAATGAGCAGATTTCTATTGATTGCTTTCGCCATGCTTTTAAGCACTACCTACTTGTTTGGGCAAACGAAAGTTTATCGCTTTTCTATTGCAGACGCTATTGCTGCACCAACTTGGCGCATCACCAAAGAGGTACTTATTGAAGCCGATTCAGTTAATGCAGATGTGCTGTTTTTGGAATTAGACACCTATGGAGGCCAGGTAGACATGGCAGATAGTATCCGAACAGCCTTATTAAGGTCAGAGATACCCGTTTACGTGCTAATAAAAAACAACGCTGCATCGGCCGGTGCATTAATATCACTTGCCTGTGATAGTATTTACATGCAACCAGGCAGTACGATTGGAGCCGCTACCGTTGTTGACCAAAGTGGCACTCCAGTTCCTGATAAATACCAAAGCTATATGCGCTCTAAAATGCGCGCTACAGCTGAAGAAAACGGTAGAAACCCAGATATAGCAGAAGCCATGGTTGATCCAGATAAATTTGTGCCTGGTGTGAGCGATTCTGGTAAGGTTTTAACCTTTACTACTTCTGAGGCTATTGCAAATGGGTTTTGTGATGGTGAAGCCAAAACAATGGATGAAGCCTTAAAGCTTGCAGGAATTACAGACTTTAGCGTTACTACTTACAAGCCAACGGATATTGATAAAGTAATTGGATGGCTTATTAATCCTGCTGTAAGCGGGGTTCTCATACTAATCATGCTTGGTGGAATTTATTTTGAGCTGCAAACGCCTGGAATCGGTTTCCCAATAGCCGCTTCTTTTATTGCTGCGCTGTTATTTTTTGCACCTTACTATCTAGAAGGATTGGCAGAAAACTGGGAGATTCTCCTATTCTTTGCTGGTATTTTACTCATGGCAGCCGAGGTTTTTGTTATACCAGGATTTGGTGTTGCTGGAGCTTCTGGTATTGTACTCATGGTGGCTGCCTTAATACTAAGTATGGTTGGCAATGTTGGGTTCAATTTTGAGCCAGTAGATGGCACTGCCCTTTTCACTTCTGCTGCAACTGTTCTAACAAGTTTGAGCTTGAGTATAGTTGGTGTAATAGCCTTAGGATTGAAATTATTGCAATCGCCCATGTTCTCAAAGCTTATTTTAAAAGCTGAGCAAAACGCTAATGAAGGATATGTTAGCAATGCCGAATTAGACCACTCTTGGAAGGGCAAAACAGGTGTTGCTTCTACTGATTTACGTCCTGCAGGAAAAGTTAGTATTAACGGTAAGTTGAAAGATGCTATAACTGAAGAGGGTTATATTGAGTCAGGATCTAAAGTATTGATTACAGGTATCTCTAACGCTCAACTTAAAGTGATACTTCATACAAGTGAATAGTACACGTGTATTTTCAAATGCAGCTTTAATCTTTATGATTAACATGCTGCTACTGCCCTACATAGGTTCGGCACAAGTGGTGGATTTACCAGACTTGGTTGTTACTTTAGACTATGACTCCATTGCATGTGATATCCTATCTGAAGATAAAGAGCAGATTGATGTGAGACTAAACTATGATGGTTTAATACAAGAAGCCATTATCCGTAAAGAGCACACTGTTGCAATTGTAAGAGACTTTTACATCAAAGAGAGTTTAGTGAGTGAGACAGAAGTTCCTGTCTTTGAGCATCCAAACACCCCTACTCCTGTTGACATACCTGATACGGATGTGGTTCAAAAGAAACTTTTTCGCGTTGAGGTGAATGGAGGTTTTGCTTACAGGTTAGGAGCCTCCCCACCCAATAGCGACCCTGCAATTCAAGAACATTACGATAGGTTACGCTCTGGCTTCAGTTATTCGTTGGCTGCTGGTGCACTTCTTTTTGAAGATTGGGGATTTGGACTTCGCTATGATTATTTCAGGTCTGCCTCTACCATAAACAATGCTAGCATCGTTTTTCAGAATCCTCCTCTTACTTTTACTGGTAGATTAGAAGAATCTGTACAAATCACTTCATTTGGACCAGAATTCTTGGCTAGAACCACGATTTTAAATGGAGACGGTGAAGTTGCTGGTAAAGCAGGCCTGTATTACACGTGGTTCAAAGATGAAATTACAGAAATAGCTTTTATCACTACAACAGGTGAATCAGTTGCGCTTCGCCTTGGTGTTGACCTAAACTACTTTATAACCAATAGTTTGGCATTTAGGTTAGGCGGTAGCATTACCACAGGTACTGTTACTGAATTTGACTTCGTAGGCCCTACAGGTGCCGCTTCCTACACCGTTACGGCAGATGAAGGCGAAAGCCTTACCCGTATCGATGTAGGAGCCGGTCTAATTTTTCTATTCTAGTATCGCTTTGCTCTACCTCTGCCACCTTGGCCTCTGCCGCCTTGGCCTTTTCTTCCGCCAGATCTACCGCCAGGTTTTCCACCAGAGCGTTTTCCATAGGAGTTCCCTCTGCTTCTGCCACCACCGCTTTCAGAAATTGGTGCGGCATCATTATTTACCCGAAGCTTACGGCCATTATAAGCAGCACCGTCCATTTTAGACATGAACTCAGCAGCTGCATTAGGCGAAACCTCTATAAAGCTGATTTGCTTTTGGATCTCCATCTTACCAATATCGGCATTGCCAATCCCAGTTTGAGTTTCAATGAAATGTAGCATTTGTTGCTTGTCAATTCCATCTATTCTACCCAAGTTGATGAAGATAGTATCAGGGTCATTCGGGTCTTTCTTCCGTGTTTTCTTTCTTTCGCTGCGCTTTTTAGCATCGCTTTGCGCATTGAGGTTCTCGCGTTTAGCCGGTAAACCATCTAAGAGGCGCTTTAGGTCTTCTAAGAGAAGCGTTTCCAACAGTAAGTTCGGATCCGCATCTTGGAAGTACTTAAAATAAGACTCTATGATATCTTCTGGTAAGTTGGGGTGATCTGCATCAAGAATTTGCTTTGCTCTAGCTCCAAATCGTTTATACATGATTTCATTGCCAGAAGGCACTTCCATGTACTCAACATCAATACCTAAGTCAGACTTTAGCCTATTTAATCTATTCTCTTCTTGCGGTTGAATAATTGCAAGAGAAACACCTTTTTTACCCGCTCTTGCCGTTCTACCAGATCTGTGTGTGTAGTAGGTAATATCATCTGGCAAAGCATAATGAATTACGTGTGTGAGATCATCTACATCTATACCACGAGCAGCTACATCTGTAGCTACAAGCAACTTAGTCTGACCAGATCTAAAGCGTTTCATCACAGCTTCACGAAATGCCTGCGACATATCACCATGTAAAGCCTCAGAAGGGTACCCAAACTCTCGTAATTCATCGGCCACACGTTGGGTTTCCATACGCGTACGACAAAAAACAACACCGTAAAGGTCTTCGTAGCTTTCTATGATATTACGAAGTGCTTTAACCTTACTGTTTCTACTTACACGAACATATCTATGTTCTATGTTTTGATTCACAGTAAGTTTAGCAGATGACTTAACCTCAATAGGGTCTGTCATGTACTTCTTAATGATAATGCGAATCTCAGGAGGCATGGTTGCAGAAAACAACCAAACATTCTTCTCATCTGGTGTTTCAGCTAAAATGGTATCAATATCTTCTTGAAAACCCATATTTAGCATTTCATCTGCTTCATCTAGCACAACGCGTTTCACCTCATGAAGCCTAATAACTCCACGCTCCATCAAATCCATGAGTCGACCTGGTGTGGCTATCACAATTTGAGGCTTATTACGCTTGATTTCTCTAATCTGGTTTTGGATGGAAGAACCTCCATAAACCACGGTTACATCAAGTTTTTTTGCATTTTTACTAAATGCTGAAACGTTGTCTTTGATTTGAATAGCAAGCTCACGCGTTGGGCATAGAACCAAAGAAGAAAGTGCGTTTTGATCTTCGGTAAGTGCATACTCTACCAACGGTAATCCGAAGGCAGCTGTTTTTCCAGTTCCGGTTTGTGCAAGACCCAATAAATCTGTGTGGGAACTTAACAATGCGGGAATACTAAGGGATTGGATGTCTGTAGGACTTTCAAAACCCATCTCTTGTAGGGCTGAGAGCACAGGGGCTGAGAGTCCTAATTCTTTAAATTTATTCACTAATATTAATTAAGCGGGCAAAGGTAAGGTAAATACCCATGCTATTAATTTTTAGCGTCTAGAGCTTAGAATAAGACCACTAAATCTCACATTGAAAGGTTTTAGAATACTGAAAATTACTACCCAGAAATGCAATGTGACGCTTGTTTATCACTTACTTATTGGTCTTGATTGGTTGTGGGTAATAAAACATAACGTCTCAAAGAGTAATACTTCAAAGACTGTAAGCCTGCATCGCGTTGCGCTGACTAGTCTTTTTCATACCCAAAACCTTTCATCAAAAGGATTACTCCCTTCGGTCGTTATCCCTTTAAGGGTGGTGCTTCAGAGACTGTAAGCCTGCATCGCGTTGCGCTGACTAGTCTTTTTCATACCCAAAACCTTCAAGCAAGCTTGGGTTTTGGGTATGAAAAAAGCCTGATCAACATCGTTGAACAGGCTTTTTTTCTCTGGCGGAGAGTGAGGGATTCGAACCCCCGGACCCGTGAAGATCAATGGTTTTCAAGACCACCGCATTCGACCACTCTGCCAACTCTCCGCTGCAAATGTAATCTCCTTTTCAAAACCTACAAGAGTGGATTTTTCTTTTTTACAAGAATGTTTGGTTGTGATCATCTCTCTACGCCTTTCCGCTGCTACCAAGGGTTTGTAGCCCAAACGGTTACCTCTGGAACAAACCCTCTAGGATCCATGCTCAATTGAGTAACAATAGTGTGAGCGATTTCATCTGATGTTAGTTTTTTGGCTTCATCTGGGCGTTCTTCCCTATTCTCTTGACCAAAAGCAGTGGTAACCTCACTAGGATTCACCAACATTACTCGAATGTTATGAGGTCTAAGCTCTGCTTGCCAACATTGAGTCATGCCTCGTAAAGCAAATTTAGAACTAGCATAAACCGTTCCTTTTGCAAAACCTTTTAAGCCAGCTGTAGAAGCAATATTCACAATAGCTCCGCTCTGCTGTTTCTTAAAAATACCAGCTGCCTTTGCACCTACAAGCATAGCTCCGTATACATTGGTTTGGTATATCGCATCTAAGTCTTCTCTAGTTAATTCATCAAGCTCTTTCCAGGCCCCGCCAATCCCAGCATTGTTTATTAACCCGTCTAGCCTGCCAAAATGTGATAAAACATCTTCAAACATGCGGTCTATATCTTTATCTTGAGTAACGTCTGCATGGATGGAATATGCCCCTAATTCTTCTGAAGCATCGTTTAGCTTCTGCTTATCTCTACCCGTAATAGCAACTTTAGCGCCTTGAGCAATTAAATGTTTGGCAGTTGCCTTGCCAATACCACTACTACCACCTGTAATTAAGTACACTTGATCTTTCATGTATTTTTTGTGTTGATTAGAACCGTCTAACAACCAAAGCACGTTGTTTGTGCAACAGTAAACCATTCTTTATGAAACCATGTTATTTTAGCAGCATGAAAAACATACTCATACCTATTCTGATATTTTTCACTCTACCACTTTTGTCTCAAGTTAGGGCTGATTTTACGTATACACGCTTTTTTGCTCCTGGCCAAGGAGCATACGTGGAGACTTATTTTAATGTAGACGGACAGAGTGTTATTTATGACACCCTCACTTCAGGTTATCAGGCAAGGTTAGAAGCTACCCTTTCTTTTGAGCAAGACAGCGTAATTAAAGATTTCAAGAAATATGAGATTTTGGGTCCCGTTCTCTCAAATCCAGATTCATTCATTGCTGATTTTATAGATGTACAGCGTTTTATGTTGCCAGATGGAGATTACAGCTTGAACATCGCGTTGCGAGATTTGAATAATACTTCTAAAGGTGTGCAAGCTGCTCAACCATTGAAAATGACTTCTTCTTTTGATGCACTTTTCTTTTCTGATGTACTATTTGTTCAAGAGGCTAGAAAAGCAACGGAACAAGATCTTTTAGTTAAAGCTGGTTACGGCATGATTCCTTATGTATACGACTACTTCCCTACTGCCGTTAACAAGCTCACCTTTTACACAGAGTTGTATAATGTAAAATCCCTAATGGGTGATACAGGAGCTGTGGTTGTCAAATACTACTTAACAGATTTGGCAAGAAATAGAGCTGTAGATGGATATGGAGGGTATAAGCGATTTGGTTCTCATGAGGTTTGCGTATTATTTGGAAATATGGATATAAGCAGGCTGCCTACGGGAAACTATGCGTTAGACCTAGAAGCACTAGATAAATCAGGAAGCCTTATTGCGTCTCAAAGAGTTTCTTTAGATCGTGTAAATGATAACGTTCAGGCACTAGCCGATGTTACTACCAAATCTGGATCCTTTGAAGACTGGGTAATGAATATTGGCTCTAGGGATTCTTTACAGCACATGATGATGTGCCTTATTCCTATTGCTGGAAGTGAAGAGCAATTGCTCATTATGAAGCACCGTAAGAATCCAGACAATAATATTGTTCGTAAAATCATCATTGATTTCTGGTTAGACAGAGATCCTCTAGACCCATGGAGTGAATATCTAGCATATGAAAAGGAGGTTCAAAAAGCCAATGCTGAATTTAGTACGCAGAACAGTCCTGGCTATGAGTCAGACAGAGGCTTTGTCTACTTAAAATACGGGGCACCTAACACGATGGTAGAACGAGAAAATGAGCCATCATCTTACCCTTATCACATTTGGCATTACTACAAACACCCGAAGCGTACTGATGCTCGTTATATTTTCTATAACACAGATTTAGTAACCAATGACTACAGGTTACTCCACTCAAACGTTATAGGTGAGGTAAACAATCCTAGATGGCAACGTGATTTGGAAAGAAGAAACACACCATTTGGTAATGTAGATGATAAAGCGGCAGATCCTCATTTTGGAGGCTGGAGCGAAGACTTGTTCAATATCCCTAGATAGAATTAACACCTATCTGTAAAAGGATTCCAATTCAATTGAGGAAACTTCTTTTTACGTAGAGCAAAGAATTGCCAAACAAGGCTTTTTGGACAGATTCCGTACCTATTTGGCTTTTGGGGTAATTTTTGAACCTCTTTTCGTTTCGCGAGCCATTTACTAAACTGCCAAACGAAATCTCTATGCGCCTTTACAACGGCAAAACTTGCTTTAGGATTTCCATCTACAGCCATTTTTACAAAGGCTAAATAGTCTAGTGCAAAACGGAACGGTATTTTCCACCAAAGTTTACCTCCATCACCATTCTTCAAAAGCATGATTAGGTTATTTCTGTGGTTGCGGTAGATTTTACCTGGACTCCCATATTGAATAACATATCCACCCATGTGATAAATTGTAGAAGCGGGCTGATACATGATTTTGTAGCCTTGGTTTTTCAGTCTCCACGCAAGATCAATTTCTTCCATATGGGCAAAGAAGTCATTGTCTAACCCTCCAGATTGATGATACAAGTCTGCTTTTATGAATAAACACGCCCCAGAGGCCCAAAAAATCTCAGTAATATCATCATATTGTCCTTGATCCTCTTCTACAGCATTCACTAGCCTTCCTCGGCAAAATGGAAAACCCAAGTAATCAATAAATCCACCAGCAGCACCTGCATATTCAAATTCATTTCGCCTATCAAAACTCATCACTTTGGGTTGTACCGCGGCAATTTGAGGGTCGCTCTTAAGTAAATCTATACTAGGCTCTAGCCAGCCATCTGAAACTTCTATATCACTGGAAATAAGAACGTAGTATTTGGCTGGTATATTAGGTAGTGATTCTGAGTACCCACCAGTAAACCCATGATTCTCTTTTATGGTGAACAGATTCACCTCTGGGAAGTGTTTCGTTACATAATCACCCGTTCCGTCTGAAGATGCATTGTCTACAAGCCATACAGCATGATTGATATCTTGAGGAGTAGTATCTAATATTTTAGGCAAGAATTGCTTTACTAGCGGTAAGCTATTGTAGCTCAATAATACAATGGCTACTTCTGGTATATGAGACTCGTTACTCAAAGCATCTATTTAGGCCCGCAAGTATACGCAATTCAACTCGAGCTTAGAATAACCTAACAATTCCTAGATTTGAGATAATGAAAAACTACAGTATTCTTTTATTCTTTACCCTGTTCACAAGCTGCCTATACAGCCAGCAGTTTAAATCAGACTCATTAACTCCCCCACTTCATTATAACAACATACATGTTGAACCCTTAGCTACCACTGATGATGCCACATCTTTTGTCATTTGGGTAAAGAGCGATGTACAAGCTCATCTACACGAATATCATACGGAGCATGTTTATATAATTGAAGGAAATGGAATAATGCTTCTAGGAGATGATACCATTAACATTTCACCCAAAGACATTATCGCTATTCCGCCTGGCACTACTCATGCTGCAATCAACAAAGGAAGTATGCCTCTAAAAGTACTAAGTATTCAAGCTCCAGAGTTCAAAGGAGAAGACAGGCAGTTTGTTCCTGTACCTGGATGGAGTACTGAATGAGCTAATCATCTGCTAAAACCCAGTAATAACGTCATTTTCACGATAATTTAGCCGTCTTTATTCACAATCGACTGGTTTTATTAACAAAATGTGGTGTTTTGAGCTGTAACCCTTTGCTGGCGAGTGATTTCATCTAAATTTGAAAAAGGTATCAAAATGGTGCCTTATTTGTTTAATCTAATTTTAATCTAAAATGAACAAAGCAGAATTGATCGATGCGATCGCAGACGGAGCAGAATTGTCTAAAGCTGATGCTAAAAAAGCATTAGACTCTATGATTGGAGCAACTACAGGCGCATTGAAAAAAGGAGACCGTGTTTCTCTAGTAGGTTTTGGTTCTTTCTCTGTATCTAAGCGTAAAGCTCGTACAGGTCGTAACCCACAAACAGGTAAAGAAATTCAAATTGCAGCTAAGAACGTAGTTAAGTTCAAAGCAGGTGCTGAGCTTTCTGACTCTGTAAACTAATTTTGGTAGTAATACCATAATAAAGCCTTGAGCGTTGCTCAAGGCTTTTTTTATGCCTAATCAGGGTGATAATCGTTTCAATATCCAGTCTCCTGATTCTTTTTTCTCATATACTATTCTGTCATGCAATCGCGCAAGTCTCCCCTGCCAAAACTCTGCACGCGAAACCTGAATAATGTAACCTCCCCAGTGCGGTGGTCGAGGTACATCTTGTTCTTTATATTTTTCTTCGAAATCCTCAAACTTTTTCTTGAGCGCATCTCGGTCTGGTATTTCACTGCTTTGCTCACTTGCCCAAGCACCAATACGACTATCTCGTGGCCTTGAGGCAAAATATGCGTCAGACTCCGCATCACTTACCTTACTAACTTTACCCTCTAACCTTACTTGACGCTCAAGTTCAGGCCAATATATATTCACGCAAACATTTGGATTTGCATCAATATCTTCTCCTTTTTGGCTGTTGTAATTGGTGTAAAACAGAATTCCTAAATCTGTAAGGCCCCTAGAGTAAACCACTCTAGAACTAGGCTTACCATTTGCATTGACTGTACTAACTGTCATTGCTTTAGGGTCTGGAACTTGAGCGCCTACAGCTTCTTCAAACCAGTTGGCATATTGTTCTAGCGGGTTAGCAGCAACTGTAGACTCGTTCAACTCGCCTTTGGTGAAGTCATGTCTAATTTGATTGAGGTAATTAGAAACTTCTTCAATCATATAAAATCAATTTTCGTTTACTGAGATAACAAACTAAACCGCTTGTGGTTTTGAGGCGTACACTCCCTGCATCGTTTCTTTGATGATGTGCACTACTCTGTTTAAATCTTCTTTGACAAGATTACTGCCACTTGGTAGGCATAGTCCATTTTTGAACAGCTCCTCGGCTACACTTTCACCGTAATATGGATATTCTTTGAAAACAGGTTGCATATGAAGCGGCTTCCACAAAGGTCTTGATTCAATATTCTTAGCGTCTAAAGCTACACGTAAATGCTCCCTATTAATTCCTCCCGTTTCTTCAGGATTAACCTGAATATTAGTTAACCATCTATTGCTATAATGACCATATGGTTCATGTAAGAATGAAATACCAGGCAGTCCTTCTAAATGCTCTCTGTAAAAATCGTGATTTGCCCTACGTTGCAATACTCGCTTTGGCAAAACTTCTATCTGCCCAATTCCTATAGCCGCACTAATATTACTCATGCGGTAGTTATATCCTATGTGACTATGTTGGTAATGTGGAGCGTTATCTTTTGCTTGTGTGCTTAAAAACCTAGCGTGTTCTACTAAATGCCAGTCATTGCTAAGCAATGCTCCACCTCCAGAGGTTGTAATAATCTTATTTCCATTGAAAGATACTACAGCCATTCTTCCAAAACTACCGCAGCGCTTGCCTAAATAAGTACTCCCAACAGCTTCGGCAGCATCTTCTATTAGAGCCACATCAAACTCTTCTGCTATTTGCTCCAGTTCACCCATTTTGGCTGGCATACCATATAAGTGTACAGCAATTATTGCTTTCACACTCTTACCTTGTTCTTTCAAGTCTTGAAGCGCTTCTTGCACTTTTTCAGGATCCAAATTCCATGTTTCTTCTTCCGAATCTATAAAGACTGGAGTTGCCCCTAGATATACGATGGGATTAGCACTCGCTGCAAATGTTATACTCTGACACAATACGTGGTCATTCTCACCCACACCAAGATTAATTAAAGCCAAATGAAGTGCGGCTGTACCACTCTGCAAGACAGCTGCTGCATTCACATGAAAGTAAGATTTAATCGATTGCTCAAATTTGGTAATTGCTGGTCCTGCTGGGGCAATCCAATTTGAATCGAAAGCTTCTGTAACGTATTTAAACTCGTTATCTCCTATGTGGGGAGATGAAAGCCAGATGCGATTTTCTTCGTTGCTCAAGGGGGTGATTTTTTACGAATGTACAGCATAAACTTAATCAAGTACAATCTCCTATCAAAATCAAAGGATAAAAACAAGTCCTAATTACCTTTGCACCTATGAGTAAGAAGAATAGAAAAAACGTTGTGTACAGTACCAATCCTGATTTTGGTTATGAATACGATTCGAATGAAGTTGAAGAAACACTTCCACCAAGTGAGCAAACGCTTGAGCTTTATATAGACAGGAAGCAACGCAAGGGCAAAGCTGTAACCCTAATTAAGGGATTTGTAGGCACTCCAGAAGATTTAAAAGATCTTGAAAAACTGCTAAAAGCAAAGTGTGGCGTAGGTGGATCATCTAAAAATGGAGAAATTATTATCCAAGGTGAGGTCAGAGATAAGGTTAATGAGATTCTCAAAGAGAAAGGGTATGCCACAAAAAAAGTAGGCGGTTAAACTATGAGCACGAATAACCTTCACGCTCTTTGCTGTCCACTTCATCTTTATTGGACGTGCAAAAATCTTCAGAATCATCTATGTATTCAATTTCATTTACTCCGTCATTGTCTTTATCTACTTCTACTGGAATTTTCCGAGTACACTCGTAGCATTTAGAACAAGAACTAAGAAGCAACAGAGTAAAAGGAAAGAGAATTAAAATTAGCTTTTTCATTTTTCACGAATTGATGTCCAAAATTAATGCCAAATGAGATACTTCGCTTTACTGATTGTTAGTCTAATTGCAATTTCATGCACTGAAAATAGAATGAATAACTTGCTTTGGCTACAAGGTAACTGGATCAGGACGTATGGCATTACCACCAATCAACTCAAGTGGACCTATGAAAACGACACGCTGAGATGTGTATCTTATTTCAGCACTGTAGGTGATACTAGTATAATGCAAACCACTAAAATTTATCAAGGAGAAAATGACTTGGCTCTTCAGCTTAACTCTACTGACAATCCGTACCCCATGAACTATGAGGTTATTGCACAAGCCGAAAACAAAATAGAATTTAAAAGCGTTCAACCCTACTTTCCAGAAATCATCACCTATACACTATCAGAAGATACATTAAACATGCTTCTAGCAGGCAGGACACAAGGAATGAATAACCAAGTAGAGTTTGCTTTCTCTAGAGCTTCTAACCCGTTGTAGCGGCAGATATCTCTAGATACAACTCTTCGTACTGCGGAAGTATCTCTGATAAATCAAAGCGCTTAGCTTGGTGGTAAGCCTTTAGAGACATTTCATTGTAAGCATTTTTGTCTGAAAGCAGTTCAACGGCATGTTTTGTCATAGATTCAACGTCTCCTACTTGAGTAATAAACCCAGTTTCACCGTGTATATTTACTTCTGGAATACCACCCGCATTCGTGGATATTACAGGCACTTTTCCAGCCATCGCTTCCAGTGCTACTAAACCAAAGCTCTCTGATTCTGATGTGAGTAGAAATAAGTCTGATGCGCATAGAACCCGTTCTACTTCGGTTGTTTTACCAAGGTAAATCAAGTCTTTCTTAACGCCTAACTCTTCAGCCAACGACTCAGCTTTTTGACGGTCTGGACCATCTCCTACTAAAACAAGTTTTGAAGGTGTCTCTTTATGAATACCTGCAAAAACCTTTATGACATCCTGGGTACGCTTTAACTTTCTGAAATTACTAATGTGGGTGATTATTCTTTCACCATTTGGCGCCAAGTTGGCTTTAGCACATTGCCTGTTCCCTGAGTATAGCTCAATATCTATAAAATTCGGAATGACGCGTATATCTTTCCTGCAATCAAAAAAATCGAACGTCTCGTTTTTCAGACTCTCAGAAACAGATGTTACACAATCACTGTGGTTAATGCTAAATTCTACAGCTCGCTTGTAGGAAGGATTTTTTCCTACCAACGTAATATCAGTACCGTGCAAGGTAGTAATTATAGGTATTTCAATCCTTTTATCTTTAAGCATCTGCTTAGCCATGAAAGCGGCAAAAGCATGAGGAATGGCATAGTGAACATGTAGTACATCTAACTTTCTAGACTCTGCAATATCTGCCATTTTAGTAGAGAGAGCCAGTTCATAAGGCTGGTAATCAAACAATGGATAATCATGCACATTTACTTCATGGTAATAAATGTTTGGGTCCAAAATATCTAATCTTACGGGCTGATTGTACGTAATAAAGTGAAGCATATGCCCCTTTTTTGCTAAAGCATTCCCCAACTCAGTAGCCACTACTCCAGACCCACCGTATGTGGGATAACAAACTATTCCTATATTCATTGCGTATCGCCTATTTGTTTGGCATTATGGTTAGCATCGTAAATGGCTTGCATAATTTCTGTTCGTATTCCTAGGGTAATGAGTTTCTTGTTTTGTGCATCTGGATAAACACGATTTGACAGGAACACATAAACAATCTCTTGTTCAGGGTCTGCCCATGCTATGGTTCCTGTGAAGCCCGTATGCCCAAAACTCGCAAGGCTTATGCAAGAACAAGTTGGTCCTCCATCACCATCGGTTACGGGTTTATCAAAGCCCAACCCTCTTCTATTATCAATTTCAGGGTCTTTACAGTGCAGGCATTCTGTATATGCACTCAATACACTGTCGCTTAAATAACGTTGATCTCTGTAAACACCTGTAAGAAACAACTGCATAATCTTGGCTAAGTCATTCGCATTGGAAAACAATCCAGCATGACCGCCTACCCCACCATTCATAGCTGCACCTGGGTCGTGCACATCACCGTGTACTAATTGCTTTCTAAAGGCCATGTCATATTCAGTAGGCACAATTTGATCCAATGAAAAACGATTAGCAGGTATATAACCTGTTGTTGCTAGCCCCATGGGTTTGTAAAATATGCTATCCACAAAATGCTCTAGAGCTACACCTGTTTGTTTCTCAATAATACGTTGCAAAAAGTAATACCCTAAATCTGAATACTTGTACTCTTTTTCTTTGCGAAGTGGTGTTTCCAAAATCTGCTTGATGATGCTATCTGGATAGTTTTTGTGAATGAAGAAGTTCTCTGCAACTCTATGAGGATACATCTCTGATTGCCCCAAAGAATAAACATCATACCTAGGTACACCCCTGCTCATTGTGGCCTGATAGAAAGGAATCCAAGAACGC
The DNA here is from genome assembly GCA_965662345.1 of Salibacteraceae bacterium. Classification (GTDB taxonomy): domain Bacteria; phylum Bacteroidota; class Bacteroidia; order Flavobacteriales_G; family Salibacteraceae; genus UBA6049. The sequence continues at coordinate 25,282 of CBFIHE010000010.1, forward strand.
AGGCCTGCCCTGTGGGTAAGCATATCTTTAATAACTATATCAGCATACTCTGTTCCATCAGTAAGTTCGGGAAGATAATCTCCAAGGGTTTTCTCTGGAGAAAACTGCCCCAGATCATCTAAATACATGCATGATGCTACTGTAGCTGCAACTTTCGTTATGCTCGCTAGATCATATAAGTCACTCGTTTTTACTACTTGTTTATTCTCATAAGTATGATAACCGAAGGCTTTATGATACATCACGTTACCAGCCTTAGAAACCACTATTTGACAACCTGGGTAAGCCTGACTTTCAATTCCGTATGTTGCCAATGAATCTACCGCTTTGAAGTCTCCAGAAAATAACCCTACCTCCTCTGGTATAGTGTAATGCAATCCTGGTAAAACCTCTGTTGCTAATCCTGTTTGTGCAGGAAGTGCGGCATTGATGCTAACGGGTAGCTTTCCAGCAAAGCCGATGCTACCAAAAACACCTTCTGCAGCTGCATGCTGTGCATATACCCCTTCTTCATATGCAACTATTAATCCAGCTAAGTTTTTAGTATTCAGATTTTTGAGCGCATACGGATTGGCAAAACTCACCAAAACAACTGGGTATTTTGAGGCAAGCTCTTCCACGTACATTAACGACTCCTTGGTAACACCAAAATTGCCATGTGGACTCAATTTAGAAGAATGTAAAGAGACCAAAACAACGCTATTATCAGATAATTGTCTGTAGGTCAATTCTCTTTCAAATGAAGTAGGCTTTTTGGGAAGGTAAGTTGTACTTACTCTTCCGAAAAGCTGAAGTGACGCTTGAAAAGGATAGGTCTCCTTCTCATTCCCTAAGGCGATGCTCACAATATCTTTACTTTTCAAATTCTTGAGAGGAAGAATACTGTCTTTATTAATCAATAATGTAAGCGCACCAGCATGAGCGCGCCTATTCGCCAAGTCGTTCTCTGGGTTGCTCATTTCATACGATAGTGGAACTTCATTGGTTAATCTGTTTTTATGAAGCCCCATTTGTTCTTTAGCTCTCAGAATCTTACCTACATGAGCATCTAGCTCATCTTCTGTAAGTTTACCTTTTCGCAGTGCTGATTTAATTGCCGAAATGGCAGCCTTTACGTCTTCTGGAAAGAGTAACACATCATTCCCCGCTAATAAAGCCTGTAAGGCTGCATTACCTGGTTTGTAATATTTGGTAACGCCCTTCATATTCAGTGCATCTGTGAAGATAAGCCCTTCAAAACCCAATTCCTTTCTAAGAAAATCGGTCACCACGGGTTTAGACAATGAGCTGGGTAATAGAGCCGTACTGTCTAAAGCGGGCACGCTCATGTGAGCGACCATTATTCCAGGAATGCCTGCTTCAATAGCCCTTTTGAATGGCAATAATTCTACAGCATCTAATTCTTCTTTGCTTCTTTTGAGTACTGGTAAGTCCAAGTGAGAATCTACATCGGTATCACCGTGACCTGGAAAATGCTTTCCAACAGCTAATACCCCAGCATCTCTTAACCCTTTAAAATATTGCTCTCCATAGCGACCTACTTTTCCTGGTATTTCACCAAAAGACCTACTGTTTATTACAGGATTATCTCGGTTGCTATTTACGTCTAACACGGGCGAGAAGCTTAAATGAACACCTAGCGCTTTCAACTCCCTTCCAGCAGCAAAAGCTGTGTTGTAGGTATGCTCTGGTTTTGCCGCCCCAAGCATCATGGCTCTTGGGTATCTTGGCATACTATCTAGTCTCATGCGGGCTCCCCATTCCGCATCCAACCCAATGAGCAAGGGTAAATCAGATACTTCTTGGAAATGTTGCGTAATCTTAACCTGCCTATGCGGAAACCCTTGAAAAAAGATTAATCCGCCAATATGATGCTTCTTAATAAGGTCTTCAATATATTCTTTGTGCTCATAACCCTTATTGCTGTATGCTGCTACCATAAACAGCTGGCCAATTTTCTCTTCAATACTCAGCTCGCACAATACGCTATCTGCCCATGGCGTAGGATTTGCCACAAAATCTGGGGTGCTAACTTCATGGTTAGCTTCAAAAAACGATGTGCTCAACAACCAAAAGCAAGCTGCAAGTGTTGCGAATTGAATTGATTTTGTTTTTAGAAATAGCATCAGAACGAAAGTAGCGATATAGAAATCCTATTCGTTTTTGGGTGAATCAACTTTTCAACAACCCAAGGTAAGTAGCCACTATCACTATTGAAATGCTACTTTTGAGGTCTGATTATGAGAATGTCTATGTTTAAGACGAGTAAGCCAAAAGGGTTTGATTTCAAACCTAGGTATTACGACCCTGAAAAAGAGGAGTTTGAGCAGCGAGTAGCCTCAATAAAAGCAGAAATTGCGCGCGAAAAAGGCAATGACTCAACCCAATCTTACGACAGAGAAGCCGTGAAGTTTAGAATCCGCAACAACTGGAATGCAGTTTCGCAGCGTGATGCTGCTGGTAAAACATCCAATATGCGTATCTTACTTATAGCTGGTGTTCTTGCGTTGGGTGCTTATCTATTTCTCTTCACAGATTATTTCTCCGCTTAACTCATGGGAGACTTGATTCAATTACTTCCAGACTCCATTGCTAACCAAATTGCTGCTGGCGAGGTTATACAGCGCCCCTCTTCTGTAGTTAAGGAGCTGATGGAGAATTCAATAGACGCAGAAGCCTCAACCATTCATCTAATCATAAAAGATGCTGGAAAAACCCTTATTAGGGTATCAGATGATGGTAACGGAATGAGTGAAACAGACGCTCGTATGGCACCTGTGAGACATGCCACTTCTAAAATTCAAAATGCAGACGACCTCTTTAACCTGCGCACTATGGGTTTTAGAGGCGAAGCATTAGCATCTGTTGTTTCCATTGCCCAAGTAGAAATAAGATCAAAACAGGAGAAGGCTGAACTTGGTGTGAAACTAGAAATTGCAGGGAGTGAAGTTCTTTCTCAAGAGCCCGTAACTTGTAAAAAGGGAACATCTATATCTGTTAAAAATCTTTTCCACAATGTTCCTGCAAGGCGCAAGTTCTTGAAAAGAGATACAGTAGAAATGCGCCACATCATTGATGAATTTGAACGAGTGGCTCTTGCGAATCCTGGGGTAATGTTCACTTTAACCCACAACGACAACGAGGTTTTCCACCTGCCAGCAGCTAACTTTAGGCAGCGTGTGGTTGGTGTGTTTGGCAAACGATACAATGAAAAACTAGTGCCTTTATCAGAAGAAACTGATTTGGTCAAACTAGAAGGGTTTTTGGGAAAACCTGAACTGGCTAAAAAGTCTAGAGGTGAGCAATTCTTCTTTGTGAACAATAGATTTATAAAAAGTCACTACCTGCATCACGCCATTAAAGACGCAATGTCTGACATGCTCCAATCAGATGCTCAACCTGGGTATTTTTTGCATTTAACTGTAGACCCTGCTTCCATAGACGTCAACATACACCCTACTAAAACAGAAATAAAATTTGAGGATGAGCGCGCTATTTATGCCATTCTGAAATCGGCTACAAGGCAGGCTCTAGGCAAGCACCATGTGTCTCCATCATTAGACTTTGAGACAGAAACAGGGTTTGCTATTCCGCTCGATAAATCAACACCAGTTGAGCCTACCATAACCGTAAATACGAACTATAACCCATTTGATGAGCAACCAGGCTCAGTACCAAAGAGACATAAGGGTAATGCGTCTGTTCATCAACCTAGAGAACGTCATAATCTAGAGAATTGGCAAAAGCTTTATCAAGCAAATCCAGAGTTGGCGAACTCCATCAAAAACACTTCAGGAATACCATTCAACCAGCAACAAGAAACCGATGAATCTCCATCGGCTTTGCCCGTAAAACATGCAGCTGCTACAGGTAAAGCATTTCAAATTCATGGAAAATATATTGTGGCTCATATAAAGTCTGGATTGGTGATGATTCACCAATCACGAGCGCACGAGCGTGTTTTGTATGAATCATTTGTAAAGGCAATGGCTTCTAAAGAAGTTTATTCTCAACAGCAGCTTTTCCCACAAACAATTACGCTAGCTGGTGGCGATTCTGAGATTATACATGAAATTCAACCCGATTTACAAGCTGCGGGTGTTGACATACGTAATTTTGGAGCTAACACATTCATTATTCAAGGTCTGCCTACCTATGTAACTAATGTTGACCCGCAGACGTTTCTGGATAGTATTTTAGTTGATTTCAAGAACAACTTGAACGAGTTGAAGTTAAACAAACAAGAATCTCTAGCTAGATCACTAAGTAAGAAGTCGGGAATAAAAACGGGTAGGGTTTTAAACGAACAAGAAATGCTCAACCTTATAGATGAGTTGTTTGCATGTGAGAACCCATACAATACACCAGCAGGCAAACGCATTATTAATACATTTACGCTAGACACGTTAGACAAGCAATTTGACTAAATGAACAGGTACCAAGCAGGTGGTTTTAGTATGCTTCCTCCAGTAGTGAAGAACCTTCTCATCATTAATATTTTGATGTTTTTGGCTACTTTCTCATTTAAGAACGGTTTTGGCTTAGACTTAAACGATTTACTTGGGCTCCATTGGCCTGGTAGCGATAAATTTGAAGTGTATCAGGTTGTGACTTACATGTTTATGCATGGAAACTTTCAACACATTTTCTTCAATATGTTCGCTGTGTGGATGTTTGGCTCTGCTATTGAAAATTACTGGGGGGCTAAACGTTTTCTAACATACTATGTGATTACAGGAATTGGTGCAGCGGTTTTTCATTATGGGATATTATATTTCACAGAAATTCAATCGTTCAATCTATTAATTGAACAGTTTTTGGCAAATCCATCTACCGAGTCGTTGCAGTCATTTATTTCTCAACATCAACTTCAATTGAGTCAGCGTATTTACCCAGATATGTATGCGTACTTCTTGGAGTCTGAGCAAGCTATAGATGCTGTTTACAACGGGTATGGTACAACAGATGATTTAATCACAACTACCGCGTTTTTAGCAGAATACCAAAGCTATTACCTCAATTTACCAAATGTAGTTGGCGCTAGCGGGTCTTTATTTGGCTTGTTACTCGCTTTTGGTATGTTATTTCCTAACCAGAAAATATTTCTAATCTTTCTACCTATACCTATAAAGGCCAAGTACTTTGTAATAGGTTATGGACTCATTGAGTTGTATTCTGGCTTAAGCAATAGCCCTGGAGATAACGTGGCACATTTTGCTCACCTAGGGGGCATGATTTTTGGGTTCTTTTTAATTAAGTTTTGGCAAAAAAGAGGCGGTAACAATTCGTTTTATCAGCAGTATTAATCATGGCGAATTTCATTGTAGACGATATTAAGAGAGTACTTGGTGGAGATAATCACCTTTCTAAGTTGATTCTCATAAATGCAGGCGTATTCTTAGTGCTAAACATCTTGTTGGCTTTTGTACAAGATGATTTGTTCTTGCTTAGTTTAGTTGGTCTTCCTGCAGGCCTTGGAGATTGGATTTTCAGGTTTTGGACTCTGGGCACCTACATGTTTGTGCATGAAGGCTTCTTTCACCTTCTCTTTAATTTGCTCTGGCTCTATTGGTTTGGGAGAATCATGGCAGATTTATATACCCACAACCGTGTACTGCAAACCTACCTTTATGGCGGGTTAGCTGGAGGGGTGCTCTATCTCCTATTTGCATCAATTCCAGGAATGCCTGTAGGTTCATTTTTGATTGGTGCTTCTGGTGGTGTACTGGCAGTTATGGTTGCAACGGCCACCCTAATGCCAGAGTATCAAATGAATCTTTTGCTTGTTGGTCCAGTACGCATTAAGTACATAGCGCTAATTGGCTTTATATTGAGTACCCTATTAGACTTCAATGTGAATACAGGTGGTAAGATCGCTCACCTTGGAGGAGCCGCTTTTGGCCTGTACTATGGCTTACAGCTTCGTAAAGGAATCGAAATTACAGATGGGTTTAATCGATTCTTCTTAGGACTTCTTGGCATGTTTAAGTCTACACCAAAAATGAAAGTAGTTCACAAAAACTCAGCGTCAACTTCTGCCCCTGTTAGTGGAATGAGCTCAGAGGAACGTCAGCGTAAAACCGATGAAATTCTAGACAAAATATCTAAGTCTGGTTACGATAGTCTTTCTAAAGCAGAAAAAGATTTCCTATTCAAAGTAAGTAACCACTAGCCAAACACTATGGGTTGGTTTAGAAGTTTCCTCCTAACTCTTCATATTGCTTTTAGCGTTCTCATATTATTGAGTTACGGTGCCCGCAGTTTTGAAACGGAAGTCTTTCCTTTATTACCCCTTCTTGCCATGGCCTACCCCTACTTGGTGGTTGTGCAGCTCCTGTTTTCTATTCTTTGGCTTGTTTTTAAAAGGCGCTATGTGCTTTTGAGCGTTGCTATGCTATTGATTGGCTGGCCAAGGCCCTTGCAAATGATAAGCCTCCACGCTCAAGAATACACGGGTGAATATGACCTAAAGCTACTATCTTACAATATTCGCTTATTCAATAAATACGGATGGGAGCCCGACACCGCTACTGGAGAACATGTCTTTGAGTTTATAGCCTCTCAAAAGGCAGATATCTTATGCTTTCAAGAGTTTTATCATATAGAAAACATACCTGAATACCGAAGCATTCCAAGAATAAAACAAGAGGCAAATGTGCCATACTTTATGTTCGAAGGCAGGCGTAAATACGACTCTAGTAATAGAGAGCGATATTTTGGATTAGCCACTTTTAGCAAATACCCGATCGTGAATGAGGGAACCATCATTCGGAAAAGTTTAGGAAAGGCAAGAGCAATATTTACAGATATAGCATTGCCTAAAGACACCGTGAGGGTATATAACGTACATCTAAAATCTTTAGGTTTCAGACATGATGAATATGCATTTATCAATGATGCATTAAATCATACACCAGAAGAGCGCTACCGCCAGTCTAAAGGCATTTTTTCTAAGCTAACAGATGCGTTTACAGAAAGAGCACACGAGTCTAATCTTCTTAAAGCTCACATGGATTCCTCTCCCTATCCCGTTATTGTAATGGGAGACTTTAATGAGGTGCCCTATACTCGAGCCTACGACATTATTGCAACTAACATGCAAGACGGATTTGTGGAGAAAGGCTTTGGCATGGGTGCAACATATGGAGATTTCGGCACTATGCCTGCTATACGCATAGATTATATTCTAGCCGATAACCATTTTGAGTTTGTCGACTTTAAAAATTACCGCATAGACCTATCAGACCACGAGCCCATTTTGGCAAAGGTGATTCTACGCTAGCCATGGCTTTACTATTCCAGAATAGTTGCGACTTAATCTACCCCGTCAAGAGCTTTTACAGAATCACATTAGTTCTTCTTTCCATATACGGGTAACTACCTGCACAATTCACTACTTTTGCAGGCCTATTAAGGAAATTCATGAGTCTAACAGAAGAAATAGCTAAGCGAAAAACCTTCGCCATTATATCGCACCCCGATGCAGGTAAAACAACATTGACCGAAAAGCTCCTATTATTTGGTGGGGCCATTCAAGTAGCGGGTGCAGTTAAAAACAATAAGATTAAGAAAACAGCTGCGTCAGATTTCATGGAAATTGAAAAGCAACGTGGTATTTCTGTGGCTACCTCTGTAATGACCTTTGAATACAAGGATACCATTGTTAACTTGTTAGATACTCCTGGCCACAAAGACTTTGCAGAAGACACGTACCGAACGCTTACGGCCGTAGATAGCGTAATAATGGTCATTGATGCAGCGAATGGTGTTGAGGCACAAACTGAGCGCTTAATGGAAGTCTGCAGAATGCGAAAAACTCCCGTGCTCACGTTTATCAATAAGTTAGACCGCGAAGGACAAGACCCATTCGATCTTTTAGATGAAATTGAAGAAAAGCTAGGTATAAAGGTACGGCCACTAAGCTGGCCAATTGGTATGGGGCCCCGGTTTAAGGGCGTTTATAATTTATTTGAGAAGAACCTGAACCTGTTTAGCGCTAATAAAACGAAAATAGAAGAAGAACTTGTTAGAATTAATGATCTTAATGACTCTGGCTTAGACGATATTATTGGCGAAGAGCCTGCTTCTTTACTGCGCGATGATCTGGAATTAATTGAAGGCGTATACGACCCCTTTGATACAGAAGCCTATCTAAGAGGTGAGGTTGCTCCCGTTTTCTTTGGAAGTGCATTGAACAATTTTGGGGTACGCGAATTATTAGATGCCTTCGTTCGCTTTGCCCCTAACCCAGGGTTTAGACCTACAGATGCCAGAGATATTGAGCCAACCGACCCTAAATTCTCTGGTTTTATTTTCAAGATCCACGCTAATATAGACCCCAAACACAGAGATAGGATTGCGTTTTTAAGGGTTGTCTCTGGCAAATTTGAGCGCAACAAATTTTATCAGCATACGCGATTGGATAAAAAATTGAAGTTTGCCAACCCCTACTCTTTCTTGGCACGCTCCAAAGAGGTAGTAGATGAAGCATTTCCGGGTGATGTAATTGGCCTGTATGATACGGGTAGCTTTAATATTGGAGATACGCTAACAACTGGCGAAAAACTCCGATTTAAAGGTATTCCAAGCTTTAGCCCAGAAATTTTCAAAGAAGTGATTAACGATGACCCTATGAAAACCAAGCAATTGGAAAAAGGGGTTAGACAACTTGCAGAAGAAGGTGTAGCTCAACTATTTACTCAACAACCAGGAAACATTAAAATCATTGGTACTGTTGGTGAACTTCAGTTTGAGGTTATTCAATACCGATTGAAGAATGAGTATGGTGCCTCTTGCTCCTTCCAAGCCAAACCCTTTCACAAGGCTACTTGGCTAACTGGTGATGAAGAAAAACTGACAGATTTTGTTCGAATAAAAAACAGACAAATTGCCTCAGACAAGGATGGAAACTATGTATACCTAGCAGAATCTCCATTTATGCTCCAAACCGCACAACGAGACTATCCTGAAATCACCTTCCATACAACGAGTGAGTTTAAAGTAGCAGAGGAGGCTTAAATGTTATCGCGAATTGGTGTTGGTGTACTTGTTGGATTGTCAAAACTCTCCTTTACTGTGCTTTATGCACTTTCAGACATACTATACTTTTTGATCTTTGGTATTCTTGGTTATCGCAAGAAGGTAATCTTGAATAACATCAAAAACTCATTTCCTGAAAAATCAACAGAAGAGCACCATCGCATTGCCACAACCTTCAGTAAGTATCTGGTAGATGTTCTTGTAGAAAGTATTAAGATATACTCCATTTCTAAAGAAGAGCTTCAACGTAGAATGTATGTCACCTTTTCTCCTGAATATCAGCAATGTGTTAAAGATGGTAGAAATGCCATTGTAGTACTTGGTCATCAAGGTAATTGGGAATATGCACAGTTATCTTTTAGCGCTCAGAAATACAGGCAAGCGTTTATTGGCGTGTACAAAGCCATAAAAAACAAAGCAATTAGCGATGTAATGCTCCAATCGCGTTCTAAATTTGGTACGATACTTATAGAAACCCAAGAGTTTAAAGACGGACTAGGAAAATATGTTAAACAAAACATACCCGTAGTACTTGGTCTAATGGCAGACCAAGCTCCTCAGGCAAAAAGAGGATATTGGATGCGTTTTCTAAATCAAGACACACCTGTATTCTTGGGTCCAGAGAGATATGCAAAACGCCTTAATGCACCTGTATTCTTTGGAGCTGTAAAGCGAGTAAAACGCGGTTATTACACGTTAGATATTGAACCTTTGGTTTTAAACCCTATGGATACAGCCGATGGCGAAATAACGGAAAAGCATGTTCTTAGATTAGAAGAAGAAATAAAAGCAGATCCAGAATATTGGTTATGGTCGCACAAACGCTGGAAACGTACACGACCAGAAAGCCTTAAGTCAGCACAAATTAGCACCCGATATCCTGGTAAGTGATTATCTAACCACCAACGTTGTTGCTTTAAAAGTACCCTCTTCTGAAATCCCGTTGAAGTAGTATAACCCTGCAGGAAGATTTTCTACATTCCAAAAAGAACGTTTCGCTTTGGTATGACTCACAACTACACCACGAACATCTACGATAGTTACATTAGATAAGCCTGATGTTGCGTAAATGATATCTTGAGAAGGGTTAGGATAGATAGAAATCTTCTCATTCAAGGTATTATCTTCTCCTCCTGAAGCATTCTCCCCTTCTAGATGCAGCGTGTATGTACCTGCAGCATCATCTGTTTGCAGTGTAAGTAAACCCGTTTCAGATGCACCAGTGCTTAAAAAATCTATTTCAATAAGAACACCCTCTCCAGGTTGCACATCAGAATCTCCAACCGTGTCTACAGCAAAACCTACTGAATTGCTTAGCTGAACACCTGAAATAGTAATCACTTCCGTTCCTTTATTCATGAAGAAAGCATAGCCTGTTGATCCTTGAATTAAGCTTAAGGTGTCATCAGATAATTCTGCTAAAGAAGTACTTGGAAAGTCTCCATTGCTGGTAAAGCTGGTAAACCGCTCTGCAAACTGTGGATAATCAATGAAAGGGTTACGATTTCCTTGATATTGAGCAATCTCGTTATTCCGTTGTGCCTCTGAAGAACTTACTGGAAAATCATCATTCCAAGTACGAAGAATGTTTTCTTGACTTGCAAAATGATTGCTGTAATCTTGGTACCTAATAACAAAGTACATCATAGCTCTTGCGGTCTTACCCTTTTGAACATCTCTAGGCTCAAAGCGGGAGCTATTCTTTTTAGAACCACCTTGGCTCCAGCTAGGATTAGTAACCATTCCAAAGGGCAGATTCCCACGTTGACTATTGGCATTTACATCTGTTGGAAACAAATGAAATATATCGCTTTTCATGGGCTCATTACTATTGAAAAAGCCTTGCGGAAAAGTATGCTCACAATTGAAACTATTTGCGTTAGCTCCAGCACGTGTGTTGAACGTAGCTGTTCTACCCGTATATGCGCACGTTACATCTCCACCCGCATTGTCTATCTCTGCATACATACGGTCTCTTGCGGTATTGTATCCAAGGGAATTCTGTCCTTGTTGAGCTGCAGATTTCAAGGCAGTCTTAAGCGCTTCACCAGATTTATTCTGAGTTCCAGAGTATCGGCCCATGCTGTAAGAAACACTGTTGTATAGCTGTACTCCATATGTTCCATACCCCTCAACAACAAGCGGTAAGGCATAAGCATGATTCATATTATGCTGAGAGTAACAGGCTACTTCCAACGTTTCACTACTACCTGCCTGTATATTCAACATGGAAGCAAGCGGCTTAAATACCGTGTCTCCAAAAGCTAAGTAAGGGTCTCCAACCTGTACCTCAATATCCTCTGAATACCCATTGGATATTATTACTTCTAGTGTGTCTAGCTCTTCTGCTGTTTGACTGTTGGAGTAAATGAAATTCGTAGTGATTTGCGCTTGACTCATAAAGGTGAGCGATAGCGCAATAATGGTCATTACTTGTTGCATAATCTTAAATTGAATGCAAAGGTATCGGAATACCCGACATCGCCCTAAGTTTAGCATTAAATAAGGTCTATATTTGTTCTCATTCAATAGCTGAAAATGAAAAATCTAAGTACACAAATCGCAGTAATTGCGAGTTTATTATTTGCTATTCATGCACATGCCCAAGAGCAAACATACCTTTTCAAAGACTCTACACAGTTAGGTGGTTACATTGGCCCAGGTTATCAAATGACAGCAATTGGAGGTCAGTATAGTGGTCAGTTCACTATAAGAGGTGGCTTTGCACTAAATAACAAATTTGCATTGGGCATTCATGTAGCTGAGATGATGAACGACATGAATCCGAAACAGGTGCCAGATGATGTTCAACTACCAGAAGGAAGTGAAATTGATATTGCTTACAATGAGGCTGGTATTGACTTCTTATATTCTCCCAAAAGCATGGACATGTTTCACCTTAGCTATGGCGTAGCTGCTACATGGGGTAAGGTACAGCTTACAGGAGATGAAACTAATTACGGCCGAGCATCTGTTGCATGCGTAATTCCTCAAATAAATTTTGGTGTAAACCTATTGCCATGGATGAAGTTTCAGGCAGGGTTTGGTTACAGAATAGCTTCTGAACTAAAGGGGCTTGAGGAATTTGGTCTAGGGTCAAGGTCTATGAACGCTCCCAACGTGCAATTTGGCGTGTATTTAGGTAGGTATTAGCATAACACATTAATTCTTAATAGGCCGGCACATTCTGTCGGTCTTTTTTGTTTATGATTAGCATTAATAACATAAGTGTTTCATTTTCTGGGAGAGATTTATTCAATGATATCTCATTCATTGTAAACCCTAAAGACCGTATAGGTTTAATTGGTAAAAATGGTGTTGGTAAATCTACTCTGTTAAAAATCATCATGGGAATACAGCCCTCTGATAAAGGTGGTATTGCCATTTCATCTGGGGAGAGCATTGGCTACCTGCCTCAAGAGATTGTTATTGATTCAAAAAATACGGTTTTTGACGAGGCCATGACTGCATTTGCGCATGTGCTTGAGTTAGAAGAAGAGATTGAAAAAATCAACATCGCGTTAGCGGAAAGAACAGACTACGAAAGTGACTCTTACAACGACCTTATTCAATCTCTCTCAGAAAAGCACGAAAGACTAAATGTACTTGGAAGTGCAAAAGCAGAAAGTGAAGTTGAGAAAGTATTAAAAGGATTAGGGTTTAGTGATGATGAGTTTAATAGACCATTAAGCACCTTTAGCGGTGGGTGGCAGATGCGTGTGGAGTTGGCCAAATTACTTATTCAAAAGCCGTCTCTTCTGCTACTTGATGAGCCAACTAACCACTTAGATATTGAAGCCATTATGTGGCTAGAAGATTTTTTTAAATCTTACCCTGGTGCCTTAATGATGATTTCTCACGACAGGATGTTTTTAGATGAGGTTACCAACAGAACCATTGAAATTGTTTTTGGAAAGATTTATGATTACAGCGTTCCCTACTCAAAATACATGGTACTTAGAGAAGAGCGCTACGAGCAACAACTAGCCACACTGCGCAATCAGCAGAAATACATTGCCGAACAAGAACGATTCATTGAAAGATTTAAAGCGAAAGCCACAAAAGCTAAACAGGCGCAATCTAGAATGAAGGCTCTTGATAAAGTTAAAGTGCAACAGTTAGATGAACTTGATAATACAGCAATAAAATTTCGCTTCCCGCCTGCACCTAGGTCTGGAGATGTTGCCGTGAAAGGAATAGCTGTATCTAAAACCTATGATGAGAAAGAGGTTCTGAACAAGATTGACTTTCAATTAGACCGTGGTAACCGAGTTGCTTTTGTGGGTCAAAACGGACAAGGTAAGTCTACCTTGGTTAAAATGATAAATAATCAGACCCAGTTTGATGGAGAGCTTACCATAGGTCATAACATTAAGATTGGCTACTACGCCCAGGTGCAAGAAAACACCTTAGATAAAGACCAAACAGTTCTAGAGACAATAGAACACGTAGCTCCTGAGGAGTGGAATAATGTCTCCAAAATAAGGGCACTATTGGGAGCCTTTTTGTTTGGTGAAGATGACATAGACAAACGTGTAAAGGTGCTATCTGGTGGAGAAAAGTCAAGGTTAGCATTGGCCAAGTTATTACTAGAGCCCTGTAACCTTCTTATTTTAGATGAGCCTACCAATCACCTAGATATAGCTTCTAAAGAGGTACTCAAGGAAGCGTTACAAAATTACAATGGCACTTTAATTATTGTTTCCCATGATCGCGACTTCTTAGCTGGCCTTACCGATAGAACCTTTGAATTTGCTGATAAAAAAATCAAAGAACATTTAGGAGATATAAGTGAATTCCTATCAAAACACAGTGTAGAGAGCTTTAGAGCATTTGAGCAAACCGGTAAAAAGAAAGAAACAAGCAAAAAGCCAGGGACTACAAAAGAGAAACCTGCTCAAAAAGAGGACTATGCCACACGAAAGGCAAATGAAAAAGAGTTGAGAAAACTCAAAAACTCTGTGAAAAGGTGTGAAGATAAAATTGCAGAGTTAGAATCTTCTATTGAGAAGCTTGAAGAGAAAATGCAAGACCCTGAACTGTTTTCAGATGCAGAAAAAAACAAAAAAGCCACTTTTGAGCATGCAGAGCTGAGTAGAAAATTAGGTACTGAGATGGCTAAATGGGAAGAGTTATGCCATGCAGTGGAACAGTTTAAAGGCTAATCTGGTGAATTGGGAAATAACAAGTGAAACTCAGAGCCTTTATTAACCTCAGACTTAACCTGAATGGAGCCATTGTGCATTCGCATAAAATCTGCTACAATAAGTAAACCTAGCCCCGTACCTTTCTCCCCTTCTGTACCAGGTAATGTTTCGTTTTTACCTGGAATAAAAAGCGTAGCTGCTTTTTCTTTGGTCATTCCTACTCCCTCATCTTTCACAATTAAGTGAACTAAAGACTCATCTTTTTTATCAACAGAAATAGTGATGTTACCGTTACGAGGCGTAAACTTAATGGCGTTTGTGAGTAAGTTACTGAGGATAATATGGAACAAATTCTTGTCTGTAAAAATATCCATACCACCGTCTTACCTTTTAAAATGTATGGTGATATTCTTAGAATTTGCTACGGTTTGTAATGGCTCTACACTTTTGTCTAATAAATGACCAAGTGCATAATGCTCTGGCTCAAATTCTATTCTGTTGCCTTTTACCCTACTCCACATCAACATATTAGTGAGAATATCATTCAACTGAGTGGCAGACTTACTCAACATAGATATAAGCTGCTTGGTGTTTGCACTCATATTCTCTGCACTCATGGTTTGCTCCACAATATCTGTTAACCCCATGATGTTAGCTACAGGGTAAGATCATGGCTGAGAATATCCATGAGCTTGTCTCTAAGCGCGACCATTTCTTGCAGTTCAGTAGAACACTGTCTTTGGGTTGTTGTATCTAAGTGTGTTCCAAATAATAAGGCAGGTTTTCCATGTTCATCGTACTCAACAACTCGCCCTTGATCTAAAATCCACATCCAAGTATCATCTGCATTCTTGATTCTATATTCTGATACATACATTGGAGATTCTCCCGCTAGGTGGGCATTCAATGTGTTTAATGTTGCCTCACTGTCATCTGGATGTACAAGATCTAGCCAAAAATCAAAGCCTACTTCCTTTCTACCTTCTGGGTCAGGCTCAAAACCATGTAATTTCAACCAAGAATTATGAAGAAATACCTGCTTAGTCACTAAATTCCATTCCCACATCCCTATGTTACCGCCTTCAACACTAACTTGAAAGCGTTGCTGTGTAACTTTAAGCTCCGTGATGTCTGTATGAGTTCCAATAGCTACAAGCGGCTTAACATCACAGTCATAATCTACCACTCTTCCATGGTCCCAAATCCAGATGTACTCACCTCGCTTTGTTTTTACTCGATGTTGAGAAGAATAAATTGAGCTTTCTCCACTGAGATGATTGTTTAAGGTGTCCATTACCTCTGGCAAGTCATCAGGATGAACAATCTTCTCCCAACTACTGACATGCTCTTTTATATCACCTCTATCGTACCCTAACTTGTTAAACCCGCGTTCGTTGAAAGAGCAAACTCCAGTTTGAATATTCCATTCCCAAACTCCCTGTCCCCCCGCATTTAAAGCTATTTGAAGCAGTTCTCTGCTCTTCTTTTCTCTTAACTGGAGGTATTTTAAATGAGCGATGTGCGAATGTGTGCCTATTAAGCGGGTAACCTTTCCGTCTTTGCCCCACTCTAAACCCTTTCCTTGTGTGAGCATCCACTTGTAGTCGCCTTCTTGAGTCCTCAATCTAAATTCAATGCGATAACTAGAGGATTTGCCCGTTATGTAGGCATTCAACTTTTCTTCAACTCTCTTAACATCATCAGGGTGTAAAATCTCTTTCCAAAAAGAGTATGTTGCTTTTTGTTCAGCTGGGTCATAGCCCTACATGGTTAACCAGCTTTCAGATGTTACTAGTTTGTTGTTTTTGATATCCCAATCCCATAAGGCCTCAGTTATAGCATCTAATAAGACGTTAAGCTTCTTTTTGTAGTCTTCAAGTGCCCGTTGATGTTGAACCTCTTCGGTTACATCATTTTGAACACCAAAATGCCCAATAACTGCCCCACCTTCATTATAAAAGACCTGATAAACACCTTGAATGATTAGCAAATTGCCTTGCGAGTTTTTTCATTACTTAAGGTATCAAGCTTTCCATTATCAAGCATGTCACGCCAAAGTTTTAGCCCATACTCATCCGTTGGACTACCCAAAAAGCCTGCTGGGGTTTTGCCAATTAGATCTTTAATTTTCGCACCATAATGGTTTGCGAAAGCTTGGTTACACTCTACTACTTCTTGTGTTTTAAACAAGTTCAATAAAGCGTCTTCTTTGTCTTTTGCCTCTAGCTTGCTCCAAAATACAGGCTCTTCATTAAGCATTACGACAACACCGCTCAATGTTTGCTCAAAAACTTGTTTAATAAGCTGATACTGGAGCTTGCTATCTAATCTATTGGCTAATTGAGAACTCATTTGCATTAAATACTAACAAGCCAAATATAGAGCTAGTAAAAAGTATTAAAGATGATAGTTATCGGGAATTGAGTTTTACTCAATAGGAATACCTACATCGCTAATTAAGCGATACAACTCGTTGCCCGCCTCTTTGGGTAAACTTACTAAAGGCAACCTCACTTGATCTGAGTTTAACACTCCTAAAAGTTTCAGCATTATTTTTACTCCTGCTGGGTTTCCGTGAGCAAATAAAGCTGGAATAATATCTGAGAACAGTAAGTGATACTCACGTGCTTTAGTAAAGTCTCCTTCCAAACCAGCATGCACCATAGTAGAGAAACGCTTTGGTAGCGCATTAGCGAGAACTGAGATTACACCATCAGCGCCTGCTGCTAATTGAGGTACAATTAAGTTGTCATCACCAGAGAGCACCAAGAACCCATTGGGTTTGTTCTTTACTAGTTTGGTGAGTTGGTCTAGATCACCAGATGCCTCTTTAACGGCTACAACATTTTCAAAATCACGCGCTAACCGCAGCGTTGTTTCAGGCAGCATATTTGATGATGTTCTACCAGGAACATTGTATAATATAATGGGCAGTTCAGAGGCACTTGCCAAAGCAGCATAATGCTGGTATATTCCTTCTTGAGTAGGTTTATTATAATACGGGCTAGCAGATAGCAACGCATCAACACCAGTTAAATCTAGTGTTTCCAAACCTTCAACCAAAGCAGAAGTGTTATTGCCGCCATGACCAAAAACCACTGGAACACGCTTATTTACGGTTTCAAGGGCAAAATCAAGAACAGCTTGTTTCTCTTTTGCAGATAGTGTAGCAGATTCGCCAGTTGTACCTTGAACTACAATATAATTCACGCCACCTGTAATAATGTGATTAATAAGTTTTCCAAAGCCGGCATAATCTACAGTGCTATCGCTATTAAATGGTGTAACTATTGCTACTCCTACTCCTCTAAACTGCTCCATTTTTTGCTTTCTTATTGTTCAAGATACGAAGGTAATGTTCTGTTTGCTTTACGTATTCTGTGAGTGCATTTTCACCATTAACAGAGATAAAGAAATCGAAATACGGCTCTTTATCTGGGTGACTCATGCACACCTTCATTTTTGCTTTAATACAAGCCGATAAAAATAAGCTTGTAGTATTGGCCTTTGCATCTAAGTCTATTAACAAATCATAGGGCTTTAAGTCATTCTCTAACTTGGTTTTACCGTACCAATTTGTGCTTTGCTTTGTGAAGAACTTGAATGTTGATTCAAATGACGAGGCCCAATCTGGAAGCTTTCGCTCAGGAATATAAATCCAAAAGTCTACTACTGGTATTCCCCAATTATTCTGAATAATCTTATAATGCCGAATTTTCTCTTTAATGGTGTTCTCAGATTTTCCTGAGGCTATAACGGCCAAACGGGCTACATCATCTAAGTTCACGGCCTTACGCTTTTGCTTATTGGGCTTATACCCCTTCTTGAGTAAATACCTTCCTAAAACATCTACAGGATTCATGCTTCACCAATTAATTTTAGGAAATCGTTTTCACTCAATAGATTCACTCCTAGCTTTTCTGCTTTCGCTAGTTTACTGGGTCCCATGTTCTCACCAGCTACCAGGTAGGTTGTTTTACTCGAAATACTTCCTGAAACTTTGCCACCATGAGACTCTATGAGCTCTTTAAGCTCTCCTCTACTTACTTTTTCAAATACTCCAGAAACTACTACTGTTGCACCAGCGAGCGTAGAAGATAAGACCTCTTGTTCTTCTGCTTCAAATTGCAAACCAGCTTTACGCAATTGGGCCACCTCATTTTTTCCTTCTTCGCTATTGAAATAGTTAGAAACGCTTTCAGCTATTACAGACCCAATCTCTGGAACCGCTTCAATAGCTTCTTTATCTGCTTGAGCCAGTGCATCAACTGAGTGAAAGTGAGCAGCCAGCTTCTTGGCTACTGTCGCCCCTACATGCCTTATTCCTAATGCGAAAAGCACACGCTCAAATGGCTGCTGCTTAGATGCTTCTAGCCCTGAAATTAGGTTATTGGCAGATTTCTCTGCCATCCGCTCCAGCGATAGAACCTGGCTTTGTTCTAACTTGTATAGGTCTGAAATATTATTCACTAAACCAGCATCAAATAGCTGTTCTACAGTTTCTTGACCAAGGCCAGCAACATCCATCGCCTTGCGTGAAATGAAATGTTGAATTCTACCTACTATCTGAGGTCTGCAGCCCATTGTGTTCGAACAATAGTGTTGAGCTTCGCCTTCTAATCGAATTAACTCTGTACCACATTCTGGACAGTGCTTGGCGTACTCAAAAACAGGAGTATCTGGATTGCGTTGCCCCTCATCTACCCCTACTATTTTTGGAATAATCTCTCCGCCTTTTTCCACAAAAACCATGTCACCAATGCGTACATCTAGCTTAGCAATTATATCTGCATTGTGAAGTGATGCACGTTTTACGGTAGTTCCAGCTAACTGAACAGGCTCTAAATTAGCCACAGGAGTAATAGCACCTGTTCTACCTACTTGGAAAGTAATTGCATTTAACAGTGTAACAGCTTGTTCTGCTTTGAATTTATAAGCTATAGCGTAGCGTGGTGATTTGGCTGTATACCCTAGCTCCTCTTGACTTTGATAAGGGTTCACTTTTATGACAATGCCATCAATTTCAAAATCTAGCGAATGTCTTTGGGAATCCCAATAAGAGATGAAGTCCATAATTTCATCTAACTCAGAACACCTCTGAATCATACGTTTAGCTGTTGATGGAGTATTAAACCCCCAAGATTGCGCCTTCATAACAGCATCAAAATGATTATCTGTTATTGGCTTGGATGCGTAAAGCCCGTATAAGAAACAGGTTAAACCTCTCTTGGCAACTATAGAAGAATCTTGTAACTTAACGGTTCCAGATGCCGTATTACGCGGATTTGCGTAAACTGTTTCTCCCCTCTCCTGCAATTGCTGATTGAGCTGCTCAAAACGAGACTTGGGTAAAACAATCTCTCCTCTAATTTCAAAAGATTCTGGAAAGTCAGCTCCCGATAACTGCAGTGGCACTGTTCGTATCGTTCTTACGTTAGCTGAAACATCATCTCCTTTTGTGCCATCACCTCGCGTAACAGCACGGTAAAAAGACCCGTTTCTATACTGAATACCAATGGCTACACCGTCATACTTTAGCTCGCAAACAAAATCGGCTTTGCCTTCTAATAGTTTCTCTGTGCGCTTAATGAAGTCTGCTATTTCCTCTTTGCTGTAAGAGTTGGAAAGCGATAGCATGGGATAATCATGCGCTACCGTTTCAAAATCTTTAGTAATGTCTCCTCCAACTCTTTTTGTTGGAGAGTTGGGCAATGCAAGCTCTGGATATGTATTCTCTAGGGTTTCTAGCTCTTTGAGTAACGTATCGAACTCATAATCAGAAATGGTAGGTTCATTCAATACATAATAGGCATGATTGTGCTTTTCTAAGTCTTCTGAAAGCTGAGTGATTCGTTGCTTTGCCTCTTCGCGTTTCATTTACTCTTGGCTTTGGTTTTCTCTCTCAACTTAAAATAAGCCTTCTTTTTGGCTAGAACCTCTTTCTTATGAAAAATACTAATATACAATCCCCCAACGCTAAACCTTAAACCAAGGTTATAGTATGGCCCTCGGGTGTAACGGGCAACACTTTCATGGCCTGCAGAGGTTGTTCTAACGCCAAAACCAACGCCAAAACCCACCCAGTTGTTGAAGTTATATTGAAAGTTGAATCCTAATTCAGTGAAGAAATAATAAGGGACTTCTTCTTTAAAAAGTTCTTGTTTGTTATTGTCTAGATAGGTGTACGAAACAAATCCATAGCCTAGTTGAATAGGTACAGACATCTCCCAACGGTAATTATTAATTACCATAAATTCAAAGAAGCCACCAATAGCAGTTAAACCAACGGAGTTATACGTAGCCCCTTCTGGTAACTGATCTTGCAATAGTAAGGAGTCTGCAATAGTGGCAATTAGCAAACCTGTACGGTATTTCTTCTTTATTTCAAACCCACCGCGTAAAGAGTTAAAGACAATGTTCTTTTGCTCAATTGAGCTTTGCGCCCTACTAAATCTGAAGAACAAGGTGAATTCCTTGGCGCTATCTGGTGGCACAAAAATTCCTGCCATTTGCTCATATTGAGCAAAAGACTGGGTTGCAGTAAGCATAAAAAAGAAAAAAAGAAGTCGCTTTACCATATCGCTTTCACCATGCGGTTGTTACCGCTTATATCTTTTCTGAGGTATGTTTTTAAGGCTCCGAAAGTATCAAACAAGGCACATACTTCTTCACCGTATGCGCGGTTGATTTCAACATAAACACGAGCCTTTTGATGTTGAGCTAGTTCTGCAATTCTACTGTAGAATACCAGAACATCTTCCCCTTCTGGAAAAAGTGCTGATTTAGGCTCAAAATCCAACACATTTGGGTTCATATCCTTGGCCTCTTCTTGCCCAATATATGGAGGATTACTTACGATTACATCTACATTCCCACCTGGGATATCTTCTTTGAGAATATCCAATACAGTAAAATCAATATCCAAGTGGTATTTGCCTGCATTTCTGCTCGCCACTTCTATTGCACCAGAACTAATGTCTATTCCTTGAACAGAAGCCTTAGGTATTCCTTCTTTTAAGCCAAGCGCAATACAGCCAGAGCCCGTTCCAACATCTATGATTCTTGGTCTATTC
The DNA here is from genome assembly GCA_965662345.1 of Salibacteraceae bacterium. Taxonomy (GTDB): domain Bacteria; phylum Bacteroidota; class Bacteroidia; order Flavobacteriales_G; family Salibacteraceae; genus UBA6049. Next base: position 46,541 of record CBFIHE010000010.1, read on the forward strand.
TCGCTTTTCTCATCTGCTATGACCCACTCTACAAGTTCTTCTGTTTCGGGTCTAGGGATAAGTGTGTCTTTAGAAATTTCTAATTCAAAATTAAAGAAAAAGGCTTTGTTTAAGATGTACTGAATTGGCTCGTTAAGCCTTAACCTTTTGGTTAGGTGAATAAACTTAACCATTTCAGATTCTGAAAGTTTCACCCCCTTATTAATGCGTATGTCTATTTGATTCATACCAAGGAAAGAGTGACAAGCCAAACTGAAAATGTTAGCACCTTCTCTGTCTGAGTAAATACCTTGTAAGCGCTTGAGAACATACTCCTCTACAGATGCTAAGGTATTGTTGGAAATTTGCATAGACATAGGCTACTATTAAGCAGCGCGAATTAACCTACATTTGACCGTGTATGCAAATTATGCATGAACATATACCATTTATGAAGCGGTGCTTGGAACTGGCAAAATGCGGAGCTGGGCATGTACACCCTAATCCGATGGTTGGATGCGTAGTAGTTTATGATGGTAAAATTATTGGTGAAGGTTTCCATCAAAAGTATGGAGAAGCACATGCAGAGGTAAACGCTTTAGCCTCTGTAAAGAATTCTGCGTTATTAAAACACTCCACTTTATACGTGAGCTTAGAACCGTGTAACCACGTAGGTAAAACACCTGCTTGTAGTCACTTGGTGGTTAACTCAGGCATTCCAAAAGTGGTTATTGCTATGACAGACCCTTTCGAACTGGTCGCAGGGTCTGGTATATCTCATCTATTGGATGCTGGAATTGAAGTGATAACTGGTGTTTTGGAGGATGAAGCTATTGAGCTAAACAAAGCTTTTGTTGGATTCCACACGAAGAAAAGACCCCTTGTAGAAGTTAAAATAGCCCAAACAGCAGATCACTTTATAGCTAAAGAAGATGGAACTCCATTACCCATTACTGGTGTTTTGACAAACATGGTGAATCACAAACTACGTACCCATGTTGATGCAATTGCTGTTGGATACAATACCGCGTTAAAGGATAATCCTGCATTATCGCCTAGGCTTTGGTATGGTAAAAATCCGTTGCGCGTAGTTTTTGATACAAAAGGAACGCTTCCAAAAAATCTAAAGCTATTCACAGATGGTGGCGAAACAGTTGTATTCTCAGAATCGGAAAAGACTGCATACGCATCAAACAGCGATGTTACTTTAATAACTCACTCAAAAGGCCAAGCAGTTCAAGAAACGATGGCGTATTTATATGATCTTGGAAGAGCGCATCTACTGGTTGAAGGAGGCACAAAGCTCATTCAGCAATTCGCAAAAGCAGGTGTAGTTGATTTGGTAAGAACCTATACGAATAGAGAGTTACATTTGATAAAAGGAATCAAAGCACCTATTTTTGAGCAATCGCCCTTAAAAGAATTTGAACTTGATGAAACTACCCTCCGTTTTCTTTCGCCCTTGGTGCGCTAGCTTAATCAAGCTCTCGTTTATTTTTAATTTCTGTGTTCTTTCTGCAGAAATCGGGTTAGGCAATACACCGTCTAAGTATAATAGCACCGCTCAAATTGACTCACTAATAGACGTAACCTGGCCAATAAAATACCAAGACCCAGTTTCTTTTAGATTACAATCACAAGATATTCTGGAAGCAGCAAACCGTCTAAACTATACACATGGAATAGCCTATGGAAACAGTTACATGGGTGTTTTTCACTACTTACAAGACAGATATGATTCTGCGCAATACTACTTTGACATCTCTCTTAGCTATTTTGAAGAAAACGAAGACAACTCTGGAATTGCTAGAACACATAATTATCGTGGGCTTTGTTTTGACGCCATGGACGATTATGAGAACGCGTTAGAAGAATACAATAAGGCGTTAGCCATTAAGCAGCAACTTGATGATGACTTATCTCTTGCGAATACACTAAACAACATAGGCACGCTATACATCTCTGGGAAGAAGTTTGATAAAGCACTTGAATTACTAGAAAAAGCACAAACTATTTACAAGCACCATGAAAGCAAAAATGGTATGGCCATGGTGCTAAACAATATTGGATTAGTGTATGATGAAAAGGGCGATTTTGAAAATGCAATTGAATACTACTTGGGTTCTTTAAACCTTGAAGAGTCTTATACCACTGATTCTGAAAACTTGGCCCTTAGCTACAATAACATTGGTTCTCTGTATGCAGATAATCTGCGCTATGATGAGGCCACTTTCTATTACAATAGAGCTCTTGAGCTTTACAATAAAACCAATTCGCTAAGCGGAATTGCACTGGTAAGAAATAACCTTTCAGAAGCCTACAGAAATCTGAACAGTACAGAGGAATCTATTCATGAAGCATCTGTAGCGCTAGAATTAGCAGACTCCATTAATGCTACAGAAGACCTTCAAATGGCTCATGAAAACTTAGCACGTTCATACAAACAGCAACAAAACTTTCAAAAAGCTTTATTTCATTTTGAAAAGTCTATCCTTCTTAAAGATAGCTTGTCTAAAATGCGCTACGAAACAGAATTAGCTGATATGCGCCTTTCTTTTGTAATGGCAGAGAATTACAAGACACTTCAAAATGAACAGTTCAGAATAGTAAGATACGGGAGAGATAAAAACGTTCAGCAAATCCTCCTGATCATTGGTGTACTTTCCATTCTTATTGTCTTTGGTGTTCATGGAAACTGGATCTCTATAGACCTAAAAATTGTTGAGGTATTGCTCGTAGTTGGAGTAATGTGTCTTTTTGAAGGTGTAGCACTTCTTTACAATGAATTCTTTTCTGGAACGGGAGAGCTAGAGTCTATGTATCGGTATGCTGGACATTTGGTACTCTTCTCCATGTCGGTAATCTTCATACTCTACGCTAGACGAATAGCCAAATCAGAAGCATGACCTACATCTTACTATCCGTTATTGCCTCCACCCTTATTTTTATAATCTTCAAAATTTTTACTCGATTTCCAATTAATCTGTCTACAGCAATTGTTATCAATTACATTACTGCATTTGGTTTTGGAATTGCTGTCTTTCCAGTGAGCCTAAATGATGTTTCTTCATTTGAATGGCTAGTAGCCATCACTCTTGGTATTTTATTCATAACACTTTTCAATGTGATGGGGCTAACCACCAAGTATCACAACGTAATGCTCACCTCGGTAAGTAACAAAATGGCTTTGTTATTCCCAGCTCTTGCCGGCTTCCTTTGGCATGGAGAGGCAGCTAAAATTCACCATATCGCAGGCATTCTATTGGGCTTGGGAAGTATAATTCTTATCAATCTACCCAAGAAGGAAGGTGTAACCAAAAACCTACACTTACCTATCATTTTATTCTTGGGGAGCGGAGTTTTAGACACCTTATTAGATCTGGCTTCTAGACAAATAATCGCCATTCACAGTGGTTCTTTTAGTGCGTTAATTTTTGGGTTTGCAGGTGCTTTTGGAGCCTTACACCTGGCCATTAAGAGAAAAGCAGATTTTTCAATTCCAATCATTTCTGGCGGGTTAATTCTTGGAGTTGCAAACTTCTTTAGCATCTACTTACTGTTTCAAGCACTAGACCATGCACCCATTAATAGAGCCGTGGTTTTCCCCGTAAACAATACAGGAATTGTGATGGCATCAGCTTTGGCAGGCTTACTATTCTTCAGCGAAAAATTATCGCCTATTCGCATGCTCGGCTTGGCGGGTAGTTTAGTCTCCTTAGCTTTGCTCGCATGGAACCCATAAACGATGAGTTTACTACCATTAACAACCCAGGCCAGTCGCTTTTCAAAGATAGAGGCAGCAAATTCTATGGATATGCATTTAATGCCAATAGTGAAGAGCAGGTAAAAGAGCACCTTAGTACTATCAAAGCCGAACATAAGCAAGCCAGGCATATCTGCTATGCCTATCAATTAGACACTGCTGGATTAACAATTAGAGCTAATGATGATGGCGAGCCATCGCATTCTGCGGGAACACCCATTCTAAATCAGATAAAATCTGCAGAACTTGTAGAAACCATAGTTGCTGTAGTACGTTACTTTGGAGGAACAAAGCTTGGTGTAAGCGGATTAATTAATGCCTATAAAACGGCAGCTGAAGAAGCTATAAAACAAGCGACCACAAAGATAATATATAAAACAGAAAATGTAATTCTGAGCGCTCCCTTTGATGCCATTAACGATGTTATGCGCCTCACCAAATTAGAAGGCGTAAAGCTTGTAAACCAACAATATGGCAATGAAGTCTCTATCACACTTAATGTACGTTTAAGTATGATGGAACATTTAAGTAAGGAGTTGAAAGAGCTGCACAGAATAAAGGTTGACTCAGAGAATTGAATTTTATCTATAAATTCACCCCTAGTAAGAGTATATTATGAAGAGAATAGCATTGGCACTTGGCATTTTGGTAACTGCAACAGCATTTGCTCAAAAGCATCAGCACACACAGAACTTTGATTTCCCCATAGTACCTGTAACCCATAATACACTGAGCAAAGCCGATGCAGAAGACGCACAACCTTTCCTGCTCGATGGAGTATCCTTATCACAAACTGAAACAAAGCAAAGTATCTCTGCTAAACACATTCATTATCGTGTTACATACAGAGAAAGAATCGTGGTGAATGCCTTTTACGTTGAGCACGTTTATGAATACAAAACTATCAGGTCTTATGCTCTTCCAAATGCAGCACCTACGAATGAGACCTTGGCCGATGCCTATTTAATGAATGAATCAGCTCAGCTGGTTCCTTGCAAAACAGATACTAGCATTAATTCTTTAGGTGTGGAGGTTGTACACTACCTTTCAGAAGAGGGCGATTATAAAATTGAACAAGGCGTATATCACGGCAGGGCTAATGCTACGGGATACGTTTTCCTCCCAGATCCTATCACAACAGCAAATGAAGCCAATGCTGGTGATTATTCAGACAATGGTGACAATACCAATGCAGCTCTAGATGCTGAACGCGTACAGGTAAATCTAGATGTAACAGAAACAGCTGGCTTGTACACTTTAGAGAACGATTACGTTAGAATTACAGAACACTCCCCTCCGACTATTGCTCCAGCTACCTCCACAACTGGAGAATTTCTATTTAATAGAAGTGAATCTGGATTTGAGGATGTAAATATTCTCTACCATATAACTGATTTTCAAGAGTATGTTCAACAATTAGGATTCATGAGTTTAGGGAATTACCCTTTGGCCTGTGATGCACATGGTTTTAACGGAATGGATCAAAGTGCTTTTCAATGGAGTCCAGAACAACTAACTTTTGGCGATGGCGGTGTGGATGATGGTGAAGACGCAGATGTAATCATTCACGAGTATGGTCATGCCCTTTCCTATGCCGCATCTCCGCAATCTAATTTTGGGGATGAGAGACGTGCTTTGGATGAAGCTATTGGCGACTATTTAGCTGTTTCATACTCTAGATTTCATGAAGAATTTGAATGGTTCAAAGTATTTAACTGGGACGGCCACAATGAATTTTGGCCAGGAAGACTTGCTTTTACAGATGCAAAATACCCCATTAATTTACAAAATGATTTGTATGAAGACGCTCCACTCTGGAGTGCGTCAATAATGCAAGTAGAAGAGAATTTGGGAAGAGATATTACACATAAGATTCTCTTTGAGAGCATGTTCTCGTGGTTCAGTAATATGACGATGACGGATGCAGCACAGTTATTCATTCAAGCTGATTCACAGCTGAACAGCGGAGCAAATTATGCATACATAGGGCACATATTCTTAGACCGCGGTTTTATTGATACTGTTAATGCACCCAAGCCTAATGATTTGATTCTTTCAATAGAAGAACAGGTGAAAGCTAAACAGCTCTTTCAAGCAATTGAAAACCCCTTTGAGATTAGCAAAGGGCTACGGATAGAATGCTCCGCAGCAGGTAGTGTAGAAGTATACAACACAACAGGGATGTTGATTTACACAGGAGAGGTTGAAATAGGTATGAATACGGTTAAACTAAACACCAAACCAGGATTACACATTATCCGATACTTAACTAATAACGGCAATACTGAATCGATAAAGGCAATAGCAACACCTTAGAAATAGGTATCAAAGAGCTTTTCTACCTCCTCAGGTGCCTTGGTTGGTTTACCAGACTCTGTTGAAACAAACACAAGTGTGGTCTCTGCTTTACTTAGCTCTTCGTTTTTCTCGTTTGAAACAATGTATTTGAACATAATCCTGACCCCAGGACGCTCTTCTATACGTGTTTCAATTGTGAGAAGATCATCATAATAGGCGGGCTTGAAATATTTGATTTTATACTCGAGAACGGGTAGCATTACTCCCGAATCTTCTAGCTTCTTGTAGCTAATTCCAAGTGCTCGAAGCGCTTCAACCCTTGCCACTTCTAAATACGTAGCGTAATTACCGTAATACGCATACCCCATACGATCTGTTTCTGCATATCGCACTCTCAATTGATGTTCGTGTTTAAACATTTATTCAGTTTTATTAGAAAGTTAAGTCAGGATGAAACGCGAAGTTAAATTTGTTCGTCTACCACAAAAAAAATTCAAGTGATTTGAACAGTACAAAGTGAACAGGAAGGCATTTTCACCTCAACTAACTGACCATCAAGAAAGAGCGCGTAACGTCAAGGTACTATGACATTTTATCAACAAAAAATCAACAGTGCAGTACCTCAGGAAGTTACGATTACATGCGCCTTTCAGTGTTTTTGGTAGAAGTATTTTTTTTTACGATTTCAAGTCTATCCACCCTTTTTTTTTAACTTTTTTCTACTCACATTTGTCTTGCTTTGGAAAACCGCTTCATCTAACAAAACAGTTTTTCTCGCCACAGATAAATTGGGTTGAAATAGAAATTAGAGTTAAGTCTGAAACCTTATTAAAACGAAACAAAAAATGAGTAAGCCGCACGAGAAGGTTTGGGAAAGTTGTATGTCTGTAATCAAAGACAACGTTAGCCATCAAAGTTTTAAAACTTGGTTTGAACCAATTAAGCCAGTTAATTTGACGGAGAACACCCTTACGATTCAAGTGCCTAGTCAATTCTTTTACGAGTGGCTAGAAGAGCATTACATTACGCTTCTCAAGAAAACAATCAAAAAAGAATTAGGTGCTAATGGTTCACTAGAGTATTCCATCATCATGGATAACTCTTACGGTAGAGACTCAAAAGGCAAACAGACCATGCGTGTTCCTACAACACATCGTTCTGCCATGAAGAATCCCAGTGTTTCTATGCCAGTAGAAGTGGGTGGTCAACGTGGTATTAAAAATCCTTTTATAATTCCAGGACTTAAGAAGGTAGCCATTGATTCGCAGCTTAACCCCAATTACTCGTTTGAGAACTACGTAGAAGGTGAATGCAACAGATTGGCTCGTTCTGCTGGTTTTGCTGTTGCAGGAAAGCCAGGTGGCACAGCGTTTAATCCTTTATTGATTTATGGTGGAGTTGGACTTGGGAAAACACACCTTTCACATGCCATTGGTATTGAAATAAAGAATAACCACCCCAACAAAACAGTACTTTATGTAAGTTCAGAGAAGTTTACACAGCAATTCATTGAATCTGTGCGAAACAATTCTCAAAATGATTTTATACACTTCTACCAAATGATTGATGTACTCATCATAGATGATGTACAGTTCTTTGCTGGGAAAGAAAAAACACAAGATGTATTCTTCCACATCTTCAATCACTTACACCAAACGGGTAAACAGCTTGTATTAACAAGTGATAAACCACCTGTTGAAATGCAAGGTATTGAACAACGTCTATTGTCTAGATTCAAATGGGGTCTAAGTGCAGACTTGCAAGTACCATCTCTTGAAGCCCGCATCGCCATTCTTCAGAAGAAGATGTACACTGAAGGGATAGAGCTACCTAACGATGTGGTTGAATACCTTGCATACAGTATTACTACAAACATTAGAGAATTAGAGGGCGCTTTAATTTCTGTAATAGCTCAGTCATCATTAAATAAAAAGGCCATTACCTTGGAATTGGCTAAACAGATGATTGACAAATTCGTGAAGAATACAGCTCGCGAAGTCTCTATTGATTACATCCAGAAAGTTGTTTGTGATTATTTCAACCTTCCCATTGAGTTGTTAAAGTCTAAAACTCGCAAGCGCGAAGTGGTACAAGCACGTCAAATTGCTATGTACTTTGCTAAACAAATGACGAAAGCTAGTTTGGCTAGCATTGGAGCGCACTGCGGAGGAAAAGACCATGCAACGGTTCTTCACGCATGCAAAACGGTGAATAACCTAATGGAAACAGACAAACGATTCAAAGGATACATTACTGATTTGGAGAAAAAAATCGCGATTCAGTAAAACTCGACAGATTTAAACTCAATTGGCGGGCCACTTCATAACGAATGTGGCCCGCTTTCGTTAGTTTCGCTTCCTATGTCTATAAAAGTGCTTTTTGTTTGTCTGGGTAATATTTGCCGCTCTCCAATGGCGCATGGTCTTTTAAGACATGAAGCGCATACAAAGGGATTGGATATTGAAGTAGATTCTTGCGGAACCAGCAACTTTCACTCAGGAGAATCACCAGAGCCAAGAGCTAGAGCTAAAATGACTGAGAAAGGCATCTCCATAGACGATTTGAAGTCAAGAACCATTAGCATACCAGACTTTTTGCACTATGACCATATTTTAGTGATGGATAAAGACAATTTTCAAAATGTAAAAATGTTAGCTCCTTCTGCTGAAGCTGCAGCAAAGGTTAAGCTCTTTTTAGACTATACGGGTGCGGTAGGCTCATCGGTTCCAGATCCGTATTTTGGCAGTGAAGATGGTTTTGAGCATGTCTATCAAATGCTAAAAGAAGCCACAAAAGGATTCATAAACACACTGTAATGGGTACGATCTACCTTATACCTACCCTCCTAGGTCCAGCTAAAACAGATGAGAGCATTCCTTCAGGAGTCTCTGAAGTTTTGGATAATATTGATGTCTTCTTGGCAGAGAAACTAAAAACAGGAAGGCGTTCTTTGCGTGCAATGGGTTACACCAAATCATTTGATGAGGTAGAAATGCATGAACTGAATAAACATACCGATACAGCTGACCAACTTGAATATGTTCAGTGGGGCGCAATGGGGAAAACAATTGGTGTGCTATCTGAGGCAGGTTGTCCAGGAGTAGCCGACCCTGGTGCAGACCTAGTAAAATTAGCTCATGAGTTAGGCGTTAAGGTGGTGCCTTTGATAGGACCATCATCTATCTTACTAGCCCTTATGGGAAGTGGTTTAAACGGACAATCCTTTGCATTTGTAGGATATGTACCTCGTGAAACCAAAGAAAGAGCTGTTGCTATATCTAAGCTAGAAAAAAGTAGCAAGCATCTCAACCAAACCCAACTATTCATTGAAACACCCTATCGTAATCATGCCCTTTTGGAAACTATACTGAAGACCTGCAGACCAGAAACCTATCTATCTATTGCAGCAAACCTTACATTGCCAGATGCTTTTCAAGAAACCCATACCATTCAAGAGTGGAAGTCAAAAAAGATCAATATTCATAAAAAGCCCGCAGTTTTCGCACTACTTAGCGCGTAACTGAAACCAATTCCATATCAAAGCACAAATCAGTTTTAGGGGGAATCGCTCCTCTTCCCTCTTCTCCATATGCCAAGAAAAAAGGAATCTTTACATGTACTTTTTCTCCAGGTTGCATACGCTGAATCACCTCATCCCAGCCAGGAATGACCTGACCAGTACCCACTTCAAAAGCAATTGGTGCTTCTCGATCATACGATGAATCAAAAAAGGTTCCATCTGTGAAATACCCATGGTAGTATACCTCTACTCGATCACCTTTTTTCACACGTTCTCCGCTACCTTTAGAAACTCGATAAATTTCTAGTCCAGACATGGTTAGCTCAGGTTCTAACCCAGAGGTATCAAAAACAGGTGTCGCATCTTTCAGGCCTAACAAAGAAACATCATAGATCACATTTCTCTTTGGAGGATAATCCAGATACACGGTATCACCATATGCCATCTGCCAAGGAACTTCAACTTGAAATACACTGCCTATGCGATGCTCCAAAATAGTGCGTTCAAGGCCTTTTGTTAATTGCCCGTTTCTGAGCCGAACAACCGCTGGCTTGCGCATTTCATAGGTATCGTTTATTTTTCTTCTATTTGGTAAAAGCCATTCTTTGTAGTGGATAATTAAGAGCTTGGTTGTATCAATCAACTCTCCTTTACCTTCTCGCTCTAGCCGAATCTTTCTACCATCTTCCAAGATGTTAAAGCCATCAGATTCCTCTGTATCACGTATTTTTTCTACACCACCATCATAGCTTTGATCTGGTGAGCCGCAAGCGATGAGCAAAGCGCAAAAGGCAATGGACATCAGCATATTAGCTTTCATTATGAACTATTTTATTGAGTTTGACATAGTATACCACAGTAGTATTTGGGGGAACAGTACCATCAGTAGACCCCCGCTTATCAAAAGCCATATGGGCTGGTAGAACAAACAGCGCTTCACCATCTTCTTGTAGCTGTCGAACCCCCATATTAAAGCCCAATAATACTTGCCCCATTTCTCCAATGGTATACTCAAATGGTTCATTTCTGTCTTTGGTAGAGTCAAATTTATCTCCTGAAACAAAATACCCTTCAAAATCGAGGTTCACTACATCTCCATTCATGGGCCTATTGCCATTGCCTTCTCGTGTAGATATAAAATACATATCACCAATGGCCAATACAGAAAGAGGATCGAAGTCTGCTAGGAATACTGCTAGATCAGAAGACTCTTCAGGAAATGCTTCCATCAACCCTGGATAGTTTTGCCTTAGATAAAAGCTCTCTTTAGATACAGATTTTTGTAAGCCAAGGCTAAATACAACCTTCTCGGTATCAGCAATAGACAGATTAAGGTGCGGCATCAAGTTTTTTGCTCTAAATATGAAAGACGCACTATCGCCTTCCACTAACTTAGTAAGTGCCTCTATGAGTAACGGTGATCCTTGACCAAACACAAGTGGCGTATCTAATTTACTTCCTTGTTGCAAAAGTTCTCCACCTTTTAATCTGTTCACAGAGTAATTTACTACCAGATAATCTTTTTCAATCGGCTTCTGACTTTCATCTCCCAAACGAATGAGTTTATACTCCAATCCAGAATCACTAACGCTGTAGCCTGGTAAAGAAGCTTTTTTCTCACAGGAGAAAAACAACAGGGCAAATAGAGCAAATCCGAAAAGCCTCATGAAAGTTTATGGAGTTTTACATCATAAATAATAGGTGAGCCAGGTGGTATTCCATTTAAATCACCAAGGAGGCCATGTGCTAAGTGACTCGGCAGAATAAACCGGGTTTTATCTCCAGGTCGCATAAGTTGTATGCCTTCATGAAGTCCACTTTCCACATCGCTCATCCCTACTTTAAACCACTGGGGGCCTGTGTCTTTTGTGGTGTAAACCAATTCACCAGTGAGCAATCTCACTTCTACATCTACCAGCGCTTGTTGTTCTACTTGAGCAAAAGCCAAAGTGCTATCTCCAAACTCAAGTGACATATATCTCAAACCTGTTCCGGTCTCTTGCATGACCCATTTCTTGCGCTGTATAAAAGCCTTGATTCTTGCATTCTCTGCCTGTACGCTGCTTTTATTTACCTGAATAAGCTCCTCTTGGTTAGGTATACGCCCATGTGTTTCACTTCCGTGGCCGTTGGAGCCTTTGCACCTTTCTAATAGCAGCACCGATGCTATTAAAACCGCAGCTATTACTATTTGCTTAACCATTCTCCAATTTTCGTTTTGTACAATGCGATAGCTTCATCAAGTGTAACCTCTACTCTGCCACCTGCAGCATTTTTATGTCCACCCCCATTAAAAAAAGAACGAGCAAATTGATTTACATCCACATCTGTTTTCGATCGGAAACTAATCTTTATACTGCCATCTTCTGCTTCTCTAAAGAATGCCGTTACTTGTACTCCAGCTATACTTAAGCCGTAGTTCACCAAGCCTTCTGCATCTCCTTTCACAAAGTGATGCTTATCTAATTCATTTTGATTCAAGCTAATATAACTTGCTTTGCCGCCTTCAATAACCTCCATTTTCTCACTCAATGCATAGCCTATGAGCTTTAATCGATTAAAGGAGCTATTGTCATAAATCATTTGATGAATACCCGCTGTATCTAAACCCAGCTCAACAAATGCCCCAGCAATTTGATGTGTTTTGGCACCAGTTGAGCTGTACCTAAATGAGCCAGTATCTGTAATTATCCCCGTGTATAGGTTAGCCGCAATGTTTAAATCTATCTGAAGGTTTGGGTTAAAACTTCTACAGAATTCATAAACCAATTCGGCAGTACTTGAAGCAGAGGTAACACTTAACATTTCATCAAAGGTGTCTGGTTGTTGATGATGATCTATCAGAATGGACTTTGCCCTGGTGTTTTCGCGCAAGGCTTGAGCCATATCATCGCCCACTCGAGAGAGCGTATTGAAGTCTAAGTGAATAAAGACATCAGCTTTTTGAATTGCTTCGCTAGCATACTTTTGGCTTTCTGAAAAGAAATAAAGCTCTTCTCTTGCTGGCAGTGCATCTAAAAAGCCAGGAGCAGCATCAGGAACAATGGGCGTAACTTTGTTTAAGCCAGACTTCTTCAAGAAAAGATATAACCCAGCAATACTGCCTATTGCATCACCATCTGGAGATTTATGGGTAGTTAAAACAACATTCGCATTTGGATTGAGCCAATCACGGATTACAGAATAATTCATGGAAACAAATTTGTGCTTTTAAAACTTTTCTGGCTCTTTCTGTTCATCAAGATGTTAACAGATGCTTTTCACCTATCTAAGGTTTGATTCAGGACTAGGAATACCTACTTTTGCGCCCGATTTTAGAAAACAAATGACGATGGCAGGAAATATCACTTTTACCATGATTAAACCCGAAGCTGTAGCAGCGGGAAACATTGGTGCGATTTTGAATATGATTAACGAGGCAGGTTTCAGAATTGTTGCCTTGAAGAAAACACAGCTTTCTAAAGAAACGGCTGGAGAGTTTTACGCAGTTCACAAAGAGCGTCCGTTCTATGGCGAATTGGTAGACTACATGAGCAATGGCCCTATTGTAGCAGCTATTTTGGAAAAAGATAATGCTGTTGCAGACTTTAGAGCACTAATTGGTTCAACAGACCCTGCTGAGGCAGCTGAAGGAACTATTCGTAAAGCATACGCTCAAAGCAAAGCTCAAAATGCTGTACATGGCTCTGATAGCGATGAGAACGCACAAATTGAAGGAAACTTCTTCTTCTCGCGTTTTGAACGTTTCTAACTCATATAACTAGCAAGTTGAAAAGGCCGGTTACCTTCCAGTAATCGGCTTTTATTTTATCTGTTCGCAACCTTCTAAGATGTAGTTTAATTCATCTACATTAGAATCATTGAGCCTTAACCTGCCTTTAAAAGTAGCCACTTCATCCAGGTCGTACCTTTTTGGTTCAGACTTGAACTTTAAAGACATCACACTTTCTGGCCCCGCATTTCCACAGAAGAAGCAAGCAGAATAAGGGTATGCAGACAAAACATACAAGCCCTCTTCTAGATCTACGGGAATGACGTACCCTTCTATCGACACTTCTTTTCCAGCGAGTTCATTTACAGTCTCCCCAAAAGCTGGAAACCAGAGATATTCATCTAAGTCTTTGTAATACGTAGACTCAAAAGAAACATCAGATAAGGTTTTCCAATCTATGGATTGTTGAGAAAATCCAATTGATCCAAATCCTACAAAACTCCAAACAAGGAAAAGCTTAATCCAATTCATTTCTTAATGTTTCACTAAGGTTCATTCGCATTGTTTGCAACCAAGGTAGTAACGAAGAGAAAAACACAGAAGTTACCCCTACTAGTAAAACAATCAACCAAATATCACCGCATGGTATGCCTAAGCCAGATAACATAGCGTGATAGCCTTCTAGTTTGATTGCACTCCACACGGTAACAGGGTAGGCTAAAACCGTACCCAATAACACCAACAAAAGACCTTCACTAAAAAGGGTGGTAAACGCAAAAATGCCAGACGCTCCTTCAAAACGAAATAGTGCTAACTCTTTCCGTTTTGACTCAGATCTTTCTACTAAGAGTAAGAAGAGCATGAGAACAGATACGCCAGAAAGAACTGCTGCTAACACTTTGGTGAGCAGTGAAACATCTCCAGTTAACGATAGCAGCTTGCTTACTTCAATGGCGGGAACAGCAGCCATCCACTCCCCTTTTCCATTTATTTCTCGCGGAAAAGTAAGCTTAGCCATAGCTGTTTTTAATTGAACCAAAACTGCTGTTACTGCTCTTTGGTCACTTGGAACATGATGCTCTTGCCAAACTGTTTCAATTGGAGTAGCAATTAAACGGTCTGAAACATCTCCCTTTTTCTTCAGAATACCTACAACCGTATACTCGTGTTCATGGTTATGACCACCTACATCTCCGTGAGAACCAGTAAATCTTGAACCTAAGCTCAAGCTATTTAGCCTTTCAACCTCACTCCCTATAGCACACTCATACGGCTTCTTTGGGAATTCTCCTTCTACCAACTCAGAACCCATTAGCGAAAACCAGGCCTCACTGGTTCCCAAAATCCGATACCCTTTATAGGTATCACCGTACCCCAATGGGATTGCCTTTTTAACGCGTGGATGAGTTTGTATTGCTCTAAAATCGCCTGGGTTCAAGTTTCCTGTTGGTGCATCTGCATGAAAAATATTGGCTAGTACCAGTTGTAATGGACTGCCCTTTGCTCCTATCACAACATCCACTCCAGAAGACTGCTTTTTCCAATATCTTTCCACACGCTGGTCAACATGTTGTACACTAACACTCAAAGCAATAGAAAGTGCCAAGAGTAGAATAATACTAACTGGAGATATTGGCTTGTTTCTCCAAGAACGCCAAATCATTCTTAAATGAATCATACCAGTGAATATTGTACATTAAACTTATGATGAATGCGCGCATCATGCGAAGCCATAATCACATAGCCATCAGCTGGCATGTGTTCAAATATCATATCGGGCAAAGCCGATGCATTTTCATCATCTAGATTAGCGGTAGCCTCATCAACCAATAAAATACTTGGCTTATGGATTAAGGAATTTAATAGCGCCATGCGCTGTCTTTCACCTCCACTCAATGAATTAGGTAAACTATCTAACTTATGAGACACGCCCAACCTATTAGCAAACTCAGATATTTGGTTCTCCGCTATCCCTTTATGTTTTAAGATTAACTCAAGGTGTTCACGAAATGTTAGGTATTTCGGAAAAATGGGCTGCTGTAGCACCAACCCTACTTGGTTTATACGCCACTTCTCCAAATCACTCCCAGAGAGTCTATGTAATTCAACGTCATCTACAGTCACTTCACCTGTTCTAATCTTGAGTAATCCGCCCAAAATATGCAGCAATGTTGTTTTTCCAGATCCAGATTTACCGCGAATAACGCAGGATTCACCTTGTTCTAGAGAGAGATTAGGGAAATCAAACTCTCTATCTCCGTAAGCATATTTGAGTCTATTGATTTGCAGCATACTACAAATGTGGATTTTTTAAAGCTTTCCAAATGAAACTTTATTGCATTTAGTTATCTTCGTGCCGTGAAAAAGGTTATAATCAAATCAGATGTGTTAGGTATTTCTGCAGCAAGCCTGTGTCTAATCCATTGCATGGTGTTTCCTGTATTTGTTTTGTTCGGTGGTGCTGTTCACGATCACACACATGAAACTTGGAGCATGGTTGATCTTTTTTTTCTAGCTATTGGTTTGGTAGCTGTTTACTATTCCACACGCTCTTCTTGCAGTAAGACTACCCGTTTGGCTATGTGGGGAACATATGCCACCCTTACCCTCGCCATCTTATTTAGAAATCAACTACACGGATTAGAGTACTTGGCCTACTTAGCCAGCTTAGGTCTAATCATTACCCATGTTTACAACATGTACAAAGGGAATAGTTGTGAAATCACACTTAAGAACCGCTAGTACATTTTCTTTTGGTGCTTGTCTAGCTGTTTCTTTATTTCGTAATCAATCAAAATTTAAACGCATGCATAAACTTACGAAAGGGGCTTTATTCGCCTTAATCGCTATGGGTTCTATGGCATTAAATGCTCAAGAAACCCTGAAAAACAAAGAAAATGGCGAGTACGTATTTACAGTTAAACACGATATAGAAGCCACAGGTGTAAAAAACCAGTATCGTTCAGGAACATGTTGGAGTTTTTCAGCCCTTTCATTTTTTGAGTCTGAATTAGACAGAATGGGAAAGTCTGGATATGATTTATCTGAAATGTTTGTAGTGCGTCACACCTACAGTGACAAAGCTGAAAAATATGTGCGCATGCACGGTAATCTAAACTTTGGTCCAGGTGGAGCTTTTCACGATGTAACGTATGTCTGGAAGAAATATGGGATGGTTCCCGAATCTGTTTACAGTGGTCTGAACTACGGCACAGAGAAGCACATGCATGGTGAATTAGATGCACTAGCTAAAGCGATGGTTGATGCCGTAATAAAGAATAAAAACAGAAGTCTCTCAACAGCCTGGAAACCTGCATTTGATGCAGCTATTGACTCTTATTTAGGCGCAGTTCCAGAGGAGTTTGAATACAATGGCAAAAATTACACGCCTAAGTCTTATGCAGATGAAACGGGTTTAGACCCTAACGATTACGTTACCTTATCGTCATTTACACATCATCCGTTTCATGAACCTTTTGTTTTTGAGGTACCAGATAACTGGTTAGGTGGAGAAGTTTATAACCTGCCCCTAGAAGAGCTGATTGAAACCATGAATAATGCATTATCGAACGGCTACGGAATTGCTTGGGCCGCAGATGTGAGCGAAAAAGGATTTAGCTTTCGCGATGGATTAGCCATTGTTCCGCAAGACGCTAAGGCCATTCAGCAAAAAGGAAGCGATAACAAAAACTTTAGCGATGCTGGCGCTGAGAAAGTAGGAAACCAGTTTATGGCTCCTGGCCCAGAAAAAGAAATCACCCAAGAAATGCGACAAAAAGCATTTGATAACTACCAAACTACAGACGATCATGGGATGCACATCACAGGGTTAGTTGCAGATCAAAACGGAACGAATTATTACATCGTGAAAAACTCCTGGGGTACTGGTTTTGATACTGGAATTGATGGCTATTTCTTCGCTAGTGAGGCTTATGTTCGTTATAAAACCATGAACATCATGATTCATAAAGATGCTTTAACCAAAGCACAGCTTAAGAAGTTGGGACTAAAATAAGATAAACGTAGTTTTTTACTCTAAAGAGCGAAGTCTGAATAAGGGCTTCGCTTTTTTGTTTTATGCTGAGCGTGTCTTCTCTGTCATCATACTGAAAGTCACATAAGAAGAAACCTTTCAACCTTTACTCTCCCCTGTAGTAGTCATCGTATTTGGTAACTTCTTCGTACAGACGATACTTGGTTTTTATGTACTCAATGAATTCATATTGGGTTGATGTTTTCAAAAACTCATCACTTACATCACAGAAATCTATAAAATCATCAAACTCATTATCAGATAAATCTATGATGTCCGCATCTACATACTTAACAAAAAGCTCCTTAAGTAACTCTCTTTTATTCGCATCATTCATTAGCTCATATGCTAACAAACGTTGCTTCTCTCTCCTACTGAAAGCTGCATAGAGGGCTGTAATAGGACTAGACAATGCACTAACTCCTGTAGCAACTTTAAAGTCCATGGGGTTGTAACCAAGCTTCTCTATATCCTTGTAAATTTGGTCAATATCTCGTTCTGCAAACACTTCAACCTGTTTTAGCTGTATGCGCAGGGGCTTTAAACGAACCTCAATTTCATAAACAGGTTTGTAAACCGAGTCTTTCACGCAGATTCTAAACGTCTCGAATCCGTTAGAACCTACCAGTACCGTATCATTTTTGCGAACTTTAATTTCAAAGTTGCCGCTCGGATTGGCGAAATTACCTTGTCTAGTTCGCTTGTTTACTACAAATAAGTTTGTGAAAAGCGCGCTACCAAACTCATTGTATACGCTTCCTCTTATGGTTACAGTTTTAGGTGCCTCCTGACCAATGACCAGAGATACAGAGAATAACACGAGTATGGTTAGAAAGAATCTCACAGTGCGTTTATTGGGTTAACAACTTCAAAGGTAAATCCTTGGTTCATAAAGGCATTCGAACTCACTATTTTGTGCGGAGTGAAATTAGCTACAAAATCAGGTGCCCTAACACCAATTCTTTGGGCAGATTCTTCATAAAATCTCTGTCTAGAAGGATGCTCTGGGCTCACCACATTGAAAACGGAATTCTGTAGCTCTTGTTTCAAGCTATACAGTATTGCCCTACTTGCATCCTTTAGGTGAGTCATATTCACTGGGTTTAACCCCCCTTGCACTCCTGTTCTTCCCATCAAAAATTTACCAGGTTTCATATCTTCTCCAAATAGTCCACCAAACCTTAAAATAACGGGGTTCAACGGAGAAAAAGCCTCCTCTACTTCAAGCATCACCAATCCGCTATGCGGACTTCTAATAGCAACAGCATCAGCCTCTGAAACTATTCCATTGGTATTGGGGTAAACAGATGTAGAGCTCGTTACTACGGCTGGAGCTTGCAATTTGCTAAGGGTAGATATAAAAGGAGTGAGGATTTTAGGGTGAACTGGTGTTAAGGCAATAATTACCGCATCTATTAATGGGAGATCCTCAAAAAAAGAGTTGGGATATAGTAAGTCTAACTGTCTTGGAAGAATACCAAAACGCTCAATCTTTGAAAAATTTTTGATTTCTCTAGTAGTTCCGATTACTGAAACCCCATTTTTCACAAGCAAATCTCCAACCAAACAACCAAGTCTGCCGCAACCTATGATTAATATACTTTCGTATTTCATTCCCATTCTCGAACGAAAATAGCTCTTCCTTGTTGTGAATCGTGTGCAAGCCATACTTTTTGATTTAGACGGAACCCTGACCCGTACATTTTACGGAGACGACAATAGCTACCTTACTGCGTTGAGTAAACAATTGCCTATTGACCCACATGAGAAGTACTGGCTTAAATGCAAGCACCTCACAGATGAATACGTGCTTCATCATTTCTTTCAGAAACATCACAAAAGAAAAGCCAGCCAAGAAGAAAGAAGCACCATGCAACGTGATTTTCTTAACGTAATGAAACAAAAGCTTGACCGCCAGCCTGAATTCTTTGCTCCGCTACCTGGCGCTAAGGCTATGCTAGATAGCCTCAGCAGTGAGGGTATACCCTTTGGAGTAGCAACAGGTGGATGGAGACACATGGCAGAGTTCAAATTGAAAACTGCCAAACTCCACGGTAACTACCCGATTATGGGAAGTGATGATCACGAAACAAAAATTGATTTTACCAAGGCACTAATGGCTAGATTAAGTGCTGCCCATGGAACCGCTATGAACTTTTGTTATGTAGGCGATTCTGTTTATGACTATGAAACTGCGAAAGCATTGAATATCCAGTTTATTGGTGTAGACTTCAAGAACACAGGGCGTCTAAAAAGTATGGGGATAGAAAAGGTAGTTCCCGATTTCAGCAATACCCAAGAATTCTTGCGATTATTGCACGCGCATTAGAAACTATGTACAGTAAAAAAGCAGAGGAAGATTTAGAGTTTGGCAAAGTAAAGGGATTCCTCTTGGAGTTTTGCCACACAGATTCAGGTAAAGAACGTGCCAAAGAACTGGCTCCCTCAACGCAGGCTTCTTCGCTCCTCTTTGATCTGAATTGTGTGAATGAATACCTCCTTTCTTTTGAAGAGATAGCCATTCCAAGTTTGCAAGCTGAAGAAATACAACAAGAAATAGCTCGCTTACACATCAATAACTCTGTTGTAGATGCTGAGGGACTTATGAAAATTAATGACCTCTGTAAGGGAGTCTATAGGCTTCTAGGTTTCTTAACAAAGCATGAAGAACTCTACCCGCACCTCAAAGAACGATTTAGACACCTCACACCAGACTTAACCGTTAGCACCCATATTGAACATGTACTTACACCTCATGGCGAAGTAAAAAGCTCTGCCTCTCCAGCCCTGGCATCTATACGGAGAAAAATGGGGACTATGCGCAAAGAAATTGAACGGAATTTCTCCAGTGAAATTCAACGCTACAGAGCAGCAGGTTACTTAGATGACAAGAAGGAGAGTTATATTAATGGAAGACGCGTTCTTGCAGTGCCAGCAGAGCATAAACGCAAAATAAAGGGTACGCTATTTGGCACATCTAATTCGGGAAAATTGGCTTACATAGAACCTGCCGTAAATGCCGCATTAAACAATGACCTTGCTTACCTCATTCAAGAAGAACAAGACGAGATTTATCGCATTCTGCTTGAATTATGCGATGTAGTACGTAATTATCTAGAGCCTATACAGGCATGGCAATTTGCATTGGTTGATTTAGACTTGGTTCAAGCGCGTGCTAGATTGGCAAAAAACATGAAGGCTTGCCTGCCACAATTCATAGAAAAGCCTGTTTTTGAGCTTATTGATGCCTTTCACCCGCTATTATTGATTGAAAATAGCACTTCCAAATCTGAGACCAAGCCTCAGAGCATACGCTTAGATGGCGAGAAGCGGATCATGGTCATAAGTGGTCCAAATGCAGGAGGTAAATCCATTACCTTAAAAACAGTTGGGCTTATTCAATGGATGTTTCAATCCGGTCTTCTTGTTCCAGTTAACCCTGGAAGTAGACTCGGTATTTTTCATAAAATTCTAACCGATATTGGCGATAATCAATCGATTGAAAATAAATTGAGTACCTACAGTTACCGCCTTCAGAACATGAAGCAGTTCTTGGATATCGCAGACTATCAAACCTTGTTTCTCATTGATGAATTTGGAACAGGCTCCGACCCTGAGCTTGGGGGTGCCTTGGCAGAAGTATTCTTTGAAGAGTTATATCAACGCGATAGCATTGGAGTGATAACCACCCACTACGCCAACATTAAGATATTGGCAGATAAACTCAAGTATGCGGTAAATGCCTCTATGCTCTTCAACAGAGAATCGTTAGACCCTTTGTTCAAACTTAGCGTAGGCCAACCTGGTAGCAGCTTTACGTTTGAAGTAGCCAAGAAGAATGAAATACCTGACTATCTTATTGATGAGGCTAAAAAGCGAGTAAGCTCAGGTAAACTCAAGCTAGATTCTTCTATTGCGGCCCTTCATGCAGAGCGAGAAAAGTGGGTGAAAAAGGTGACTGAGCTTAGCAAGCAAAAGGAGAAGGCTAGAAAAAAAGCAGATGATCATGACTTCAGGCGTGAGGAGTATGAGTTCAAAATCATGCGCTTGCAACAAACACAGCATGAGAATAATGATTACATCAAGTATGGTAAGAAACTAGAAGAGTTCATGAAGTCTTACAATGGCAAAAACATTAAAAAGGTTATTGCTCAATTTTCTAAATACTTGAAGATAGAATTCACCAAGCGCCAAGAAAAAGTAAGTCCTAAGAAGAAAACCATTGCTTCTATTGAAAAACAACGTGCTAAGCTGAATACCCTACAATCTGCCAAGAATGAGCGCCCAGAAAAACCCTTAAAAGCTGGAGACAAGGTGTGCATTGACCAAGGAAAAGAAATTGGGGTGATTGAAACGATTAAGGGCAAAAATGCTAGTGTAATCTTTGGTTCTCTAAAAACCACTGTAGCCTTAAATAGATTGCGGCTACCTGGTAAAAAGAAGAAGGCTTAACTCTAGTGAGCCAAGCCTCTTCTTGTTATTAAGTAGTTCTCTAATTTCCTTTAATAAGAGTTACGTTTCCTTGTTCTTGGTAGGCATCACCATTTCCGCGTTTTCCCGTTACAATGTAGTAGTAAACACCATCTGAGAAACCAGAACCATCCCAACCTGAATAAGGGTCTGTCCATTCAAAAACCTTTCTACCCCAACGGTTATAGATCACGCAATTAAAATCGCGTAGCGCCTCAGAACCTGGAATTCTAAATATATCATTTACACCATCGCCATTTGGTGTGAATACGTTAGGAGGAGACCCTCTAAACTTAACCTCGTGCAAAGCAAATGCTGTATCTGCACAGCCTTCTTCACTCGTTACAATCAATCGTACTTGATATAAACCTTCATCTTCATAGGAGAACTCTACATCTGGGTCACTCGTATTCAATACGGGCCACCCATATGCCGCATCGGCAGAAGAACCGTTAAACCAAAGATCCCAAGACACGCTATCAGGCGGTACTACTGCCCCATCTGCCCTGAATAAAATATTGAGCGGTGAATAATCTACAATCAGCTGATCTTCAAAATCTACCGTTTGGTCTACCCCATTTGAATCTGTGTAGAAACGCTGCAGGTTAAAAATTGGAGCTCCCAGATAGGTTACATTGGCAACCATATCATCTTTAAGACCGCATTCATCTGTTACGGTAACAGAATATACTGTACCTCCAACTGCATCTGTTACAATACTTGGTGAGGAAGCCCCATTACTCCAATCAAAACTGTAAACCCCAGTTCCACCAGTAGTTCTGGCAGGAATAGTTAGCGTACCCACAGGGTCTTCACAAATAATCGTATCAAATGGCGCCACTATGAGTGAGTCATAAATAGGAATTACCATTGTAACTGTGTATTGGGTTGAATCTAAATTGCAATTATCTGCTACTTGAATCGTGTATGTTGTTGTTGCTAATGGATTATCTGTAATGGTATTGGTGGTACTTGCCCAATTATCCCAAGACACATCAAAATCTCCTGAGCCCCCAGAAACAACAGGCGGACCTAAGTTCACCAAGTCTCCTGAGCATAACAGTGTATCATCTGGTATAGTATCAACTACCAGCGGATCATACGTCTTGAGATAAACGGTAACAGTATCTACCACTGTATTCTGCCCACAGGCGTCTGTAACAGAAACAATGTAGTCTGTTGTGGCTGTAGGCGACACAACTTGATCTGAATCATTCACCCCATTATTCCATTGAAAGTCAAAATTTGGAGTAGTATAACTCACATCTACCCAAATTGGCACTTGATCAAACGCGCAGAATATAGTGTCATCTTGCGTGGTAGTTGTAAATGGCGGATTATCAACCACAATGGTAAACGTATCTATAAGCGTATATCCTGCACAAGCCTGAGAAACGGTTACAATATAATCTGTTGTAACAAAGGGGTTAGTCTGAAAGAAACTAGCTGTAGTTTGGCCTGAGCTCCATTGGTAAGTTAAGCCAGGCATAGGATTGATTACATTGACGTCTACAAAAGACCCAAAACTCTCACACGTGAGTGTATCATCGTTTGCCTGAATCATGGTATTTGGATTTTGTATGACCAGAGTAGCAGTATCTATATACGTGTAGATGGAGCAAGCATCCGTTATGGTTACGTAGTAGTCTGTAGTTTGAGTAGGTACATTCACGGTTATACTATCTAGTGTATCTGTAGCCGATGTACTCCACTGATAATAGTATGGACCAATACCTGTAAGAGGGTTAGCCTGCAGTGTAACGGGAAGATCTGTACATGCAGCGGTATCAATTGTTGGGTCTGCTGCAATTAGTGGTGCGTCTTGTATGATAATACGCAGTGTATCTCCATTAAAGTTTCCACAGCCAAGTTGAATACCCGTATCATTCACTGCTATGTATAAGGTTTCTGGCCCCTCTATGAGAAAGTCATTTGGGATATTGAAATATAAGCTCAAAGAATCTTGCCCTTGTGCAAAGTAAAGGGAGTCTGGAATTGGATCTGTATCAACTCCTGGCGTTGCATTCCCAAAAACAACTAAGTCTATGCTATCTGCTGCGAGCAATGTATCGTTTCGCTCAAATAAAAGCTCTATACCAGAACAACCTTCATAGATCACACTGTCTCCTCCAAAGGTGTTGTATTGCGGTAATATGGTAGCCGTAAATGGCTGAGTCCCTCCAAAAGAATTGGCTTCCATAAACACGGCAGACTGCAGGCCAACATCACCCGCATTGGCAATGGCCATGGTGAAGTGATAGGTCTGGCAAGATTGGACGGGAAATACCGCTTCTATTACGGTAGTGCGTGCATTCAAACTAAGCCCACCCGTATTGGCAGAGGCATAAAACGATGAGTTATAGCTCTGGCTGCAAGACCCTGTATTAGTAGGGCTAGTTATGGAACTAATTGTTATCGGGATGTTTGTACCAGGTACCACAGCAACATTTGCAGCATTGGTAAAGGGTGCAGGAGCGCTATAAGGTCCAGTAATACCTGGGCCGGACACAAAAAAACCGAAAACGTCATTAAATTGAGTACAAGGAAAAACATCCCACTCATCACTTGAAAACACAAACTTGAACTTCATGGTATCTTGAGTGGGCTCAAACTCAAATGAGATGGCACAGGCAGAATTTGCATCTGTGGTTGGCGCAAAACTTGCCCCTAACAAAGCGGGTACTGCTGCAGAAACATCCAACAAATTATTAGAAGTTGATGTTCCCATCCACGGAAACCCAAAGTTAAGCCCTGTGGTGTTGTTGATGTTCGCGGGTGGAGCAACTCCCCAAGTAGGTGCCGTAGTGCTTGTTGTAATATCACTCAATTGCCATGTACCGAGTACAATACCGCTGTCTATTCCCACCCCCGCAGCACCATTATTAAAATAGCCGTATTGTTGAGGCGCACCATATACCTGAACATTGGTAATATTCACAGAGTTATCTGCAAATACATTTTGAATGAGGTAATTTGCCGTATTGTAAGGCGGAGCATTTGTGATGTTTAATTGGGCTAGCGAGAGATTTACACCTGCAATGAGAAACAGCGCAATAAGAAAAAATAGCTTCTTCATGTTCTTAAGTAATAGAGAAATGCAAATTACGAATTCAATGGGACTCGGAACTAAGACTTTAATTACTTGTTCGAAGTTGTATGCTGGTAAAATAAAAAAGGAAGCCTGTTCGGCTTCCTTTTCTTTCTCCTGTTTCTAATCTAATTTATCTCGCCCCTGCTCCAGACTCTAGTTGTTCCATGACTTGGTCTAGAGAAAAACTAGCTGCCTTTTGCCTTGGCGGATACTCTTTGAAAGTCTTTAAAAAAGAACCTACGTATTCCTGAGCTGGCACCAAAAAGTACACATGGTCCAACACCCAATCGTAGTACGTATTTGATGTTAATTGCGAACGTTCGTAGGGATCTCTTCTCAAGTTGAAAATAAGAGGAACACGCAATGGCGTGAAAGGATTGGCCCATGCTGCCAAAGTAGTCTCTTGACGCTGCTCCATGAAAATGAACTTCCAATCATCATAACGTAACGCGGTTAAATCGCCATCATCACTAAAATAGAAGATCTCGTTTCTTCCAGATGGGGTTCCTTGAGGATCCTTCAAATGCTCCATGATGTTATAGCCATCTAAATGGATTTTATAGTTTCTTCCCAAGGCTTTTGACGAATAGCCATCGAGTAGATCATCTTTGATATCGTCTTTGCCTGCTGCGGCTAAAAACGTTGGAAGCCAATCCATGTGGTGTACAATCTCATTGCTAATTGTTCCAGGCTTGGTAACGCCTGGCCACCTAACCATAGCAGGCACTCTCCATCCACCTTCCCAATTTGTATTCTTCTCTCCTCTAAACGGAGTTGATGCCGCATCTGGCCAGGTATTATAGTGCGGACCGTTATCTGTTGAATAGAAAACAATGGTATTGTCTGCTATACCCAATTCATCCAATAAATCTAAAAACTCACCAATATGCATATCGTGCTCAACCATCCCATCTGAGTACTCATCTTGACCTGAGATTCCTCTATGCTCCTCCTTTACGTGTGTTCTAAAGTGCATTCTGGTTCCGCTCCACCAAACGAACCACGGATTATCTGCTTCATGTTGACGCCTGATAAAATCTTTGGCCGCTGCTACGGTTTCATCATCAATGGTCTCCATGCGTTTTTTAGTTAAAGGCCCCGTATCTTTTATATCACCACCTGCTTTGGAGTTTATTACCCCTCTTGGACCATAAGCGTCTTTAAAAGTTCTGCCGTCTGCCATTACCATATCTGCAGGGTAGTCTTCAATTTCAGGCTCTTCTTCTGCGTTTAGATGATATAAATTCCCCAAAAACTCATCAAAACCATGATTGGTAGGAAGATGTTCATCTTTATCACCCAAGTGATTCTTACCAAACTGCCCTGTAGCATACCCTTGGTCTTTTAGAAGACCTGCAATTGTTGGATCTTCTTCTTGCATTCCCAAGTCAGCACCTGGCAACCCTACTTTAGACAAGCCCGTTCTGTAAACACTTTGCCCCATGATAAAAGATGCACGACCAGCAGTACAAGACTGCTCACCGTAGTAGTCTGTAAAAATCACTCCTTCATTCGCAATTCTATCAATGTTTGGGGTTTGATACCCCATCATTCCTTTGGTATAAGCACTAATGTTGCTTTGCCCAATATCATCGCCCCAAATCACCAAAATATTGGGTTTCTTTTGGGCGTAACTCACAGAAAATAATGCAGTAGCTATAACTGCAAGTCCAAGTTTTTTCATATACATTCAAAATTTCGAGGAAAGTACTCTTTTTTCAACTCCGAAAAGATGATTGATGTCAGTTCCAGCTATTCTTAAGACAAGTAGCGTTTGAGTTCTTGAAGTCTATTGTTCCCAGGATTCTTTCTCGTTGCATCACTCCACACTTCGAAAGCCTCTTGCCTTTTCCCCGCTTGGTTCAACATAAGAATAAGGTTGTACGAATAATCGGGATGGTAGTTTGACAATGCTACTGCTTGTTTTAATGAATGAATGGCATCCTGTACTCTATTCAACTCATAAGCCGTTATTCCGTGCAGGTAAAAAATACGTGCATCTTTCGAGCATTTGGCAATTCCTCTGCTCAAAATTTCAAAGGCTTTTTGTTGCTCTCCTTGTTGTGCATAAAGAATAG
The DNA here is from genome assembly GCA_965662345.1 of Salibacteraceae bacterium. Classification (GTDB taxonomy): domain Bacteria; phylum Bacteroidota; class Bacteroidia; order Flavobacteriales_G; family Salibacteraceae; genus UBA6049. Next base: position 73,485 of record CBFIHE010000010.1, read on the forward strand.
AAAGTCCTTCATAGCCCGCGGCTAGCACATCATCAAACCTTAACGCCATCAGATACTCCTTCTCTGCCTTATGCAGCTCACCTTTTCTCACAAAATACTGGGCCAATGCCATGCGTCCTTCTCTAAAATCTGCTTGGTAATTAAGGTGAGTGAGGTACTCAGCTTGTGCTTGATCCCATTGTTTTCGGTGTAGCTCATCCATGTTCTTAGAATCTGCGGTAAGAAGTGCAGCCGCGTATCTCACAAGAGCATTTGAATCGTTTAAAGCAGGCATGCCATACTGCTGTCGCATGGCAAATGGAGCATTGTTCAAAGCTTGCAAGGCTTGAACCCGCATGCGCGGATGCTGGTCTTTAACATAAAAGTCTATTAGTTCTAATACCTGCGGGTTAGGTGTAGACAGAAGGTATTCCAAAGCTGTCTCTTTGGCTATTTGAGGCACCGTATCTTGAACCAACAGCTTCGTAAGTTCTTGGCTAACCTCATTATCTGTATGAACAAATGCTACCAATACATCGGTATAGTTTTCACGTGGTTCTCCAAATCTATTTTGTAATTCCAATGCTGCCCATTCTGCTGATTTTTCAGTGTGACATCCATTGCAGGCGTTTGGAATATCTGTTTCAATACTCAAGTCTGGTCTTGGAATACGAAATGAATGGTCTCGTCTAAAATCATTACCCATGTAGTATTTCCCTGTCATGTGGCAATTGATGCATTCTGCAGATGCAGTATTGCTCTCGTGAAAATGATGTCCCGGTGAATCATAAGTAGACTCATGGCATTGCAGACACAATCTGTTCCCTTCAAATTTCAATGCATTGGTATGTGGGTTATGGCAATCTGTACACTTTACTCCTTCATGATACATCTTGCTTTGCACAAAGCTCCCATAGACATAATCCTCTTCTTTGATTTGCCCATCTGCATGATAAAACTGCGCATTGATATGCTGTGGGATGTACCCTTGATCAAAGACAGAATCCATATGCCTCTCACCAGATACCGTTCTTCGCATATGGCAGGGGGCACATTGCTGCACCTGCACCACATTGGATTGTCCTGTAACTAAACGAAGGGCTCCCGCATCGGCTTTGCCAGATTTTGCTATAGCTACATGCTCCCCTGCAGGACCACGACACCCTTCACACCCTACTGTAGCCTCGCTATATGTGGTATGAAATGAATCGGCTTCTGCGATGTAATTCTTCATTACATTAGTAGAGTGGCAATCTGCACACATGGTGTTCCAGGTCATGGATTGTTCTGTCCAATGCAAATAGGTTTCTGCAAGAATGGTATCACCTTCGTATTGGTTGAACCACCTTTGCTTTTCAACATCCCAACTGGTCCTAAGCGTTTGAAAACGACCTTTTTTAGACTTGACTAAATATTGTTGAAGTGGCGTCCAACCAAAGGTATATGCGATTGTAAAGCTCTCTGTTTGACCTGAATAATCTGTGTAGTTTACAGCATAGCCAGTGTCTAATTGATAGAAGTAACTGGAGTCACCATCTTCTACAAAACTCACTCCAGAGAAATCGCCTCGTACGCTTCTTTCTGTTGGTATCTCCATCGCATGAAAATGATGCGACTCTTCCCATTCTTCATAGGCTTGGGCATGGCACGATTTGCAGGTTTCTGAACCAACATAAGCGTGTTCTACTACTTCTTCAATGGGTGAACAAGCTTGCTCAATTAAGACAAATAGCAAAACCAAGGCTGAGAGCGAGAATATGTAGTGAATCGGTTTGATTTTTCATTAATTTGTGGTGAAACTAATCAATTACTTATGACGCTTAAAACAAAGCTTCTAACATTTTTCACAAGTGCTACACTCCTATTGAACTCCTGCGCCATACAAACGGGCACACAAGGCAACAGTACTGAACTAAGCCAAGGCAACTTTGAATTTGTTGAACTCGTATCTGCTGAGGCAGAAGCATCCTATTTTCTCGGCATTGGTGGTTTGAAGAAAAAAGCCTTGGCTTTTGAGGCCAAAAAGAACTTATATAAGAACCATCCGCTTTCAAAAGGTAAAGCCTATGTAACATAAGTGTAGATTATGAAAATCTATTTGTGTTACTCTACACCAAACGCACCTGTATTGTAAGTGCAGATATTGTTCAGTTTGATCTTGAAGAAAGTGATGAACTTCAAACCCTATTTGAGTTACTAAAAACAGATAGCAGTCTTTTTGAAGAAGATACCTTAGTAAACTACGCCCCCAGTTCTGGAAGAAGTTATACTTCCTTTATTTCCGTTAAAGACTCTGTTCTTTTTATAAACTCAGGAGACCTTCACAGAGGTAAAGTGATTGAGTTGGATAATGGAGTTGCTACCATTGCTCATTTGAAAAACGGTAAAGGGAAAAAATCTTACAGAGCTTTACCCTACGTTTTTAAAGCAGAAGATCTTTTAATTAAATTCAAAAACGGCAAGCAGCTTAGCGCGAGAGACTCTGTTTTTTATGCCAATTCTGGGGGTACTGATAGTACAACAGTCGATAAGAAGAAGGCAACCATACTAGGGCTAAACAACAGACATATATTATTATTGCTCCCTAACCAGCAACCTAGAATTGAAATCATTCAAAACATTTTCTTAGAATAAGCGTCTTTTACTCTATGAAATTTATTGTTGCTCTTTTACTAGGCTTGAGCGCTATTCATGCCATTGGACAAGAAATTGATTCGAAAGCCTCACGTGTAGATTTTGAAATAAGCAATTTTGGGCTCAATTCAGTTAAGGGCTCTTTCAAAGGAATGCAGGGTACTCTAGTATTTGATACCAACAATACGGATGCTATAGCTTTTGATGTTTGTATTTCTTCAGAAACCGTTGATACCAGAAACCCCAAGAGAGATGCTCATTTGCGAGAAGATGACTTCTTCAGTGTAATGTATCATCCACAAATTTGTTTTACTTCTAATAAGGTTACCGTTAGAGAAACCGATTTTGTAGCCGATGGTACTTTAACCCTTTTAGGCATATCTAAACCTGCTGCTATTGTTTTTACCGCACATGAAAATCGATTGGTTGGCACCATGAAGGTAAATCGCACTGATTTTAGTCTGGGGAAAGGTACGAACTCATTAATTGTAGGCGAAGAAGCTCAAATAACCATTTACTGTTACTTCAAAAACTAAAAAGCCCCGAACTGATGTTCGAGGCTTTAAGTAACTAAATTTAGATTTATCCTTACTGAGCTACATCCGCTGTAACTTCTTCTTTCTTGCCAATGTGCGTTGCTAGGAAAGCATCCATGGCACTGTAAAAATCATACTGGTTTTCTTGGTTTCTAAAACCATGACCCTCATTGTCTTTTACCATGTACTCTACTTGTACTCCCCTGGCCTTCATTGCCTCAACCATTTGATCGCTCTCTGCCTTTGCCACACGTGGGTCGTTCGCTCCTTGAGCAATGAACAATGGTGCTGTAATTTTATCTGCGTTTAATGCCGGTGAAGTAGACGCCATCACTGCACTATCTTGAGGGTTTGTTGGGTCACCAACCATTTCATACATCATGTCAAGATAAGGCTTCCAGTATGGAGGAATGGTATTCATAAATGAGAATAGGTTGGACACTCCAACATAGTCGATACCACATGCATACAAATCAGGATCTTTCACCAATCCTTGAAGCGTTGCATATCCGCCATAACTGGCACCGTAGATAGCTACTCTTTCTTTATCGGCTATGCCTTCTTTTACTAACCATTCAACACCATCAGTAACATCTTCTTGCATGGCTCTACCCCACTGTTTGAAAGAACTTTCCCAAAACTCGCGACCATAACCGGTTGATCCTCTAAAGTTCATTTGAAGAACCGCATAACCTCTATTGGCCAAGAACTGAACTTCTGAATTGAATCCCCAATAATCACGTGCCCATGGACCACCATGCACATTAATTACAACAGGTAGGTTCTTCGCTTCACGACCTACAGGCAACGTTAAATACCCGTTGATTACTTTACCATCGCGTGCAGTGTACTGAATTGGCTTCATTTCAGCCATGTCTTCTGCGTTAATCCAAGGGCTCAACTCATCTATCAACGTAAGCTCTTTAGAAGTGGCATCATAGAAGTAATATTCACCGCGTGTGCGATCGTTGTAAGTGCGGATAATAAACTTGTCTTCTGCTTTGTTAGAACCAGATACGCCAAACTCAACTCCTTCTGGAATTTTGCTTCTAATATCATTGTAACGTGCTTCTGTTTGCTCATCTAAAAACTTACGGTCTGGCTTGCTTGTGTACCAACTAATTGAGGTAAGTACTTTGCGTTTACTAGAATAATTTAAACCACTTACATCTACTTCTGGATGACTGAACATCTCCTCTACTTCTTCTCCTGTTTCTGGATCAAATAAGATGATTGCACTCTTGTCTCTTCCTAAGTTAGATGAAGCATACAATTGCTTGTTATCAAAAGTGAAGAAAAGCGGACTCATACTCTCTTTGAAGTTCGTAGTCAAAATCAGACGGAACTCCTCTTCTTCAGTTGTTCTATACATCAGCGTTTGGCTAACTCCATCGGTCACATTTGCAATGCGAAGCTTTCCATCGTGATCTGTCATCCACCCTGTGAAATTCCCAGGATTCTCAGCCAACATGGTCATCTCACCAGTTTCAATGTTGATTCTGTACGGATCAAAGATTTGTGGATTGCGCTTATTCAACTGAACAATCATTTCTGTTGGATTATCCTCCAAATCATCAATAATCATGGTACGCACACCTTCTTCTTTTGTTAGAGCAACTTCATTTGTACCATCGCGATCTACAGCTACCAAATAGAAGTTTTCATCTCCTCCATCGTCTTTGACATAAACCAGGCGATTCTCGTTTTTCCAGAAATACCCACCAATATCACGGTCTTCTGAATTGGTGATACGAATGGCACTATCAGATCCAATAGCTTGGATATGGATATTCATTCTGTCGTTATACGGGGCCAGAAAAGAATAAAAGCCACCTTCTGGTGAAATCTGGTATCCTGATTTTTCAGGATTCTTAAAGAATTCTTCTACCGCAATTTTTGCTGGTACTTTCATAGTTTCTTCTTCTGAAGTTTGTTCTTGACCTCCTCCACAACTAGCCAATAACATAGAAAAGCCTGCTGCTGTTGCGAATGAGATTGTCTTTAACTTGTTCATGTAATGCAATTATTGATGTACGCACGAAATAAGGAAATGTTTGATTCAACCTTCATAAAAAGGTATGAACAATACATGTGAATTGATGAACGGTTATACCTAGATTGAAGTGGTTTAGAGTCATGCCATATAACAAGGAACAATAGTACTTTTGCAGTCAATAAGAGAAACGATTATGACAACAGCAACCATTAAAACAGAAAAAGGCGATATGAAAGTATCGTTCTACGATAATGATGCACCCAATACGGTGGCAAACTTTGTAAAACTTTCTAAAGACGGTTTCTACAACGGATTAACCTTTCACCGTGTAATTCCAGATTTTGTGATTCAAGGCGGATGCCCAGAAGGCACTGGTGTGGGTGGACCAGGCTATCAAATAGACTGCGAATTAGATGGCGATAACCAATACCATGATAAAGGCGTTCTTTCTATGGCACATGCGGGGAGAAACACAGGCGGATCGCAGTTTTTCATTTGCCACAGTAGAAATAACACAGCTCATTTAGATGGCAACCATACTTGCTTTGGTAAGGTAACAGATGGTTTGGATGTAATAGATGAGATACGTGCAGGAGATAAAATTATAGAGGTTGTGGTTGATTAATATGCACCACCCCAAACACAAAAAAGCCTTCAGAATTCTGAAGGCTTTTTTCATTTATAGTGTGCCGTTTTACCGGTCGTTATGCCACTTCAATCAAATGCTCTGCGGGTTTTGCTTCTTCTTGCTTTGGAAGCTCAACATTTAATATCCCGTTTTCGTAGTTGGCTTTAATGGCATCGGTGTTGACCTTACCTTTAGGTAGTGTAAAGCTGCGTTCGAAAGAACTACTAACGAATTCTCTCAACGAGTACTTCTTAGTGTCTTTCTCACTTTTCGCTTCTACCTTGTGTGAGATGACCAATTTATTCTCACGTACTTTTATGTTGAATTCCTCTTTCTTTCTTCCAGGTACTGATAGCTCTACTAAATAATGCTCTTCCGTTTCTGAAATATTTACTGCCGGCAGGGCCGTTCTTCCACCTTCAAATGGATCGTGAAAGAATGAATCGTTTAACAAAGAAGTCCAAGGATTGTGTTTAACTAAAGTTCTCATGTTATTCTGTTTTAATGTTTTTCAAAATCAAATTCAGAAACACTATTGCGAGTTCTGTGCCAGCACAAAAAGCAAGACATACTGACTGATAATCAACAACTTAAACTGATAAAATGTCTGATTAAGAGATTTTTAACTGTCGAATGGGCAGAGTTGGTCTCTCACTTACCACCGCTCACCGCTCCCGCGCGATTGTATCGCAAGGCTAATTCTCAACCACACAGTCTTACTACCAAATACAACCACCCTAGCCGCCCATTCGATTATTGAACCACAGGGTATTCACGCAAGGAATCACTAGTGGTTCTTAATCCCGATTTATCGGGAGCGCTAGAACAACGCGCAAGCGCTGTATAGAGAATAGGCCTGCAGTAATCTTAATACCTGAAACCCCGCGCTGTTGTATCGCGTGGCTAATTGTCAACGCCAAGTGTAAACGACACTCCCAAGCACAAAAGGGTATCTGGCCCTAGTTCCGGCTCTAGTTAGGTGGTTAGTGGTGCCAGTCACAATGCAATTTTTGCAGTGGCTGGCTTTTTTATGCGCATATGTTTCTTTTCGCTGCAAAGGCTTTACTTTTAGCATTCACTCTTCAAAAACACTAACTAACGATTCATATCCAACCGTAGGATATAAATTCATGAGTTAGTTAATGAATCTGGTTTCTTTTGATAATTACTTTGATTAACTTTCAACTACGTTTAGAGGCGATTAGAGAACTAACCGTGATTAGACCATATAGGTCGTTAGTTCTGCCCTGTTTGAGAAGTAAACTAATTACAACACTGGCCAAAATGCATGCTGACCATGTTACTAAATCAATAACGCACGCATCTTGGCCGTAACGTTGTGCGTAATTATTAAAGAACAAAGACCTCGAAACTTTTATCGAGTATACAAACACTAAACCGAGTAACATTATGGAAACAGATGGAAACAATTCAATCTTCCAGACTTATGTTCCAAAGTCACTTTTTGGTATTGTAGATGTTATTGTTCAATTCCAATCAAACATACCTCAATCTTATAAAGTGCTTCCCAATGGAAAGATTGAATTGCAATTTTTACTAGAAGGGAGTGATGTATTGGATAACAAATT